>NZ_JCAXEG010000004.1:0-618041 GCF_059758875.1 Streptomyces sp. GQ60 | reverse complement strand
CGAGCAGACGAAGCAGCGCCGAAGCAGTACCCAAGCAGCACCGGAGCAGCGCATGCGAAGGCCCCGGCGGCCGACCTCCCCAGGTCCGGCCACCGGGGCCTTCGCGATCCCATCCCACAGGGTCGGTGAGCGGCTACAGCCGCTGGATGATGGTGCCCGTCGCCAGCGCGCCACCCGCACACATGGTGATCAGCGCGAACTCCTTGTCCCGGCGCTCCAGCTCGTGGAGCGCGGTGGTGATCAGGCGGGCCCCCGTCGCGCCGACGGGGTGGCCGAGCGCGATGCCGCCGCCGTTGACGTTGACCTTCTCCAGGTCCTGGTCGAAGACCTGGGCCCAGCTGAGGACGACGGAGGCGAAGGCCTCGTTGATCTCGACGAGGTCGATGTCCTTGAGGGACATGCCGGCCTTGCCCAGCACCGCCCGTGTGGCGTCGATCGGCCCGTCCAGGTGGAAGTGCGGGTCGGAGCCGACCAGCGTCTGGGCGACGATCCGGGCGCGCGGCCGCAGTTTGAGCGCGCGGGCCATCTTGCGCGAGGCCCACATCACGGCGGCGGCGCCGTCGGAGATCTGCGAGGAGTTGCCGGCGGTGTGCACGGCGGTCGGCATGACCGGCTTGAGCCGGGCGAGCGCCTCCATGGAGGTGTCGCGCAGGCCCTCGTCCCGGTCGACGAGCCGCCACATGCCCTGGCCGGCGGCCTGCTCGGCCTCCGTCGTGGGCACCTGCACGGCGAAGGTCTCGCGCTTGAACCGCTCCTCCGCCCACGCGGCGGCGGCCCGCTGCTGGGACAGGACGCCGAGCGTGTCCACGTCCTCGCGGGTCAGGCCCCGGTGGCGGGCGATGCGCTCGGCGGCCTCGAACTGGTTGGGGAGGTCGACGTTCCACTCGTCCGGGAAGGGTTTGCCGGGTCCGTGCTTGGATCCGGAACCGAGCGGTACCCGGCTCATGGCCTCGACCCCGCAGGCGATGCCGATGTCCATGACACCGCCGGAGATCATGTTGGCGACCATGTGGTTGGCCTGCTGGGAGCTGCCGCACTGACAGTCCACGGTGGTCGCGGCGGTCTCGTACGGGAGGCCCATGGCCAGCCAGGCGTTGCGGGCCGGGTTCATCGACTGCTCGCCGGCGTGCGTGACGGTGCCGCCGACGATCTGCTCCACGCAGTCGGGCTGGATGCCGGTGCGGGCGAGGAGCTCGCGGTAGGTCTCGCCGAGGAGGTAGGCGGGGTGAAGATTGGCGAGCGCGCCCCCGCGCTTGCCGATGGGGGTGCGTACGGCTTCGACGATGACGGGTTCCGCGGCCATGAGCTCGTCCTCTCCTGCTCCTGCGTAGCGCACAGCGCGCAGCGCGCATCGGCTAGCGCGCCTCAGCTGACGGGCGGGCCGTCCCGGCGCCCCACCCGAACTAGTACGCGTTCTAGTTCTCCCCGCAGTCTTATGACCAGAACACCCGCTACGCAAGGGTCTTGCACGCGGCTTACACGGATTCCACACGCAACAGTTGGCGCGGGGCCCCTTGTCACTTCTAGAACTCGTTACTACCTTCAAGCCAACTTCTGATGGGCCGTCAGACTTTGGAGCCGCCCGATGACCTGCCCCGCACTGCCCGAAGGCTTCGACGCCACCGACCCGGACGTTCTCCAAGACCGGGTTCCCTACCCCGAGTTCGCGCAGTTGCGGCAGACCGCACCCGTGTGGTGGTGCCCGCAGCCGCGGGGCGTCACCGGCTTCGACGACGAGGGTTACTGGGCCGTCACCCGGCACGCGGACGTCAAGTACATCTCCACGCACCCGGAGCTGTTCTCCTCCACCACGAACACGGCGATCATCCGCTTCAACGAGCACATCCAGCGCGATGCGATAGATGCCCAGCGACTGATCATGTTGAACATGGATCCGCCGGAACACACCCGCGTACGCCAGATCGTGCAGCGCGGCTTCACCCCGCGGGCCATCCGCGGGCTGGAGGACGCCCTGCGCGACCGGGCCCGCAAGATCGTCGCGGAGGCCCTCGAAGCCTCGGCCGACGGCAGCTTCGACTTCGTCACCCAAGTGGCGTGCGAGCTCCCCCTGCAGGCCATCGCCGAGCTGATCGGCGTACCGCAGGAGGACCGGTCCCGGATCTTCGACTGGTCGAACAAGATGATCGCGTACGACGACCCGGAGTACGCGATCACCGCCGAGGTCGGCGGCAACGCCGCGGCGGAGATCATCGGCTACTCGATGAACCTCGCGGCGGAGCGCAAGGAGTGTCCGGCCAAGGACATCGTCACGCAGCTCGTGGCGGCCGAGGGACAGGGCAACCTGGGCTCCGACGAGTTCGGCTTCTTCGTCCTCCTCCTGGCGGTGGCGGGCAACGAGACCACGCGCAACGCCATCAGCCACGGGATGCACGCCTTCCTGACCCACCCCGAGCAGTGGGAGCTGTACAAGGCGACCCGGCCCTCGACGGCGGCCGAGGAGATCGTCCGCTGGGCCACCCCCGTGGTGTCCTTCCAGCGCACCGCCACCCAGGACACCGAGCTGGGCGGCCAGAAGATCAAGGCGGGCGACCGCGTCGGCATGTTCTACTCCTCGGCCAACCACGACCCCGAGGTCTTCGAGAACCCCGACGTCTTCGACATCACCCGCGACCCGAACCCGCACCTGGGCTTCGGCGGCGGCGGCCCGCACTTCTGCCTCGGCAAGTCGCTGGCGATCATGGAGATCGACCTGATGTTCAACGCCCTGGCCGACGCCCTGCCCGACCTGCGCCTCGTCGGTGAGGGCCCGCGCCGGCTGCGCGCGGCCTGGCTGAACGGCATCAAGGAACTGCGGGTCAGCCACGGCTGACAGCTACGACCGACAGCCACGGCTGTCAGCTACGACTGACCCGTGATCCAGGACGGCAGGGGCCCCACCTCCCACGCCCGGCCCCTGCCGTCCCTCGGTTGTTACCCGCAGGTCGTTATCGTCTCGCCGCCTTCGGGATCATTGCCTTGGCGGCGGGCCGGACCCAGACTGCCCGGATGAACCTTGAGGACCCCAGCGCGAGACGGTGGCAGCGACTGCCCACGACGTGGCAGCGGATGGTCGATCTCGGCGACGGTTCCGAGGCCATGAGCCAGGGGGTGCTGGCCCTCATCGAGGCCGCCCGCGAGGAGCCGGAACTGCGCCGGCTGTACCCGTACACCAGCCACTTCACCCTGTGGTTCAGCGCCTCCGCCGGACACCCCTTCGCCGTGACCGCACCGGCCGTGGAACCCCTGCCGGACGGCCGCTTCCGCGTCCGCGGCCCCCGCCAGACGACCGTCCTCGGCGAAGCGGACACGGCCCGAGCGGCGATCGCCCTCGTACTGGCCCACCTGCCGACCGAATAGCCTCCCCGAAACCCCGCCGCCGGGTCCGGCCCCTTGGGGCTGCGCTGCCCCCCTTCCCCCCGCCCCGAGTGGCGGAAGCCGCCCCGCGGGCGGATCCTGGCAGAACGCGGCGATCCATCGCGAAGGGGTGCCGGGGCGGGCTGTTACACCGCCCCGGCACCCCTTCGTCGTCGCACGGCCCTCAGGCCCTCAGGCCCTCGTCCGCTCCGCGGACCCCGCTCCGACCCGCTCGGGCCGCCGGGGCCGCGGTACGGCGAGCCCGGCCGGCCGCGCATCGCCCCGGGGGCCGGAGAGCACGTAGACGAGCCCGAAACCGGCACCGACGACGAGCGCTCCGCCGACCGCGTCGAGCACCCAGTGGTTGGCGGTCGCGACGATCGCGCACACCGTGATCGTCGGGTGCAGCGCACCCAGCAGCTTCTGCCAGCCCTTCGGCGCGATCATGACGACCACGATCCCGCACCACAGCGACCAGCCGAAGTGCAGCGAGGGCATCGCCGCGTACTGGTTGGAGATCGCCGTCATCGCCCCGTAGCTCGGGTTGGCCAGGTCCTGCACCCCGTGCACGGTGTCGACGTAGCCCATCCCCGGCATGAGCCTCGGCGGCGCCAGCGGGTAGAGCCAGAACCCTATGAGCGCCAGCACGGTCGCCAGGCCCAGGGAGGCGCGCGCCCAGCGGTAGTCCTTGGGACGGCGCCAGTACAGGACCGCCAGGATCGCCAACGGGACCACGAAGTGGAAGGAGGTGTAGTAGAAGTTGAAGAACGCCTCCAGCCAGGGCGCGTTCACGACGGCGTGGTTCACGGCGAGCTCGATGTCGATGCCGAGCGCCTTCTCGATCCCGTGGATCTGGCTGCCGTTGCCCTCCGCGAGGGTGCGGCTGGTGGGCGCGGCGGCCCGGATGTGCGAGTAGAGCGAGTACCCGACCCGTATCAGGAGCAGTTCCAGCAGCAGGTTCGGACGCGACAGCACGCGCCGCCAGAACGGCAGCAGCGGCACCCGCGCCCAGCGCGCGGGCGCCGGCCGCCCGTAGGCGGTCGGCACCGGCTCGCGCCAGTACGGGGAGGAGCGCGGGAGGAACGGCACGGCGCAGGCCGCCGCGAGGGCCGCGAGGAGCAGCACGTTGTCCCGTACGGGGGCCAGCGCGACCAGGTTGGGCAGCAGCACGTCGCTCGGCAGGGTCATGGCGAGGACCACGGCCACCGGCCACACCGGCCGGTCCGCGGCCCGCTTGCCGACCTTGCCGGCGACCGCGAGCAGCACCCACAGCAGCTGGTGGCGCCAGCCGGTCGGGGACACGGCGACGGCCACACAGCCGGTGATCGCGACGGCGAGCAGCAGCTGGCCGTCACGGGCGTAGCGGACGGCGCGGCGCAGGCCGATCCAGACGATCGGGGCCGCGAGGGCGACGTAGAGCAGGACCTCGCCGGGGCCGGAGAGGCCCAGGCGCAGCAGGGCGCCGTGCACGGACTGGTTGGCGATGCTGCCGGGTGCGCCGCCGAGCCCGGTGCCGGCCAGGTGCTGGACCCAGTACGTCCACGAGTCGCTGGGCAGGGCCGCCCAGGACAGGGTGGAGGCGCCGGCGAAGGTCGCGGCGGCGGAGCGCGCGGTGACCCTGCGTCCCGTCAGCCACAACAGCGGCGCGAAGAGCAGCAGCGCGGGCTGGAGGGCCGCGGCCAGGCCGATCAGGAACCCGGAGGAGCGCTCGCTCGGAACCCGGAACACGGCGAGGAGCACCAACAGCACGGGCAGTACGGCGGTCTGCCCGGGCAGGGCGGCCTCGCGGACGGGCAGCGAGACCATCATCAGCCCGACCAGCACGGGCGCGGCGAGCAGCGCGGTGCGCCGTGGCACGGGGTCGGGCAGGGCGCGCGCGGCGACCAGCCCGATACCGGCGACGAGCAGCAGGGTCACGCAGGTCCAGGCCACCTCCAGGGAGGGCGCGGCGAGGCCGAGGAGCGGCTTGAGTACCAGCCCCGCGAAGGGGGTCCCGGTGAACTGGCCGCTCGTGTAGAGGGAGCCCGGCAGGCTGCCCGGCAGGTGGAATCCGCTGAGCCACTCGCCCGGTGGCACGCGCAGCACGACCGCGGCCTGCCTGACGGCGAGCAGCAAGGCCAGCGCCCACAGCATGAGGCGCGCCGCCTCGAGCCTGCCGCCACCGCTACCGCCTATGACCCCGGCATGTCCGTTCGCACCACTGTGCTCCGCCGCGTTAGCCACGCCTCGCCGGCCTCCCGCCCTGTTGACCGCAACCCTGACTTCGCCTGGCTGCCGCGTTTCGTACCGCGTTTCATACCGCGTGCTTCATTTACCCGGACGACGATATCCCCCGCGCGATACCTAGGATGGCGGGCATGAGCATCGTGAAGATCAACGCCCTCACCGTCCCCGACGAACAGCGGGAGGTTCTGGAGCAGCGGTTCGCCTCCCGTGCGGGCTCCGTGGAGAGCTCGGACGGCTTCGAATGGTTCGAGCTGCTGCGGCCCGTCGAGGGCACGGACCAGTATCTCGTGTACACGCGGTGGCGTTCCGAGGAGGACTTCCAGGCGTGGATGGACGGCCCCATGAAGGCGGCCCACCAGGGCGGCGGTCCGGCGGGTGCGGAGCGGCCGAAGCCCGCCGCCACGGGCTCGTCGGTGTGGTCGTTCGAGGTCGTGCAGCAGGCGGCGCCGAAGCAGGGCTGAGCGTCGGAAGGGCCCGGAGCCACGGCTCCGGGCCCTTCTCGGTTTCCTCTGGCTCCCCGTCAGGCGGGTCGGGGCGCAGGCCCGTCGGAGCTCGGGCCCGTCAGAGCGCAGGCCCGTCAGGTTCGTCAGATCCGTGAGATCCGTCAGGACCGCGAGATCGTCAGATTCGTCAGATTCGTCAGACCTGTCAGGCGCGTCATACGCGTCAGGCGGGTCAGGCGGGTCAGGCGGGTCAGGCCCAGAAGGCGTCGCTCTCCTCGATGTCCTCGGTGCAGACGTCGAGGTCGCTGATCTTTCCGGCGACGATCGTGAAGAAGATCCCTTCGTGGATCTCGATCCCGCGGTCACCGCGGTCGGCGCGGGTTGTGTGGAAACTCATGACGTGGCCGCGGCCGTCGGCGAGCAATTTATCCAGATGCACGGTGAATGTTCCGTTCGTCTCCTCGCCGAGCCGGCGGTAGAGGTCGAAGACGGCTTCCCGCCCCTTGTGGTGTCCCGAGAGGGGGCCACTGCCGGGCATGTGCTGGATGACGTCGGCCGTCATCATCGTGCTCAGCTTCTCCATGTCGCCCCGGCCGAAAGCCTCGTAGCCGCGGCGGATCAGGGCACAGTCTGGATGCTCCGACATGACGGTCACGCCCTTCGTGCGTACGGTTTGCCCTTTTTCCTATCATCGGCCCGGTCCTGTGGATATTCCAACGCGGACTGCGGGGCGCCGCTCCACAATGACGTCATGACCAGCAGAGAGACGCTCACCACGACCACGCCTGCGACCCCGCAGACGACCACGACTACGGCATCGCCCACCCACGCGACCGCCGTTCCTGCCCCTGCCCCTGCCGGAGCCGGATCCCGACCGGGACCCGGACCCGGACCCGGAGCCTGGCAGGTTGCCGCCGAGCCGTTCACCACCCCGGACGCCACACTGCTGCGCCGCGCCTACTACGCGGAGGTCGCAGGCCGGTACTGGCGGCGGTCCGTCACCGAGGCCGAGATCGACCAGGGCCTGCTGGACTTCCCGGACGACGAGCTCACGGAGCCGACGGGCCGGTTCGTGGTCGGCAGGCTCGACGGCCGGCCCCTCGCGTGCGGGGGGATACGCCTCCTGGACCCCGTCACGGCCGAGCTCACTCGGGTGTACGTGGACCCGCGCGCCCGCGGCACGGGCGGCGGGGCGGCCCTGCTCCGGGTCCTGGAGGACGCGGGCCGGGCACTGGGCGCCGAGCGGGTCCGGCTGGACACCCGGTCCGACCTGGTGGAGGCCCGCGCGTTGTACGCGCGCCACGGGTACGCGGAGATACCCGCGTACAGCTCCGGCCCCTACGCCGAGCACTGGTTCGAGAAGCGCCTGGTCTGACCGGCCGGGCGGCCGTCGGGGACTCCGGGCGGGGCGGGCACGGGGCGCGGTACCCCGGACCCGCCACCCGGCGGAGTGGTTCACCGGGCGCAGTGGTTCACCGGGCGGAGTGGTCCCGGCGGGGCAGGGTCTCGTAGGGCTCCTCGGAATCGGAACCACAGAGCTCCGAGTTGATCTCCGCGACCAGCTCGGACAGGTCGGTCGGCCGGTCAGGGCCCCACCAGTCGCCGAGCAGTTCGGCGAGTGATTCCTCGCGTGCGGCCGACAGCTTCAGCGCGCTCGCGCGCCCCTTCTCCGTCAGGACCAGCGGCAGACCGTCGCGGACGGCCAGCCCGCGTTCCTCGATCTGGCGGCTGGCGTCCGTGATGGCCCTCAGCGGCACGCTGGTCTTCTCGGCCAGCACCGCCGGATCGACGGTGCCGTACTTGTTGATGCGCAGCAGCATCCAGCTGGCGGCGGGCAGCAGGTCGTAACCGGCCTTCGCGGTGATCTTCTCGTAGATGTGCTTGCGCCCCTGAAGGGTCCCGAGCACCGACAGGGCGCGGGCCACCTCCTCGCGGGATGAGCGCTGGACGGGATTGGAGGCGAGGGTCTCGGTGACATCGGGCGCCGTCACCGAACCGCGCAGCTTGTCCTCCTTGAGGAACCAGGCCACGACGAAGGCCACCAGCACCACGGGCACCGCGTAGAGGAAGACGTCGGTGATGGAGGTGGCGTAGGCGTCGAGCACGCGGGGGCGCAGCTCGGCGGGGAGGGCGCCGATGGCGCGCGGATCGGCCTCCACCTTGCTCACGTCCACACCCGGCGGCAGAGGGATCCCCCTGAGCGCCCCGGCCAGCTTGTCGTCGAGCCGGTTGGTGAAGATCGTGCCGAAGATGGCGACGCCGAAGGAGGCGCCGATGGAGCGGAAGAAGGTGGCACCGGAGGTGGCTACGCCGAGGTCTGCGTAGCCGACCGAGTTCTGCACCACGAGGACGAGCACCTGCATGACCAGTCCGAGGCCGGCGCCGAAGACGAAGAAGTAGACGCTCATCTCCCAGGTGGAGCTGGTCCGCTCCAGCTGGTGCAGGAGCAGCAGCCCGAGGGCGGTCAGGGCCGTGCCCGCGATCGGGAAGACCTTCCAGCGCCCGGTGCGGCTGACGATCTGGCCGGACACGGTGGAGGTGATCAGCAGTCCGAGCACCATCGGCAGCATGTGGACGCCCGACATGGTCGGGGAGACGCCTTGGACCACCTGCAGGAAGGTCGGCAGGTAGACCATGGCGCCGAACATCGCGAAGCCGACGATGAAGCTGATCAGCGAGCAGAGGGTGAAGGTCCGGATCCGGAACAGCTTGAGCGGCAGCACCGGTTCCACGGCCCGCCGCTCGACGATGACGAAGGCGACCAGCAGGACCAGGCCGAGTACCGCGAGCCCGATGATCTCCGGGGAGCTCCAGCCCCAGGTGCCCCCGAGGGAGGCGACGAGCACCAAGCAGGTCGCGACGGAGGCGATGAGGAAGGTGCCGAGGTAGTCGATGGTGTGCTTTTCGGTGTGCACCGGGATGCGCAGGGCTGCGGCGATGACGACGAGGGCGACGAGACCGATGGGGAGGTTGATGTAGAAGACCCAGCGCCACGACAGGTGGTCCACGAACAGTCCGCCCAGCAGCGGACCCAGCACGCTGGTGGCTCCGAAGACCGCGCCGAAGAGCCCCTGGTACTTGCCGCGTTCGCGCGGCGGGACGATGTCTCCGACGATCGCCATCGACAGCACCATCAGCCCGCCGCCGCCCAGTCCCTGCAGCGCGCGGAAGCCGATGAGCTGCGGCATGTTCTGCGCCAGGCCGCACAGGGCGGACCCGATCAGGAAGATCACGATGGCGGCCTGGAACAGCTTCTTGCGCCCGTATTGGTCCCCGAGCTTGCCCCACAGCGGTGTGGCGGCCGTCGAGGCGAGCATGTAGGCCGTGACCACCCACGACAGGTGGGACATCCCGCCGAGATCGCTGACGATGGTCGGCAGGGCCGTCGACACGATGGTCTGGTCGAGCGAAGAGATGAGAAGCCCCAGCAGCAGCGCGCCGATGGAGACGAGCACCTCACGAGAGGCGTGTTCGGCGCTGGGGCCGGACTTCCGCTTCCGCGGGTCGGGCTCCGTGGTCACGTCCTGCACCATCGGCTCCTCCTCAGGCCTGATCGACTCCTCCATCCTGAGCGGTGTGTCCGGTTATGGCCTGTCGGACGGGTTGGGCGGGTTACCGGGGGTCTGCATAATCGCAGGCAGCGGCCAGGGGAGGGATTCGAGTGAGCACTGAGCACTGTCCAGAATGCGGCACGACGGGAGGAGCCTGCGACTGCGCACCAGGCTTCCAACCCTTGCGCGTCCGCCCTTACGTATCCCGCCCCAACCCGACCCCACCCCCGGCACACCCGGGCCGCACAACCCAGCCCCCGGGCGGGCCGGACCCCACTCCGCCCCACCCGGACCCGACACCACCACACGCAGGCAGACCCCACACACCAGACCTCAACTGGGCGGCCACTCCGGCACACCCCAACCAGGCGTCCCCCTTCCCGCCCCACGCCAGCCCGGGGGACGACTTCCCGCCCCACACTGGCCCGGCATCCTTCACACCCCACACCGACCCGGGGGGCGACCTCCGGCCCCACACGGGCCCGGGGAGCAACCTCCCGCCGCACGCCGGCCCGGGGGGCGACCTCCGGCCCCACACGGGCCCGGGGGGCGACCTCCGGCCCCACACGGGCCCGGGGAGCGACCTCCCGCCGCACGCCGGCCCGGGGGGCGACCTCCGGCCCCACACCACCGGCCCGGGGGACTACTTCCCGCCCCACGCCGCCCCGGGGGGCGACCTCCGGCCCCACGCCGGGCCGGGGGGCCTCGTCGCGCCCCACACTGGCCCGGCGTCCTTCACACCCCACACCGACCCGGGGGGCAACTTCCCGCCCCACACCGTCCCCGGGGTCCCCGCCCCGCCCCACACCGGCCCAGCGTCCTTCACACCCCATCCCGGCCTAGCGAACCCGCCCCACACCCCCCCACCGCAGCCCGGCCCGGCGGGTGCCGCTGCACACCCAGGCCCGGCGAACACGCCCCGCCCCACCCCACAGCAGCCCGGCCCCGCGGGTGCCGCCGCGCACCCCGTCTCGGCGGACACCGCCACGGTGCACGCCGACCGGGCGGGCACCACGTCGTCGCACCCCATCCCGGCGGGCGGCTATCCACCGCGCCCCGGCCCGGCGGATGCCACCTCGGCAGCCCTCTCCGGCCACCCCGGCACCGCGCCGTCGGCCCCCGAGGCCGAGACTCCCGCGTACGGGACACCCGTAGCGTCCATGGCCGAAGAAACGATGCAGCTCCCCGCCGTCCCGGCGTACGAGCCGTACGCGACGCCCGGAGCACACGACCCGTACGAATCACACGAGGCCCACACGGCGCACCAGGCCGGCCTGGCATACGGGGCACACGGGGCACACGGCATGGCCGGCCCGTACGAGTCCGACGGGACGCACTCACCCGAACCCCCGCGGCGCCGCATACGCACGCTCCCCGTCACCGCGGCCGCCGTCGCGGTGATAGGCGCGGCCGTCCTCGTCCTGAGCGCCTTCTCCGGCTCCGACACGCCGGAGACCACCCTCCTCGACGCGAAGCCCTCCCCCTTGACCAGCCTCACCCAGGTCGAGGTCACGCCGTCACAGACCGCGCGAAGCAGCAGCCCGCCCCCCTCGCCCTCCCCCAGCCCTTCCCGGTCCGCGTCCCCCTCCCCGTCCCCCTCGCCGTCCCCCACCCCGAGCCGTTCGTCGCCCCCCTCGGCCGCCCCGTCCGCCACCTCGAGCCGTTCCGCCGCGCCGACCTCGCGGCCCCCCGCGACAGCGGTGACCCTCCGGTACGGGGACTCGGGCCCCGAGGTGGAGAAGCTCCAGCGCCTGCTGGCAGCGCAGGGCATCTACCGCGGTAAGTACGACGGCCGATACGGCGCCCGTACGGAAGCGGCGGTCTCGACGTTCCAGGCGTACAACGACATCGACGAGGACCCGTGGGGCGTCTATGGTCCGGCGACCCGTCGCGCCTTGGAGGGATAGAACACACCGCATCGAGTGGCGGGCACCCCTCCTCGTTTTGTATTGTTCAGGAACAAAGTGGTTCCGTCCTCACTCCCTGACCGGTGGACGGAACCACTTGTTCTCTTTCCCGTCCCGTCTGGAGCCCCTCCGATGCCGGCCAGCACCACCACCGCCCCCGCCGTCCTGACCGCCAAGGCCCTGCTCCTGGACATGGACGGCACCCTCGTCAACTCGGACGCGGTGGTCGAGCGCTGCTGGCACGACTGGGCCGTCGCCCACGGCCTGGATCCGGAGGAGTCCCTCAAGGTGGTCCACGGCCGCCAGGGCTACGCCACGATGGCGATCCTCCTCCCGGACCGCCCGATGGAGGAGAACCTCGCCGAGAACGCGGTGATGCTCGCCCGCGAGACCGCCGACACCGAGGGCGTGGTCCCGATCGGCGGCGCCCCCGCCTTCATGGCAGCCCTCGGCGCCCTCCCGCACGCGCTGGTCACCTCCGCCGACGCGGCCCTGGCCACGGCCAGGATGGCGGCCGCCGCCCTGCCGATGCCCGAGGTCCGGATCACGGCCGAGTCCGTACAGGCCAGCAAGCCCGACCCCGAGGGCTTCCTGATGGGCGCCGCCGCCCTCGGCGTGGACCCGGCCGACTGCATCGTCTTCGAGGACTCCGCCGCCGGCATCGCCGCGGGCCTGGCCGCAGGCATGCGCGTCATCGGCATCGGCCCCCGCGCCGCCGCCCACGGCCCCACCGTCCACGTCCCCGACCTGACCGCCGTCGCCATCACCACCTCGCCCGACGGCGCCATCACCCTCACCCTCCAGACGGCCTGACCCGCCCGTCGGATCCAGGCGGCCACCGGATCCGAGCGTGCCGGCGAGGCGTCGCGGTCGCCGCCGAGGCGCCGGGACGCCATGCAGCCGAACTGCACACCGAAGTACGGGTCGAGTTGACCTGTCCGCCCGTGTAGGGATCCGTGCCGGAGTCCCAGCGTCGTTGCTCCTCGCGCCAGCGGAGGAAGCGCGGGAAGGACCCGCCCCTTGGCGGGGCTTCGCTGAGTGGGCACCGGAACTCAGCCGTTCCGAAGTCGTAGACCTTCCAATGGGGTCGGCCGTGCCGCTCCCAGACGATGACCGGCCACCCGTCGGGATCGTCGCCGACGGTTAGCCAACCCAGGACGTCGGCTCCGCAGCTCACGCCCCGTGCAACGACGCGTCAGGTCCGGCCTCAGCGCCGTCCGGGCCCCCTTCGCCCGCCCACGTTCGCCGCAGGGTGGCAGTCTCGCCCGGCACGCACCCGAGTTCCCGTCCACTGGTCGGCGGCTCCATGGCCGCTTCGGGAGTGAGGACGCCGAATGCGTTATCGGCGCCTCCAGCTCCGTAGATGCCCATGAAGGCGACGCGGTCGGAGGGGAAGGCGACCCCCAAGCCCGCCGCGTCGCATCGCATCCCGGTCCACGTCCACCTGCTCATCGGCGCAGTCACCTGGCGGCATCACCGCGATGAGTGCCGCGAGAGGGTCGCGCACCCCGGCCGCTGCTCCTCCACCTGTCCCGGGCGTGCAACGTATCCGGCGCTACGGAAGTGGCGTTTCAGGGCGTGGCTCCTCAGTCGACGACCCCTGTATCGAGAGATCGTGCTGTGGCTCCCTCATCGACGAGGGACGTCCCGCGGCGAAGCCGGCCGCGAGTGCTTGCGGGCAGAGCTTGTCCAACAGGCAGCCCGGACACGGCCGGCAGGCCATACCCACCCGCCCTGCGGGGCCCACCCGGCCGAAACCCACAGGCCAAGCCCCCAGCGGCGCACCGACCCGGCCACCCCACCTCACCTCGCTCAGGCGACGCAAAACTCGTTCCCCTCCGGGTCCTGCATCACCACCCCGTAGTGCGTCTCCAAGTCGTCCAGCACGCGCAGCACGACCGCCCCCGCCACAGTGAGCCGCTCCACCGTGTCGTCGACCCGCTGGGTCCGGAGTTCCATCGGAACACCGCGCCCACCGCTGACCTTGAGATCCAGGTGCACCCGGTTCTTGCCGGCCTTGGGCTCGGGAACCTGCTGGAACCACACCCGAGGCCCCCGACCGGTCGGATCGACGATCGACTCCGCCACCTCCCCCACCCCATCGGACAGCTCCCCCTCGGGCACCCCCATACCCACCCAGTACGCGCGCCAGGTCGCATGCCCGTCCGGCGCCGGCTCCGGCACATACCCCAGCGCTTCGGTCCAGAAGGTCACCATCACCCGCGGATCGGCACAGTCGATGGTCAGTTGCAACGTCGTCTCCATGCCCCCACCCTCGCAGCCAGGTCTGACACCGGGAGGTACGGTCGACCGTGGCGCACCGGATCACCGGAATGCGCAGGTCAACAACGCGACCCCGGGGGAAAAGCCATGACCGAACTGATCGTTCTCTTTACCCTGATGGGCACTGCGGGGCTGTACGCCGTCGTCAAAGTGATGCGCCGGGAAAGGCACCACCGCCCGGAGCAGGCGGACGGACTCCTGATCGAGCTGGAGCGCACCGAGCAGTTGCGCAAGGACCGGACCGCCTACAGCTCCAACGCGGTCCACAACAACCCCTTCACCACCGGACTCTGATCCGAGATCACGGCGCCGCTCCCGGAAAGCCCGGGCGCGGCGCCGTTGCCATGCCCGCCGCCGCAGTCCCCATCACCGCCACAGCCACCAGACCGGGCCCGGGACTCGAACCCGGCCCGACAGGAGAAACGGGACCGACCACCGAAATAGGACCGGCACGAGGACCGCGACCGACACCAAAACTCCGACTCGGCCTCGCACTCGGACCCCGGCCTCGGCCCTCAGGCCTCAGGCCTCAGCCCCAACTCAAGCCCCGTTCCCCTGGCCCTAGCTCCGACCTGACCTCGACTCCGACCCCGGCCTCCGGGGGCCGGAGGCCGGAGGCCGGAGGCCGGAGGCCGGAGGCCGGAGGCCGGAGGCCGGAGGCCGGAGGCCGAGGGCCGAGGGCCGGGGGCCGGGGCCCGGGGCGCCGGGGGATGGGGGATGGGGCGCCGGGGCGCTGGGGCGCCGGGGCGCTGGGGCGCCGGGCAGGACATTCGCCCCACTCCCGCCCAACCCGGCCCCTAATCCCAACTCCCCCCACCCCAAGGCCCGTCACCAACCTCGACGTGACATGGTCATGCCTTCAGACTGTCATCTCGCGCCCATCCCCAAGAAACCCGGCGCGGCCAGCATGGCCACGCCCCACAGCGCACCCGCCCCAACCACTCCCACCCCCTGCCCCCACCCAGGAGCCCCTCATGTCCTCCACGCCCAAGCCCTCCACGCGCTCCGTCTACGCGCGTCGACTCGGCATGCTCGCCTCCATACTCGCGGCGGCCTCCCTGACCACCCTCCTCACCGCCCCCACCGCCGCCGCCGCGCCTCCCACCCCGATCAGCGCCGCGGCCGCCCGCTCCTACCTCGCGACCGTCACCCCGAAGACCGAAGGATCCACCAGCGGTTACAGCCGCGACCTCTTCCCCCACTGGAGCACCGTCTCCGGCACCTGCAACACCCGCGAGACCGTCCTCAAGCGCGATGGTTCGGGCGTGGTCCAGGACGCCGCCTGCGCGGCCGTGAGCGGCAGTTGGTACTCCGAGTACGACGGCGCCACCTGGACGGCCGCCTCCGACCTCGACATCGACCACGTCGTCGCCCTGGCCGAGGCCTGGCGTTCCGGCGCCAACTCCTGGACCACCACCAAGCGCCAGCAGTTCGCCAACGACCTCACCCGCCCCCAGCTCATCGCCGTCACCGACAACGTCAACCAGGCGAAGAGCGACCTCGACCCCGGCAAGTGGCTGCCGCCGCGCACCGCCTACCGCTGCACCTACGCGCGCATGTGGGTCGGGGTCAAGCAGTACTGGGCACTGAGCATGGACTCGACGGAGAAGACGGCCCTGGTCAACATCCTCAACGCCTGCTGACACCCACACGCACCCCAGAAGCACCTCACCCCCCACACACCCCCCACCCACCCCACCCCTGGCCAAGGATCTTTCCCCCGCCAGGGGGAGGTGGACGACCCCCTCCCCGTCGTACGGTGATCGAACCGCACCGCCGGACGAAGGAGGGGGAGTTGCATGGGGGCATTGCGCCTGGGACCGCTGCTGCGCCACGTCGACTGGGACGCGGGCGACTCCGCCACGGTATGGATCGAGGCGGACCGCCCGTGCACAGCCGAGGTGCGCTGCGCCGACGGCTCCGGCGGCAGCGTCCACACCTTCCAGATAGCCGGCCACCACTACGCCCTGATCACCGTCACCGGCCTCACCCCGGCCTCCACCACGGCCTACGAGGTCCTCCTCGACGGCCTCCTGGTCTGGCCTCTGCCCGAGAGCCCGTTCCCCGCGAGCACCATCACGACCCCGCCCGCGGCAAGGCGGGGCTCCGCGACCGCGCCCTCCGGCCTCCGCCTCACCTTCGGCTCCTGCCGCCAGGCCGCCCCGCCGGCCGGCCGGCGCGGACCGCACGGCCCCGACGCGCTCGACACCCTCGCCGCCGATCTGGCCGCCGACCCGGAGGCGGTGCGGCCCGACGTCCTGCTCCTCCTCGGCGACCAGGTGTACGCGGACCAGCTCTCCCGCTCCACCCGCCAGTGGCTGGCGGCCCGGCGGGACCTCCGCGAGGCCCCCGGCGCCCAGGTCGCGGACTTCGAGGAGTACACCCGGCTGTACTACGAGTCCTGGCTCGATCCGGAGATCCGCTGGCTCCTCTCCACCGTCCCGAGCCTGCACATGTTCGACGACCACGACGTCATCGACGACTGGAACACCAGCGCCGCGTGGCTGGCGGAGATGCGCGCCACCCCCTGGTGGCAGGAGCGGGTGGTCAGCGGCCTGATGTCGTACTGGGTGTACCAGCACCTCGGCAACCTCTCCCCCGCCGAGCTGGCGGCCGACCCCGTGTTCGAGGCGGTCCGGGCGGCCCCCGACGGCACCGACGTCCTACGGTCCTTCGCCACCTCGGCGGACGCCGACCCCGCTACGGTGCGCTGGAGCTACCGCCGCGACTTCGGCCGGACCCGTCTGCTGATGGTGGACACCCGGGCCGCCCGCGTGCTCGCCGAGGACGGGCGGGCCATGCTCGACCCCGCGGAGCGGCAGTGGCTCCGCGAGAACGCCCTGGCCGGACACGGGGGTTACGACCACCTCCTCATAGGCTCGTCACTGCCGTGGCTGATGCCGCCGCTCGTGCACGACGCGGAGGTGTGGAACGCCGCGCTGTGCCGCGGGGAACGGGGCCCGAGATGGGCCCGGATCGGGGAGAACCTGCGCCGGCGGAGCGATCTGGAGCACTGGGCGGCGTTCCCCGCCTCGTTCGCGATGCTCAGCGACCTGATCGAGGAGGTGGGCACGGGCCCCCGGGCACCGGCGACGGTGTGCGTGCTCTCAGGAGACGTGCACCACGCCTACGTGGCCGAACCCCGAATACCCAGCACGGCACAGCTGTTCCAGCTCACCTGCTCCCCCGTCCACAACTCCATCCACACGGCTGTGAAATGGGGCTTCCGGCTGGGCTGGTCTCGGCTGGGCCGATGGCTGGGCCGGGGCTTCTCCCGGCACGGCCGGACGGGCCGTCCCCCGCTGAGCTGGCGGCGTACGGGCGGCCCGTGGTTCGGCAATCAGCTCATGACGCTCGCACTGTCGGGCCGCTCCGCACGGCTGCGCCTGGACCAGGCCCGCAAGGGCCCCCGGCTGGTGACGGTCCTGGACCGCGACCTCACGCCTCCCGGCTGACGCGCGGCGGCGGCGAACCAGTCACCGGAGCAGCGCCCCGGGCGTCCGGTCCGTGGACGTCCGGCGTACGCTGTTCCGCTGTCAGCCGCCCCTGCCGCTCCCCGCGACGTCGCGGCGCCTCACGCCGAGGCACGTCAACCGGACTGGGGAGTCCCGCTGTGCTTGAGACTCTGGGCTCGATGACTTCGAGCCCATGGATCTACGCCCTCGTGGCGCTGTCCATCCTGCTCGACGTGTTCCTGCCGGTGCTGCCGAGCGGGGTCCTGGTGATCACGGCTGCTGCTGCCGCCGCAGCGGCAGCCGGGGCCGCCGGGCCCGTGCCCGTGCAGTCCCAGGTGCCCGACATCCTGGCGCTGCTGGTGACGGCCGTCAGCGCCTCCGTACTGGGCGACATGGCCGCGTACCGGCTCGCCCGGCGGGGCGGGGCCCGTCTCGACCGGGCCATCGCCCGTTCACGCCGGCTCACCCGGGCCCACGAGCGCCTCGGCACCGCCCTCGCACGCGGCGGCGGCGCCCTGGTGGTGGTCGCCCGCTTCGCCCCGGCCGGCCGCTCGGTGGTCTCCCTCGGCGCGGGCAAGACCCACCGCAAGGTCAGGGAGTTCCTGCCCTGGTCGGTCCTGGCCGCCATCGCCTGGGCCGGCTACAGCATCGCCCTCGGCTACTTCGGCACCCAGTGGCTGGGCACCACCTGGCTCGGCACCGCGGTCTCCCTGATCGCCCTCTTCGCCGCAGGCTCCCTGGCCGCCTACGTGGTCCGCCGCCCCCTCCCCACCCGCGTCGTCTGATCCCCACCGCCTCGATCGGCTCGCTGAGCACTGCGAACGAGGCGGGAAGAACCAGGCCCGAGGCCAGGCCGAGCACCGGGGCGGCCGGGGTCGGGCCGTGTCCGAGCACGGGGCCAAACCCACCCGGCCCAGGCCCGGACCGGCCCCCACTCCCCCACAGATCCCACCCACCCACCTATCCACCCACCGACCCACCCATCCCGCCTCCCCCGGGCGGAGCAGTGGCTCACCCGTTCACCCGGCAGCGATCGCCGCAGCCGCGCCGGGCTCCTAGCGTCCAGAGAACGGTGCGCACTCGAATCCGCGCCGCGTCGTTCCCGGAGCCCGAGGAGTCCTCTCCATGTCCGCCACCCCCCACAGCCCCCGCCGGTACCGCCCCCTCCCCCGCCTACTGGCCGTCGCCGCCGCGACCGTCGCCTTCGCCGCGGCCGCTCCACCGACCCTCGCCCAGGCCCAGCCCTCCGGCAGCGTCTCCCCCACCAACGTCGCCCCCGGGGGCCGGGTCAGCCTCAACGTCACCGGCTGCGGCACGCGCACCGGCAAGGCCACCTCCCGCGCCTTCGGCGACGTCTGGCTGACCCCCGGCAACGCCGAGGCCACCAACCTCTTCGGCTCCGCCGTCACCTCCCGGAACATCAGCGCCGGCTCACACCCCGTCACCTTCGAGTGCGGCGGCCCAGGCGGCGAGCGCGTCACCGTGGCGCTGAACATCACCCCCGGCGCCGCCCGCGGTGGACTCGGCGGCAGCATCGATTCCATGAGCCCGGGCCAGATCGCGATCGGAGGCTCCCTCGTGGCCTGTGCACTGGGCGCGGGCGCCTGGATCCTGCGCCGCCGCACAGGCCACGCCTCCTGAGCCGACCCGGCTCACCGCACCTCGACCCGCCCCCACCCCACCCGACCCCGTGCTCCCCTCCCCCGTCGCGGGAGTGGCCGATGGTCCCGCCCCGTTCGGGACTTTCCCCACTCCCGCCCGGAGCCCAGTCCCGCAAGGCTGCGTCCACGCACCGCCGCCTCCCCAAGAAGCCCGCCATGGACCAGAGCCCGCGCCCCGTGATCGCTGCCGCAGACGGTTCCGCGAACGGCAACCGGGCCCTGGAATGGGCCGCCTCCCAGGCCCTGATGGTCGGAGCCCCGCTGCGCGTGGTGCACGCCCGCCTCTCCATGGACACCATCGGTGCGGCCCTGTCCGGGGCCTTCGGCGCACCGGGCCTCGACGACGACCCCGTACCGATCCGGGTGCGCGAGGCCCTTGACGGCCGCGCCGGGCTCCTCCGATCGAGTACTCCTCGTACCCCGGCGCCCCCGACCACGTACTGCCCGGCCTCGGCGAGGACGCCCGGCTCATGGTCCTCGGCTCGCGCGGCCGCGGCGGCTTCGCCAGCCTCCTCCTCGGCTCGAACGGCATAGCCTGCGCCGCCCGGGCCGCCTGCCCCGTGGCGGTCGTGCCGCGCGCCGAGCCGCCCCTGCGCGACCCGTACGGGCAGGTCGTACTCGGCCTCAACAGCGCGACCCCCGACGCGAGCACCACCTACTTCGCTTCCGCGAGGCGGCCCTGCGCGGGGCCCGGCTCCAGGTCGTCGCCGCCCGCGCCTGACCCGGCCGGACCTTCACCACCGCCGGCGCCATCGCCACGGCCCCGCACGGTGAGACCGCCAACCCCCACGAGGTCGCGGCCCTGACCGCCGCGCACCTGCGTCCGTACGACGAGCGGTTCCCGGAGGTGGAGATCGAGCAGGTGTCGGCGCCCGGCGACGCGGCAGGCCACCTGGTCGCCGCCTCCCAGGCCGCGGACCTGATCGTTATGGCCGCCAGCGCAAACGCCCGCTCTCCCCGCGCCTGGGCTCCGTCACCAACGCGGTACTCCTCCACACCGTCTGCCCGGTCGCGGTGGCCCCCCTGGAGGAGAGCGCCGTCCCGGCGGCAGCATGACCGCCCGCCCAGCCCTTACCCGGCCTCGGCCGCCGCCCCGGCCCCTCTGACGTGAATCCCCGCCAGAAGCTCCCTCGTAGCCTCCGCGACCGCGTCGACGGCGGCGGCGAACACCTCCTGGTTGTGCGCGGCGGGCGCCCTGAAACCGGACACCTTCCGCACGTACTGCAGGGCGGCGGCCCGTATCTCCTCCTCGGTCGCCTTCTCGGGAATCGCGGGCGGACGCAACGTCTTAATCGATCGACACATACCCCCACTATCGCGCCCCACGAACCCCCCGTCACCACCCAACGCCCCCCCGCCAGCCCCCAACCAAGATCGGTTGGGGGCGTCAGTCAGGCCACTCCCGAGCCTCGGGTCAAAGTGAAGGTGGTACTCATCCCTGAGGTCAGGGTTGGCGAGACTCAAGAGCCGCTCCGCGAGCAGCCGCAGTCCTGCGGCTGCGACCGCAATCGAGGCCTCACCTGCCTTGCCACTTTGGGTGGGTTCCTGTTCAGGCGCGCGGAAGGAATGCGGGTTGCTGGCCTTGGGCGACCCGTGCCGCACAATGTCTGGGTGTCGCAAGCATTCTGGGCCGAACTGGTAAGTGTAGTTCCCGGAATTCTATGGGTGGCATTCGCCACCTTCGTATTCTTGGCGCTTCGAGAGCCGATCATCCAACGGTTTCCACAGGTGAAGACTTTTAGAGGCTTCGGCATCGAGGTTGAGCTTGCCGAGGCGCTACTTGACCGAGCGGCCGCGCAAGACAATGCGGCCCCCAGCCGTGAAGCGAGAAAGGGGGTTGTCCGCAGGCTCGATCACGCATCCGAGTTCCTCCTTGGTGGCAGGATCCTCTGGGTTGACGACCACCCCGAGGGGAACACCGCCCTGATCAATCTGTTCCGTACCGTTGACATGACCGTCGATACGGCCCGCTCAACCGAGGAAGCCCTTGTACAACTGAGGCGAGGGAACTACGACATCATCCTCAGTGACATTGATCGCCAAGGCGATCCGCAAGCAGGAATTAAGATGCTGCGTGAACTGGAGCGGCACCAAATTAAAACCCCCGTGCTGATTCACGCGATGAAGTTTGACCCGGAATTGGGTGTAGATCGACGGATCTTTGCCGGTACGAGCAAGGCTAATGACGTCGTCCATTACGTGATCGACTTGATGGAGAGGGCCAGGATGACCCTTCCCTCAATTTGGGCGGCGACAAGGGAAGGCAGGTGCCGGTGAGGTCGGTCGAGCGACTTTGGTCGCCCTCCCGCAGCTCATTCCGCCCTGTCGGGTACGCAGAAGGCTACGGCCGCATCGTCGCCGGCCTCGTACCTAGGCCACCGCCGCCCGTGGGGGTCGGTGGTCTCCGCCTTCCGGGCGGTTTCGATCAGTGATGCTGGGCCATGCGTATGGAGTTCATGGAAGACAGCACCCCACGTAGCCATCTCGTATTCGGTGACGAGCCAGGCGACGCCATCCGAGAGGACAACAGCCGCGCGGACCTCGTTCGCCGGCAGGCTCCCCGTCAGGGCGGGGAAGGCCGCGTCTGGGCGGGCGGAAGCAACCCAGTAACCCTCCAACGTGGTCCGGATCGCACGCTGTGCAGCCACCAGCCTGGCCACGCTCGCACTGTGCTCCGGGGTCCCCGTCCGTGATCACTGCAACTTCATCCGTGGCAGAAGGCATACCGGGGTTCTTCAGGTCGCACGTCGGGTGGAGGGCCGCGACCTGTTCCAGCGCCTGAGCCAATCCCTCTGAGAGCGACTTGTCCGCCGGCGTGAGCGCCGCGACGAGGTGCCCCCCAAGTTGGGCCACGTACCACCGGGCACCGTGCCGACAGCCAGTGTCCAAGCCAGCGGTGCTGAGCCCATCCAGCACCACAGCCAGAGAAGATGTGGCGCCAACCAATCCTCGTTCGGAGCGGGACTTCCAGCCTGGGTTGCAACGCTCACGCACATGTCACGCCTCGTGTCGGCAGCGACCGCGCCGACGCCGGAGCCGAGCGCGATGCGCTGAACCGTCTTGTCCGGCGGGGCTCGGTGGATGTGCTGGTGCACGACCTGCGGCCCGGCGTACGCGGCGGGCAGAAAGGCGGGTTCGGTGTAGACGTGAGTGCCGTTCGGGAGCTGGACGACGGTGGCGTGCTCGGGGAGGTGGTTCACCGTGTGCTCCCGGCGGCCGGGGTGGGGCGGGGGATGGCGCGGCAGGTCTCGGCGTGCTTATGGGCGTCGCGCTTGGCGCCCTCGGTCATGTAGTTGAGGCAGACGGAGACGTCCCGCTCACAGCCCCGGCAGGTCGCCGTGGTCCGGTCGCGGTCCTGGCTGACGTCAACGGTGGCCTCGTGGTCGCCGGTGATCTCGGTTGCCGCCTTGGTCAGGTAGCGAGCGATGACGCCGGCGGGCCATGTGGTCTGGGGCTGGTCAGGACCGGCTCCTTCGGGGTAAGCGCAGGGGATGCACATGCCGAGAGAGGCCGGTATGACGTACCCGGCGTCGCGGTGGCATGCGGGCAGGTGCGGCGGTGGCCTTCGCCAGCGCGGCAGTCTTGGCCGGGGTCATCGGCCGGACCGCTTGGCCCGGTCAACGCGGTACAGAAACGCGGGCAGCGGGCCACGCCGGAAACGTGGGCGCAGGACCTGTCCGGCGACGTCCTGCCCGCCAGGCCGCAGCCCGAGGGCCTGTAACTGAAACCGCCGGTGGCGCGGGTGTCGTGGAGATCCTGGGGCATTCGCAGATCGCCGTCACGATGAACATCTACACGCACGTTTCGGAGGACGCGCGGCGGGAGGCGATCGGGCACATGGACCGGATGCTGCGGCGGCGAGCACCGCAGGGGTGACTGCCGTCAATAACTACCGTCAAAGGCCCCCAACCATGATCGGTTGGGGGCCTTTGTACTGGTGGGCGCGGACGGTTTCGAACCGCCGACATCTGCTTTGTAAGAGCAGCGCTCTACCCCTGAGCTACGCACCCGTGGATGAGTGGACAGCCTACATGCAGCGCACACCCCCCACGCAAACCCGTTCCCGTGGGGGAGAATGGACCGGGGCAGGGGCATTGCGGACGGACCGGGTACGGGAGAGGCGACTGTGACGACGGCACCCCGGCGGTGGTTCGGCGGCGGGCGGGACGAGAGTCGGCGGGCGGACGCGCAAGCGGCGAAGGATGCTGCCGCGGCGGCGTTCTACGAGCTGGACACCGCGCAGCGGGATCTGCGGATCTCGATCGAGACGATCGCGGCCGCGGACGGCTCGCCGGAGGCGCGCCGGGTGGGTGAGGGGTTCGTCGCGCTCGGGCAGCGGATCGACCAGGTCAGCCACGTGTACATCAATGCCGTCGACGCGCACGATCTCGATCGGGTGGAGTTGGAGGCGTCCGCCGCGACGCGGGCCCGGGAGGAGCTGACGCGGGCCAAGGAGGAGCTGGTACGGGTCAAGGGCGAGCTCGACCGGTTCGCGCTCGGGCTGCAGCCGCTGCTGGACCGGGCCGAGACGCAGTTGGCGCGTGTGGCGCCGGCCCGGGAGCGGGCCAGGGCCGCGCTGCTCGCGGCGAGCACGGCGCTGGACGACGTGCGGGGCAAGGGGATCCGGGCCGACGACCTGGCCGCCCGGCTGGCCGCGCTGGCGCCGGAGCTGACCAAGCTGAACCAGGGCGCCGCGCAGCACGGGGTGCAGGAGACCGTGCAGCGTGCCGACCGGATCCTGCGCGACGCCGAGGCGATACGGGCCGAGGCCGCGCGGCTCCCGGAGCGGGCCGCGGAGATCGACCGGCGGCTGGTGAGCCTGCGGACCCGGGCGCAGGCGCTGCGCAACCGGGCTGACCGGGTGGACCCGGTGCTCAGCGAGCTGCGCCGGCGTTTCAGCGCGGCCTGCTGGCAGGACCTCCAGCAGGTGCCGGAGCAGGCGGTACGGGACGTCGCGCAGGCCGAGGAGCGGCTCGCGGAGGCCGGCCGGGCGCGCGACCAGCAGCAGTGGGCCGTCGTAGCGGCCCTGGTCGACGCGGTACGGGCTGCGCTGGACGCCACCGACGAGGCGGTGTCGGCGGCGCAGGACCGGCTGACCCGGCTGGAGGCGGTGGCGCGGGATCCGCAGGCGGAGGTGCAGCGCACCCGGTTCGCGATCCGGGACGCCCAGCGCCTGGCGATGGAGGGCCGTACGGTCCCGGAGGACCGGCACGCCCGCCCGTTGGACGACGCGGTGGCCCGGGTGACCCGGGCGCTGGCCGCGCTGGAGGACCGCCACCCCGACTACTGGGCCTTCCTCCAGGAGATGGAGGCCGTACGGTCCTCCGTGCAGCGGGTCGTGACGGACATCCGGACCGAGCGCGGCCACGCCTGAGGGCTGCGCCGGCCGGAGTTGTCCGGATGGGGGCATCGGCGGATGCTGGAGGGGCCAGGAACGGAGCAGAGGAGGGCGCCATGGCCACGGCCCATGCTTCCCACGGACGCCACGGACGCCACGGGCTTCACAGACCCCGCTGGTCTCGGGCCTTCTCCGGCACGCCACAGGCGTCGTCACCCGTAGCCCATGAGCCGCGTGAGTCGCATGAGCTGCATGAGTCGTACGCGGCGCACGCGCTCTACGGGTGCCACGAGCCGCATGAGCACTACGCCCCCTACGTGGCCCACGAGCCGTACGCGACGGCATCACCGCGGAACTCGCCCGGGCTCCTGCTGCGCATGATGCGTCCCGTCAACGCGCGCCTCGACGAGCACCTGCCCAGCGATCACCGGCTCAGCAAGGTCTACCGGGTCGGCGCCGGGCTGACCGGACTGCTGCTGGTCGTCTTCGGGATCCTGGGGCTCATCGACCGGATCGGATTCTTCGACACCGGCGGGGACACGGTGCTCGCGCTGAACACCAACGGCGCGCTGAGCGTCCTGTCGATCTGCATCGGGCTGCTGCTGTTCATCGGGATGGTCATCGGCGGCAACTTCGCCTCGACGCTCAACATCGTGCTGGGTGTGCTGTTCATCGCGAGCGGGTTCGTGAACCTCGCGCTGCTCGACACGAAGTTGAACTTCCTGGCCTTCCACATCCCCAACGTGCTGTTCAGCTTCGTGGTGGGCGTGATGCTCATGTGGTTCGGCATGTACGGGCGGGTGGGCAGCGCCCTGCCGCACGACAATCCGTACTGGCGTGCCCGCCACCCCGAGCAGGCGGCTCGGGAGCAGCGGGCAGGTGGGAGTCGCAGGCCCGTCGGCGGGCCCGCGTAGGGGCCCCGGCGGGCACGGTGGTCCGCTGACCCCTGCGGGGTCGGGCCGACACCGCGGTGCGACGGCTGCGGGGTGCCGCCGCGCGGGGCGGAGTCCGCTACCCGCCCTCCGCCCGTTCCCCGGGCTGCGCCCCAGACCCCGCGCCTCGAACGCTCGGCGGGGCGGATGTACCTCACAGCTCCGCGGCGTCCCCGGGGATTCCGGTGCGGGGTCGGAACTGCGTAGCCTGTCCGCATGCCCCGTTACGAATACCGCTGCCGGACCTGCGAAGACACCTTCGAGGTCAGTCGGCCCATGGCCGAGTCCTCCGCGCCCGCCGACTGCCCCGCCGGGCACGCCGATACCGTCAAGCTGCTCTCCGCCGTCGCCGTCGGCGGGACCAGCGCAGCCCCCGCCGCGGCCGCGCCCATGGGGGGCGGCGGAGGCTGCTGTGGTGGGGGCGGGTGCGGCTAGGCCAGATCCGAAAGAGACGGCCTAGCGCTTGCGGGACAGGGTGATGCCGTCGGAGATCGCCAGCATCACCGACTCCATGCGGGGGTCCGCCGCGACGTGGTCGTTGTAGGCCTGGACCCCCGCCGCCCCACCGGTGGCCGCCGGGTCCAGCACCGTGCCGTGGTACAGCGTGTTGTCCGTGACGAGGAGACCGCCCGGGCGCAGCCGCGGCACGAGCTCCTCCCAGTAGGCGATCTGGCTCTGCTTGTCCGCGTCCACGTACGCGAGGTCGATGTGCGGCTCCGCCGGCATCGCGCGCAGCGTCTCGACCGCGGGCGCGATCCGCAGGTCGATGCGGTCCGCGACTCCGGCCTTCGCCCAGGCCTCGCGCGCGTACGCCGTCCACTCCTCCGAGACGTCGCACGCGATGAGGCGTCCGTCCGCCGGCATGGCCTGCGCCATCGACAGGGAGGAGAAGCCGGTGAAGGTGCCGATCTCCACGATGTGCCGCGCACCGGTCAGCCGGACCAGGAAGGCCAGCAACGGCCCCTGCTCCTCCGCCGACTGCATTCCGGCCGCGTCCGGGAACACCTCGTACGTCGTCGCCACCAGCCCCCGCTGGACCTCGTCCAGCGGGGGGTTGTGCGCGAGCATGTACTGGTAGAGCTCGTCTGTGATCTTGGTGCTGTTTCCCTTGGTCATGGGGCCAGTGTGCCCAAGGTCAGGCGGCAGGCGTGCGCAGTCGCGCCACTTCGCGGGTGAACGCGCGCACGATCTCCTCGCCGGCCAGCACCCCCGCCTGGGCCAGCGCCGTCGCGTGCGGCGCCGTCCAGCCGGCGTCGGCCAGCTCCCCGTGGCCCGGCCGCCAGGCCGTGTCCGCCGCGAGCAGCAGGTCCGCGTCGAGCAGCGAGTCCCCGGCGGCCAGCGTGCTCGTGGCCTCCGTACGCCGGGCCACCTCGTGCATGGCCGCGCTCTTGGTCAGCGGGCGCGGGACGGCGTAGATCTTCCGGCCCTGCAGGGAGACCGTCCAGCCGCGCGCCTCGGACCATTCCGTCAGCGTCTTGATCCACTCCGCGGGGACCAGCGCCCGCTCCACGACCAGGTACGCGAACAGGTCCTCGGCCACCCGCGCCTTGCGCAGCCACGCCGGGTCGCTCACGGACATCAGGTGCGCGTGCATCTCCTCCAGCGGGACGGACTCCGCGGCGAGCCGCGCCGCGACCTGGCGGCGCCAGTCCCGGTCCGGGACCCCGTCCACCAGGAGCTGGCCGCCGTTGGCGCAGATCGCGTACTTCGCCGGCCGGCCGGGGAAGCGGATGCGCTGGTACTGCTTGCGGGTGCGGGTGGTGGTCGGCACGAACACCGCGCCCGGGTCGGCGGACAGCTCGGCCAGCAGCCCCGCCGCCGTCTCCGTCATGTACGACAGCGGCTTGCTCTCGTGCACCTCCACGCACAGCAGCCGCGGGGCCACCGGGTCGGGCATGGTCAGGCCGAGCGCGGCCGTCGAGTAGATGAGCGTACGGTCGAGGTCACTGGCTACGAGGACGGTCACTTGGCGGCCACAGCCTTTCCGTCGGCGCCCGTGGCGCCGCGCGTGAATCGGGGATGGATGAGTCCTACGCAGGAGTAGGGCAGGCCGTCGACCTCTTCCACCGGCACGCCCCGCTGCTCCGCGAGGAGGCGTACGTGGTCCAGGTCGGCCCCGGCGCCGCGCTGCGCGAGGATCTTCCACGGCACCCGGCGCAGCAGCACCCGCGTGGTCTCGCCGACGCCGGGCTTCACCAGGTTCACGTCGTGGATGCCGTACTCCTCGCTGATCCGCTCCACCGCCCGCCAGCCCACCCAGGTCGGCGTGCGGTCGGCGGCGAGGAGCTCCTTGACCTCGGCGTCCACGGCCTCGGCCACCTCCTCGAAGTGCGCGGAGACGGTGTCGACGAACGCGACGGAGACATCGGCCCCGGCGAGCTCGCGGTAGAACTTCGCGCCGTGGAAATCGGCGGGTCCGACCAGGTCGGACCTGAGCACCGTACGCGAGACCAGTCCGGAAACAGTGGAATTGAGACAGGCGGAGGGGATCAGGAAGTCCTCGCGCGTGCCGTACGTCTCCACGCACGAGCCGGGGTCGGCGAGGACCACGATCTCCGGGTTGAAGCCCTCGAACTCGCCCAGGGCCTCGCGCAGTTCGCGGGTAATCGCCCCCTTGCCGGTCCAGCCGTCGACGAACACGATGTCGGCCGGGTCGTGGTGGGCGGCCAGCCAGCGCAGCGCGTTGGCGTCGATGCCCCGGCCGCGCACGATGGAGACGGCGTAGTGCGGCAGGTCCAGGCCGTGCCGGGCCTGCGCCCAGCGCCGCATCAGCACGCCCACGGGGGTGCCGGCACGGGCCAGGGAGACGAGGACCGGCGACGGGGAACGCTCGGCGAGGACCGTCTCGGTGACGGTGCCGACGGCGCGGGCCATCCGGGCCGCGGAGGCGGTCAGCGCGCTCTGGTAGAGCTGCTGGTACTCCGGGGACGGCTGGAACTCCACCGGCAGCGATTCCGCGTAGTGCGCGCCGCCCGCCTGGATGGCCTCCTCGCGCTCCTCGGTGGGGGCTTCCAGCTCTACGTCGGAGAGGTCCTGGAGCAGCCAGCCGACGTCCTCGGCGGCGTAGGAGGAGAAGGCGGGCCCGCGCAGCGGTTCGCCCAGGGGTTCGCCCACCGGTTCGTGCTGCGGTTCGCCCTGTGGCGCGGGCTCGGTCATGATCGGCTCCTGCCGGTCGGGTACGTACGAAGGTATGACCGCGAGCAGGACCCGGCCGGTGTGCGGCGCGAGGGCCGCGAGGAGACCGGTGCGGAGCTCGGCGGTGTCCCCGGCCGAGTCCACGACGGCGACCACGGCGTCGAAGCCGGCGCAGGCCGTACTGGCGACGACGTTGTACGCGTACCGGTCTCCGGGCCCGTCGGCCGGGTCGTCGTGGGCGGGGAAGACGAGCCGCGTGCGGATCGCGTAGCCGGGGTCGTCCACGGCGAGCACCGGCGAGCGGGTGGTGGTGGAGAAGCGCACCTCGACCGGCGCTGCCGCGGCGCCGGACGCCTCCAGGGCCTGCGCGAGGCGCAGCGGGGCGTACATCAGCTCCTCGTTGCCGAGTACGAGGACCCGGGCGGGGTCCGCGCCGAGCGCGGCCTCGAGCCGGTCCGCCATGGCGGGCAGGGCGGCGTCCAGTGCCGCGCGGTGCGCGGGGGTGAAGCCGTGGCGACCGCCGTCGGGTATGCCGGCCGGCCAGTCCAGTTCCACGCGGGTGACCGCGTGCAGGCCGTCTGCCGGGGCGCTGCCCATGACCCCGCTGCTCAAACGCCGCAGGGGCTGATTTTGCCCGGCCCCGGGCTGCGATGCGCCGGCAGCGGCATCCGCACCGAGGGCGGCGGCGGCCTCGGCCTCGTACTGCTCCACGAGCGCCCGGCCCTTCTCCAGCACCCCCTCCGGCAGGGAGACCGTGCCCGAGGCCAGGGCTATGAGGTCCACGCGGGCGCCCAGCTCGGCGGCGAAGGCCGTCAGGCGGTCGCGGTCGGCCGGGGAGCGCATGTCGACCAGGGCGACGACCACGTAGTGGCCGCGCGGGTGGCGGGCGTGGAGGTCGGCGATGGTGTTCAGGACGGTGTTGCCGGTGGAGAACTCGTCGTCGACGAGGACCAGCGGGCCCGAGCCCGCCAGCAGCTTCGGGTCCTCGGGCAGCAGCAGGTGCGAGGTGGCGTGCGAGTGGGCCTCCTCGAAGCCGCCCGCGGCCTCCACGCCGGGCACGGGGCGGCGGGTGGAGTGCAGGTACGGGGCGCTGCCCAGGCCGTCGGCCACGCAGTGGCCCAGCCCGGTCGCGGTCTCCGCGTACCCCAGGACCACGGCCGAGGCCGCTTCCGCCTCGCCCAGCAGCTCCCGGACCCGCTCGCCGAGCCCGTACCCGGCGGCGTACACGGCCGCCGGGGACTGCGGGACGTGCTTGCCGAGGATCCGCGAGACGAGCAGGTGCGCCCGCTTGGGGTTGCGCCGCAGCGCCAGCCCGAGCAGTTCGTCCAGCCGCGGACCATCGCCCGCGCCCTCCTGCAGGCTCACGCCCAGCCGGTCCGCGACCCATGTTCCCGACCACACCGCTTCGATCTTCTTGCCCTTCCTCGCAGTCAACGGCCCGCTCACACCTGGAGCCCGGCCGTGAGGAGGTCGACGAAGCCGACCTCCTCCTTCGCCACACCGAAGACCTCGGCGCGCAGCATGGTGCGCTCGGCCCAGGCCCGGTGGGGCTTCACCTCGTTCATCTTGTTCGTGTAGGCGGAACGCATCACTCCGCCACCTCCGCTCTCGGGGCGCAGGATGTCTTGAGCATCGCTGAACTCCTCGTGCGACACCACCGAGAGCGCGTGGACCGGGGTGACGTGGGCGGGGTGGATGCAGGTCTTGCCCAGCAGCCCGTTGGCCCGGTCGAGCTCGATCTCGCGCAGCAGCCCGTCCAGGTCGTGCTCGATCAGCGCGGTGCGCAGCTCTTCGACGCCCTCCTCCAGGAAGGGGCTGCGGCGCAGCTGCGGCTTGAAGAGGCGCTGCTGGCTGCGGAAGTACTCCCAGACGGGCCCGGTGACGGTGAAGCCGGTGCCGTCGGCGCGGCTGAGCACGTTGACCACGTCGGCGATCACGCCGGCGACGATCTGGACGTCGTACGCGGTCATGTCGGGGGTGCGCCGCAGCCCGTACGCGGAGCAGAAGTCGGTCACGCCGAGGCGCAGTGCCAGCACCCGCTCGCGGTACTTGTTGACCGTGCGGGAGATCCCGGCGAGGGCCTCGACCCGGGTCTCCAGGTGGAGCAGCTCGGGGGTCTCCAGGACGGGCATCGCGTACAGCCGGGGCTGCCCGCTCGCGGCTTCCGCCTGGGCCACGGCGTCGAGGAAGGCGACGCCCCGGCTCTCGCTGAACTTGGGGAGTACGAATCCGGCCAGCCTCGCCGCCGAGCCGCCGAGCCGGTGCACGAGGTCGGGGATCTGCTCGGGCTCCCGGACGCGGATGAAGAGCAGCGGGAGCTCCGCCGGGTCCTCGTGGAGGGCGGCGAACTGCCGGACGAGGTTCTCCTCGCCCCCCACGACGTCCGCGTCGCTGATGGAATCCTCCAGGCAGAGGACCATGGAGACGACTCCGAGGCCGGCCTGCTTGCGGATGTCGCGGGCGAGCTGGGGGCGGGTGGCCGGGCTGTAGAGCGTGGCCCCCAGGGCGGCCGCGAGCGTGGCGGAGGGGGAGGCGGCGGTGAACTCGGCCGGCTCCTGGTGGAAGAGGTCCTTGCGGACAGTGGGCGATACGTGCCCGAAGTGACGCATGTGCTTCCCCCGTACAGGCTCGGCGGCCGATCTGGCATGGCCGGTAATAGTACGTACGAACGCGAGTCAAGAGTTCCTCAAGCACATGAAATCCAGGTAACCCTCTTGCACCATGCCCAGGTCTCGCGATCCGGACAAGGTCTACGGGGGGCCGCATTGTCCCGGTCCCGCCCGGGAGGGCAGGATGACCGCCATGACGCACGCGATGCAGAAGGGCTCCAACATCCCCGTGGCCGCCTTGGCGGTACGGGCGGTGCTGCGCTGGACCGGGGGCACCGACGTACCCGACGTGGACGCCTCCGCGCTGCTCGTGGGAGCGGACGGGCGCGTGCGCTCGGACGAGGACTTCGTCTTCTACAACCAGCCCCGGCACCCTTCCGGGGCCGTCTGGCGGCTCGGGAAGAAGCAGATCGGCGACGGCATCACCGACGCCGTCCAGGCGGACCTGCGGGCCGTCACCCCGGCCGTGGACCGGATCCTCGTCGTCGCCTCCGCCGAGGACGTCCCCTTCGAGCGGGTCCGCGACCTGCGGATCCTGCTCTACGACGCCACCGCGACCGGCGGCTCCGAACCGCTGGCCTACTTCGACGTGCGGCCGGAGACGGGCGCCGAGACGGCGCTGATCTGCGGCGAGCTGTACCGCCGGGGGGACACGTGGAAGTTCCGCGCGCTCGGCGAGGGCTACTCCAACGGGCTCGTGGGCCTGGCCACCGACCACGGGATCTCCGTGGACGAGAACGCCCCCGAGGCCCAGGGGCAGGCGCAGGGAGGGCCCCAGGCTCAGGGACAGGCTCCGCCGGCCGTCCCGGCGACCCACGCGCCCCCCACCCAGGCCCCGCCGGTCTCCCAGCCCGCCTACGGCTACCCGCAGCCGGTGTCGCAGGTCCCGGTGCCGTCCCCGGCCGGGGACCCGGCCTTCCGGCTGCCGGCGCAGGGCCCGCAGTTCATCCGCCGGTGAGCGGCGGCCCGGCCGCGAGCCCGGCCTGCCCCGTCAGGTCTTCGTCTTGTAGCCCCGGCCCCACTGGAGGCCCCACCCGTACAGCCGGTCCAGCTCGGCCTGGAACCCGTACACGAAGGTGACCTCGCGCCGCACGATCAGCTCCCCCTTGATGTTCTCCAGGGAGACGACGGCGCAGGAGCGGGCGTGCGGGTGGCGCTCCTCCAGCGGGATCTCGATCCGCGGCCCGGTGATCGGGTAGAGGGTGACCAGGGCGTGCGTCCGGTCGAAGGCCGGGGTCTGGTCGTAGATGTACACGAAGACCAGCAGCCGCTTGATCTCCTCGGCGTGGTCGAGATTGACGAAGATCGTCTCGCCGGAGGGCGCCCCGAACCGGTCGTCCCCGCTGAGCTTCACGTACGGCGGGCTGTTGATGTCGCCGTGCAGGTTCCCCAGCGGCTGGACGACGCCCCGGGTGCCGTCGGTCAGCTCGTAGAGACAGCCGATGTCGAGGTCGACGTTGACCATGCCCTGGGTGTGCGCCTGCACCATGTCGGGCTTGAACAGCTTGAACGGATGCCGGAAGAGCTGCCCGCTCTGGCCGGCGCTGCGGCCGCCTATGTCCGAGGTCCGCATCCGCCAGGAGAGGTTCACGCGCAGATTGCCGTGCACCGCCCCCTGTTTGGTCAGCGATACCGTCGGACGGCGTTTGGTCAGCTCGATCGCGTTCGACGAGGCGCTGCCCGACTGGAACTGCGTGCCGCGGCTGCCCCTGATGCCGTCGAAGAATCCCATCTCCACAACCCCCCTGATCCCTGTGGCGCGCTTGGCCCCCTGGCGACATGCCGTCATCCGGGCACGCCGACGTGCCCACGTGCGGACGGGGCGGTCCGGAAGGTCCGTGGACCTTCCGGACCGCCCCGCACTTGAGCGTTCCGCATTACCGCCGCGATCATGCCTCGGCGGTGGAACCCTCCAGTTCCAGGCGCTTGTTGCGGCGCACCGAGGACCAGAAGGACCACCCGATCAGGACGACGCCGACGAGGCCGGTGATGACCTCGTTGATCTCGTACTGGATGGTGACGAGCAGGATGACGGCGAGCGCGCCGATGGCGTAGTGCGCGCCGTGCTCCAGGTAGACGTAGTCGTCGAGGGTGCCCTGGCGGACCAGGTAGACCGTCAGCGACCGGACGTACATGGCACCGACACCGAGGCCGATCGCCATGATCACGATGTCACTGGTGATGGCGAAGGCGCCGATGACGCCGTCGAAGGAGAAGGAGGCGTCGAGGACTTCGAGGTAGAGGAACATGAAGAACGCGGCCTTGCCGGCCATGGCGACGGCCGAGACGGGCTTGCCGCTCTTCTTCGCCGCTTCCTCGATCTCGTGTTCGTGCTCCTCCTCTTCCTCCAGCTTGTTCTCGAAGTAGCCGGAGAGGCCGCCGACGACCATGTAGGTGATCAGGCCGAGAACGCCGGAGATCAGGACCGTCTGCGCCTTGTCCACATGAGTGCCGCCGTGCTGGTGGGCGTTGACGGCGAAGGTCATCGAGGTGACGAGCAGGACGATCAGCGCGATGCACGCCGACAGCATGTCGATCTTGCCGAGCTTGGCGAGCGGGCGTTCCAGCCAGGCGAGCCACTTGATGTCGCGGTCCTCGAAAATGAAGTCGAGGAAGATCATCAGCAGGAACATGCCACCGAAGGCGGCGATGGACGGGTGGGCGTCCGTCACGAGCTGCTTGTACATGTCCTGGTCGCGCACCGCGAGTTCGACGGCCTCGATCGGCCCGATCTTGGCGCTGATCGCGACGATCACGATCGGGAAGACCAGACGCATGCCGAACACGGCGATGAGGACACCGATCGTGAGGAAGATCTTCTGCCAGAAGGCATTCATCTTCTTCAGGATTCCGGCGTTGACCACCGCATTGTCGAAGGACAGCGAGATCTCAAGGATGGACAGGATCGCAACGATCCCGAAAGCCTCCCACCCCCCGTAGAGCACCGCTGCGACCAGTCCGAGCGCAGTGACTGCGAACGACCAGCCGAAGGTTTTCAGAACCACTGGCATCCCATCGTGTTGTACGGCTTTACGAAACGTTGACCCCGAAGTCTAGAGCGATGCCGCGGAGCCCCGACGCGTACCCCTGCCCCACCGCGCGGAACTTCCATTCGCCCCCGTACCGGTAGACCTCGCCGAAGATCATCGCGGTCTCGCTGGAAGCGTCCTCGGAGAGGTCGTAGCGGGCCAGCTCCTGGCCGTCCGCCTCGTTCACCACGCGGATGAAGGCATTGCTGACCTGGCCGAAGCTCTGCCGGCGGGCCTCGGCCTCGTGGATCGAGACGGGGAAGACGATCTTGTCCACGCCGGCCGGAACCTTGGTGAGGTCGACGATGAGCGACTCGTCGTCGCCGTCACCCTCACCCGTGAGGTTGTCCCCCGTGTGTTCGACGGAGCCCTCGGGGCTCTTCAGGTTGTTGTAGAAGACGAAGTACTCGTCCCCGAGCACCCGGCCGTTGCTGCACAGCAGCGCGCTGGCGTCGAGGTCGAAGTCGGCGCCCGTGGTCGAGCGCGCGTCCCATCCGAGGCCGATCAGAACCCGCGTGAGGTTCGGTGCGGCTTTGGAGAGGGAGACATTGCCCCCCTTGGCGAGTGTGACGCCCATGTTGTGGTCCTCCCCGGACGACGGTGGCGGTGTGACGGTGCCGTGCTGTGACGGTACGGCCGTGCGGCGCGGTGCGGCCGTAAAGCCGGTCCGGCGCCGTACACACGAGTGCACGGCGCCGGACGGATGGGACGACTGCCCTGGTGGAGCAGGCTCAGACGTTGACGCCGAAGTCCTGCGCGATGCCGCGCAGGCCCGAGGCGTAGCCCTGGCCGATGGCACGGAACTTCCACTCCGCACCGTTGCGGTAGAGCTCGCCGAAGACCATGGCGGTCTCCGTCGAGGCGTCCTCCGACAGGTCGTAGCGGGCGAGCTCGGTGTTGTCGGCCTGGTTCACGACGCGGATGTACGCGTTGCGGACCTGGCCGAAGCTCTGCTGGCGGCTCTCGGCCTCGTAGATCGAGACCGGGAAGACGATCTTGGCCACGTCGGCGGGCACGCCGGCGAGGTTGACCTTGATCGCCTCGTCGTCGCCCTCGCCCTCACCGGTGGTGTTGTCACCGGTGTGCTCGACCGAGCCGTCGGGGCTCTTCAGGTTGTTGAAGAAGACGAAGTTCGCGTCGCCGGTGACCTTGCCCTGGTCATTGGCCAGGATCGCGCTGGCGTCGAGGTCGAAGTCGACGCCGGTGGTGGTGCGAGCGTCCCAGCCCAGACCGACGATGACCGCGGTCAGGTTCGGCGCGGCCTTGGACAGCGAGACGTTGCCGCCCTTGCTGAGGCTGACTCCCACGGGTCCTCCATAAGGTTTTGTGTGGGGCGGGGCCCCGTCGTGCGATTGCTACCGGATCAACGTTTCGATCCTAGTGACGGGTTCCCGCCTGTACGGGCTTATTCGAGGCGAACGGGCCCGCGTGCCTGGCGGCACGTGCCCATGAGCCTGCGACACGGACTCAGAGGCTGTCGAGGGCCTTGATGTACTCGTTCAGGTCACGGGCGTCGGGCAGCCCGTTGACGACGCTCCAGCGCACGATGCCGTCGCGGTCGATGACGAAGGTGCCGCGCACGGCGCAGCCCTTCTCCTCGTCGAAGACCCCGTAGGAGCGGGAGGCCTCGCCGTGCGGCCAGAAGTCCGACAGCAGCGGGTACTCCAGCCCCTCCTGCTCCCCGAAGACGCGCAGGGTGGGCACGGAGTCGTTGGAGACCGCGAGGAGCTGCACGTCGTCGTTCTGGAAGCGCGGCAGCTGGTCGCGCAGCTCGCAGAGCTCGCCGGTGCAGACGCCGGTGAAGGCGAAGGGGTAGAAGAGCAGCACGACGGCCTTCTCCCCCCGGAAGTCGGAGAGCCGCACGACCCTGCCGTGGTTGTCCTTGAGCTCGAAGTCCGGGGCCTTGCTGCCGACCTCGATCGCCATCTGTCGCATCCCTTCGTCCCGCATCCCTGCGTTGGGCTGTTCGGGTGATCTCACCTTATGGGTCCCGGGCCTGTGGGGCCCCCGCGCGTCCCGCCCGTTCCGCCCGCGAAACGCACGCACCCCGCCCACCGGGAAGCTTCCGGCGAACGGGGTGCGTGTGTCCGCATGGCTGCGGGGCGCGGCTCAGCGCTTGGACTTGGCCGTCTTCGGAGTCGCCAGCTTGGTGGCGGTCCACTCCTTGCCGACGGGGAGACCCTTCGCCAGCGAGAGGCCGGCCGTCTCGGCGGCCTCGCTGATGTCGCTGGCCTCGACGAAACCGTCCTTGCCGGTCTTGGGAGTCACCAGCAGGATCAGTGCGCCGTCCTCGACCAGCTCGGTCGCATCGACCAGGGCGTCCGTCAGGTCGCCGTCGTCCTCCCGGAACCACAGCAGAACCGCGTCTGCGACATCGTCGTAGTCCTCATCGACGAGTTCGGTGACGTGATCCTCTACGGCATCACGGAATTCCTGATCGACGTCGTCGTCGTAGCCGATCTCCTGGACCACCTGTTCGGACTGGAAACCCAGCCTGGCGGCCAGGTTCTCCGCGTGGTCCGCGGTCGCGCTCACGGGGTGCCTCCTGCTCATGTTCGGTGAATGTTCTTCGGCGGCGCGCGTACGCGCAGCATTGGGCGTAGTCCACACGGGCGCGGCGGATCGCGCAAGTACCCGGCCGCCGAGACCGTCGAAACGGTGACGATTGCGGCCGTCTCGCCGCAACTTTCAGCCCTTCCGGATGTACCCCTGGTGATTCATCCCACACCATTCCACCTCATTCGGCACGGCCTCGGGACTTTCGCACCTGTTTGAGGGACGAACGGCCTTGCGAAGGGGGTGATCGACATGGGCGTAAGGTTGCGGTTTGGGCGCCTGTCGTCGCCGCTGCCGGCGCAATCCCTCCGCACTCCAGGGATTACCCAGCGGTAAAGATGACGATTTCTGCCGAGAGTAAGACCATGGGAGGCGGCGAACCCAAGGCACGACTCCCCCGACAGCGAAGGAACAGCGTGGCTTCCGCATCCGATCGCAATCCGATCATCATTGGTGGCCTGCCGAGTCAGGTACCGGACTTCGATCCGGAAGAGACGCAGGAGTGGCTCGACTCCCTGGACGCCGCCGTCGACGAGCGGGGCCGTGAGCGCGCCCGCTACCTCATGCTGCGGCTGATGGAGCGGGCCCGCGAGAAGCGCGTGGCCGTGCCCGAGATGCGCTCCACGGACTACGTCAACACGATCGCCACCAAGGACGAGCCCTTCTTCCCCGGCAACGAGGAGATCGAGCGCAAGGTCCTCAACGCCACCCGGTGGAACGCGGCCGTCATGGTGTCGCGCGCCCAGCGCCCGGGGATCGGAGTCGGCGGCCACATCGCCACCTTCGCCTCCTCCGCCTCCCTCTACGACGTGGGCTTCAACCACTTCTTCCGGGGCAAGGACGAGGGCGACGGCGGCGACCAGATCTTCTTCCAGGGCCACGCCTCGCCCGGCATCTACGCCCGCGCCTACCTCCTGGACCGGCTCTCCGAGCAGCAGCTCGACGCGTTCCGCCAGGAGAAGTCGAAGGCCCCGTACGGCCTCTCCAGCTACCCGCACCCGCGGCTCATGCCGGACTTCTGGGAGTTCCCGACCGTCTCGATGGGCCTCGGCCCGCTCGGTGCGATCTACCAGGCCCGGATGAACCGGTACATGGAGGCCCGCGGAATCGCGGACACCTCCAAGTCACACGTATGGGCGTACCTCGGCGACGGCGAGATGGACGAGCCGGAGTCGCTCGGCCAGCTCTCCATCGCGGCCCGCGAGCACCTCGACAACCTGACCTTCGTCGTCAACTGCAACCTGCAGCGCCTCGACGGCCCGGTCCGCGGCAACGGCAAGATCATGCAGGAGCTGGAGTCGCAGTTCCGCGGCGCCGGCTGGAACGTCATCAAGCTGATCTGGGACCGCTCCTGGGACCCGCTGCTGGCCCAGGACCGCGACGGCATCCTGGTCAACAAGCTGAACACCACCCCGGACGGCCAGTTCCAGACGTACGCCACCGAGACGGGCGCGTACATCCGCGACCACTTCTTCGGCGACGACCACCGGCTGCGCGCGATGGTCGAGAACATGACCGACCAGCAGATCCAGCACCTGGGACGCGGCGGCCACGACCACAAGAAGGTCTACGCGGCGTACGCGGCGGCCAAGGCCCACAAGGGCCAGCCGACGGTGATCCTCGCCCAGACGGTCAAGGGCTGGACCCTCGGCCCCAACTTCGAGGGCCGCAACGCGACCCACCAGATGAAGAAGCTGACGGCCGACGACCTCAAGCGGTTCCGCGACCGCCTGCACATCCCGATCACGGACGCCCAGCTGGAGGACGGCGCGCCGCCGTACTACCACCCGGGCCGCAACTCCCCCGAGATCCAGTACATGCACGACCGCCGCAGCGCCCTCGGCGGCTACGTGCCGACCCGCGTGGTGCGCGCGAAGCCGCTGCAGCTCCCGGGCGACGCCACGTACGCGGCCGCCAAGAAGGGCTCGGGCCAGCAGTCGATCGCCACCACCATGGCCTTCGTCCGCATCCTGAAGGACCTCATGCGGGACAAGGAGATCGGCAAGCGCTTCGTGCTGATCGCCCCCGACGAGTACCGCACCTTCGGCATGGACGCGTTCTTCCCGAGCGCCAAGATCTACAACCCGCTGGGCCAGCAGTACGAGGCGGTCGACCGCGACCTGCTGCTCGCGTACAAGGAGTCGCCGACCGGCCAGATGCTGCACGACGGCATCTCGGAGGCGGGCTGCACCGCCTCGCTGATCGCCGCGGGTTCGGCGTACGCGACGCACGGCGAACCGCTGATTCCTGTCTACGTCTTCTACTCGATGTTCGGATTCCAGCGCACGGGTGACCAGTTCTGGCAGATGGCGGACCAGCTGGCACGCGGCTTCGTCCTCGGCGCGACCGCCGGCCGGACCACCCTCACGGGTGAGGGCCTGCAGCACGCCGACGGTCATTCGCAGCTGCTGGCCTCGACGAACCCGGGCTGTGTGGCGTACGACCCGGCGTACGGGTACGAGATCGCGCACATCGTCAAGGACGGTCTGCGGCGGATGTACGGCCCCGACGCCGAGGACGTCTTCTACTACCTGACGGTCTACAACGAGCCCATCCAGCACCCGGCCGAGCCGGCCGGCGTGGACGTGGACGGCATCCTGCGCGGCATCCACCGGATCTCGGAGGGCACCTCCGGATCCGTCGGCGCCCAGATCATGGCTTCGGGCGTGGCGGTGCCGTGGGCGCTGGAGGCGCAGCGGATCCTGGCCGCCGAGTGGAACGTCAGGGCGGACGTCTGGTCGGCGACCTCCTGGAACGAGCTGCGCCGCGAGGCCGTCGCCGTGGAGGAGCACAACCTGCTCCACCCGGAGGAGGAGCAGCGCGTCCCGTACGTGACGAGCAAGCTGTCCGGCGCGGAGGGTCCGTTCGTGGCGGTCTCCGACTGGATGCGGGCGGTCCCGGACCAGATCTCGCGCTGGGTGCCCGGCCCGTACACCTCGCTGGGCGCGGACGGCTTCGGCTTCGCGGACACGCGGGGCGCGGCCCGGCGCTTCTTCCACATCGACGCGCAGTCGGTGGTCCTCTCGGTGCTGACCGAGCTGGCCAAGGAAGGCAAGATCGACCGCTCGGCGCTGAAGCAGGCGATCGACCGGTACCAGCTGCTGGACGTCCGGGCGGCCGACCCGGGCGCGGCGGGCGGCGACGCGTAGCAGTCGCCTTCGAGCGAGCGGGCGCCGGGACACCTGTCCCGGCGCCCTTACGCGTTCCTTACGATGCTCCCCATGAAGCAACCCTCTCCCCAGGCGCGGTGGGAGCGCCGGACGCAGACCCCGCTGCTCGTGCTCGCCCTGGGTTTCGCCGTGGCCTACGCGGTGCCCATCGTCCTGCCCGAAGCGAGCCCGGCGGTGCACCGCGCGTGCAGGCACGCCGAGTGGGTGGTGTGGGCCGCCTTCGCCGCCGACTACCTGGTCAGGCTGGGCCTGGCGCGGTCGAAGAGGGGCTTCGTACGGACCCACTGGCTGGACCTGGTGGCGGTGGTGCTGCCGATGATCCAGCCGCTGCGGCTGCTGCGCGTGGTCTCCACCCTGATGCTGGTGGGCCGGCGGGCTCGGATGGCCCCGCAGATCCGGCTCACCACGTACGTGGCGGGCTCGGTGGTCGGGCTGCTGATGTTCGGCTCGCTCGCGGTGCTGAGCGTGGAGCGGGACGCACCCGACGGCAACATCAAGAACCTCGGGGACGCCCTGTGGTGGTCGGTGACCACGATGACGACGGTCGGGTACGGGGACCACTCCCCCACCACCGGGCTCGGCCGGCTGCTGGCGGTGGGGCTGATGCTGTCCGGGATCGCGCTGCTGGGTGTGGTGACCGCCAACATCGCGGCCTGGTTCATCTCCCGCTTCGAACGCGACGACCGGGTGGAGCGCGCCCAGACGGCGGCGATCTCCGAACTGGCGGCAGAGGTACGGGCGCTGCGCGCCGAGGTCGCCCGGCTCGGCGGGGCGGCTCCCGCCGGGGCGGCCGGGTCCGCGCCGGTGACCGGCCTCGCCGGGGCCGGCGGGCTCCCGCAGGCCCCGGTGCCCGCCCGGGAGCCCGGCCCGGGCGCGGGCATCGGCGCCCAGGGCGGGCCGGTCCAGGCGGGCGGCGGGGCCGTCAGCGCTCCCACACCTTGAACGCCCTGACCTGGTAGGGCGACTGGGGCAGCCACACGCCGTCGCCCGGGTAGGTCTGGAACTCTCCGGTCTCGGCGCACTCGGCCGACTGGTAGGTGGTGACCGGGCGGCCGGTCCGGTTGGTGAGGGACTGCGAGGTGGTCCCGGCGGCCAGGGCGGTACAGCTGTTGATGTCGAGGGTGCTGAGCTCGTGGGTGGTGCGGGCGCCCTTGAACTCGGGCTTCGCCCACAGGCACAGCTGCCCGGTGGCGCACGCCCCGAGCGCCGGCGGCCCGGCGGCCCGCCCCTTCGTCCGTCCCTTCGTCCCCCCGGAGGCCCGTACCGGAACCGGGGCATCGGCGCGGGCCTGGGCCTGCGCCTGGACCTGCGCCTGGGCCGGACCCTGCGCCCGCGCCGGATTGAGGCCCGGGGCGCGGCCCGCCGCGTGGGCGGATTCCGCGGTGCCCGGGATCAACAGAGTGGCGGCGAGCACCGTGGCCGTGGCGGCGGTGCGCCCGGAGAAAGTGGTGTTCCACGTACGCATGACGGGTCAGCTCCTGGTGGACGTACGGGCCCCGGACCGTTTCCGAGGGCTCCGTCGACACCACGCTGACCTGCGCGGACGTCCCGGCGGAAGGGGCCGCGAGCGGGTCCACCCTGATAGGCGACAGCCCCGCCGGAACCGTCCGGCGGGGCTGCCGCGGCCCCGGAGTTGACGCCTCCGGGGCCTCCTCGACCGCCACGGCAGCGCGGCCGGCGGCACAGAGCCAGCGGGACACTGTGCACGGCCGGGCCGCCGGGGCGGGGCTGGGGGGTATCTAGATGTGGGCCGCGCCCGCCCCCGCCGCCGCGTTCTCGCCGCGCTTCGTGAAGCCGGCCACGACCGCGGCGAGTACCGCGACCACGCCCGCGACGGTGAAGGCCGTGCTCATCCCTGACACGAACGTGTCGTGCGCGACCCCCGTGATGGTCGCCGCGAGCTGCTCGGGAGCGTCCGGCGGGATCGGCGAGATGCCGACCTGGATGCCCTTCTCCGCGAGGTCCGCCTGCTCCGGGGTGAGCGGCGGCAGCCCGGCCCCGGCCCAGTTGTCCTCGAAGACGCTGCCGACCTTGCTCGCCATGACCGCGCCGAGCACGGCGGTGCCCAGGCTGCCGCCGACCTGCATGGCGGCCTGCTGGAGCCCGCCGGCCACGCCCGAGAGCTCCAGCGGGGCGTTGCCGACGATGACCTCGGTGGCGCCGACCATGACGGGCGCGAGCCCGAGGCCCAGCAGGGCGAACCAGAGCGACATGGTGAGGGTGGAGGTGCCCGGGGTCAGCTGGGCCATCCCGAAGCAGGCGACGGCGGTGGCGGCCATGCCCGCGACGAGCGGCAGCCGCGGGCCGGCCTTGGTGATGGCGAGGCCCGCCAGCGGCGATCCGACGATCATCATCCCGGTCAGCGGCAGCAGGTGCAGGCCGCTGTCGACGGGGCTCATGCCGTGGACGTTCTGGAGGTAGAAGGTGACGAAGAACAGCCCGCCCATGAAGGCGAAGGCCATCAGGACCATCAGCACCGTGCCCGCGGACAGCGGCAGCGAGCGGAACATCCCGAGCGGGATCAGCGGTTCGGCGACGGAGTTCTCCCAGAGCGCGAAGGCCACGAAGCACAGCACGGACCCGCCGAGGAAGGCCAGCGTCTTGGTGTCGCCCCAGCCCCATTCGGAGGCCTTGATCAGCGCCCAGATCAGCGAGAACATCCCCGCCGACAGCAGCAGGATGCCCAGCACGTCGAAGGAGCGCGGGGCGTTCTCCGCCCGGTGGTCGACAAGGATGAACAGCCCGAAGGCGAGCGCGACGATGCCGACGGGCACGTTGATGAAGAAGACGGACTGCCAGCTCACGTTCTCGACGAGCAGGCCGCCGACGATCGGCCCGGCGGCGGTCGAGGCGCCGATGACCATGCCCCAGATGCCGATGGCCATGTTGAGCTTCTCGGCCGGGAAGGTCGCACGCAGCAGGCCCAGTGCGGCGGGCATCAGCAGCGCGCCGAAGACGCCCTGCGCGACGCGGAAGCCGATGACGAGCTCGACCCCGTCGGAGAGGCCGATGGCCGCCGAGGAGACGGCGAAGCCCGCGATGCCGATGAGGAAGGTCTGGCGGTGGCCGAAGCGGTCGCCCAGCTTGCCCGCGGTGATGAGGGAGACCGCGAGGGCGAGCAGGTAGCCGTTGGTGATCCACTGGACGTCGGCGAGCGAAGCACCGAGGTCCTTCTGGATGGCCGGGTTGGCGACGGCGACGATCGTGCCGTCGAGGGCGACCATCATGACGCCGATCGCGACGGCGAACAGGGTGAGCCACGGGTGGCCGCGGAGGCCCGTGCGGACCGGCGAGGGGCCCGGTTCCTTGGTCGGCGAGGGTGCGTCCCCGCCGTCGACGGTGGTCTGACTAGTCATGCGAACAGGTTAGTGACAGCGACTGACACTTCACAGGCCGGTTCGTCAGACAGTCGCTGTCAGGTCGGTCACAGGTAACCTGGCCGCCGTGATGACCGATCAGCGGCCCGCGCCCGCACCGGCCGCCGGACTGCGCGAGCGCAAGAAACAGCGCACGCGCGACGCACTGCTGCACGCGGCCCTCCTCCTCTTCATCGCCCAGGGGTACGAGGAGACGACAGTCGACGAGATCACCGACGCCGTCGACGTCTCCCAGCGCACCTTCTTCCGGTACTTCGCCAACAAGGAAGAGGTCGCCTTCGCCGTCCAGGACCTGGTCGAATCCCACTTCGTCGCGGCGCTGCGCTCCCGCCCGCCCGCCGAGGGCCCCTTCGAGGCGATGCGCTCGGCCGTGCTCGCCGCCTGGGACACCGTCGACGAGGCCATTTCGGACCTGGTCCCGCTCGACCTGTACATGCGCAGCTACCGGTTGATCGAGTCCACCCCGGCCCTGCTCGCCGTGCACCTGCGCCGCTCCACCGAGCTGGAGGAGCAGATCGCCCGGCTGATAGCCGAGCGCGAGGGCCTGGACGTGGACACCGACCCGCGCCCGCGGGTCGCCGTCGCCGCGTTCACGGGCGTGATGCGCGTCACCGGCCGGCTCTGGGGGCAGGGCGAGGACACCAGCGTGGCCACCATCCGGCGGATGACCGAGGTCTACCTCGACCAGATCGGCCCGGCACTGGCCGCCGACTGGCGCCGGCCCGCCTGACCGGCGGTCGCCTCCCGGCCGGACAGGGCCCCGTACGGGCACGCGGGTCCCGTACGGGCGCGCGCCCGCGCACGCGGGTCCCGTACGGGCGTACCCCGTCGGCGGGGCGTCCCACGGTCGGCGGTGACTCCCGTCACCCGGCGCGCAGGCAGCCGCCGAGGTCTCCTAGGCTGGGCGCAGTGAACCTGCCCGGCCCCGCCCACTCCCACTCCGCCGCAGCCCCCGCGCGCCCGGCCGCCCTGCGCGCCCTGCTCGCGCTGGCGGTGGTCTTCCTGATGCTGACGACCACGGGCTGGACGGCCGTCTACCGGCCCGCGAGCGGCGCGTCCCCGCGCGAGGCCGCGCTCGCCTCCTGGTCCGGGGCCCGCTTCGAAGGCAAGTCCCTGCCCGCCGCCGATGCCCCGGCGCCGGTGGTGGCACGTTTCTTCGCGAGCCTCGACGGCGCCCAGCGCGCCCGGCTCACCGAGGGGCACCCGCTGGTGGTCGGCAATCTCGACGGCGCGCCGCCGACCGTCCGCTACCGGGCCAACCGGATGGCCCTGCAGCAGGCCGCGCGGATCGAGGAGACCCGCGCGCACGACATCACGCTGGCCCCGGTGGACCGCGCCACCGCCGCCCGCCGCGCCCACCGCTTCGCGTCCCTCGCCGAGCCGGGCCGGCAGATCCTCGTCTTCGACCCCACCGGCGGCGCCCTCGCCGCCGAGGTGTTCGGCGACCTCGGCGAGGCCCGCCGGATCTCGGTGATCGTCCCGGGTGTCGACACCGACGCGCTCACCTTCGAGCGCACCGAGCGCCGGCTGACCGCCCCCGTCGGAATGGCGGAGTCCCTGTACGAGGCCGAGCGGGCGGCCGCCCCGGGCGGCCGGACCGCGGTCATCGCCTGGGCCGGCTACACGGCCCCGACCGGCGTCGGCATGGACGCGGTGACCGGCCGGCTGGCCGTGGACGGCGCGGCCCGGCTGCGCTCGCTGACCTCCGCGCTGCCCGGGCGGGCGAGCGTGGCGCTGTTCTGCCACAGCTACGGCTCGGTGGTGTGCGGGGTGGCCGCGCACGAACTGCCGCGCCGGGTCACGGACATCGTGGTGGCGGGCAGCCCCGGGATGCGCGCGGAGAGCGCAGCGGAGCTGGGCACCTCGGCCCGGGTGTGGGCGATGCGGGACGCCGGTGACTGGATCGCCGACGTGCCCCACCTGGAGTTCGGGGGCCTGGGCCACGGCGCGGATCCGGTCTCCGAGGAGTTCGGGGCACGGGTCCTGTCGGCGGCCGGAGCCAAGAGCCACACCGGCTACTTCGAGCCAGGAACCGAATCCCTGGACAACTTCGCCCGTATCGGAACCGGTGCGTTCGGTTCCACGGTGTGCGCCGCCGGGGACGACACCTGCCGGCGCGGAACATCCGGGCCGGACGGTTCCTGACCCGCCCGGCCGACCCGAAATCGGACCTCACAGCAGGGGGACGCACGGGGGTGCGTCCCTTTACGATGTCCCGCATGGGTGACGCACTGGCCGGAAACCATGCCGTCTGGGAGTTCGACCGCACCACGGACTCGCTCATCATCCGCTTCGCACGGGGGTTGCGAACGCCCAGGCTCTGGCACGTCCTGGGGGAACGCCGGATTCCCCTGGAAGCGTTGGCTGGGGTGGGCCTGACCGTGGGACGGCGGGACACCCTGGTGGTGCACGCCCGCGTACGGGCCGGAGCGGATCCGCTGATGGAGGCCGCGGCCGGGCAGTTGCGGGAAGCCTGCGACCCCTACCGGCTGGTGCTGCCGGGCGCCGGGGCCGGGCGGGCGGCGGCCTTCGCCGAGGCCCTGCGCGGGCGGCTGGGTCCGGCCGGGCCGGCCGAGCGGTTCCTGGTCTCCGCCCCGCAGCCGCCGGCCACGCTGAAGGCGTACGACGCCCGGCTCGCCTTCGACGGCGGTGCCGTCACCTTCCGCTGGTCGCGGACCGGGGCCACCAGCGCCAAGTGGAAGGCGGGCGACCAGCGGTATCCGCTGGCCTCCCTGGCCGGGCTGGTCTGGCACTCCCCGGAGCGGCCCGGCGGGCACCTGCGGCTGCTGCCCCGCGAGGGCCCCGGTGATCCCCGGCCGGACCACGATCTCGCCTCCGCGGTCTTCGGCGTGGGGTACGGAGCCGTGCACGAGTCGCTGCCGTTCGCGGCGGCGGTGCTCGTGGCGCTGCGGGCGCGGTCGGTCGTCGCCTCCGGTGCGGGGGTGCCCGGGCCGCGGTCCTGGGAGCGGATCCAGCACCTCGCCGAGCTGCACAGTGCGGGGCTCCTCACGGACGCCGAGTACCGGGCCCTGCGCGACCGCTTCACAGCGGGGGCCTGACCGGCGCTGTCCTCGAACGCCGGACGGCTGAAAGGAACTACGCCTCGCGCGCCGCCGACGTGGCGCTCATGTCGGCGTAGCGGTCGCCCGCCACCCGGGCTGCGATCGGGTCCAGGAGGGACAGTTCGGCGGACGTCAGCGTGATGCGGGTCGCGGCCGTGTTCTCCGTGAGCCGGGAGGGCTTGCGGGTGCCCGGGATCGGGACGACCGTCAGGCCGTGCACCGCCGCCCGCTGCTGCACCCAGGCCAGCGCGATCTGCGCCGGCGTGGCCCCGCGGGCCGCCGCGATCTCCCGTACCGGCGCCAGCAGCGCCCCGTTGGCCTTCGCGTTGTCCCCCGTGAACCGGGGCTGGCACTGCCGGAAGTCGCCGGCCGTCAGCTCCGCCGACGCGTCCGCGAACGCCCCGGTCAGGAAGCCGCGCCCGAGCGGGGAGTACGGCACGACGGCCACGCCCAGCTCCGCGGCCGCGCCCACCGCGCTGCGCTCCACGTCCCGGCTGAACAGCGACCACTCCGACTGGAGCGCCGCGATCGGGTGCACCGCGTGCGCCTCGCGCAGCTCGACGCCGGTCACCTCGCTGAGCCCGAGGTGGCGCACCTTGCCCTCCCGCACCAACTCCGCCATCGCGCCCACCGATTCGGCGAGCGGCACGGCCGGATCGCGCCGGTGCATGTAGTAGAGGTCGATCACGTCGGTGCCCAGCCTGCGCAGGCTGCCCTCCACCGCGCCGCGGACGTACGCGCGGTCGTTGCGGACCCCCCGGTACACCGGGTCGTCCGTGCGCTCGATGGCGAACTTCGTGGCGAGGGTGATCCGGTCGCGGTGCGCGGCCGCGAACGGCGCGAGGAACTCCTCGTTGGCACCCCGCCCGTAGACGTCGGCGGTGTCGAAGAGGGTGACCCCGGCGGCCAGCGCCGCGTCCAGGGTGCGCCGGGCGGCCGCCTCGTCCGTGTCGCCGTAGAACTCGCTCATGCCCATGCAGCCGAGGCCCTGGACGCCCACCAGCGGGCCGCCCCGGCCCAGTTCGACCTGCTCGATCCCCACCGTGTTCCCGGTCATGTCCGGTCTTCCTCTCCCGCGACGGTCGCGCACATCGCATACGTATCGATCTTGTAGTCCAGCACCGCGAGCGCGTCCGTCAGCTCCGTGATCCGCGTCCGCACCTCGTCGCGCGTCCGCTCCAGCAGTGCGCGCCGGTCGGCGGCGGTGTGCGGGCCCTCACGGACGAGTTCGGCGTACCGGACCATGTCCGCCACCGACATTCCCGTGGTGCGCAACTTGCCGACGAAGGCCAGCCAGTCGAGGTCCTTGTCGGTGAAGCGCCGCTGGCCCGAGTGGGAGCGGTCCACGTGCGGCATGAGGCCGATCCGCTCGTACCAGCGCAAGGTGTGCTGGGTCAGACCGGTCCGGGCCTCGACCTCGCTGATCGTGTACCGCGTCCGCGTCTGCAGTGGGCTCTGGGGCGGGCTCATGGCCCCACGCTAAATCCTTGGAGTGCACTCCAAGCAAGTACCCTCGGCCGCATGGAGAGCTTGCAGAGTCTGCGCATCATCGAGAGCTGGCCGGTCCCGACCGCCGCCGCGGCCGTCGTCGACGCCGACGGGACGGTGCTCGCCGCCCACGGACCGGTGGACCACCGCTTCCCGCTGGCCTCCGTCACCAAGCCGCTCGCCGCGTACGCCGCCCTCGTGGCCTACGAGGAGGGCGCGATCGAGCTGGACGAGCCGGCCGGGCCCGAGGGCTCCACCGTGCGCCACCTCCTCGCCCACACCAGCGGCCTGGCCTTCGACGAGCACCGGGTGACGGCCCCTCCCGGGCAGCGCCGGCTGTACTCGAACGCCGGTTTCGAGGAACTCGGCGACCACATCGCGAAGGCCACCGGCATCCCCTTCGCCGCGTACCTGGCGGAGGCCGTCTTCGAGCCGCTGGGCATGGCGTCGAGCAGCCTGGAGGGCTCGCCCGCCAAGGACGGCGTCTCCACCGTCTCCGACCTCCTGCGCTTCGCCGCCGAACTCCAGCAGCCCCGGCTGCTGGACGTCCGTACCGTCGCCGAGGCCACCTCCGTGGTCCACCCCGGCCTCAAGGGCGTCCTGCCCGGCTACGGCCACCAGTCCCCCAACGACTGGGGGCTCGGCATGGAGATCCGCGACGGGAAGGCCCCGCACTGGACGGGCGCCGGTTCCTCGCCGCGCACCTTCGGGCACTTCGGGCAGTCCGGGACCTTCCTGTGGGTGGACCCGGACGCCCGCGCGGCCTGCGTGGCGCTGACGGACCGCGCCTTCGGGCCGTGGGCCCTGGAGGCCTGGCCCCCGTTCACCGACGCGGTGCTCGCGGAGCTCAGGACCCGCTGAGCCCTGCGGCCACCCCCTGCGGTGCCCCGCCTACGAAAACTCCCAGACCAGTACCTCGGCCGGGGATCCGGCGACCAGCTCCAGGTCCGGCTCGCCGGCGATCCGCGCCGAGTCGCCGGGGCTGAGCTCGTCGCCTCCCCGGGCGGCCCCTCCGTCCAGCCGCAGGTCTCCCCGTACGACGTGCAGGTACACCCGCCCGGCGGCCGGTACGGCGACCCGCTCGCCCGCGCCCGGACGCCGTACGTGCAGGACGGCCCCGGTCGCGGGCACGGCGTAGGGCGTGCTGTCGGCGATCCCCCTGACCAGCGTGTACGAGGGCTCCCCGGCCGGATCGGCCGGGGCCAGCCAGATCTGGACGAAGCGCAGCGGCCCGGGGCCGTCGTTGCGTTCCACGTGCCGGGTGCCGGACGCCGCGCCGAGGTGCTGTACGTCACCGGGCCGCACGACGGTGTCGGCGCCCGTGGCGTCCCGGTGGGTGAGCTGGCCCTCGACCACCCAGGTCACGATCTCGGCGTGGCTGTGGGGGTGTTCGTCGAAGCCCGCGCCGGGGGCGAGGCTCTCCTCGTTGCACGCCAGGACCGGGCCGAACCGCAGGTTCTCGGGGTCGTAGTGCGGGCCGAAGGAGAAGGCGTGCCGGGTGGTGATCCCGGAGCGGGGTTCCCCGCCCTCGTACCGGTCGGAGCCTCGGCGTACATCAATCATGAGGGCCACCGTAGTCCGGGCGCGGCCCGGGACGAGACCGGACTCCGCGCAGCCGTCCCGATAAGGCAGTCTTGTCACGTGCCCCAACCCGAACGTGAGCATTCACCCGCGGTCCACCCCGCGCATCCGGCTCCGCCCCATCCGCACTCGGCGACGCTGCGACGGCTGGAGAAGTCCTCCGGCCGGCTCGCTGCCAACGCCATCGCGCGCATGGACGAGACGCTGTCGTGGTACCGGGCGATGCCGCCGGAGAACCGGTCCTGGATCGGCCTGGTCGCCCAGGCCGGTATCGCCGCGTTCACCGAGTGGTTCCGGCATCCGGAGACCCCGCAGGCGATCTCCACCGACGTCTTCGGGACGGCTCCGCGCGAGCTGACCCGGGCGATCACCCTGCGTCAGACCGTCGAGATGGTGCGCACCACGATCGAGGTCATGGAGACCGCGATCGACGAGGTCGCGGCGCCCGGCGACGAGTCGATCCTGCGCGAGGCCCTGCTCGTGTACGCCCGGGAGATCGCCTTCGCGACCGCCCAGGTGTACGCCCAGGCCGCCGAGGCGCGCGGTGCCTGGGACGCCCGGCTGGAGTCCCTGGTGGTCAACGCGGTGCTGTCCGGGGAGGCCGACGAGGGTGCGCTGTCCCGGGCCGCGGCCCTCGGCTGGAACTCCCCCGAGCACGTGTGCGTGGTGCTGGGCACGGCTCCGGAGGGCGACAGCGAGCTGACGGTCGAGGCGATCCGGCGGGCCGCCCGCCACCACAAGCTGCAGGTGCTCACGGGTGTGCTGGGCGACCGGCTCGTGGTCATCGCGGGTGGCAGCGACAATCCGATGCAGGTGGCGAAGTCGCTGATCGGGCCGTTCGCGGCGGGTGCGGTGGTCGCCGGACCGGTGGTCCCGGACCTGCTGAACGCCACGAAATCGGCTCAGGCCGCCGCGGCCGGACTCAAGGCCTGTACGGCCTGGCAGGACGCTCCGAGGCCGGTCCTCGCGGATGATCTCCTGCCCGAACGCGCGATCGCCTCCGACCCTGCGGCCCGCGAGCAGTTGGTGGAGGAGATCTACAGACCGCTCGAAGAGGCCGGATCGGCCCTCCTGGAAACGCTGAGTGTCTACTTGGAGCAGGCGAGCAGCCTCGAAGGGGCGGCCCGGATGCTGTTCGTGCACCCCAACACCGTGCGCTACCGGCTCCGACGTGTGACAGACGTCACCGGCTGGTCGCCCTCCGATGTCCGTTCTGCGTTCACGCTGCGGATCGCCCTGATCCTCGGGCGTCTGGCCGACGGCGATCCTCAGTCCTAAGCTTTTGTCGGACATCAACAATTACCCCGATGGTTCTTCGTCCCTGTCCCCACGGGCGGCGCGGACCGAACACAAGAGAGAGTGTGAGGGTGCTCGTACTCGTCGCTCCCGGCCAAGGCGCACAGACGCCCGGCTTCCTGACTCCCTGGCTCGAACTGCCCGGCGCCGCTGACCGCGTCGCCGGCTGGTCGGATGCCATCGGGCTCGACCTTGCCCACTACGGCACGAAGGCCGACGCGGACGAGATCCGCGACACGGCCGTCGCACAGCCCCTGCTGGTGGCCGCCGGCCTGCTCGCCGCGGCCGAGCTGACCGCCCTCCCCGCGGTCGGCCCCACCGCCTTCGGCGCCGTGGCGGGCCACAGCGTCGGCGAGATCACCGCCGCCGCGTACGCCGGAGTCCTGTCCGACACGGACGCGCTGTCCTTCGTACGCACCCGCGGGCTCGCCATGGCGGAGGCCGCGGGCATCACCCCGACGGGCATGGCCGCCGTCCTCGGCGGGGACCCGGACGTGGTCGTCGCCCACCTGGAGAAGCTGGGCCTGACCCCGGCGAACGTGAACGGCGCGGGCCAGATCGTGGCCGCGGGGACCATGGAGCAGATCGCGGCCCTGGAGGCCGAGAAGCCCGAGGGCTCCATGAAGGTCGTCGCCCTCAAGGTCGCGGGCGCCTTCCACACGCACCACATGGCTCCGGCGGTCGCCGGTCTGGAGAAGGCCGCGGCGGCCCTCTCCCCGGCCGACCCGTCGCTGACGTACGTATCGAACAAGGATGGTCAGGTCGTGACCACGGGCGCCGATGTCGTCGCCCGGCTGGTGGGCCAGGTGGCCAACCCGGTCCGCTGGGACCTGTGCATGGAGACGTTCGCCGCGCTGGGCGTCACCGGGATCGTAGAGCTGTCCCCCGGTGGCACCCTGACGGGTCTGGCCAAGCGCGCGCTGAAGGGCGTACCGAGCGTGGCCCTGAAGACCCCGGACGATCTCGACAAGGCCGTGGCGCTCGTCTCCGAGCACGCGGTCTGAGAGAAGGAGCCCACTCAGCATGTCGAAGATCAAGCCTGCCAAGGGCTCCCCGTACGCCCGCATCCTCGGTGTCGGCGGCTACCGTCCGATCCGTGTGGTGCCGAACGAGGTCATCCTCGAAACCATCGACTCCTCCGACGAGTGGATCCGCTCCCGTTCCGGTATCGCGACGCGGCACTGGGCCTCCCCGCAGGAGACCGTCGCCGCGATGTCGGTGGAGGCCTCGGGCAAGGCCCTGGCCGCCGCCGGGATCGCTCCGGAGAAGATCGGCGCCGTGATCGTCTCGACGGTGTCGCACTTCAAGCAGACCCCGGCCGTGGCGACCGAGATCGCGCACCGCATCGGCGCGGGCAAGCCCGCCGCCTTCGACATCTCCGCGGGCTGCGCCGGCTTCGGCTACGGCCTGACCCTGGCCAAGGGGCTGGTCGTCGAGGGCTCGGCCGAGTACGTGCTGGTCATCGGCGTGGAGCGGCTCTCGGACCTGACCGACCTGGAGGACCGCGCGACGGCCTTCCTCTTCGGTGACGGCGCGGGCGCCGTGATCGTCGGCCCCTCGGACGAGCCGGCCATCGGCCCCACCGTGTGGGGTTCGGAGGGCGACAAGTCGGAGACCATCAAGCAGACCGTGCCGTGGGACGAGTACCTCGGCAGGGACGGCGGCGAAAAGTTTCCCGCCATCACGCAGGAGGGCCAGGCGGTCTTCCGCTGGGCCGTCTTCGAGATGGCGAAGGTGGCCCAGCAGGCGCTCGACGCAGCCGGGATCACCGCTGATGACCTGGACGTCTTCATTCCGCACCAGGCGAACATGCGGATCATCGACTCGATGGTGAAGACTCTGAAGCTGCCGGAACACGTCACGGTCGCCCGTGACATCGAAACCACCGGCAACACCTCGGCCGCCTCGATCCCGCTCGCAATGGAGCGGCTCCTGGCGACCGGTGCGGCGAAGAGCGGCGACACCGCGCTCGTCATCGGCTTCGGGGCGGGGCTCGTCTACGCCGCAACGGTCGTTACCCTCCCCTAGGGCCCGGGATCCACATCCCGGACTCCGTTTGACCCCCAGCTAGCTATAGAAGGAGCGCCAACATGGCCTTCACCCAGGAAGAAATCGTCGAAGGTCTCGCCGAGATCGTCAACGAGATCGCCGGCATCCCGACCGAGGACGTCCAGCTCGAGAAGTCCTTCACCGACGACCTGGACGTCGACTCGCTGTCCATGGTCGAGGTCGTCGTCGCCGCCGAAGAGCGCTTCGAGGTGAAGATCCCGGACGAGGACGTCAAGGGTCTCAAGACCGTCGGCGACGCCGCGAGCTACATCCTCAAGCACCAGGCCTGAGCCTGACGAGCGTTTGTCGCCACCCCGCGGTGGCGCCGTGACAATTCACCCCCTGAAACGTGGAGAAAGAATTCCTGTGAGCCCGACCAATCGCACCGTGGTCGTCACCGGTATCGGCGCAACCACTCCGCTGGGTGGCGACAGCGCTTCGACCTGGGAAGGTCTGCTTGCCGGCCGTTCCGGCGTAAAACCTCTCGAAGGTGAGCGCTTCGCCGAACTCCCGGTCCGGATCGCCGCCACCGCCGCCGTGGACCCGAGCGAGGTCCTTCCCCGGCCGCTGGCCCGCAAGCTGGACCGCTCGGCCCAGTTCGCGATCATCGCGGCCCGCGAGGCGTGGGCCGACGCCGGTTACACCGCCCCGGCCGGCGAGGACGCGGCGATCGCGCCCGAGCGCCTGGGCACCGTCATCGCCTCCGGCATCGGCGGCGTGACCACCCTGCTCGACCAGTACGACGTACTGAAGGAAAAGGGCGTGCGCCGGGTCTCCCCGCACACCGTCCCCATGCTCATGCCCAACGGCCCGTCGGCCAACGTCGGCCTGGAGGTCAACGCCCGCGCGGGCGTGCACACTCCGGTCAGCGCCTGCGCCTCCGGCGCCGAGGCCATCGGCTACGCCGTCGAGATGATCCGCACCGGCCGTGCCGACGTGGTCGTGGCGGGCGGCACCGAGGCGGCGATCCACCCGCTGCCGATCGCGGCGTTCGCCAACATGATGGCGATGTCCAAGAACAACGAGAACCCCACCACGGCCTCCCGTCCGTACGACAAGGCCCGCGACGGCTTCGTCCTCGGCGAGGGCGCGGGCGTCGTGGTCCTGGAGTCCGCCGAGCACGCCGCCGCGCGCGGCGCCCGGGTCTACTGCGAGGTGCTGGGCCAGGGCCTGTCCGCGGACAGCCACCACATCGCGCAGCCGGAGCCGACCGGCCGCGGTGTCGCGGCGGCCGTGCAGAACCTGCTCGACAACACGGGTCTCGACCCGGCCGAGCTGGTCCACCTGAACGCGCACGCCACGTCCACCCCGCAGGGTGACACGGCCGAGCTGAAGGCCCTGCGCAAGGTGCTGGGCGACGACCTCGACCACATCGCGATCTCGGCGACGAAGTCGATGACCGGTCACCTCCTCGGCGGCGCCGGCGGCATCGAGACCGTGGCCACGGTGCTGGCGCTGTACCACCGCCTCGCCCCGCCGACGATCAACCTCGACGACATCGACGACGACATCGACGCGGACATCGTGCGCGGCGAGCCCCGCAAGCTCCCGGCGGAGGGGCCGATCTCGGCGATCAACAACTCCTTCGGATTCGGCGGCCACAACGTGACCCTCGCCTTCCGAAGCGTCTGAGTTCCCACGCACGAAGGGCCCCGCCCGGCATCTGCCGGACGGGGCCTTCTGCGTGTGCTCAGACCACTTGGTGGAGCCAGCGGACCGGGGCGCCCTCGCCCGCGTAGCGGAAGGGTTCGAGCTCGTCGTCCCAGGGTTTGCCGAGCAGTTTGGCGATCTCCGCCTCCAGGTCCGTCTCGCCGTGCGCGGACCGGGCGAGGGCGGCGCGCAGCCGGTCCTCGGGGATCAGGATGTCGCCGTGCATGCCGGTGACGGCGTGGAAGATGCCCAGGTGCGGGGTGGAGCTGTAGCGCTCGCCCTCGGCGGTCGGACAGGGTTCCGCGGTCACTTCGAAGCGGAGCAGGTGCCAGCCGCGCAGCGCGGAGGCGAGTTTCGAGGCGGTGCCCGCCTCGGCCTGCCAGGAGAACTCGGCTCTCCAGGTGCCCGGGGAGGCGGGCTGACGGATCCAGTCGAGGTTCACCCGCACCCCGAGCACCCCCGCAACAGCCCATTCCACGTGCGGGCAGAGCGCGCGCGGTGCGGAGTGCACGTACAGGACTCCACGTGTCGTCACCGGGACCTCCAGTGTGGGACGAGGTCGGGAATAAACTCCAGAAAACGGACAGTATGTGACGTGATGTAATGTAACGGAAATTATTTGACATTGCGTTGCGGGACTTGCGGCCGAAACGCCACGGGAAAAAGCTACCGTGCGCCGGGGGTCATGGTGTGACGTACGGTCGCTCCGAGGCCCGTAAAACACAGAGCATTCACTCAGCAGGACGCCCCCGAATGACGCGGGGACGACGAGGAGGGACCTTCCGCATGCGCACCACCGCCCCACGCCGCCGCGCGCGTCGGACTTCCGCGGGCGCGGGTGCGGGCGCGGCGGCGGCCCTGCTCCTCGTGGCGGCGGGTGCGCTGACCGGGTGTTCGGCGGACGCGGCGAAGACCGGGGGCGAGCTCGGGGCGCAGGCGGCCCCGCGGTGGAACACCGCGCCGGCCTCGGTCGCCGCCGTGGGCGACTCCATCACGGCCGGTTTCGACGCCTGTTCGGTGCTGGCCGACTGTCCGGAGGCCTCCTGGGCCACGGGTGACGACCCGGAGGTGCGTTCGCTGGCCGCCCGGCTGCTCGGCGAGGCCGAGGCGCCCGCGCGCAGCTGGAACTACGCGGTGACCGGCTCCCGGATGGCGGACCTGCCGGCGCAGCTCGCGTCGGCGGCCGCGCACAAGCCGGGCCTGGTCACGGTCATGGTGGGCTCGAACGACGCCTGCCGGCCCTCGGCTTCGTCGATGACCCCGGTGGCCGCCTTCCGCTCCGACTTCGAGAAGGCGCTGGCCGGCCTGCGGGCGGCCTCGCCGGCCTCGCAGGTGTACGTCTCCAGCGTCCCGGACCTCCAGCGGCTGTGGCAGCAGGGCAAGGACGACCCGATGGTGCGCCAGGTGTGGAAGCTGGGCATCTGTCAGTCGATGCTCGCCGATCCGATGTCGGCGGCCGCCGGTGCGACGGCCCGGCGGGAGCAGGTGCGGGCGCGCGTGGTCGAGTACAACGAGGCGCTGCGCGAGGTCTGCGCGAAGGACCAGCTGTGCCGCTACGACGGCGGAGCGGTGTTCCAGTACCCCTTCTCGGCGGAGCAGTTGAGCCGCTGGGACTGGTTCCATCCGGGCAAGGACGGGCAGGCGCGGCTCGCGGAACTGGCGCACCGACAGGTGACCTCCGCCGAGCCTCCGCGTTGACGCGGGAGATGGATCGGACCGGGGGCGGGTGTCAGGGCCCGCCCCCGGTCCAGCTTGTTCGAACCACCACGACGTGCGATCAGTACGGGTGATTTCCGGCCATTACAGGTCGAGTGCCGCCGTCAGTCGCGTGTCGCCGTGCGAGCGGCTCGCGCGGACCTCGTAGGCGCCGCCGATCCGCTGCCAGGAGCGGGAGGGCTGGTCCCAGATCTCGAAGGCGCGCTCCGGCAGGGGGATCTCCACGTCGACGCTCTCGCCGGGGCCGGCGGTCACGCTCGCGAAGCCCGCCAGCCAGCTCGCCGGGCGCTCGACGCTGTCCGCGACGGGCGCCAGGTAGACCTGTACGGTCTCGCGGCCCGGCCGGGTGCCGGTGTTGGTGACGCGGACCTTGGCCTGCGCGGGGGTGACCTCCAGCGACTCGTAGGCCCAGTCCGTGTAGCCGAGGCCGTGCCCGAAGGGGAAGGCCGGGGCGATCCCGTGCTTCTCGTAGGCCCGGTAGCCGATGAAGAGCCCTTCGGTGTACTCCAGGCGCCCCTCGGTGGGGGTGACTTCGGTGACGGGCGCGTCGGCGAACTCGGCGGGCCAGGTGGTGGGCAGCCGCCCGCCCGGCTCGGCCTCGCCGAGGAGCACGTCGGCCAGTGCGGCCCCGCCCTCCTGCCCGGGGAACCAGGTCAGCAGGACGGCGGCGACCTCGTCGCGCCACGGGAGTTCCACCGGGGAGCCCGCGTTGACGACGACCACGGTGTTCGGGTTGACGGCGGCGACGGCGCGCACCAGGTCGTTCTGGCGGCCCGGGAGGGTGAGGTCCTTGCGGTCGAAGCCCTCGGACTCCACCCGCTCGGTGGTGGCGACGACCACGACGGCGGTGTCGGCGGAGCGCGCGGCCTCCACGGCTTCGGCGATGAGCTCGTCGGCGGAGCGCTGCGGGCCGAGGTGGAGGAAGGAGAACATGATCGCCTTGAGCGGCAGGGTCGTCATGTCGGGCACCTGGTAGGTCAGCGAGACCTCGACGGCTTCGCCCTCGGTGAGCGTGAGGCGGGTCCGCACCTGGGGAGCGCCGAAGAACGCCTCGAAGGGGTCGGCCTCGTCACCCATCGGCTGGACCCCGTCCCAGCGGGCCTCACCGCCGACGGCGAGGGTGAAGGCGCCGAGTCCGCGGGTGCCGAAGGCGTGCTCGCCGCTTTCGCGCGGCACGAACGTACCGGTGACCTCGATGCTCGCCATCGTCTCGTACGTGACGCCTTCGGGCAGGTCGTCGCCGATCCACTGGACCTGGCCGGTGGGCAGCGAGCCGGTGCCGAGGACCGCGCCGGAGGCGTCCCGGCAGACCGCGCGGAGCTCGAAGCCCTTGTCCGCGGGGGTCAGTTCGTCACTGGGGTCGGCGCCGACGGTGAAGGTCAGCGCCCCGTCGGGCAGTGCCTCGGTGAGTCCGTCCAGCGGGGAGACGATCCGCTCCGGGAAGACGGTGGCGCTGCCGCCGCCGAGGACGCGGGCGTCACGGGCGGCGGCGCCGCTGAGGGCGACGGTGCGGCCGGGGGCGGTGTCGAGCGGGAGCACGCGCTCCTCGCCGTTCGCAGCCCCGCCGGCGACGGCCTCGTTGCGTACGAGGACGAAGCCGCGGGCAGCCAGCTCGCGGGCCAGCGCCTGGCCGTCGACGGGGGCCGGGACCTCGCGGACCGCGGCGGGGGCGCCCTCCAGGATGCCGACGCGGGCGGCGAGGCGCAGGACGTTGCGGACGGCGTCGTCGACGGCGGACTCGGGGACGTCGCCGGCGCGGACGGCCTCGGCGAGCGGAGCTCCGTAGACGGTGACGGGACCGGGCATGGCCACGTCCATGCCGCCGAGGATGTCGCCGGTGGTGGAGCGGGCGGCCATCCAGTCGGAGACGTTGTAGCCGTCGAAGCCCCATTCGCCGCGCAGGACCTCGTTGACGAGGTACCGGTGCTCGGTCATGGTCGTGCCGTTGACCCGGTTGTAGGCGGTCATGATGCCCCACGGGTGGGCGTTGGCGACGATGGCCTCGAAGGGGGCCAGGTACAGCTCGCGCAGCGGGCGCGGGGCGATGACGCTGTCGACGGTGAACCGCTCGGTCTCGGCGTCGTTGCCGACGAAGTGCTTGACGGTGGTGCCGACGCCGCCGTCCTGGACGCCGTTCACGTAGCCGCTGCCGATGGCGCCGGTCAGGAACGGGTCCTCGGAGTAGCCCTCGAAGTGCCGGCCGCCGAGCGGGGAGCGGTGCAGGTTGACGGTGGGCGCGAGGAGCACGTGGACGCCCTTGCGGCGGGCCTCCTGGGCGAGGAGGCGGCCGGCCCGGCGGGCGAGTGCGGGGTCCCACGCGGCGGCGAGCGCGGTCGGGGAGGGCAGGGCGATCGACGGGTCGTCGGCGGTCCAGCGCACGCCGCGCACGCCGATGGGGCCGTCGGACATGACCAGGGACTTCAGCCCGATCTCGGGGACGGCGGGCAGGGACCACATGTCCTGGCCGGCCAGGAGCCGGGCCTTGGTGTCGAGGTCCAGCTTGCCCAGGGCCGTTTCCACGGCGTCGTTGCGGACCTGATCGGCATCGGTCACGGCCATGCCTCCTCGTTGAGTGCGGGTGCGCGGTGCGGTGCGGTGCGGTGCGGTGCGGTGACGCCATGGTGGACCCAATACCTGTAGATCGGTAGGGTTCGTAATCTGTTCGTAATCTATGGATGCCGTACGGTCCTGCTGGCAGGTGTGGAACGGAAGGGGTGGCGGGGCGATGGTCAGGGCCAGAAGTGAGGAACGGCGCGGGGAGATCGTCCGCGCGGCCGTCGAGGTGATCGCCGAGCGCGGCTACCGGGGCGCGGCCCTGGCCACGGTCGCCGAGCGCGTGGGCCTGACGCAGCAGGGACTGCTGCACTACTTCCCGACCAAGGAGGCGCTCCTGGTCGCGGTCCTGGAGGAGCGCGACCGCTGGGACACCGGCGGCGGCACCCGCGCGCTGGCCGACGCCTGGCGCCCGGACCTGCTGGCCTCGCTGGTGGAGTACAACGCCATGCGACCCGGCATCGTGCAGACCTTCTCGGCACTTCTCGGCGAGAGCGTCACCGACGGCCATCCGGCGCGGGAGTTCTTCGCCGAGCGGTACGCGCAGGTGCGCTCCGCGATGGCGGCGGTCCTGCGCGCGGAGTTCGGGGAGCGGCTCCCCTCGGGCCTCACCCCCGAGCAGGCGGCCCCGCTGCTGGCCGCCGTGATGGACGGGCTCCAGTACCAGTGGCTGCTGGCCCCGGAAGCCGTGGACATGCCCGGCATCTTCCGCGCCTTCCTGGACCTGGTCCAGGGGCCCCGCGGCTGACCGCGGGGCTGACGGCCGGGCTGGCATGCTGGGCCGGGTGAAGATCGCTGCCGCGCAGTTGAGCTGCGCCCCCGCCGACGTGTCCGCCAACGCCGTACGGGCGGCCGGACTCGCCGTGCGGGCCCGGGAGGAGGGCGCCGGGCTGGTGGTGTTCCCCGAGTTCACCCTGACCGGCTACGAGCTGGCCGCGCTCGCCGCCGACCCCGGTCTGTGGCTGGCCGACGCCGAGGACCCGCGGCTGGACCCCGTCCGCTCCACCGGGATCGCCACCGCCGTCAACGTCGCACTGCGCGTGGACGGCCCCCGGCCCGTCATCGCGACCCTGGTCCACGACGCGGACGGCGCGCACGTGACCACGTACGCCAAGCGGCACCTCTTCCAGCAGGAGCGGGAGGTCTTCGCCGCGGGGACGGCCCCGGGCCGCTTCGAGCTCGGCGGGATCCGCTTCTCCCTGGGGATCTGCTTCGACAACCACTTCGCGGACGTGCCCGGCGCGGGCGCCGCGGCCGGCTGCCGGGTCCACCTGGCGAGCTCGCTCTACGGCACGGGCGACGGCATCGCCGAGCGGGCGGCGGTCCATCCGGGCATCGCCCGGGACTTCGGGATGTACGTGGCCCTCGCCAACCACGTCGGACCCGCCGGGCCGTGGACGGGCTGCGGGGGCGCGGCCGTATGGGCGCCGGGCGGGACCCTGCTGGCCGAGGCGGACGCACACACGCCGTCGGTCGCCGTGGCGGAGGTACCGGCGCGGGCCCCGGCCTGACGGAGCGTCGGAGGACGCGCCCGCCGGGACCGGGGCCGGGGCCGGGAAATCAGCCGGCCTGGGTCACCCGTGAGTGGCGCCGGGCTTCGACGCCGGGCTCCGGACGGGCGCCGGACAGCGCCTCCGTGCCCTGCGGCCCGTCGGTTCCGGGCAGCGGGTCGGCCGGCGTGCGCACGGGGGTCGTGTCGGCCACGCGGTCCCGCATCAGTCCCGGCACCACGAGGGCGAACGCCGCCACCGTGTAGAAGCCGGTCCAGAACACCCAGCCGCCCGGCGGGGCCCAGTGCGCGGCGTACGGGATCACGGGGCCGCTGATTCCGACGGCGAAGCGCCGCAGGGTCCAGTAGAACGCCGCCGCGTTGGCCAGCGCGAGCAGGGGCAGGGAGTAGCCGACCAGCCTGCGCAGCGGGAAGCCCTTCTCCGGCATCCGGCGCGCGATGATCAGCACCGCCATCAGCGGCAGGCCGACGGCGAACGGCAGCAGGTAGCGGCCCTGCCAGACCAGGCCGATCTTCGACGCCTGCGAGGTCTGCCCGACCACCGGCACGATCACGATGGCGATCACCATGGCGATCAGTGCCAGTGCTTCGCGCTTGCGGCCGTACATCAGCCCCAGCACGGTGATCACCGCGATCACGCCGAGCCAGACGTACCAGGTGACGACCGGCGCCGGGGTGTCCAGCCAGCCGAAGTAGCCGAGCATCTGCTGGATGTACATCTCGGTGGCCCCGAGGGTGCGGCGGGCCGCCTCCGTCGTGGTGAGGTACTTGGGGATCTTTATGACGGAGTTGTCGGGGTGCGTGGCCGCCCACGCGAGCGCGCCGACCGTGGCGAGGCCGAGCAGCCCCGTCCAGAGCCACATCGCCTTGCGGCGGAGCACCGAGCGCAGCACGCCGCTCTCGGCCAGCAGCAGGCCGAAGCAGACCGCGCCCGCGAACCAGATCAGACCGAGCGGCCGGATGTTGATCAGTACCAGGCCGCCGACGCCGACCCTGGCGAGCCTGCGGTTCAGCAGCCGCGGATCGGGCGACATGAGGATCGACAGCAGGCCCGTCCACACCAGGATCCCGGCGGCGATCTCACCGCCGCTGGGGTTGACCATGCCGGCCATGAACAGCGCCATGGGCGTCGCCGCCGTGAAGACGCCGAGCAGGGCGAGCGAGCGCCCGCGCCGCCACTCGGACGCCGTCACCACGGCGCTGGCCAGCAGCAGGGAGCAGAACAGCGCCGACATCAGGCGCATGAGGTAGAGCCCCTTGGCGCCCTCCACGAGCAGGCTGGGCCAGCCGGTCAGCATGTAGTACGCCGGGTGGTAGCGGCCGGCGGCGGTGGGGACCTCGACGATGGTGCCGGAGTCGCTGAGCACGGGCGCGCAGGACGCGGGGGTGCCCGCGCGCCAGGCGTAGCACTCGTGGTGCTTCGGGAGTTCCGAGTACCACTCCGGGAGCTGCACGCCGGTCTCGGCGAAGTCGCCCTTGATGCCCGCGACCATGTGCGGAACCATCACCTCGGAGCCGTTGATCTGCCCGCGGGCGACGGCCGCCGCCCGGATGAAGTGGGCGTGCTCGTCGGGAGACGCGCCGAGCGGTGTGGCCGCGGACCAGCCGGCCGCGATGGTGAAGAAGAGGACGAAGCTGACGGCCCAGAGCCTCTTGGGGGTCCGGGCCGACCAGTCGGCCAGCCGCGTCAATGCGGAGATCATGTCGTCCTCGTGATCATCGGATGTATGTCAGCCAAGTCTGATCGCCGTCCTTGGAGCACTTGTGCTCGGGGGCGAATTGGGGGCACTTCCCGTTCAACTGCCGAATCGTGTGCGATACGTACGGCAGGATCCGGTAGGTCCCGTCCTGGGCCGGCATGTACCGGTCGGCCATCGAGGACGACACCGTTCCGAGCAGGAGCAGCAGGGCGCACAGGGTTCCGATGACGGCCCCCTCCCGGCCCGGCAAGCCCCGGCCCCGTACGGCCGCGCCCTCGCCATTGTCCAATGTGCGTCGTTCTGCCAGCCGCTGCGACACCAGGTGGGCGACGAGCGCGGCCAAGATCAACCCGCAGTAGAGGAGCTGGTTGTTGGTGCGGGTGTAGAGCTGGACGGTCTGCGTCTCGTACATGTGCGAGGCGATGTACATCCGCATCAGCCAGGCGGAGAGGAACATCGCGGTGATCGTGACCACCATCGGCTTGCGCAGTCCCAGCCAGATCGCGATGCCGAGACAGACGAAGGTCACGAGGGCGAAGAGGCCGACCCCGCCGAACTCGCCCGGCGGCGGCCAGTCGCCGACCTTGCCCGGCATGTCCGTGCGCCACATCAGGTAGTAGGCCGGGTCGGTGAAGGTGTCGAAGCGGAAGTTGAAGTCCTTGGTCTCCTGGCCCTCGGTCAGCATGACGACCAGGTACTGCCCGGCCACCGCCATGAAGGCCGCCAGGGTGGCGCCCAGGAACGCGGCGCCCTTGGCCCGGCCGGTCTTCCACGGGAAGTACAGGGCGGCCGCGAAGAACACGCCGGCCGCGCTCCACAGGAACCAGCCGGAGTACGTGAGGAAGAGCACACCGATCAGCGCGCCGAAACCGGCGGCCTTGAGCAGCAGCGGCCGCCAGTTCTCGGTGCCGCTGCGGCGCAGCGCCACCACCAGGGCCACCAGGACCGGTACCAGCACCACCAGGACCGTCTGGGCGTACGGCTTGTACGCGTCGATCAGCGCGAAGGCCGGTACGACGCCGAAGGCCAGCGCCCGGAGCGGGCTCAGCAGCAGCCGCCAGGCGAAGTAGACGAACGGCCCGAAGAAGGCGGCTCCGAGGATCTGGAGGTCCTTGAAGGCGTAGGCGGTGTTGCCGCCGTGGAACCACTCGGCGTAGTACCCGAGGGTGTAGAGCGGTGCGGGCGGGTAGACCGGGGAGCCCGACGGCTGCCCGTTGGCGACCGCGTGGGCCCACTCGACGATCCGGCCGCTGTCCCCGTTGAGGCCGAACATCGGCCACGGCGTGCCGTGGAGCGCGACCACCGCTCCCGCCGCGACGAACCCGCTGGCCAGACCCGCGAGGGCGGCCGCGGAGATCCGGGTGGCCAGGTTGAAGTGGCGGCCACCGCGCAGCCGCATCGCGAGCACGACCGCGGCGATGAACACCAGACCGAACAGGGCGAACCGGAACTGGATCGCGGCCAGGCCGCTGACCTGCGCGATGCGGTCCAGGGGGTCGAGCTGGAAGCCCACGGCCATCAGCGGGAGCGCGAGCGCGCCGGCGAAGGCGACGACCGCTTCCAGGAGCAACAGGGCGCCCCGGGAGCGCAGCACTCCACGCGCGGGACCCGAAACGGGCCGGGCGCGCGTGGCAGGTCCACTCGCGGGACCCGAGCGCACAGGCTCCAGCCCCTCGGTACTGACTGTCACGTGAAAGATGTCCCTACTGCTGGTCGGTGCACGGCGACTGCCTGGTCGGTGCACAGCGCTGTGGCCGGTCGTCTCTCAGCAAGGCACTGCCCGGCTCGGACCCCGACGACCGGTGCTCCGGACAAGGACGCGGGCTCTGGGACGGTGGGGGACAGCTTTGAATCTTGCCGCCGGTCATCCTATCGGGTTGGCTCAGGAGCACCGCGGACTCCGGGTCGTGCTCCACGCCCCCGGGCGGGGTCGCGTACGGGAGTGCGCGGCTGCCGGAATCCGGGCCCTCACCGGAGGGCGGGCCCGCTCGCCAGGGTCTGGACGGCGTCGGGGAGCAGGTGCTTCGAGCCCCACGCGCCGAGGGCCTCCAGGGCCTCGTTCAGCTCGTGGCCGAGCGGGGTCAGCGAGTACTCCACGCGCGGCGGGACCTCCTCGTAGACCTCGCGGTGGACGATGCCGTCCGTCTCCAGCTCGCGCAGCTGGGCCGCGAGCACCTTCTCCGAGACCCCCGGGACCAGGCGGCGCAGTTCACCGAAGCGGCGCGGGCACTGTTCCAGCTCCCACAGGACCGACACCTTCCATTTGCCGTCGATCACGGACATCGCCGCGGCGATCCCGCAGTGATCCGCGCCCGGCCTCTGTGCAGATGCCATCACGCACCCCTCCCCACCTGTTCGCTCACCTCGGGGTAACCACCCACTCCGAAGTGCGTACTTGAGCACCTGACGGCCCTCCACCAGGCTAAACGGCATGACCGACACCAGCACCAAGACTCCGCTCACCCTCCTCGGACTCGGCTCGATGGGCACCGCCCTCGCCCGCACCTGGCTCGCCGCCGGGCACCCCCTCACCGTCTGGAACCGCACCCCCGCCAAGGCCGAGGCCCTCGCGGCCGAAGGCGCCGTCGTCGCCGCGAGCCCCGCCGCGGCGGTGGCGGCGAACGGCTTGGTCGTGCTCTGCCTGCTGGACCACGAGAGCGTCGGTTCGGCCCTGGAGGGCCTGGACCTCACCGGTAAGGACCTGGTCGACCTGACCACCGGCACGCCCGCCGACGCCCGCGCCCGGGCAGCGTGGGCCCAGGAGCGCGGGGCCCGGTTCCTCGACGGCGGGATCATGGCCACCCCGTCGATGATCGGCGTCCCCGCCGCCGGCGGGTACGTCTTCTACAGCGGCTCCCCCGACCTGTTCGAGGAGCACCGGAGCGCGCTGGAGGTCCCGGCCGGCGCCCGCTTCGTCGGCCCCGACCCCGGCCACGCGGCCCTGCACGACGTGGCCCTGCTGAGCGCGATGACCGGGCTCTTCGCCGGGATCTCGCACGCCTACGCGCTGATCGAGGGCGAGGACATCTCGCCCAAGGACCTGGCTCCGCTGCTGACCGAGTGGCTGGGGGCGATGGGCTTCTTCGCGGGCGCCGCCGCCGAGCGGCTGGTCTCGGGGGACTTCACCACGGGCGTCGAATCGAACCTGGCCATGCAGGTCACGGCGAGCGCCACCTATCTGCGGACCGCCGCGGAGCAGGGGGTCAGCCCCGAGCTGATCAGTCCGTACCTGGACCTGATGCGGGAACGCCTGGCGGCGGATCCGGCGGCCCACGCCGGCGAGGACACCGCCGGGGCGATCACCCTGCTCAGGCGCTGAACTGCTTGCCCTGGCCGTGGCCCTGGCTGCGGTCCTGTCCCGGTGCCTGAGCCTGACCCGGGCCGTGGCCCTGACCCGGCCCATGCCCCTGGCCCTGGCCCTGGCCCTGACCCGGGCCCGGGCCCTGACCCTGGCTGCGGTCCTGTCCCGGCGCCTGCGCCTGCCCCTGCTCCGCGTCCTCGCCCATCAGGTCGCGGACCATGAGCGTCGCCCCGGCCACCGCGCCCGGCATCAGGAACACGGCGACGAGCGGCACCAGGAAGGCCAGCACGAGCGGCACTCCGAAGCCGAGCGCCAGCATCCGCCGCCCGCGCAGCAGCGCGAGCTGCTCGGTGAGCTGCACCCGGCGGCGCATCAGGGCGACGGAGGTCAGCTCCCGGGCGAGGAAGAAGCCGGAGACGCAGAAGCCGAGGACCGGGACGACGGTCTGCCCGATCACCGGCACGAAGCCCAGCGCGAAGAGCAGGATCCCGAAGAGCAGCACCCGGCCCAGGATCCGCAGGCTGTCCCGGGCGGAGATCCACAGCTCCTGCGGGAGCGTGAGCCCCGACTCCGGGACCTCGCCGCCCTCGGTGCGGTCGACCTGCTCCGAGAGGGACTCGTAGAACGGCTCGCCCACGAGCAGGGTCACGGCCGTGAAGGTGATCACCGCGAGGAAGAGGCCGAGGGAGAAGACCAGGGCCGTCAGGAAACCGCGGAAGAGGCCGAGCCACGGGGAGGACCAGCCGTCGGCGAAGGGGGTCGCCCAGGCGGTCAGGTCGTCGGCGCCGTAGCCGAGTCCGACGAGGGCGCCGGCGTACAGCACCAGGGCGACGAGCCCGGGCAGCAGCCCGAAGCCCAGCCACCGTCCGTGGCGCAGTACCCATCGCTGTCCGGCCAGCAGATAGCCGAATCCCCCCGCAAGATCACGCATGGATCCAGTCTAGGGCGGGCGCTCGGGCGGGGGGACGCCGGGCATGACGAAGGCCGCACCCCGGTGCCTGGGTGCGGCCTTCGACGGACGAACCGGTTGAGCGGGTCGCGGATCAGACCGCGAGCTCGACCGTGATGTTGCCGCGGGTCGCCTTGGAGTACGGGCAGACCTGGTGGGCCTTCTCGATGAGGTCCTTGGCGGTGGCGGCGTCCACGTTCGGGATGGAGGCCGAGATCTTGACGATGATGCCGAAGCCGTCGTCGTTCTTGCCGATGCCGACCTCGGCGGTCACGGTGGAGCCGGTGATGTCGGCGCTCTCGTTGCGGGCGACGACGCCGAGCGCACCCTGGAAGCAGGCGCTGTAGCCGGCGGCGAACAGCTGCTCGGGGTTGGTGCCCTCGCCGCTGCCACCGAGCTCCTTCGGCGGGTTCACGACGACCTCGAGGCGACCGTCGTTGGTGACGACGCGACCGTCACGGCCGTTCTCGGCGGTGGCAACAGCGGTGTACGCGACGTCGGACTGCTGGATCGACATGTAAGGAAATCCTCCTGGTAAATCGCCGGGACTCGCGCCCACGCGTCACGGCGGTGTGCAGTGAGCCTAACCGGTGAAAGAAACGATCATCTTTCCGGTGTTGTCACCGCGCAGCATTCCGAGGAAGGCGTCGGTGGCGTTCTCCACTCCGCGCACGACCGTCTCGTCGGCGACGAGCTGCCCGGAACGCAGCCAGCCGGCGACGTCCTGGACGAACTGCGGCTGCAGTCCCGCGTGGTCTCCGACCAGCACGCCCTGCAGGCGCAGGCGCTTGCCGATGACGAGGGCGAGGTTGCGCGGGCCGGGCGCGGGCTCGGTGGCGTTGTACTGGGCGATCGCCCCGCACAGGGTGGCCCGGCCGTGGACCTTCAGGGAGGAGATGGCGGCCTCCAGGTGGTCCCCGCCGACGTTGTCGAAGTAGACGTCGATGCCCTCGGGCGCGGCCTCCTTCAGCTGCTCGGCGACGGGGCCGCTCTTGTAGTTGAAGGCGGCGTCGAAACCGTACTTCTCCGTGAGGAGCGTCACCTTCTCGTCGGAGCCCGCGGAGCCGATCACCCGGGAAGCGCCCTTGATCTTCGCGAACTGGCCGACGAGGCTGCCGACCGCGCCGGCGGCGCCGGAGACGAAGACGGAGTCGCCCTCCTTGAAGGAGGCGACCTCGAAGAGCCCGGCGTAGGCGGTCAGGCCCGGCATGCCGAGGACGCCGAGGTAGGCGGAGAGGGGGGCGAGCGAGGCGTCCACCGGGGTGGCGTGCTTGGCGTCCACGTCCGCGTACTCGCGCCAGCCCAGGCCGTGCAGCACGTGGTCGCCGACCGCGAAGCGCTCGTCGGCCGAGGCCACGACCTCACCGACGGCGCCGCCGTCCATGGGCTTGTCGAGCTGGAAGGGCGGGACGTACGACTTCACGTCGTTCATCCGGCCGCGCATGTACGGGTCCACGGACATGTGGAGGTTGCGCACCAGAATCCGGCCGGCGGCGGGCTCGGCGTCGACCGGCACCTCGCGCAGGGCGAAGTCCTCGGCTACGGGCCAGCCCTGGGGGCGACGGACGAGGTGCCACTCACGGCTGACGGCGGGGATCTCGGACATGCGTCACTCCTGGATGGGGGAAGAAGTGCAAAATGCTTCAGGACGTGAAACAACCATGCGCCTGGATATTTCATGTTGTCAAGTAAATGGGTACGCTGGATCCATGCCCAGCCGTCGCGCAGACCCCCTGACCCTCGAAGTCGTCGAGCTCATCGGCGACGTCGTGACCCGCTACCACCAGGAGTACGAGCACGCGGCCTCCAGCCACCAGCTCACCGGCGCCCAGGCCCGCGTCCTGAACCTGCTCTCCCTGGAGCCGATGCCGATGCGCAAGATCGCGCAGAAGCTGCGGTGCGAGCCGTCGAACATCACCGGCATCGTGGACCGCCTGGAGACCCGCGGCCTGGTCGAGCGCCGCCCCGACCCGGCCGACCGCCGGGTGAAGCTGGCCGCGCCCACCGAGGACGGCCTCCAGACGGCCGACCGGCTGCGCGAGTCGCTGGACTTCGCCCGCGAGCCCCTGGCCGGTCTCTCCACGGCCGAGCGCGCGGTCCTGCGGGACCTGCTCAGGCGGATGCTGGGCTGAGCTCCCCGCTCACCAGCACAGCGGGTTCCACCAGTCGTCACAGTCCGGGGTGGGCTCCGGGGTGGGCTCCGGGGTGGGGGTCGGGGTGGGCGTCGGGGTCGGCTTCTTGCCGGGCTTCCCCTTGGGCCCCTTCGAGCTCGTGCTCTCGCTGGGGGTCGCGGAGCCGCCGCCGGAACTCGATGCGGTCGGAGCCTTGGACGTGGGATTCCGGGAAGCGCTCCGCGACGGGCCCGCCCCGGAGGCGGAGCCCGACGACCCGGCCGTGGAGCCCTCGGTACTCCGGCCGGCGCCGCCCTGCTTCGCACCCCCGGCCGTGCCCTTCACGGAGCCGGCGGCCGTCCCCGAGGGCACCGCCGGATCGCCCGTCAGGCCCGGGAGCGGCGCCGGCTCGGCCGGACCCGCGTCGTCGGTCAGCACCACCGTCGCCGCCCGGTCGGTGCGCCCCCCGTCGGCCGTCAGCCGGGCCAGGCCCAGGGCGCCTCCGGCGGCGAGCATCAGCCCGAGCCCCACGGTGAGCGCGGTCCGGCGGCGCCGGCGGTGCCCGGCGCGGCGGCCGGCGGCTCGGCGCTGACCGCGGCCCTGCCCCTGTTCCCCGGACAGCACGACGAGGGAGTCGGCGTACACGTCGGCGAGCGCGGCCGGGTCGCTTCCGAACCCCGCGGTGGAGCGGGGGGCGGGCGCGGCGGGCACGGCGGATGTCAGGTGTTCTGCCGGGGTCCCGCATCCGGCGCACGCCAGCGCGCCGTTGAGGTACCTGCGGCAGGCGATGCAATAGTCCATGGCGACCCGCAGGCTACGCGTTCGATCACAACGGCCGTATACCGGGATCGTGAGGATCTTGTGTGGAAGGGTGTGTGCCCATGACGAGGACACCGGGGACACCACCCCTCGCCCCGGGCCCCCTCGGCCCCGCCGGCTTCCAACTGGTACTGCTGCGCCGGATGGCGGACTTCCAGCCGGGACTCGCGGAGGAGGCCCGCCGACGGCTCGGCGCCTCCCTCGCCGAACAGCGGGAGGCCAACAAGCGCTGGCAGTCCATGGTGCGCTCGCCGCGGTCCCGGGGCGCCCTGGCCCGCTACCGCTCGGTGCTCGGCCCGCCCGAGGCCGTTTCCTCCCGCACGATCGGCGACCTGACGTGCGAGGCCCTGCTGTGGCCGGTGCCGCTCTGGCCCGGCCTGCGCTTCGAGGTGCTCGCCGCGCCGGACGGGGCCGTCTGGAACGAGTGGCTGGTCCGGGCCCCGGGCGCGCCCGGTCCCGTACTGGAGTCGCCCGAGGATCTGCTGCCCTGGTCGGCGACGGTCGACGAGGTGGCGCGGGCCTTCGCCCCCGTGCGCCCGATGGAGGGCACCGCGCCGACGCGGTGGCGGCTGGCGTTCACCGCGTCGGGGCGGGCCTGCGTCGCGGAGTTCACGTACGGACTGCTCCAGGAAGTGTCCGTAGAGACGGCCTGAGAGACGGTCTAGGAGCGCAGGAAGGCCCGTACGCCCGCCGAGGTGGGGTCGTCCCAGAGCAGGTCGTTGTGCCCCAGGCAGCCGACCGGGGTGTTCGTCGCACCGGTGAGCGGGACGCTGTCGTCGGGGTTGACGACCTCGTCGCAGTGGGACCCGAAGGTGGCGTACCGCACCGCGCCGGGCGTCTCGTCACCGGAGTTCAGGTTCTTCACCACGTAGGAGCCGGGTGTCATGTCCCGGCAGGCCTGGTCCCACAGGGCGCAGGCCCAGGCGGTGGAGGTGCCGCGGTTGGGGCCGGCGAGGGAGACCCAGTGGCCGACGTACGGCCCGCCGCCGCCGAACTTCACGTACCAGCGGGTGACCAGCGAGCCGAAGGAGTGGGCGACCAGGTCCACCCGGGCGGCGCCGGTCTGCCGGCGCACCTCGTCGACGTAGGCGGCGAGGCGTCCGGAGAGGACCTCGTTGACCGACTGGTGGGTGTCGTAGCCGAAGGAGAAGAGCTCGGAGTCGGCGTACCCGTCCGCGCGCAGGTCTTCGCGCAGGGAGCCCCAGACTCCGGGGTCGGCGTTGTAGCCGTGCACGAAGACCACGGGATCGCGCGCGATCGCCGGGCCGGAGGTCCCGGTCCGGGCGGGACCGGCCGCCGCGCCGGGAGCGGCGCCCGAAGGCGGGCCGGAGGCCTGGGCCGGGAGCGCGGGCGCCGCGAGCAGCGCCAGGCAGAGCGTCAGCAGCGCGAGCAGTCTCTGGCGGACCGTCAGCATCGAGTCCCCTTTACCTTGTTACGCACGAGTAGCACGATCGGTGCGGGCATGGTCGCGCCTGGCGTCGCAGAATTCCACCCCCGTGCAGCACTCACTGGCACCCCTCGCGCCCCTCCCGTATCCCACGACACCCCCCACCCGGAGCATCAAATCGGGCAATACGAGTAATTCACCCGAGAAGATACGAAGTGTGACCGGCACTCGCCGGTCTTCTTGCGTCAGCGCTCTCGGGAGGATCTGCCGTGACCGTCAGTCTTGAGCAGTTGCGCCGCTGCCACGTGGCCGTCGACCTCGGAGCGGCCAGGACCCGCGTCTACGTCAAGGGCCTCGGCCTGGTCGTGGACGAGCCCAGTGTCGCCGCCGTGAACACGCGGACCGGCGCACTCATCGCCGTCGGCACCTTCGCCGAGCGGATGACCGGCCGCACGCCCGACTACATCCGGGTCGTCCGCCCGGTTTCCGGCGGCACCGTCGTGGACATCGAGATGGCCCAGCGCATGCTGCGCCACCTCCTCGGCGAGAAGCTGCGGCGCGCCCTGCGCCGCAAGCCCCGGCTGCGGGCCGCCGCCTGCACCCCGCACGACGCCGACCCGCTCGCCCAGCGCGCGGCGGTGGAGACGATGGTCGGGCTCGGAGCCCGGCGCGTCGAACTCGTCGACACCCTGATCGCGGCGGCCGTCGGCTGCGGACTGCCCGTGGAACAGCCGACCGCGACCATGATCATGGTGTGCGGGGCCGCCGCCACCCAGGTCGCCGTCCTCTCCCTCGGCTCGATCGTCACCGCCGAGCGGATCCCGGTCGGCGGTGAGGCCATCGACCACGCCGTGGTCCAGCACCTGCGCCACGCGCACGAGCTGATGCTGCCCAGCCAGGCCGTCCGCCCGCTCCAACTGGCCCTGCACGGCAACGGCATCACGGCCGAGGGCCCGGCCTCCACTCTCATCCACGGCCGCGACGTATCCACCGGACTGGCCCGCTCCGTGAACGTGGACACCGCGGCCGTCCGCGACGCCATCTACACCCCGCTGACCGCCGTGCTCGACGGCATCGGCAAGGTGCTGCGCGACTGCCCGCCGGACCTGGTGGCGGACCTGACGGACCGAGGGATCATGATGGTGGGCGGCAGCGCCCTGCTGCCGGGCCTGGACCAGATGCTCCGCGACGCGACCGGGATGCCCGTGGCCATCGCCGAACGCCCCGACGTCTGCGCGGTACTGGGCCTGGGCATGATGATCGAAGGGAAGATCTCCCCCATGGTTCTGAACCCCCTGGCCGAATGACGCACGGCGAGTCGTCCCCGGCGGCCCCCGGGGACGGGAGGGACCTGGCCGCCCGCCAGGTCGCCAGCCTGCCCGTCCTCTTGGAGGCGGTCCTCAACGTCGGATCCGAACTCGAACTGCGGACCACCCTCCAGCACATCGTGGACTCGGCCACCGAGCTGTGTGCGGCACGGTACGGAGCGCTCGGGATCGTCGACCCCGAGCGCGTCCGGCTGACCGGGCTGTTCACCTCCGGCATGACCGAGTCGGAGAAGACCGCGATCGGCCGGCTGCCGGACGGCCGTTCCGGACTGCTCGGCGCCCTGATCACCGATCCGCGCCCGCTGATGCTGGCGGACCTGAACCAGGACCCGCGCGCGGCGGGGTTCCCGCCGGGCCACCCGCCGATGAAGGGCTTCCTCGGCGTCCCGATCCGGGTCCACACCGAGGTCTTCGGCAACCTCTACCTCACCGACAAGCAGGGCGGCGGTCCGTTCACGGACGAGGACCTCGCGCTGCTGCGCGTCCTGGCCTCACAGGCGGGGATAGCGATCGGCAACGCCCGGCTGTACGAAACCGTGCGCCGCCGGGAGCGCTGGATCGAGGGCGCCGCCGCCGTGACCACCACCCTGCTGGCGGGCCGGCCGGCGGCGGACGCGCTGATGTGCGTGGCCGAACGGGCCCGGCTGCTGGCCGACGCCGCCGCCGGCGTCGTCCTCCAGCCGACCCCCGAGGGCGGCATGGAGATCGTGGCCGCCTCGACGCACGGGGACCCCGGGGACCTGGTGGGCACGGCCATCGCGCCGGGCTCCGCCGTCCTGGAGCAGCTCCTGGGCGGCGAGCCGGTGTTCATCGAGGACTCGGCGACGGACCCCCGGATGACCACCCACGTACGGGAGCGCTTCGGCCCCAGCATGATGCTGCCCCTCCAGAGCGGCGGCCAGCTCATCGGGACGCTCGCCCTGCCACGGGTCCGCGGCGGCCCCGCGTACGACGCCGTCGACCGGCTGCTGGCCTCGCAGTTCGCCTCCCAGGCCGCCCTGGCCCTGGTCCTGGCGGACGCACAGCACGACCGCGAGCAGCTGGCCGTCTACGAGGACCGGGACCGCATCGCCCGCGACCTCCACGACCTCGTGGTCCAGCGGCTGTTCGCGACGGAGATGATGCTGGAGAGCACCCGGCGGCGCTCCGACAAGGCACCCGCCGGCGACACCGTCGGCGAGGAGCTGGGCCGGGCCGTGGACGAGCTCGACTCCACCATCCAGGAGGTCCGCACGGCCATCTTCGCCCTCCAGCAGCCGCCGACGGACGCCCCTACCACGTTCCGCGGCCGGGTCCTGCGGGAGACCGGCGGAGCCGCGGTCCTGCTGGGCTTCCAGCCGTCGGTGCACTTCGCCGGCACGGTGGACGCGCTCCTGCCGGATCCGGTCGCGGGGGACCTCCTCGCCGCCCTGCGCGGCGCACTGGCCGCGGCACACCGCCGCGCGGAGGTCACCTCCATCGACGTCGAAGTCGACGCGGTCCCCGCCCGGGTCCGCCTCACCGTCTCCGACGACGGCCTCACGGACTCCGGCACCCGGGGCACGACCCTGACCTGGGAAGCCCCGCTCTGACCCCGACGGCCCCCGGGTTCCGCCCGGACCCGGTCCTCGAACGCCGGACGGGCTGGGTTTCCGGCTCCGCCGGGAAAATTCAGCCTCGTCGGCGTGTGAGGCGCGGGGTCTGGACGGAGCCCCAGGGAGCGGGCGAAGGGCGGGTAGGGGAATTCGCCCCGCAGGGCCGAACCCCCCGCACCGCGCGAGCGGCGCACCAGGCCGCGGCCGTACGCTGACCGCGTGACGACCCGCCCCTCGGCCCGCGCCGCCATCGCCTCCGCCACCGACCCCGGCAGCTTCACCGAACTCCCCGCCCCGCCGGGGGACTCCGCCCCCGACGGCCCCCTCGGCTGGGCCGGCTACGACGAGTCCCGCGCCCGCGCCGCCCGGCGGACCGGCGAGGACGAGTCCGTCGTCACCGGCACCGCCCGCATCGGCGGCCGTGAAGCCACCGTGATCTCCTTCGAGTTCGGCTTCCTCGGCGGGTCCCTGGGCCACCGCACCGGCGACCGCCTGGAGGCGGCCTACACCCACGCCCGCACCCGCCGCCTCCCCCTGGTCTCCCTCATCGCCACGGGCGGCTCACGCATGCAGGAGGGCATGCCGGCACTGACCCAACTGCAGCGCGTGGCCCGCCAGTCCGCCCTCACCCGCGCCGCCGGTCTCCCCCAGCTCGCCGTGCTGCGCGACCCCACCACCGGCGGCGGCTGGGCCACCCTGGGAGCGGGGGCCGACGTGATCCTCGCGCTGCCCGGGGCGCAGGTCGGCTTCGCCGGGTCCCGGGTGCGGCCGCCGGACGCGGATCCGGCCGCCTACACCGCCGAGGGGCAGTACGCCGCCGGGCACGTGGACGCCGTCGTCCCCGCCGCGGAGCTCGCCGCGACCCTGGCGGCCTGGCTCCGGGTGCTCGCCGCTCCCCGCTCCGCCGAGCCCGTGGCACCCCCCGCCGCGCTGGCCGGCGTGGCGCTGCCGACCACCGGATGGGACGCCGTCCAGCAGGCCCGCGACCCCGGCCGGCCGCGCGCGGGGCGGTACCTGGACGCGTACTTCGAGCTCCGCCTCCCCCTCTCTGGCGACCGGGCGGGCGGCACCGACCCCGGGATGCTGTGCGGGTTCGGGCTCCACGAGGGCCGGGCCGTCGCCTACGCCGCCCAGTGCGGCACCGCCACCCGCCCGGCCGGGTACCGTACGGCGGCCCGCGTCGTCCGGCTCGCGGACCGGCTCGGGATCCCGGTGCTCACCCTCGTGGACACCCCCGGCGCGGCCAACGACGCCGCCGCCGAGCACGCGGGCGCGGGCGCGGCCATCGCCGACGCCTTCGCGGCGCTCGCCTCGGCCGGGGTGCCCGTCACCACCCTCCTCATCGGCGAGGGCGGCTCGGGCGGCGCGCTCGCCCTGGCCGCGCCGGGCAACACCTGGGTCACCCCGGACAGCTACTTCTCGGTGATCGCCCCCGAACTGGCGGCGGCCATCCTCAAACGCCCCCCGGAGTCCGCCCCGGCGACGGCGGACCAACTGCGCGTCCGCCCCCAGGACCTGGTGGCCCTGGGGGTCGCCCGCGGCATCGTCTCCCCCGCGAAGGAGACGGACTAGGCCGTCTCCTTCGGATCTTGCCGTCAGGCCCGGGCCGGCAGCTGCACGTCCATCCGGTAGAGCCGGGTGATCTCCTGCGGGAACTCGTTGTCGTCGCTGACCAGCAGCAGCCGCACCCGTCCGAGCCCGGCACGCCCGTCGTCGTCCGTGACCACCACGCCCTCGACGTTGTCGACCAGCGGGTGGTTCTGCGGCAGCTTCGACGGCGCGCCCAGCGTCGGGCAGCCGTCGAGGTCCCCGATCGGCGTCTTGCGCGCGGTCCGCAGCCCCTCGCCCTCCGACGGCGCGGTCAGGGCCGCCACCTTCGAGGTGTCCGTGGCGCCCAGCGGATCGGCGACGTACTACTGCGCGGGCGTATCGCGGCTGACATGTCAGGAACGTACAAGACCGGCCGGTGCGCACCCTGGCAGCCTGCCCGTATGACGACACCCGAGAGCACGCACGAGGACGGCCGCCCCGCGGCGGCCGTGGTCAACATCGCGGAGAAGCTGGCCGGTTTCACCGAGCAGTGGGCCCCGCACCGGATCGCCCGGGTCAACGACTACGAGGTCAAGATCGCCAAGGTCCAGGGCGAGTTCATCTGGCACACCCACGAGGACACCGACGAGCTCTTCCTCGTCGTCAGCGGCACCCTGACGATCCGGCTGCGCGCCGGGGACGTCGTACTGGACCCCGGGGAGATCTACGTGGTTCCGCGCGGGGTCGAGCACTGCCCGCAGGCCGACGGGGAGGCGGCGATCCTGATGTTCGAGCCCGTCGGCACCGCCAACACCGGCGGGGAGGTCAGCGACCGCACCCGCGAGCCGGTGGACGCGTAGGCCCGGCGCGCGGCCCCGCCCCGGGCTTCCCCTCAGGCCTGGGGCGACCGCGCGTCGTACCGGGCGAACCCCCGCCACCGCGCGGCCAGCAGCGCCAGTACGAGGACGCAGCCGAGCCCGCCGCCCGTGATCGCGACGGCCGGGGAGGTCAGTTCGGCGGTGGCCCCGGCGAGGAAGTCCCCGAGCCGGGGCCCGCCGGCGACGACCACGATGAAGACGCCCTGGAGGCGGCCCCGCATCTCGTCCGGTGTCGCGGCCTGGAGCATCGTGGTGCGGAACACCATCGAGATGCTGTCGGCGCACCCGGCCAGGGCGAGGAAGAGCAGCCCGAGCCAGAGGTTCCGGGTCAGCCCGAACACGGCGATGGCCAGCCCCCACCCGGCGACGGAGAGCAGGATCGCCACCCCGTGCCGGCGGATCCTCCCCTGCCAGCCGGAGAGCAGTCCCCCGAGCAGCGCCCCGACGGCGGGGGCGGCGACGAGCAGCCCGACCGTCTTGGCGTCGCCGCCGTACCAGAGCACGGCGATGGCCGGGAACAGCGCCTTCGGCTGGGCCAGGACCATGGCGGCCAGATCGGAGAAGAAGGTCATCCGGATGTTCGGCCGGGTCCCCAGGAAGCGCAGGCCGTCGAGCACGGAGGCCCGCCCGGTGGCGCCCGCCTTCCGCTCGGGCCTCATAGACGGCAGCCGCCACACCGCGTAGAGGGCGGCGCCGAAGGTGAGGGCGTCGATCAGGTACGCGGCCTGGTAGCCCCACCAGCCGACGATGAGCCCGCCCAGCGCCGGGCCGGCCGTCATCCCGAAGGTCATGACCACGGAGTTCAGCGCGTTGGCGGCGGGGAGTTGCTCGGCGGGCAGCAGCCGCGGGATCATCGCGGACCGGGCGGGCCCGTTGAGCGCCCCGCAGACGGACTGGAGCGCGACGACGGAGTACAGCAGCCACACCCGGTGGTAGTCCATGAGCGCGGCGCCGGCCAGGGCCAAGGACAGGGCGGTCAGGCCGAGCGCGCTGGCCAGTCCGAGCTTGCGGCGGTCGACGGTGTCGGCGACGGCACCGCCGTAGAGCCCGAAGACGACGAGCGGGACGAGGGAGCAGAGCCCGACCAGTCCGACGGAGAAGCTGGAGCCGGTGATCTCGTAGACCTGGAGCGAGATGGCCAGGGCCGTCATCGCCTGTCCCAGCCAGGACACGATCCCGCCGGTCCACAGGCGCCGGAAGTCCGGGGAGGTCCGCAGCGGGGTGAGGTCGGCCCATATGCGGGGCCGGGGGCGGGTGGACGGGGTCGGTGCGGTCGTACGGGTCACAACGGATGATAAGCCGCCCCTGCTCGGAGACCGGTCGACGCCCGGTCGGTGGCCGGTCGCGCGGGCTCCGCCTTTCCGCACGCGCACCATTCACCCCACCCTGAACCCGGGCCCCGCGGCGGAGCCTTCTTGCTGCTAACCCGCCACTATCACCGGACATTTGACCGAATAGACGTGCGCTCCCCGCCTGAAGTTCAGCTCATGATGAAAAGACTCGTATGTCCAGGGAGGCGCAGTGATCGAACCTGGCACCAGCACCACGAGCACCGGAACCACGAGCACGGGAACCACGAAGACAGAGGCACCGCGCGCGAGCGATCCGGTCTTCCCCCTCACCCTGGGCGTCGAGGAGGAATTCCTCCTCGTCGACGCCCGCACCCTGCGGGTGGTCCCGGCCGCCCCGCTCGTCCTGTCCACCGCCGCGGGGCTCCCCCACGAACTGCACCCCGAGGGCACCCGCTACCAGGTGGAGATCTCCACCCCCGTCGCCGACTCGGCCGCGATCCTGCGCAGCGAACTCGGCGGCCTGCGGCGCACCCTCGCGCGGGCCGCCCGCGCACACGGCTGCCGGCTGCTGGCCGCGCCCTCGCCGGTGCTCGCCGTGGAGGGCCCGCTCCACCTGACCGACGACGAGCCGCGCCAGCGCGAGCAGGCCCGGCGCTTCGGCGCGCTCACCGACACCCTCGTCAGCTGCGGCCGGCACATCCACATCGGCACCCTCGACGTGGACACGGCGGTGGCCGTCTCCAACCGGGTCCGGCCCTGGCTGCCCACGCTGATCGCACTGGCGGCCAACTCACCCTTCTGGGGCGGCCGCGACACCGGCCACGCCAGTTGGCGGGCGATGGCCTGGGCGGGCTGGCCGTCGGCGGGCCTGCCCCCGCACTTCACCTCGACGGCCCACTTCCGGCGCTCCGTGCAGACCCTGCTCGGCTCAGGGGCGGCCCTCGACACCAAGATGGTCTACTGGGACCTCCGGCCCTCGGGAAACTGGCCGACGCTCGAACTCCGGGCCCCCGACATGTCCCCGGACATCGACTCGGCCATCCTCCAGGCCGAACTGGCCCGCGCCCTCGTCGCGACGGCCCTGCGCGAGATCGCCGAGCAGCGGCCCGACCCGCCGGTACGGGACGACGTACTGCGCCTCGCGCGCTGGCGGGCGGCCCACGACGGCCTGGAGGGCTTCGGGCTGGACCCGTACACGGGCGTCGAACTCCCGGCGGCGGACCTGGCGGAGGCCCTGCTCGACCTGGTGGCCCCCGAACTGGCCGCGTCCGGCGACCTCGACCACGCGGCGAGAACCATGGCCGGCCTCCTGCGCGACGGGTCGGGCGCCCACCGCCAGCGCACGGCCTTCGCCCGCCGCGGTGACCTGAGGGACGTCCTGCGCCACCTGGCGGACGAGACGGAGGCCTCCTGACCGACGGAGGCCTCCTGACCCCGGCCGGCATCCGCCGAACCTCACTGAGACCCTGCCCCAGGAAACGTCGAAGCCGCAGGCGAAATCGTTTCTTCACCTGCGGCTCGCAGTGGGGCGGGGAGGACTCGAGCCTCTTCAGGCCCGCACACAAGGTCTCCAGATGAGGTCTGCCCTGTGCCCGGGAAAGCGACCTGCGCCGTATGCGCCGGGGGGCGCGGCCAGGGCGGCGGCTAGCCTGCCGAGGTAGGTGTTTCCCGAGTGCTGGAGGACGTCACGAGTGACCGTCTGGTGCGTACGGTTGAGGTGCCCGTGGGCGAAGGCGGCGACGAGTTCGTCCGGGTGCAGATCCACGAAGTGGACGACAGTCTCACCAGGGTGGGACGAGGCGACCGTCCCGTCGTGAGGGCCCGGCAGTCACTCGACGCGATGCTTGACACCGTACGTCCCGTGGCGGACAGCTTCGTGGGCAGGTTCCGGGAGCTGGCTCACGCGCCGGACGAGATAACACGGCGACGGTGGCCAATTTCTCCGTCACTTTGACCTGGAACCGCAGTGACGCACCTGGGGCAGCTGAGGACAATCCGCACAACCATCAGGCTCAGCAAGGTCGACGCGGCGGGGGCGAGCAGCATGGCGGGGGAAGTCCGAACAGGGTCCCGGAGTCCCGACGCGGCACTGGCGGAGGTGACCGCCCGCGTCAGGGGAAACGATGGGAACGTGGGGGGGCGCGGGCTTCCTCCTGGCTCCGGATCTGGTACTGACCTGTGCTCACGTGGTGTCGGACGCTGCTGGGCGGCCCCGGGAGGAGGACCTCACCGGGGCCTCGGTCACGGTTGACCTTCCGCTTGACGAGCGCCGTGCCGGCCGCGAAGGGCCACAGCAGTGGCCGGCGGTGGTCGAGAGCTGGGTGCCCATACGCACGGGCCGCGCGGGTGACATCGCCCTGCTGCGGCCTGCCGAGCCGGTCAGCGGGGTGGAGCTGCTGCCCATGGCCGATCCCGGAGGCATCCTGGAACACGGGGCGCTCGCGGTGGGTTTCACGGGCGGCGAGCCCGGTGAGACCTGGTTCCGGGGCCGGTTCACCGGAGGTACGAGCGAGGGCTGGCTCCAGCTGTCCCGGGTCGCGGTCCGGGACGGGGCCGCCCCGCGTGGGCGGACGAGGACCGGGTGCCCGCAGGTCAGAAGGTTTCTTCTGACCTGCCGTGGTGGGGCGGGTGGGACTCGAACCCACGGCCGACGGATTATGAGTCCGCTGCTCTAACCGGCTGAGCTACCGCCCCTTCACGGCGTGGCGCGTACATGTGTGCGCGCCGTCTGCCGCAGCATAGCCGCTCATACGATCTCCTGCCTCGGATGCCTCGCATGATCGGTTTCGGCTGCCCAGAGAGACCGCGCCGGGCCCTGCCCGGTTGCGCGCGGAGGGTAGAAAAAAAGAAAAAGGACCCACACGGGGTCCTCGTTCCTTCTTGCTCCCCCGACTGGACTCGAACCAGTAACCTGCCGATTAACAGTCGGCTGCTCTGCCAATTGAGCTACAGGGGACCGCGCTCCCCCGACTGGACTCGAACCAGTAACCTGCCGATTAACAGTCGGCTGCTCTGCCAATTGAGCTACAGGGGATTGCTGCGTTGCACCGAACAGCCCACCTCCGGCCTTGGCCAGGGGGCGAGCGCCCGTTGTGAGTCATAGATTAGCGCAAGCAGGGGGGTGCTCCGCCAATCGGTATCGCCAGCGGGCCGGGCACCACACGACGAAGGGTGACAGGCATGCGGTACAAGGTCACGTTCGCGGTCGGGCTGGCCCTCGGGTACGTGCTCGGGACCCGGGCCGGACGCGAGCGGTATGAACAGTTGAAGAAGTCCGCGCGCGAGTTCGCGCAGAACCCCGCGGTCCGCAACGCCGCCGAGAGCGCTGGTCAGAGCGGCCGGGAGTTCGCGGGCAAGGCTTTCGCCGCGGTGAGCGACAAGGTGGGCGACGCGGTGCCGGACGCCCTCGCCGGGCGGGTACGGGGCCTGCGGGCACGGGTCGGCGGCGGTGGTGCCGGCGAGGACGACTGGGGCACCAGCAACACCTGACCGGACCGGACCCGGACCGGACCGGAGCGAGGGCCCCCGCGCGGGGCCCTCGCCCGGTACCGTGCGCGGGCTCCCGCTGGAGGCACCGGCCCGGTCCCGCGCACGCCGGGCGGTCGAGCCCGTCCCCGCGTGCGGCAGAATCCTCCGTATGGGGATAGTCGCCGGGCTGGACAGCTCTTCCACGTTCACACGCATCGTCGTCTGTGACACCGAGACGGGCGCCGTGCTGCGCCAGGGGTACGCCCCTCATCCGCAGCCCACCGGCGAGGCGGTGCCGCACGAGACCGATCCGCAGGCCTGGCTGCTCTCGCTCGGCGAGGCCGCCGGCGGCGGGCTCCTCGAAGGGGTGCAGGCCATCGGCGTGTCCGCGCAGCAGCACGGGCTGCTGCCGCTGGACGCACAGGGCAACCTCGTCCGTCCCGCCCTGATCGGCAACGACAAGCGCGGCCAGGTCGCCGCCGCCGAGCTGATCGAGTCCTTCGGCGGCCGCCAGGCCTGGGCCGAGGCCGTCGGCTCCGTCCCCCATGCGGCGCAGCCCGTCGCGAAGCTCGCCTGGCTGGCCCGGACCGAGCCCGAGGCTGCCCGGCGGGTGGCCGTGCTGATGTCCCCGCACGACTGGCTGGTGTGGCAGCTGCTGGGCCGCCCGGCCCGGCGGACCACCGACCGCGGCGGCGCCTCCGGCACCGGCTACTGGTCGGCGGCCACCGGCGCCTACCGCCCCGACCTCGTCGAGCTCGCGCTGGGGCACCGGGCGCTGCTGCCCGAGGTGCTCGGCCCGGCCGAAGCCGCCGGGACCACGCCCGAGGGGCTGCTGATCTCCGCCGGCACCGGCGAGACCATGGCGGCCGCGCTCGGGCTGGGCATGGGACCCGGCGACGCCGTGGTCTCGCTGGGCGCGTCCGGATCGGTGATGGCGGTGCACCACGAGGCGCTGTCGGAGCCGGGCGGGCTGATCACCTCCCTCGCCGACGCCGCCGGGCTGCACCTGCCGGTGGTGAACACGCTGAACGCCGTACGGGCCCTGCGCGGCACCGCCGAACTGCTGGGCACCGATCTGGAGGGGCTGAGCGAGCTCGCGCTGAAGTCGACACCGGGCGCGCACGGACTCGTACTCCTGCCGTACCTGGAGGGTGAGCGGACGCCGAACCTGCCGCACGCCGCCGGGACCCTGTCGGGGCTGCGCCGGGACTCCATGAAGCCGGAGCACCTCGCGCGGGCCGCCTTCGAGGGCATGCTGTGCGGGCTGGTGGACGCGCTCGACGTGCTGCGCAGCCGCGGCGTGGAGATCCGCCGGGTGTTCCTGCTCGGCGCCGCCGCCGAGCTGCCGGCCGTACAGGCCTTCGCGCCGGGGCTGTTCGGTACGCAGGTCCTCGTACCGGCGCCGGCGGACTACGCGGCCCTGGGCGCGGCCCGGCAGGCCGCGTGGGCGCTCGGCCTGGCGCAGGGCGGCGCGGCCTCGAACACCCCGCCGGTGTGGCCGGCGCCCGCGGCGCAGCTGTTCGAGCCGGATGAGGAGTACCCCGCCTGGCAGGGCGTGCGCCAGCAGTACATCGCGACCCGGGACCAGATCCACCCGGGGGCCTTCTAGATCCCCGGCGTTCCCGGGCCCGGCGCCGGAGTCAGCCCAGCTGCGCCTTCACGTGCTCGATCACCCGCTGGAACTCCTCGGTCGGCGAGAAGTCGAGGTACTCGGTGTCCTCCAGGGCCACCGGAGCGTGTCCCGGCGACCAGTAGCAGGCCTCCCCGGCGGAGTAGACCTCGTCGCCGTCCTTCGTGTGCATCTGGAGCTTGCCCTTGAGCACGTAGGCGAAGTGCGGGCACGTGCACAGGTCGTCCGGCAGCCCCTTGAACGCCGGGGTCATGTCCACACCCTTGGCGAAGCGTCCGAACGCGACGGTGAAGCCCCCGCCGATCTCCTGCAGGCGCAGCTCGGCACCGTTGCCCTCGAGGGCGATGGGCGTCTGCTCCCGTGTGGTTCCCGTCATGGTTCCTCCACGGCCGTTCCGTCCCGAGAGTTCCCCCGTCTTCCATGCTCCTCCCGGAGCCCCCGGTCGGCGCGGCCGGCGGGGGCCGGGGACCAGGGCTCGCGGGGGAGGGCGCGTACTCCTTTTGACCGGGCTTTGCGAAAACCGGTGGGGTTCGGGCCGCCGGTTGGCCGAAGATGGAGCGAACCCCCTCGATCATGCCGACCGGAGCCTGCGCGTGCTCATACGACTTCTGCGGACCCACCTGGGTACGTACCGGAAACCGATCGCCGTGCTGGTCCTGCTGCAACTGCTGCAGACCAGCGCGAGCCTCTACCTGCCCACGCTGAACGCCGACATCATTGACAACGGTGTCGTGAACGGCGACACCGGCTACATCCTGCGCTTCGGCGCGCTGATGCTCGGCGTCTCGCTGGTCCAGCTCGTCTGCAACGTCGGCGCCGTCTACTACGGGGCCCGCACCGCCGCGGCCTTCGGCCGGGACGTCCGGGCCGACGTCTTCGACCGCGTGCAGAGCTTCTCCGCGCGGGAGCTCGGCCAGTTCGGCGCCCCGTCGCTGATCACCCGTACGACGAACGACGTGCAGCAGATCCAGATGCTCGTGCTGATGACCTTCACCCTTATGGTCTCCGCGCCGATCATGTGCGTCGGCGGCATCTTCATGGCGCTCTCGCTGGACGTGAAGCTGTCGGGCGTCCTGCTCGCCGTGGTCCCGATCCTCGGCCTGTCCGTCGGCGCGATCGTGCTGAAGACCCGCCCGCTGTTCCGTGCGATGCAGGCCCGGCTGGACACGGTCAACCGGGTCCTGCGCGAGCAGATCACCGGCAACCGGGTGATCCGCGCCTTCATCCGCGACGACTACGAGAAGGAACGCTTCCGTGAGGCCAACGCCGACCTCACCGGCGTCTCGCTGGCGGCCGGCAAGCTGCTGGCGCTGATGTTCCCGACCGTGATCGTGGTCGTGAACATCTCCAGCGTCGCCGTCGTCTGGTTCGGCGCGATGCGCATCGACGCCGGCGGGATGGAGATCGGCCAGCTGACGGCCTTCCTCGCCTACCTGATGCAGATCGTCATGTCCGTGATGATGGCCACCTTCATGTTCATGATGGTGCCGCGCGCCGAGGTCTGCGCCGAGCGCGTCCAGGAGGTCCTGGACACCGCCTCCAGCGTGGTCCCGCCCGCCGACCCGGTCCGCGAGCTGCACCAGCGCGGCCGCCTGGAACTGCGCGGCGCCGACTTCCGCTACCCGGGTGCCGAAGCCCCGGTGCTGCGCGGGGTCGACCTGGTGGCCCGACCCGGCGAGACCACCGCGGTGATCGGCTCCACCGGCAGCGGCAAGTCGACGCTGCTGGGGCTGATCCCCCGGCTGTTCGACGCGACCGGCGGCGACGTGCTCGTCGACGGCGAGGACGTACGGCGCCTCGACCCGGACCTGCTCGCCAGGACCGTCGGCATGGTGCCGCAGAAGCCGTACCTCTTCTCCGGGACGGTCGCCAGCAACCTGCGCTACGGGCGCCCCGACGCCACCGACGAGGAGCTCTGGCACGCCCTGGAGGTCGCGCAGGCCAAGGGCTTCGTGTCCGAGCTGGAGGGCGGGCTCGACGCGCCCGTCACCCAGGGCGGCACCAACGTCTCCGGCGGCCAGCGCCAGCGGCTCGCGATCGCGCGCACGCTCGTGCAACGCCCGGAGATCTACCTGTTCGACGACTCCTTCTCGGCCCTGGACTACGCCACGGACGCGGCGCTGCGCTCCGCGCTCGCCCGCGAGACGGAGGAGGCGACCGTGGTCATCGTCGCGCAGCGGGTCTCCACGATCCGCGACGCGGACCGGATCATCGTGCTCGACGAGGGGCAGGTGGTGGGCGAGGGGCGCCACCACGAGCTGATGGCCGGCAATGAGACCTACCGGGAGATCGTGCTCTCCCAGCTGACGGAAGCGGAGGCGGCGTGAGCGGGCCCGGAGGACGGATGATGACGGGACCGCCGACCACGCGGTCCATGGACTTCAAGGGCTCGGGCAAGCGGCTGCTGGCCGCGCTGGCGCGCGACCGGGCCAAGCTGTGGGGCATGGTCCTCGCGGTCGTCGGCAGCGTCGCCGCGTCGGTGACCGGACCGAAGATCCTCGGTGAGGCCACCGACCTGGTCTTCGCGGGGATCGTCGGCCGGGACATGGATCCGGGCCTCACCAAGCAGCAGGCGCTGGACCAGATGCGCGCCAAGGGGCAGGGCGGGATGGCGGACATGCTGTCCGGCACCGACTTCACCCCGGGCAAGAGCATCGACTTCGGCGCGGTCGGGACGGTGGCGCTGTGGGCGCTGGCCGTCTTCACGGTCGCCGGTCTGCTGATGCTGGTCGCCACCCGGCTGTCGAACCACATCATGAACGGCACCGTGTACCGGATGCGCGAGGAGCTCCAGGCGAAGCTGTCGCGGCTGCCGCTGTCGTACTTCGACCAGCAGAAGCGCGGCGAGGTGCTCAGCCGGGCCACGAACGACATCGACAACATCGGGCAGACGATCCAGCAGACGATGGGGCAGCTGCTCAACTCGATCCTGACGATCATCGGCGTGCTGGCGATGATGTTCTGGATCTCGCCGCTGCTGGCGCTGGTCGCCCTGGTGACCATCCCGGTGTCCGCGTACGTGGCCGCGAAGATCGGCAAGAAGTCGCAGCCGCAGTTCGTGGCGCAGTGGAAGTCCACCGGCGCCCTGAACGCGCACGTCGAGGAGATGTACTCGGGCCACACGCTGGTCAAGGTCTTCGGCCGGCAGAAGGAGTCCGCGGACCTGTTCGCCGAGCAGAACGAGGCGCTGTACCGGGCCTCCTTCAAGGCGCAGCTGGTCAGCGGGATCATGCAGCCGGTGATGCTGTTCATCTCGAACATCAACTACGTGCTCGTCGCGGTGGTCGGCGGTCTGCGGGTGGCCTCGGGCACCCTGTCGATCGGTGACGTCCAGGCCTTCATCCAGTACACGCGCCAGTTCTCGATGCCGCTCACGCAGGTCGCCTCCATGGCGAACCTGGTGCAGTCCGGCGTCGCCTCCGCGGAGCGGGTCTACGAGCTGCTGGACGCGCCGGAGCAGGAGCGTGACGCGGACGTTCCGGAGCGCCCGGAGACCCTGCGCGGCCAGGTCACCTTCGACAAGGTCGCCTTCCGCTACGAACCGGACAAGCCGCTGATCGAGAACCTCTCGCTGAGCGTGGACCCCGGGCAGACGGTCGCGATCGTCGGCCCGACCGGCGCCGGCAAGACCACGCTGGTCAACCTGCTGATGCGGTTCTACGAGGTCACGGGCGGGGAGATCGCCCTCGACGGGACGGACATCGCGAAGATGACCCGCGAGGAACTGCGCGGCGGCATCGGCATGGTGCTCCAGGACACCTGGCTGTTCGGCGGCACCATCGCGGAGAACATCGCCTACGGCGCCACCCGCGAGGTCACGCGCGCCGAGGTCGAGGAGGCCGCGCGGGCCGCCCACGCCGACCGGTTCATCCGTACCCTGCCCGAGGGCTACGACACGGTGCTGGACGACGAGGGCGCCGGCGTCAGCGCGGGCGAGAAGCAACTCATCACCATCGCGCGGGCGTTCCTGTCCGACCCGGTGATCCTGGTGCTCGACGAGGCGACGAGCTCGGTGGACACCCGTACCGAGGTGCTGATCCAGAAGGCGATGGCGCGCCTCGCGCACGGCCGTACGTCCTTCGTGATCGCGCACCGGCTGTCCACGATCCGCGACGCGGACCTGATCCTGGTGATGGAGAGCGGCTCGATCGTGGAACAGGGCACGCACGAGGAGCTGCTGCTCTCGGGCGGCGCGTACGCGCGGCTGTACGCGGCGCAGTTCGCGCAGGCGGTGGCCGAGGTCGACTAGTCGACCAGGGCCGTACCGGTGCGGCCGTGCGGCCGCGCCGTACCCGTGCGGCCGTACGGGAGGGGCGCCCTTCGGGGCGCCCCCTTTTCCGTCGGTCCGCACGCGCGTCAGTCCAGGTAGCCGCGCAGCTGGTCCGCGAAGGCGTGGTCGCGCAGTTTGTTGAGGGTCTTGGACTCGATCTGCCGGATCCGCTCACGGGTCACCCCGAAGATCCGCCCGATCTCCTCCAGGGTGCGCGGCCGCCCGTCGGCGAGGCCGTAGCGGAGCTGGACGACTTTGCGCTCCCGCTCCCCGAGGGTGGAGAGCACCGCTTCCAGGTGCTCGCGGAGCAGGAAGAACGCGGCCGATTCGACCGGTGAGGCGGCGTCGCCGTCCTCGATGAGGTCGCCGAGCGCGACGTCGTCCTCCTCGCCCACCGGCGCGTGCAGCGAGATCGGTTCCTGCGCGAGGCGCAGCACCTCCAGGACCCGCTCGGGGGTCAACTCCAGGTGGACGGCGACCTCTTCGGCGGTGGGTTCGTAGCCCCGCTCCTGGAGCATGCGGCGCTGGACGCGTACGACGCGGTTGATCAGTTCGACCACGTGGACGGGGACCCGGATGGTGCGGGCCTGGTCGGCCAGGGCCCGGGACATGGCCTGGCGGATCCACCAGGTGGCGTAGGTGGAGAACTTGTAGCCGCGGGCGTAGTCGAACTTCTCGACGGCGCGGATCAGTCCGAGGTTCCCCTCCTGCACCAGGTCGAGCATGGTGAGTCCGCGGCCGACGTAGCGCTTGGCCACGGAGACGACGAGCCGCAGGTTCGACTCGATGAGGCGGCGTTTGGCCATGCGGCCCATGACGACGAGCTTGTCGAGGTCGAGCGTGAGCTGCAGATCGAGCGCGGCTCCGCTGCCGAGCTTCTCCTCCGCGAACAGGCCCGCTTCCACGCGCCGCGCGAGTTCGACCTCCTCGACGGCGGTGAGCAGCGGGATCCTGCCTATCTCGCGCAGGTACTGCCGGAAGAGGTCGGCGGACGGTCCCGCTCCGCCGGAGCCTTCCGCCGGGCGCTTGCGCGGCGTGGGCACCTTCTCCAGCAGCTCCGGACCCTCCGGCTCCTCGGCCTCTTCGGCCTCCTCCTCGTGCATGGCGTCGGCTTCCGCCTCCGGCTCGGGCTCTTCGGCCGCGGGCGCTCCGGCGGGCGGGCTGACGGTGACGGTCAAGCTCTGGGTCTGCACGGGGGCGACCTCCACAGGGCTCCGAGGACGGGTGCACCGCACCTCAGTGTGGGGTACGACACATCGCTGCCACGAGGGGCGTGCGACCACTTTCTGGGTCCGGTGCGTGACCCATGGTTACCCCCGGACCGGAACCCCGATGCGGATCGGACGCATGTACGGGGAGAGCGGGCTCCCCGGCTCCGACGGGTGGCGGAGCCGGACGGGTGCGATGCTGAACAGCACGATCACCGGTCCAGCCCCCTGGAGGTGTCCGTGCCGCACTCGAACCCGCCTCCTGGGTGGCATCCGCGGGACAGCCACCCGCCGGCCGGGCCCCTGAGGCCCCCGCCCGCTCCCCCGAAGCGACGCAGGACCGCGCTGATCCTGGTCGTCGGACTGCTCGCCGCACTGATCGTGACGGCCCTGACCAGTCTGCTGCTCACCACCGTCAATCCGGGCGGCACCGGTACGAAGGACCGGGACGGGGAGACTTCCCCGGCCGCGACACCGGTCACCGTGGCGTCCCGGTCGCAGGCGTCCCGGTCGCAGGCGCCTCCGTCCCGGGTCCCCACCTCCCGGGGGCCCGAGACCTCTCGGGTGCCCGAGCCGCGGACCGAACCCGACCGCGGGCCCGTCCACGACGTGGAGATCGACTCGTGCGTGGTGGACCCCACCACGCGCTGGCCTTCCGCGCGGCTGACCATCACCAACAGCGGCGAGCGGACCAGCACGTACATCGCCAGCGTCGAGTTCCTCGGCCCCACCGGGACCCGGCTGGCGGAAGGCGCGGGCATCAGCAACGGCCTGGCTCCCGGGCAGCGGGCGGAAGTGGAGGCCGTAGCTCTCGCCCAGCTGACGGTGGACGAGGTCACGTGCAAGGTGATCAAGGTGGACCGGATCGCGCCCTGAGGCGGGCCGATGCCTAGGCGGGCTCCACCCGGACCGCGCAGACCTTGAACTCCGGCATCCGGGAGACCGGGTCCAGCGCGGGGTTGGTCAGGGTGTTGGCACGGCCCTCGCCCGGCCAGTGGAAGGGCATGAAGACGGTGTCCGCGCGGATGGTGTCCGTGATGCGGGCCGGGGCCACCGCGCGGCCGCGGCGTGAGGTGACCGCGAGGGGGGCTCCGTCGACCGCGCCGATGCGGGCGGCGAGGCGGGGGTGGAGTTCCACGAAGGGGCCGGGGGCGGCTTCGTTGAGCTCGTCCACCCGGCGGGTCTGCGCGCCCGACTGGTACTGGGCGACCACCCGGCCGGTGGTGAGGAGCAGCGGGTACTCGGCGTCCGGTACCTCGGCGGCGTCGCGGTGGGTGACGGCCACGAAGCGGGCGCGGCCGTCCTCGGTGGCGAAGCGGTCCAGGAAGAGGCGCGGGGTGCCGGGGTGGGGCTCGGCGGCGGAGCCGGGCTCCGCCGACCGCGTCGAAGAGGGGCAGGGCCAGAAGACGCCCTGTTCCGCCGCGATGCGGGCGTAGGTGATGCCCGAGTAGTCCGCCGGGCCGCCCGCCGAGGCGCGGCGCAGCTCCTCGAAGACCTCCTCGGCGTCGGTCGGGAAGGCCTTCGGCATGCCCAGCCGGGCGGCCAGGCCGTGCAGGACCTCCAGGTCCGAGCGGACACCCGGCGGCGGGGTCAGGGCCCGGCGCCGGAGCAGGACGCGGCCCTCCAGGTTGGTGGTGGTGCCGGTCTCCTCCGCCCACTGGGTGACCGGGAGGACCACGTCGGCCAGGGCCGCCGTCTCGGACAGGACCACGTCGGCGACGGCCAGGAAGTCCAGGGAGCGGATGCGCTCCTCCACGTGGGCGGCGCGGGGGGCCGAGACCACCGGGTTGGAGCCCATCAGGAGGAGGGCCTTGACGTCGGAGCCGAGTGCGTCGAGGAGTTCGTACGCGCTGCGGCCCGGGCCGGGGAGGGTGTCGGGGTCGACGCCCCAGACGCCGGCGACGTGGGCGCGCGCCGCGGGGTCGGTCAGCTTGCGGTAGCCGGGGAGCTGGTCGGCCTTCTGGCCGTGCTCGCGGCCGCCCTGGCCGTTGCCCTGGCCGGTGAGGCAGCCGTAGCCGGAGAGCGGGCGGCCGGCCCGGCCGGTGGCGAGGCAGAGGTTGATCCAGGCTCCGACGGTGTCGGTGCCCTTGGACTGCTGTTCGGGGCCGCGTGCGGTGAGCACCATCGCGGAGGCGGGGGCGCAGAACATCGCCACCGCCTCGCGGAGCTTCGGCACGGGCACGCCCGTGATGCGCTCCACCAGCTCCGGCCAGTGCACCATCGCACCGGCCCGGGCCTCCTCCCAGCCCGTGGTGCGCTCGGCGATGAACTCCTCGTCGGTGTGCCCGCCCGCCACCACGAGGTGCAGCAGGCCGAGCGCCAGCGCCAGGTCCGTGCCGGGGCGGGGGGCCAGGTGCAGGTCGGCCTGTTCGGCGGTGCGCGTGCGGCGCGGGTCCACCACGATCAGCGTGCCGCCGTTCTCGCGGAGTTCCCGGAAGAAGCGCAGGGCGGGCGGCATGGTGTCGGCGGGGTTGGAACCGACGAGGATGACGCAGCCGGTCCGGGGGATGTCCTCCAGCGGGAAGGGCAGCCCCCGGTCGAGCCCGAAGGCCCGCTGGTGCGCGGCGGCGGCCGAAGACATGCAGAACCGGCCGTTGTAGTCGATCTGCGAGGTCCCCAGCGCGATGCGGGCGAACTTCCCGAGGGCGTACGCCTTCTCGTTGGTCAGCCCGCCTCCGCCGAACACCCCGACCGCGTCGGCCCCGTACGACCGCCGCGTGCGGGCGAGGCCCTCGGCGACGGCGTCGAGGGCCTCCTCCCAGGTGGCCGGCTCCAGCCGCCCGGCGTGGGTGCGGACGAGCGGCTCGGTGAGGCGCACCCGGGAGGAGAGCACGGCGGGGGCGGTGCGGCCCTTGCCGCACAGCGCGCCCCGGTTCACGGGAAAGTCCGCCCGCTCCTCCACGACCACGCCGCCCGCCCCGCCCGGTTCGGGGCGGAGGTTCATCCCGCACTGCAGCGCGCAGTACGGGCAGTGCGTGGCGGTGGCAGCGGTGGCGGCGTCCGGCGTGTGCATGGAGCCCAGCGTGCGTCGGCGGTGTTACGCGGGCCGCCGCCTCCCGTTACATCTCCGCGTGCTCCGCCTCAGCGCGCCCCGGGGGCTCCGGTGAGGCCCCGCGCACCGGGGGGCGGCGAGGATCTCGACGTACACGATCCGGCCGTCGAGGACGTCGAGGACGTCGACGGCGTCGAGGACGAGCACGCCCCGCCCGGGAGCCCGGCTCACTGCCCCGTCAGGTACTTCACCGTGAGGCCGGCCGTCCATCCGCCGTCGACCGCGAGCTCGGCGCCCGTCACGTAGCCCGCGGCGTCCGAGAGGAGGAAGGCGACGGCGGCGGCGATCTCCTCGGGAAGGCCGACGCGGCCGAGGGGGGCGCCGGGGTAGTTGCCCTCGCCCGCCTGGATGCCGATCGGGGCCGTCATCGGGGTGAGCGTCATGCCGGGGTGCACGGAGTTGACCCGGATCCGGGATTCCGCGAGCTCCACCGCGCCGATCTTCGACAGTCCGCGCACGCCCCACTTGGAGGCTCCGTACCCGGCGGTCAGGGCGAGTCCGGTGAGGCCGGCCGCGGAGGAGATGTTGACGATGGAGCCGCCGCCGTTCTCCCGCATCAGCGGGATCGCGGCCTTGATGCCGATGAAGACGCCGACCAGGTTGATCTCGACGACCTTGCGGAAGTGCTCGACGCTCTCGTGCTCCAGGAACTGGCCGGCGGAGATGCCGGCGTTGTTGACCAGCCCGTCGATGCGGCCGAACTCGGCGAGGGCGAAGGCGAGGGCCGCGTCCCAGTCGGCTTCGCTGGTGACGTCGTGGCGCAGGAAGCGCGCCGCGTCGCCGAGCTCGGCCGCCGTCTCGGCGCCCTCGGCCTCCAGGACGTCGGTGATCAGCACCTTGCCGCCGCCGTCGACGACGGCCTGCGCGGCCGCCGCGCCGAGGCCGCGGGCCCCACCGGTGATCACGACGACCTTGCCGCTCAGATCCACAACAGCCACGGTTCCACACCCCTGACGCATGAGACAGATCGGTATATGACTAATCGGCATACACCGATCGCGGCGTCAGTCTGCCAGAGAGGCCAGCGCCCGGGACACCCCCTCCTCCTTCGGACCCAGGAACCGCGGCTCCGGCTCGAACACCGCGTCCAGCGCCGCCTTGCCCGCCGCGAAGACCTCGCGGGCCCCGCCGTAGTACCAGGTCGCGTCGTGCACGTCGGACACCCCGACCCCGTACGAGTCCACGCCCGCGGCCCGGCACAGCGCGACGGCCCGGCGGATGTGGAAGCCCTGGCTGATCAGTACCGCCCGGTGCACGCCGAAGACCTCCCGGGCCCGGACGCAGGAGTCCCACGAGTCGAAGCCGGCGTAGTCGCTGACGACCCGGGAGTCGGGCACCCCGCGGCCCGTCAGGTACGCGCGCATCGCGTCGGGCTCGTCGTAGTCGGTCCGGCTGTTGTCACCGGTGACCAGGACGACCTTGACCTTGCCCGCGCGGTAGAGCTCGACGGCGGCGTCGAGGCGCCGCGCGAGGTACGGGGTGGGCCGGCCGTTCCACAGCCCGGCGCCGAAGACCACGGCCACCTCGGCGGCGGGCGCGTCGGCGGTGGTCCGCAGCCGGGGCCCGGCGGACGCGTGCGTCCACGCCGAGGGCAGCAGGGCCAGCACGCAGACCGCCATCACCACCCGCACCGCCCGCCGCCGGGCCCGTACGGTACGCGGCGGCCGGATGCGCACGGCCTTCAGCCGGTCTCGTACCGCCGCCGGCAGACCTCGTACCGCTGCGCGCCTCAATGCGATCCCCCCGTGCTCCTGTTGCCGGCTCCGCTGTCGGCAGTTCCGCTGCTCGCGGTCCTGTCGTCTACGGACGCGTGTACGGTCCCGGCGGTTTCCCGGCCGGCTCCCACGGTCGCCACCGTGCCCCACCGAGCCACCCGACCGACCGAGCCACCCGACCCCTACCGACCCGGCTCGCGGCGGCCGCGGTCGGCGGCCGATCGGCCGCACGGGAAGCACCCCCGCCCCACCACCGCCGGCCACCCCGCTGTGAGCAGGTGGAAAACACCCGTCACGCCCGCGCAACGCACCGGCAACCTGCCGCGCGCAGGATCGGTTCATGACGGAGCCGGCGCACCCTCCCGAGTCCCTTCCCCTCCCCCCGCCCCCGCTGCTCCCGCCCCTCCCGCCGTTTCCGCCGCTTCCGCCGCTTCCGCCCGCGACCACGGCGGAGCTGCTGACCCGGATCACCTCCCAGCTCGGTACGCAGCTCAGCGGTCTGCGCCCCCGACACCACGCAGGAGTCCCGCCATGCAGCAGCCCGCCCTCGTCGCCGTGGCCCACGGCAGCCGCGATCCGCGCGCCCTCCACACCGTCGAAGCCCTGCTCGAGCGGGTCCGTGAGCTCCGCCCCCGCCTCGACGTCCGGCTCGGTCACATCGAGCTGAACCACCCGCTGCTGGACCACACCCTCGAACGGGCCGCCGGAGCCGCCGTCCTGGTGCCGCTGCTGCTCGGCCGCGGCACCCACGTCAAGCGGGACCTGCCGGCCGCCGCCGCCCGCGCCGGGCACCTGCGGACCCGCGTCGCCGCCCCGCTCGGCCCGCATCCGCTGCTCGTCGAGGCTCTGTACGACCGGCTCGTGGAGGCCGGCTGGAGCGCCGGGTCGGCGGTGGTGCTGGCCGCCGCCGGGTCCCGCGACCCCGACTCCGCCACCGATGTGCGGGCCACCGCCGGCCTCCTCTCGGAACGGCTCGGCGGGGTGCCCGTGGTGGCGGCCTACGCCTCGGGCGCCGGGCCCGGAGTGCCCGGCGCCGTACGGGCCCTGGCCGCGCGGGGGCTCCACCGGGTCGCGGTCGCCTCCTACTTCACCGCCCCGGGCCGCTTCGCCGCCGCGAGCGCCGCCGCCGCGCCGGGTCCGGCCGCCGCCCCGCTGGGCGCCCATCCGGCGCTGGCCCGGCTGGTGCTCCAGCGCTACGACGAAGCCGCGGCCGCGCTCGCGGTGCCCGTAGGACCGGGCCGGCCGCTCGAACTGGCCACCGCGTAACGGGCTTGTTGTTCCCCCTTGCTCGGTTCGCTGCCCTTGACCCGCCTCGTCGGCTCGTGCGGTTACCGTTTGGGCCATGGAAGGCATGGAAGGCACCACCGCACCTGTCCGACCCGACCTCGGCCTGTCCGGCGAGCCGGCCGGATACGATCCCGCCGATACCGAGCGCTGGGACACCGAGCCCGACAAACGTCCCGGGCGGACCGCCTTCCAGCGCGACCGCGCCCGCGTGCTGCACTCCGGCGCCCTGCGCCGGCTCGCCGGGAAGACCCAGGTGGTGACCCCGGGGTCGCGTTCGTACGACTGGGACGCGAGTCCTCGTACACGGCTGACGCACTCCCTCGAATGCGCCCAGGTCGGCCGCGAGCTCGGCGCCGCGCTCGGGTGCGATCCCGATCTGGTCGAAGCCGCCTGCCTGTCCCACGACATGGGGCACCCGCCCTTCGGCCACAACGGCGAGGAGGCGCTCAACGAGTTCGCCAAGGACTGCGGCGGCTTCGAGGGCAACGCCCAGTCGCTGCGCCTGCTGACCCGGCTGGAGCCCAAGCGGTTCGTCCCCGATCCGCAGACCGGCACCCTGGTCAGCGTCGGGCTCAACCTCACCCGGGCCTGCCTGGACGCCGCCACCAAGTACCCCTGGGCGCGCGGGGACCACCCCACCGACCCGGGCTCGGTGAAGTTCGGCGCCTACGACGACGACCTGCCGGTCTTCGCATGGCTGCGCCGCGGCGCGCCCGCGGACCGCAAGTGCTTCGAGGCGCAGGTCATGGACTGGTCGGACGACGTGGCGTACTCCGTCCACGACTTCGAGGACGGCCTGCACGCCGGCCACCTCGACCCGAACCTGCTCTTCGCCGAGCCCGAGCGCACCGAGATCTGGCGGGTGGCGATCGGCCGGTACGTGCCCTCCGACACCGAGCCGGAGGAGCTCCGCGAGGCCCTGGACCGGCTGATGGAGCAGGAGTGGTGGCCGCACGGTTACGACGGCTCGGCCCTGGCCCAGGCCCGGCTGAAGGACGCGACCAGCCAGTTGATCGGCCGCTTCTGCCTGGCCGCCGAGGGCGCCACCCGGCAGGCGTACGGGACCGGCCGGCTGACCCGGTACGCGGCGGAGCTGGTGGTGCCGCGCGAGGCCCGCAACGAGTGCGCGGTGCTGAAGGCGGTGGCGGACCTGTACGTCATGCAGCGCGACGAGCAGGAGCGGATCCGCGCCGATCAGCGCATCGTCCTGGCGGAGCTCGCGGAGGCCGTCAGCGCCCGCGCGCCCGAGGGTCTGGACCCGCAGTTCCGTGCGATCTTCGACGAGGCCCCGGACGACCGGGCCAGGAAGCGGGCGGTCGTGGACCAGATCGCGGCCCTCACGGACGCCTCCGCGCGCTCCCTGCACGCCCGCCTCACCCAGCGCACGCGACGCGCCGAAGGGTGAGCCGATCGGGCCACTCCCCCTTCACGCGGCAGGCTCGGTGCGGGACGCTCGCATGTGGCCGCATGTGGCGCAGAGGTTATGAGGAGGCATCAGGTGGTCGACGCACACCGGACGTTCGTCATCGTCGGCGCAGGACTCGCCGGGGCTAAGGCGGCCGAGACGCTGAGGTCCGAGGGGTTCACCGGGCGGGTGATCCTGATCGGCGACGAGCGCGAGCATCCCTACGAGCGGCCCCCGCTCTCCAAGGGCTACCTGGCGGGCAAGGAGGAGCGCGAGAGCGTCTTCGTGCACGAGCCGTCCTGGTACGCGGCCTCCGACATCGAGCTGCACCTCGGCCAGCCCGCGGTCCAGCTCGACCGGGAAGCCAAGAAGGTGGTACTCGGCGACGGCACGGCGCTGCCCTACGACAAGCTGCTGCTCGCCACCGGCGCCGAACCGCGCCGGCTCGACATCCCGGGCACCGAGCTGGTCGGGGTGCACCACCTGCGCCGGCTCTCGCACGCGGAGCGGCTGCGCAAGGCCCTCGCCGGGCTGGGCCGGGACAACGGGCACCTGCTGATCGCGGGGGCCGGCTGGATCGGCCTGGAGGTCGCGGCGGCGGCCCGCGGGTACGGGGCCGAGGTCACCGTGATCGAGCCGGCGCCGACCCCGCTGCACGCGGTGCTCGGCCCGGAGGTCGGCCGGCTCTTCGCCGACCTGCACACCGAGCACGGGGTCCGCTTCCACTTCGGGTCCCACCTGACGGAGATCGTCGGGCACGACGGCATGGTGCTGGCGGCCCGTACGGACGACGGGGAGGAGCACCCGGCGCACGCGGTCCTCGCGGCGATCGGGGCCGCCCCGCGGACCGCCCTGGCGGAGACCTCGGGTCTGGCCCTGGTGGACCGCGAGCACGGGGGCGGGATCGCCGTGGACGCCTCGCTGCGCACCTCCGACCCGGACGTCTTCGCGGTCGGTGACGTGGCGGCCGCCCACCACCCGGTGCTGGGGACCCGGCTGCGGGTGGAGCACTGGGCGAACGCGCTGAACGGGGGTCCGGCCGCCGCTCGGGCGATGCTGGGGCAGGAGGTCTCGTACGACCGGGTTCCGTACTTCTTCTCCGACCAGTACGACGTGGGCCTGGAGTACTCGGGGTACGCCCCGGCGGGCGGCTACGACCAGGTGCTGATCCGCGGGGACGCCGCCAAGCGGGAGTTCGTCGCCTTCTGGCTCTCGGACGGCCGGGTCCTGGCCGGGATGAACGTGAACGTGTGGGACGTCACGGAGGACATCCAGGCCCTGATCAGGTCGAAGGCGCCCGTGGACCGCGAGAAGCTGGCGGATCCGTCCATTCCGATTTCGGCCCTGGTTCCGGCCGAGGGGGCCTGACGGGATTGTCTCCGCCCGGCCGTAGACTTCACGCGTGGCAGGACGGATCAACGACGACGACGTGAAGGCGGTACGGGACGCGGTCCCGATCGACGCCGTGGTCTCGGAGTACCTCCAGCTGCGCAACGCGGGCGGCGGCAACCTCAAGGGCCTCTGCCCCTTCCATGACGAGAAGTCCCCGTCCTTCCAGGTCAGCCCCAGCAAGGGCTTCTACCACTGCTTCGGCTGCCAGGCGGGCGGGGACACCCTCGATTTCGTCATGAAGATCGACCACCTCTCCTTCTCGGAGGCGGTCGAGCGGCTCGCCGGCCTGGCCGGCATCACCCTGCGCTACGAAGAGGGCGGCTACACCGCCGGCAGCAGCGGGCGCGGCGAGCGCATCCGGCTCGTCGAGGCGCACAAGGCCGCGGCCGAGTTCTACACGGACCAGCTCGGCAGCGCCGAAGGGGAGATCGGCCGCAAGTTCCTGGCCGAGCGCGGCTTCGACCAGGCCGCCGCCCAGCACTTCAGCGTCGGCTACAGCCCGGCCGGCTGGGACCACCTGACCCGTTTCCTGCGCGGCAAGGGCTTCAGCGACAAGGAACTGATCACCTCGGGCCTGGCCCAGGACAGCCGCAGCGGAAAGCCCATCGACCGCTTCCGCGGACGGCTGATGTGGCCCATCCGCGACATCAGCGGCGAGGTCGTCGGCTTCGGCGCGCGCAAGCTGCGCGACGACGACAACGGCCCCAAGTACCTGAACACGCCCGAGACGGCGATCTACAAGAAGTCCCAGGTGCTGTACGGCATCGACCTGGCCAAGAAGGAGATCGCCAAGACCTCCCGGGCCGTCGTGGTCGAGGGCTACACCGACGTCATGGCCTGCCACCTGGCCGGGGTCACCACCGCGATCGCCACCTGCGGCACCGCCTTCGGCGGCGACCACATCAAGATCCTGCGCCGGCTGCTCATGGACAATGCGACCGCCGAGGTGATCTTCACCTTCGACGGGGACGCGGCCGGGCAGAAGGCCGCGCTGCGGGCCTTCGAGGACGACCAGAAGTTCGCCGCGGAGACCTCCATCACCATCGCCCCGGGCGGCATGGACCCCTGCGACCTGCGCCTGGCCCAGGGCGACGCGGCCGTATCGGGTCTGGTCGAGGCCCGCACCCCGCTGTTCGAGTTCGCGCTGAAGCACATCGTGGCCCGGCACAACCTGGAGAACCCGGCGGGGCGGGCGGCCGCGCTGGAGGAAGCCGCCCCGATCATCAAGAAGATCAAGAACGTCGCCATCCAGCACGAGTCGGCGGTCCAGCTGGCGGGCATGCTGGGCATGCGGGACGAGCAGTTCGTGGTCAAGCGGATCGCCCAGCTCGACCGCTGGGCCCGGGAGCGCGGCAACCAGCCCCAGCAGCAGCGCCGGGGCCAGTCCGGGAACTCCGGCCACTCGTACGGGGACATCCCCGCGCCGGCCGCCACTCCGAGCGGCCCCGCGCTGAACCTGCGCAGCCCCGCCCACATCACCGAGCGCGAGCTGCTCAAGCTGGCGCTCCAGCGCCCCGCCCTGGTCTCCCCGGCCTTCGACGCGTACGGGATGGACGAGTTCACCGCCCCGCCCTACGCGGCCGTGCGCCAGGCCATCGTGGACGCCGGCGGCGCTTCGCTCGCAACCGAGGACTATGTGAACCGGGTCCGGGACGCCGCGCCGAACGACACCGTCCGCGCGCTGGTCACCGAGCTCGTCGTCGAGGCCATCCACGCGAAGAACGTGGACGAGGTCTACGCCGGGGTCCAGCTGGTCCAGGTCAGGCTCCGCGCGGTCGACCGCCGGATCCACGAGATCCAGGGCACCCTGGCCCGCCTCGGCCACCAGGACGCACCGGAGCAGCTCGCGGCGGTCCAGGAAGAGCTGTGGATCCTCCAGCAGTACGGCCAACGCCTGCGCAACCGCGGCGCGGAAGGCCTGTAACCCGCCGGACGGCCTAGCCGCGGCGCAGCCAGTCGCCGCCCGGGATGCGGGCGCCGGAGCGGGCCAGGTGGCGGGCCACGGGTGGGGCCGCCAGGTAGACCCAGGCGCGGACCGGGGTGCCGTCGGGGCGCAGGGCCTCGCGGGCGGTGCGGTCGTAGATGTTGGCGGGGTGACCGGGGCCCGCGTACTCCTCCAGCAGGTCGAGCGCCACGAGGAGTTCCCCGTACGCGCCGGGGGCCGGGGTGATCAGTTCTCCGGCTATGGCGGAGCCGGGGCGGTCCACGGCGTACGGGTAGCCGGGGCCCTCGTACAGCGCCGCGTCCGGGAGGCGGGCGGGCTCCTCGGCGGCCGTGCGGCCGCGCAGGAACAGGTCGTGGTTGACCTCTCCGGGGCGCAGGGTCCCGTAGACGAAGAACGGGAGCTCCTCCGCCAGCAGGACCTGCGGAACCGTTCCTTCGCCGTGGCCTTCCGGCCGATCGGCCGATGTCATGCGGGTCTCCCTCGATTCGGACCGAGCTGCTCGCCGGACTCCCCCCGGCCGCGGGACGGGCCGAAGGTCCCGACTTCGGCCGCGGGAGCCCGCCTACGCACCGCTGTTACACAACCGCCCGGTCTCCGTGACCGGCGCCGTCTACCGTCAGTCTGCCTCCCCACGCCCCGGCCTCCCCCACCACCCGACGGTTCCGCCTTCCATGAATCGACCGACTCTCCGCAGCCTCGCCGCAGCCGCCCTGCTCTGCCTCGGCCTCGGCGGCTGCGCCGCACCCGGGGGCCTCGGGCACGGCGAGGTCGCGCCGCCCGTGTCCTCCCAGCCCCGGCCGAGGCCGCTGTGGCCCTCGTGGACCGGGTCCCCGAGCTCCAGCGGTACGGCGGTGGCCGGCCGGGTACCGCCGCCGCAGCCGCTCACCGACGCCCCGGCCGTGGGGCCGGAGGGGATCGAGAAGGTCGACGTGATGGCCGTGCTCCGTGCGGACAAGGCGATGAAGCGCTTCGGCGACGGGAAGAGGATCGAGGGTCCGGGCAAGGCCGGGCTCCGTCCGGCCCGGTTCGCGGACCTGACGGGCGACGGGAACTTCGAGCTGATCGTCGCCGCCGACAGCCAGACCGGGCGTTCGGTGCTGAGCGTCTACACCGCGGCCGGCGAGAAGATCGTTCCGATCCTGTTCACCAGCGGCCGCCGGATGAGCGCCGACATCGTCGGCACCGACCTCCTGGTCCGCACCACCGACGACGACGGTTCCGCCCACGACATCCGCTACCACTGGGACGGCCGGCGGATGAGCGTCCTCAGCGACGAGCACAAGTTCGGCAACGCCATCTCCGGCCCGGGATCCGGCGAGTGCCCGGCGGCCCCGCGGCCGACCGGATCCGAAGCACCCGCCCCCACGAACCGGGCGGGCCGGTGAAGCGCACCCTGCTCCGCTGCCGCCGCCTCCTGCACTCGCTCGGCCTGCGGTGGAAGATCGCCGTCCTGCTCGCCGTCGGCTGCTCGCTCGTCGCGCTCACCATCGGCGTCCTGATCCACGAGGCCCGCGCGAACCAGGTGGCCGACGCGGCGCGCAAGAGCGCCCTCGCACAGCTCGTCCGGGTGCGGCAGGTGTACGAGCTCACGGGCCAGTTGGACTTCGACAAGGTCGGGGAGGCCGACGCGCGCCTCGACTGCCCGAGCCTGCCGGAACCGCTGCGGCAGGCCGCCCTCTCCGGTCAGCGCACCACCTACCTCGACTTGGACGGCCCCCGCCCGGCCGTGTGGGCCGCCCGGCCGGTCGGCGGTGACCAAGTGCTCTCCGTACGCCAGCCGCTGGCCGCCGAACAGGCGGAACTGGAGGAACTCGACCATCAGCTGGTGGCCTTCGGGGTCGTCGTCGTCACCCTCGCCGCGATCGGCGGAGCGGCACTGGCCAGTCGGCTGAGCAAGGACCTGCGGTCCGCCGCCGAGACGGCCCGGAGGATCAGTACGGGCGAACTGGACGCGCGGATAGGCCCGTCGGGCGTACCGGGGACGCGGAACGAGGTGGCCCAGCTGTCCGCGGCGGTCGACACGATGGCGGCGAGCCTGCAGCGGCGGCTGGTGGCGGAGCAGCGGTTCACGGCGGACGTGGCGCACGAGCTGCGGACCCCGTTGACGGGTCTGCACACCGCCGCCGAACTGCTTCCTCCGGGGCGGCCCACGGAGCTGGTGCGCGACCGGGTCGCGGCGCTGTGCAGCCTGACGGAGGACCTCCTGGAGGTGGCCCGGCTGGACGGGGACCGCGAGGTGGCCCAACTGGACGTCCACCCCCTGGGGCCGCTGGTGGAAGCGGTCACCCGGCGTTCGGGGGTGGAGGCGCAGGTCCTGGGCGCCGCCGAGGGCACGGCCCGGGTCCGCACGGACGTCCGGCGGCTGGAGCGGATCCTGGCGAACCTGCTGGTCAACGCCCGCAGGCACGGCGGGGACCCGATCACCGTGACGGTGTCCGGGAACACGGTCACCGTCCGCGACCACGGCCCGGGCTTCCCGCAGACCCTGCTACGGGACGGCCCGCAGCGGTTCCTGACGGGCGCGACCGAACGCGGCCAGGGCACGGGCCTGGGCCTGACCATCGCCCTGGGCCAGGCCCAGGTCATCGGCGCCCGGGTCACCCTCGCCAACCCCGTCCCCACCGGCGCCGCGGCCACCCTCACCCTCCCCCCCGGCCTGACGCCTTCCGGCGGGGAGAGGCTCCGCTCAGCGCCGACCCGCACCCGCGAGGCCCCCGTCACCCGGACGGGGTGGGGCCCCGCAAATGCCCCCGCACCCCGCCCCACCTGCGACAACACTCCCGTCACCCCACCACCCGGCACCAATCTGACACCACATCAGCAGGCGGCGGCCCCCACACCCGGGTTACCTCGGAAACACGACCCCGTGTCCACAGGAGACCTCCCATGCGACGACGCACCGCCCACGTGCTCACCGCCACCGCGCTGACCGCCGCCGCGTTCACCGGCCCGGTGGCCGGCGCGGTCGCCGCCGCGGACCTGGGCATGACGGGCTTCGGCATGACGGGCTTCGCGGCCGGCGACTTCGCGCCGCTGGAGGTCTGGCCCAAGTCCGCCGCCCCCGGCACCACCGTCACGGTGAACACCAAGGCCTGCGGCCCCGGCAGTCACGCCGAGGGCGACGCCACCACCGTCGGAGGCGGCCGCTTCAAACTGGTCCCGGGCACCCACAAGGAGGTGGTCGTGGGACAGTTCCAGGTCGCTCACGCAACCCGCCCCGGCACCCACGCGATCGGCGCCACCTGCGCGAACGGCAAGTTCGCCACCGGCGACCTGATCGTCACCGAGCACGACCGCGCCCCCCAGGGCCACGTGCGCACCGGGGTGGGCGGTGGCACGACCACCACCACCGACCCCGCCAAGATCGCGGCGGGAGCGGCAGTGCTGGCCGCAACCGCCGTCGGCGGTACCTGGTTCCTGCGTCGCCGGGCGAGCGGCACGCGGAACTGACGGACGCCCACCGCGGCTCGGTCCGCGGTCCGACCGGTACCGTCCCCCGTCGCCCGCCCCGCGAGGTCCCCCCCGTTCGCGGGGCCGGGCGACGGTCAGCCACCACGTCACCACGTCACCAAGCCGAGGGGGCCGCATGGAGGCACGCCGCGCCCGCGGTGGCGGGCTCGTCGCACTCGCCACCTGCATCGGCGTCTGGCTCGTCGGCAGCGGCTCCGGCGAGCCCGTCGGGCCTCCCCTGCCCTCCCCCGGCGAGGCGCTGAGCGCCCAGGCGCAGTTCCCCGGGGCCATCGCCGCACTCCCCGGTTCTCCGCCCGCCCGGATCCGTATCCCGTCCATCCGGGTGGACGCCCCGCTCACCGGACTGGGACTCCAGGCCGACGGCAGTCTCGAAGTGCCGCCGCCGGCCCGCCGGGACCTGGCGGGCTGGTACCGCGAGGGCACCACCCCGGGCGCCACCGGCACCGCCGTCGTCGCCGGGCACGTGGACGACGCCACCGGGCCCGCGGTCTTCTACCACCTCGGCGCGCTGCGCCGGGGCGCCCTGATCGAGATCGCCCGCGCCGACGGACGTACGGCCGTGTTCACCGTCCACGCCGTGGAGGTCTACGACGCCGAGGCCTTCCCCGACTCCCGCGTGTACGGGTCGTCACCGCGGTCCGAGCTCCGCGTCATCACCTGCGGCGGGGGCTTCTCCCCGCGCACCGGCTACCAGGGCAACGTGGTCGTCTTCGCCCACCTGACGGGCACGTACTGAACGGACACGTGTGAGTCGGGCACGTGTGAGTCGGGCACGGTCTAGTTGGTGCGGACGACCGCCTGGTCGCCGTGGGGACCGAACAGGTGCAGGATCTCCACCACCTCGCCCTCGGCGGGTCCGAACCAGTGGGGTTCACCGGTGTCGAACTCGGCCACCTCGCCGGGGCGCAGGCTGAGGCTCCGTTCGCCGATGACGAGGTGGAGCTCGCCCGCGAGCACGTAGAGCCACTCGTGGCCGGTGTGGGTCACCAGTTTCGGTTCCCGGTACGCCAGCACCTGCTTGAAGACCTGAACCCGGCCCGGGTACTGCGTCAGGGGGACCAGGACGCTCCCGTGGTCCCGGCGGCGGGGCCTCAGGTGGACGCGCGCGTCACCGGTGACCGGGGCCGCCACGAGCTGGTCCAGGGCGACGCGGTGGGTCCGCGCGAGCGGGATGAGCAGTTCGAGCGTCGGACGCCGCTTGCCGGACTCCAGGCGGGAGAGCGTGCTCACGGAGATCCCGGTGGCCCCGGAGAGGGCCTCCAGCGTGAGGCCGCGCTCGCGCCGCAGCGCACGCAGCCGCGGGCCGATGGCGTCGAGGGTCCGCCTGAGTTCCGCCTGTTCGGTGGCCTCGGCCTGTCCGGCGCGTTCGGCGCGTTCGCCGTCCCTGTCCATGGGGCCATTTTGCGGTACCGGCAAATTTCCTGGGCCGCGCCCGCCACCCGGTCCGAGCATGGGCCGACATCCGAAGCCGGCAGCCGACAGGCGGTCGCGGACCCAAGGCGGACCCATGACCACGACGATCCCGGCCGGAGCGGCCGCGGCGCCCGGACTCGGCCCGCGCCGCCGATGGACGGTACTGGCCGTCTGCGCGCTGAGCATGTTCCTCATCGGAGTCGATACCACCATCGTCAACGTGGGCCTGCCCGCGATCGGACGCGGCCTGGACGCGGGCATCCACGGCCTCGAATGGGTCGTGGACGCCTACACCATGGTCCTGGCCAGCCTCCTCATCGCCTCCGGCGCCCTCGCCGACCGCTTCGGACGCCGCCGGGTGTTCCGGTGCGGGCTGGTCGTCTTCGCTCTCGCGTCCCTCGCCTGCGCCCTCGCTCCGTCGCTCGGCTTCCTCGTCGCGGCGCGGGCCGTCCAGGGAGTCGGGGCCTCGATGCTGAGCCCGGTGGCCCTGGCCATCGTGGTCAACGCGATGCCCGACCCCCGGGAGCGGGCCCGGGCCATCGGCATCTGGGCCTCGGTCTTCGGGCTCAGCATGGCGGCGGGCCCGGTCATCGGCGGGGCCCTCATCGCGGCGTTCGGCTGGCGGTCGGTGTTCTGGATCAACGTTCCGGTGGTCGTCGGCGCACTCGTCCTGGTCGCGTTGTTCGTCCCGGAGTCCCGCGGACAGCGGGCCCGGCGGCTCGACCTGCCCGGCCAGCTCCTCCTCACCACAGCCGTGTGCGTCTCGGTCGGCGTCCTGATCGAAGGCCCCCGGATCGGCTGGAGCTCCCCCGCCGCCCTGGTCTGCTACGCCGTCGTCGCGGCGGCGACGGCCTTCGCCCGGGTCGAACTCCGCCGCCCCGAGCCCCTGATCGACGTCGGACTGTTCCGGCGGCCGCCCTTCGCCTCGGCGGTTCTGGGCGCGGTGGCGGTGTTCGCCGCGCTGAACGTGAGCCTGCTGCTCACCACTTTGTACCTGCAGGACGCCCGCGGCTGGACCCCGCTCGCGGCCGGGGCGGCGACCCTGCCGATGGCGCTCGGGGCCACCGTGTGCGGTCCGTGGTCCGGCGTTCTGACGGGGCGCCTCGGGCCGGGGCGTCCGCTGCTCCTCGCCGGTGGGTTCACCGCGGCGGGCGGGCTCTGCCTGGTGGACCTGGGCCCGGACACGAGCGTGCCGCGGCTCCTCGCGGCCTACCTGCTCATCGGCATCGGCTTCGGCTTCGCCAACGCGCCCCTCACCCATACCGCGGTCGGCGGACTTCCGCCGTCCCGCGCCGGGGTGGCCGGGGCCGTCGCCTCCACCGCCCGGCAAGTCGGAGCGGCGGTCGGCATCGCCGTCGCGGGGGCCCTGGCCGCGGGCGCCGGCCCGGACGGCCTCGCCCGGGCGTCCCGGCCGGGCTGGCTGCTCGTGACGGCCTGCGGACTGTTCCTCTTCCTGGTGGCCCGGGCCGCGCAGGATCCGAAAGAGACGGCCTAGGCGGGAAACGCGTACCAGCGGCGGTGGACGTACGGCTCGACGCACAGGACCGCCACGCCCGCCACGGCTCCCACCAGGAGCGAGGTCCAGCCGCCGCCGGCGACGAGCGATCCGGCGCAGGCGGCGGCCACGACCAGCGGCCGGGCCAGGGTCAGCGGGCCCAGCCCGACGACCACGGCGAGGGTGCCGGCCCGGAACGGCAGCGCGAAGTAGGCGGCGAGCGAGAGCCCGACGGCGAGGGCGTAGGCCCCGAGCGGGACGAGGAAGCCGGTCCCGCCGTCTACGAGGGCCCCGTACGCCCGGTCCGGGTCCTCGGCGAGCAGCAGGACGGCGCCGGCCGTGAGGGCGGGGGCGAGCAGCAGGACGGCGCCGACCGCCAGCCCGCGCAGGGACGCCCGGACGACGGCGCGGTGCTTGCGGATCCGGGCGTCCCGGCCGGCGTAGGCGCGGAAGCCGCTGAACGCCGCGTCGACGAGGCCGAGCGCGGCGAGGGGCAGGACCGGGTTCATCGCGCGGCCCCCGCCCCGGCTCCGGCGGCGGACCAGGACGCGCCGTCGTGCCCCGGCGGGCCGCCGCGGGTCAGGTGCTCCGCGCCCACGAGCCGACGGGAGGCGCGGCCGAGGGCCTGGCGCAGGGGGTCCTCCAGGTAGGGACGGATGCCGAGGACCGGGCGCAGCGTGGTGCAGAAGGGGTTGGAGAGCCCCCGGGGCTCGTAGAGCAGCGGCCGGATGCCCGGTACGGTCGCGGCGCGCAGCAGGGTTTCGTCCGAGTGGGCGCGCCGGGCGGAGACGACCCCGTCGTGGCGGCCGAGCGGATGGCGCATCCGGGCCCGGTGGAACATCCAGGCGCCCACGGGTGCCATCCGGGTGGCGGCGATGTCGAAGTGGCAGAAGGCGAGCGCCGGGGAGTCGGCCTGCGCCTCGAAGAAATCCGCGAGCGCGGGGCCGCGGAAGTGGTGCAGCAGCCCGGTGGAGACGTAGACGGTGGCGACCTCCGGCAGGTCGAAGGCGTTGCCGTGGACGAACCGGCAGTCGAGCCCCTCGGCGCGGGCCAGCCGGTCGGCCTCGGCGACGAGCGCGGCGTCGAGGTCGACGCCGATCAGCTCGACGTTCGGGCCCAGGGCCCCGGTGGACGCCAGCCGGCGGACGAGGTACCCGAGCCCCGATCCGATGTCGACCAGTCGGAACCGGCCGCGGCGGCCGGCGATCTCGCGGATCGCCTCGAACAGCGGGTCCAGTACGTGCACCAGCCGTTCCCCGATGCGCAGTTCCTCGCTGAGCCGCTGCAGCTCGGTGTGGACGCCGATCATCAGCCGGTCCACGGCGAGCGGGTCGAGCACGTCGTCCGGACCGGCCGGCAGCCCGGCGACGATCCGGGCCCCCCGCGGGTCCCCGGCCTCGTCGAGCCGGCGGACCACATCGCCCCGGCGCACGGGGAGTCGCGCCCCGCTGAGCGGATCGGTGACGGTGATCAGGTCGGATATCTCAAGGTGGGGCACGACCGGAACTTTATCCCCCGTCGGCCGGTCAGCCGCAGGTCAGCCCCACTGCTCGAGGCCCAGCTTGACCACCAGGGCCCCGACGACCGTCAGGAGCACTCCGCGGACGAATCCGCTGCCCTTCTTCAGCGCCATCCGGGCTCCGACCATGGCGCCGGCCAGGTTGAACACGGCCATCAGGGCGGCCAGTTGCCACAGCACCATGCCCTGGTAGGCGAACATGGCGAGCGCTCCGGCGTTGGTGCACACGTTGACGATCTTCGCCGTGGCCGAAGCCGTGACCAGGTCGAGGTGGAGCAGGGCCGTCAGCGCCAGGACCAGGAAGGTGCCGGTGCCGGGTCCGATGAGGCCGTCGTAGAAGCCGATGCCGAGGCCGGCCAGGGCGATGGTGAGCAGGACGCGCTGTCGGCTGACGGGCGCGGCTCCGGGAGTGGTGCCGAAGGCGGGGCGGAAGAGGACGAACGCCGCGACGACGACCAGCACCACCATGATCAACGGGCGCAGCGCGTCCTTGCTGATGCCGCCGGCCAGGGCGGCCCCGCCCATCGAGCCGGCGAGCGCGGCCAGACCGATGCGGACGGCGAGCTTCACGTCCACCGGGGTCTTGCGCAGGTACGACACGGCCGCGCCCGAGGTCCCGACGATGGCCACGGCCTTGTTGGTGCCGAGGACGGTGGCGGGGTGGGCGTTCGGCAGGCCGAGCAGCAGGGCGGGCAGGAGCAGTAGGCCGCCACCGCCCACGACGGCGTCGATCCAGCCGGCCGCCGCGGCGGCCACGCACAGCACGATGATCATGGTTGTCGATATGTCAGGCACGGCCCGACCCTATGGAGGCGTTGGGTGCACTGGCCATCAATCCCCGGAAACTTGCGCAAAGGTTGAGCTTTGCCTGGCCGGAGCCCGGTCCGGGGCCACGGGAGCCGACGGATCCACCGCCGCCGTCAGCACGCTCGCCGCCAGCACACTGGCCAGCCCGAGCCCGGCCGCCAGCCGCCGGGCGGGCGGTACGGATCCCAGCGCGGCCAGCACCGCGTGCGCCGGCGAGGAACGGGGCCTGCGGTGCCGGGCCGCCGCCACCTTCGGCCCGCCGGGCACGCGAGGCCCCGGTCCGGACCGACCCGGGCCCACCTCCAGCACGCCCAGCACTCGAGGACCGAGTCCGGACCGGCCGCCGTCCACCTCCAGCCCGCCCGGCACGTGCGGCACGTGCGGACCCGGTCCGGACCGGCCGGGGCCCACCTCCAGCCCGTCCGGCGCTTGAGGACCGGGTCCGGGCAGAGCCCGGGGAACGGGCGAAGGGCGGGTAGGGGATGAGCCCCGCGAAGCGGGAAGGGACACGGGCAGGGCGACGTGCAGCGGGTGACGCATGGTGCGGCGACCTCTCGGGAGGCGGAAGCGGAAGCGGGCTCAGCGGCGGGCTCAGAAGCCGAAGCACTCGGCGTGGATCCGCCCCGCCGGCACCCCGGCCCGCACCAGCGCGGACTGGGTGGCGTCCGCCATGCCGGGCGGCCCGCACAGGTACACGTCGTGCTCGGCCAGCTCCGGGACCAGCGCGGCCAGCGCCTGTGGAGCCAGCGGGTCGAAGGCGGCGCCCGACGGCCCGAGCAGGTAGTGCAGCCCGGCCTGCCGTTCGGCGGCGATGGCCTCCAGTTCGGAGCGCAGGACGAGGTGCTCCTCGGCGCCCGCCCGGTAGAGCAGGGTGATGTCCCCCGGCCCGCCGGGCAGGGTCTCGAACAGCGCCCGCATCGGGGTGATCCCGACCCCGCCGGCGATCAGCAGCACCTTGGTCCGGGTCCGGCGGGCCGCGGTGAGCGCCCCGAAGGGCCCGGTGGCGAGGACGCGGGTGCCGGGACGCAGCCGGCGGATCCGGCGGGAGTGGCCGCCGAGGGCCTTCACGGTGATGCGCAGGGTGTCCCCGCGGACCGGCGCCGACAGCGAGAACGGCAGCGCGGTGTGCCACAGCCTGCGCTGCAGGAACCGCCAGCGCAGGAACTGCCCCGGCTCCGCGCGCAGCTCCGCGAGGTGCTCCCCGTAGACGAGGACGGAGACCACCCCGGGCCCCTCCGTGCGCACCTCGGCGACGCGCAGCGCGTGCCGCAGGGCCTGGCGTACGGGGACCACGGCGCGGTACCAGAGCAGCAGGACGGCGACCACGGCGTGGGCGAGGGCCCAGAACCAGGCGACCAGGGCCAGGTCGGGCCCGGCGAGCTGGTGCCCGAAGGCGAGGGCGGCGGCGAGGTACACCAGGAGGTGGACCCCCCGCCAGGTTTCGTGGCTGACCCGGCGGCGTACGGAGCGGGCGGAGGTGATGCCGACGGCGACCAGGAGGACGGTCCCGATCGCCGCGGCGGCCAGCGCCGGGTAGCCGAGCAGCTCCCGGACGGCGGAGAGCACGTCGACCCCCTCGTGCACGGCGTAGCCGCAGAGCGCGAAGGCCGTGTGCCCGAAACAGAGCAGCAGGACGTGGCGGCCGCCCAGCGCGTGCCAGCGGGCGAGCCGGGCCGCGCCCACCCCGTGCTCGACGGCGGGAACCCGGGCCATGAGGAACAGCAGGACGAGCACCCCGTACCCGGCGAGCAGGCCGGTCAGGTGCGCGGCGGTGGCGAACAGCGCGTCGAGCCGGGCCGAGGGCCGCACCTGCGCGGCCCACAGCAGGGCGACGGTCCCCGCCCCGCCGAGCATTCCGCCCTTGACCCGAACCGCCATGTCTCGCTCTCGCATACGGCCACGCTAAGGGCGGTCCGGTGGCCTCCCCGGCCGTCCCGCTGATCCTTAAGGCGGCCTTGAGCAACGCCTCACGGGCGCTTAACCCGCACGCTGAGGTCGGCGTTCCGTCAGGGAAACAACGGCGATGCCGTGGGGAAACAGCGGCCCCGCACTCTCGTGTCATGACCTCGGAACAGCAACGCGTGGTGGTGATCGGCGGCGGCCTCGCGGGCCTGCGGCTCGCCGCCCGGCTGGGCGGGGACGTACGCGTCCTCGGTGAGGAGGCGCACGCCCCCTACAACCGGGTCCTCCTCGCGGAGGTCCTGGCCGGCCGGTACGCGCCGGAGGTGACGGCCCTCCCGGCCCCCGGTCCGGCGCTGCGCCGGGCCGTACGGGCGGTCCGGATCGACCGGGCGGAGCAGGTGGTGCACTGCGACGACGGCACGGTCGAGCCGTACGGCACCCTCGTCCTGGCCACCGGGTCGAACCCGGTCCTCCCTCCCCTCCGCGGCCTGTTCGAACCCGAGGGGCGCGAGCTCCCGGCCGGGGTCCACGCCTTCCGCACCATGGACGACTGCCTGGCCCTGTCGGAGGCCGTACGTCCCGGCGTGCGCGCGGTGGTGATCGGCGGCGGCCTCCTCGGCGTCTCGGCGGCCCGCGCCCTGGCCGAGCGGGGCGCGCAGGTGGTCCTCACCCAGCAGGGCGAACGCCTGATGGAACGCCAACTCGACGCGGAAGCCTCGGAACTCCTGCACACCCACCTGGCCGACCTGGGCGTGGAGATCCACACGGAATGCCGCGTCCGAGGCCTGGCGACGTCACCGCACCCTGCCGGCGGCACCAGCCGAATTCCAGCCCCTCCGGCGTTCGAGGAGCGGGCCCGGGCAGAGTCCGGAACGCCCCCCAGGGCCGCCACACCCGGAGCCACCCGCACCCCGGGCCTGCCCGCAAGGACCGATCCCGGCCAGGGGCCCCGCCGGGTGACCGGCGTCGATCTCGCCGACGGCTACCGCCTCGACGCCGACCTCGTCGTCCTCGCCTGCGGCGTCCGCCCCCGCACGGGCCTCGCCCTGGCCGCCGGCCTGGACGTCCGCACCGGCATCCTCGTCGACGACGAGCTCCGCACCAGCGACCCCCGCATCCACGCCATCGGCGACTGCGCCGAGCACGCGGGCCGGGTGTACGGCCTGGCCGGGCCCGCCCTCGAACAGGCCGACGCCCTCGCCGGCGTCCTCCTCGGTACCGGCGAGGGACTCACCGCGGACCCCGCCTACGCGGGCACCCGCGCCCTGACCCGCCTCACCCTCACCGCCGGCGGCGACCGGCCCCTCGACCTCGCCGCCTTCGGCGAGACCACCCCGCTCCCCGGCGACGACGTGGTCCGGCTCACGGACGCCACCCGCCGCACCTACCGCAAGGTCGTCGTCCGCGGCGACCGCCTCGTCGGCGGGGTCCTGCTCGGCGAACTGTCCAGCGTGGGCGCCCTCGCCCGCAGCTGGGAGGACGGCGAGGCCCTGACCGACCTGCACCACCTGCTCACCGACGACGGAGGCTCCTGATCATGGCCGCAGCCACGCCCACGCCCGCCCCGGGCACCGCCCAGGCCACCGCCCAGGCCACCGCCACGACCGCCGGGACCCGGAAGCCCGCCCTCGTGCTCATCGGCCACGGCATGGTCGGCCAGCGCTACCTGGAGGCGCTCGCCGAACTCGGCGCGACCGCCACGCACCGGATCACCGTGCTCTGCGAGGAGCCCCGCCCGGCTTACGACCGCGTGCACCTCACCTCGTACTTCTCCGGCAGCACCCCCGAGGACCTCTCCCTCACCCCCGCCTCCTTCATGGAGGAACACGGGATCGCCCTGCACCTCGACGACCCCGCCGAGACCATCGACCGCGACGCCCGCACCGTCACCTCCCGCACGGGCCAGGTGTTCCCGTACGACGTGCTCGTGCTCGCGACCGGCAGCTACCCCTTCGTGCCGCCCGTCCCGGGCAAGGACGCCCCGGGCTGTTTCGTGTACCGCACCATCGAGGACCTCCTCGCGATCGAGGAGTACGCGAAGACGCGCACCACCGGCGCCGTCGTCGGCGGCGGCCTGCTCGGCCTGGAGGCCGCCGGCGCGCTCAAGGGCCTCGGCCTCGCCACCCGGGTCGTGGAGTTCGCGCCCCGCCTGATGCCCGTCCAGGTCGACGAGGGCGGCGGCGCGGCCCTGCTCCGCACCATCGAGAACATGGGGCTCACCGTCCACACGGGCGTCGGCACCCAGGAGGTCCTCACCGGCGAGGACGGCGCGGTCAGCGGCATGAAGCTGTCCGACGGCTCCAGCGTCGCCACCGACCTGGTGGTCTTCTCCGCCGGCGTCCGCCCCCGCGACCAGCTCGCCCGCGAGAGCGGCCTCGACGTCGGCGAACGCGGCGGAATCTCCGTCGACGCCCGCTGCCGCACCTCCGACCCGCACGTCTACGCCATCGGCGAGTGCGCCCTCGCCTCCGACGGCCGCGTCTACGGCCTGGTCGCCCCCGGCTACGAGATGGCGGAGACGGCCGCGGCGGACCTGCTGGGCCGCGAGAAGGAGTTCACCGGCGCCGACCTCTCCACCAAGCTCAAGCTCCTCGGCGTGGACGTGGCCTCCTTCGGCGACGCCCACGGCGCCACCGCCGGCAGCCTCGACGTCGTCTACTCCGACTCCCGCTCCGGCGTCTACAAGAAGGTGGTCGTCTCCGCCGAAGGCGTCCTCCTCGGCGGCGTCCTGGTCGGCGACGCCGACTCCTACGGCCTGCTGCGCCCGCTCACCGGCTCCGTACCGCCCGTCACCCCCGAGCAGCTGGTGCTGCCCGCCGGCGTCGGCGCACCCGTGGCGCTCGGCCCGGCCTCGCTCCCGGACGGCGCGGTGATCTGCTCCTGCCACAACGTCACCAAGAAGGCGATCACCGCCCACAGCACCGTCCCCGAGGTCAAGAAGTGCACCAAGGCGGGCACCGGGTGCGGAAGCTGCCTCAAGGTGATCGGCCAGCTGATGCCGCCCGCCGCCGACAAGGGGCTCTGCGGCTGCTTCCCCTTCACCCGCGCCGAGCTCTACGAGATCGTCCGCACCCTGCGCGTGACCTCGTACGAGCGGCTCCTGGACAGCCACGGCCGCGAGGAGGCGCGCGGCGGCGAAGGCTGCGAGGTCTGCAAGCCCACCGTCGGTTCGATCATCGCCTCGCTCGCCCCCACCCTCGGCGCGAGCGGCTACGTCCTGGACGGGGAGCAGGCCGCCCTCCAGGACACCAACGACCACTTCCTCGCCAACATGCAGCGCAACGGCTCGTATTCGGTCGTCCCGCGCATCCCCGGCGGCGAGATCACCCCCGACAAGCTGATCGTGATCGGCGAGGTGGCCCGGGACTTCGGCCTCTACACGAAGATCACCGGCGGGCAGCGCATCGACCTCTTCGGCGCCGCCCTGGACGACCTCCCCCGCATCTGGGCCCGGCTCGTCGAGGCCGGATTCGAGTCCGGTCACGCGTACGGCAAGGCCCTGCGGACGGTGAAGTCCTGCGTGGGCCAGACCTGGTGCCGCTACGGGGTCCAGGACTCGGTACGGATGGCCATCGACCTGGAGCTGCGCTACCGGGGCCTGCGCGCCCCGCACAAGCTCAAGTCGGCGGTCTCCGGCTGCGCCCGCGAGTGCGCGGAGGCGCAGAGCAAGGACTTCGGGATCATCGCGACGGCCAGCGGCTGGAACCTCTACGTCGGCGGCAACGGCGGGGCCACCCCACGCCACGCCGACCTGCTGGCCCAGGACCTGTCCGACGCCGAACTGGTGCGGCTCATCGACCGGTTCCTGATGTTCTACATCCGCACCGCGGACCGGCTGGAGCGGACGTCCACCTGGCTGGACCGGCTGGAGGGCGGCCTGGAGCACCTGCGGGACGTGATCGTGCGCGATTCGCTCGGGCTGTGCGCGGAGCTGGAGTCGCTGATGGCCGACCACGTGGCGCACTACCGCGACGAATGGGCCGAGACCCTGGACGACCCGGAGCGGCTGCGCCGGTTCGTGTCCTTCGTCAACGCCCCCGGCGCACCCGACCCGAGCGTGAAGTTCGTCCCCGAGCGCGGCCAGGTCAAGCCCGACCTGACCGTGCTGACCCTGGAGCCCCTGGGAGGCACTCGATGACCGTGGAACTGCAGGTGGCGGAGGGCTGGCTCACCGTGTGCGAGCTGTCGGCGCTGATCCCCGGGCGCGGGGTGGCGGCGCTGCTGCCCGACGGGAGCCAGGCCGCCGTGTTCGTCGACCGTGCGGGACGCCCGTACGCCATCGGCAACCGGGACCCCTTCACCGGGGCACAGGTGCTCTCGCGCGGGCTGGTCGGCTCGGCCGCCGGACGGCTCTTCGTGGCCTCGCCGCTGCTCAAGCAGCGCTTCGACCTGGAGTCCGGGCTCTGCCTGGACGACGACGAGGTGGCGGTCCGGACGTACCCGGTACGGACCGCCGCGACCTCGGCCTGAGGGTCCTCGAACCGATCGGCCCCGGTCAGGACTGGATCACCGCCGGGTCCATCCACATGATCTCCCAGGTGTGGCCCTCGAGGTCGTCGAAGGCCCGGCCGTACATGACGCCGTGGTCCTGGGCGGGGCGGGGCTCGGTGGCGCCGGCCGCCAGGGCCCCGTCGACGAACTCGTCGACGGCGGTGCGGCTCTCCGCGCTCAGACACAGCAGCACCTCGGAGGTGGTGGTGGCGTCCGCGATGGCCTTGTGGGTGAAGTCCTTGTACCGCGCCTCGGTCAGGAACATGGCCACGATCGAGTCGGTGATGGGCATCGAGGCGCAGTTCTCGTCGGTGAACTGGGCGTTGAAGGTGTAACCGAGCTTGCCCCAGAAGGTCTTGGTGGCCTCGAGGTCCTTGACCGGCAGGTTGACGAAGATCATGGTGGAGGACATCGCGGTCCCTCTTCTCTCGGTGCGTCGGCGTCGCTTTCGAGAGGTAGACCACGGGTTCCCGGGAAACTCATCGCTCCGCGCGAAACCTCTTCAAGGTTTCCCGAAGCCGCAGGTCAGGCCACGGGCGAGCGCAGCTGCAGGGCCGCCAGCGGTACGAAGCCCAGCCCGTCGGCGCTCTCCAGCGAGGCGCCGGCGCCGGCCAGCCGCTTGTGCAGGGCCAGCGCGATCCGCTCGCCCTGCGCCTTGGCCCGCTCCGCGTTCGGCCCCCGGTGCAGTCCGTCGATCGTGGCCCGCCACAGCTGTACCCAGCGGCCGAAGTCCTCGGCGGTCATCTCACGGGCCGCCTGGAGGGCCGCGTGCGGGGCGAAGGCGTCGCGCCGGTAGTCGGCGCTGCGGAAGAGGGCCCGCTCCCAGAAGTCGGTGATCCGGGGCAGGTGCACGTCGAGGTCCGTGCCGGCGATCTCGGTGAAGAAGGGCCCGATCCGCGGGTCGGCGAAGGCCGCCGTGTAGAAGCGGCGCAGCACGACGTCGAGGTCGGCTCGGCCGGTGATGTCGAAGACGGCTGCGTGAGGGCTCATGGGTCCACCATCCTCCCGCACCGGGGCCCTCCCCAGGGTAGAAAGTCCCGCAATACGTCGTCCCGGGCGTCCCGATATCCCGAAAATCCCTCCAGACGGATTGACCCCGAGCCGGTCGCTCCCTCTTCATATGGAATTGACGTCACGTCAACTCAGCACTTCTAAGTTCCTCGACGCGTGTGCGACTCCGCGTCCGACCGGGCGCGGAGCCTCCTCCTCCCACAGGAGTGACCGTGGAACGTCGTACCTTCCTTCGCGGGGCCGTCATCGGCTCCTCGGCCGCCGCCTTCGGCGGCACCTTGATGCACGGCGCGGCCTACGCGGCTCCCGCCCAGCCCGGCGCCGGCCCCTACGGGGCGCTCGGCGCGGCCGACGCGAACGGCATCATGCTGCCGGCCGGCTTCACCAGCCGGGTGATCGCCCGATCCGGCCAGAACGTCGGCTCCACCACCTACAAGTGGCACAGCGCGCCCGACGGCGGCGCCTGTTTCGCCGACGGCACGGGCTGGATCTACGTGTCCAACTCGGAGATCTCCTCCACCGGCGGCGCCAGCGCCGTGAAGTTCGACTCCTCGGGTTCGATCACCTCCGCCTACCGGATCCTGTCGAACACCAACCGGAACTGCGCGGGCGGCGCGACCCCCTGGAACACCTGGCTGTCCGCCGAGGAAGTCAGCCTCGGCTACGTCTACGAGACCGACCCGTGGGGCGTGAACGCCGCCGTACGCCGCTCCGCGATGGGCCGCTTCAACCACGAGGCCGCCGCCGCCGACCCGGTCCGCAAGGTCATCTACCTCACCGAGGACGACTCCAGCGGCTGCTTCTACCGGTTCGTCCCCACCACCTGGGGCAACCTCTCCACCGGCACCCTCCAGGTCCTCAAGGCCGGCACGGCCACCTCGGGCTCCTTCACCTGGGCCAACGTGCCGGACCCGGACGGCTCCCCGACGGTGACCCGCAGCCAGGTCTCGGGCGCGAAGAAGTTCAACGGCGGCGAGGGCTGCCACTACGCCAACGACACCGTGTGGTTCACCACCAAGGGCGACAACCGCGTCTGGCAGCTCAACGTCGCCACGAACACCTACGAGCTGGCCTACGACGACTCCCTCGTTCCCAGCGGCACGGCCCCGCTGACGGGCGTGGACAACGTCACCGGCTCCTCCTACGGCGACCTGTACATCGCCGAGGACGGCGGCAACATGGAGATCTGCGTGATCACCCCGGACGACGTGGTGGCCCCCTTCCTCCGGATCACCGGCCAGTCCTCCTCGGAGGTCACCGGCCCGGCCTTCTCCCCCGCCGGCAACCGCTTCTACTTCAGCAGCCAGCGCGGCACGAGCGGCAGCTCCTCGGGCGGCATCACCTACGAGGTCACGGGCCCCTTCCGCGTCTGACCGGGCCCGACCGGCATGTGAGGCGCGCGCGTCGGGGGGCAGAGCCCCTGGCCGAATCCAGCCCCGCCGGCGTTTGAGGCGCGGGGGTCCGGGGGCAGAGCCCCTGGCAACGGCCCCGCACCGCACCACCGGCCGGGGGCCAAATCCAGCCCCGCCGGCGTTTGAGGCGCGGGGGTCCGGGGGCAGAGCCCCTGGCAACGACCCCGCACCGCACCACCGGCCGCACCCCGGCGGGGTCTCGAACCCGCCGGGGCGCGGCCCGTTACGACATCACGGCCCCGCCCTTGAGCAGCGCGGCCCCCAGCGGCGTCACCGTGTGCAGCACGGCGTTGCCCCGCCGCAGCGTGGTGACCAGCCCAGCCTCCCGCATCACCCCCGCGTGCTGGCTCGCGGAGGCCAGCGAGACCCCGGCCCGCCGCGCCAGCTCGCTCGTGGTGGCCCCGTCGCCGATCGCCTGGAGCACCACCGACCGGGTGTGCCCGACGAGCTTGCCCAGGGTGTGCTGGCGGTGCCGCCGCCGCTCCTCCGCCGGCCGGGCCGCCTCACCGCCGGCCTGCGCCGAGGACGACTCGGCCGCCGCCGGATACACCAGCACGGGCGGCAGCTCCGGATCGTGCAGGGTCACCGCCGTGCGCCGGCAGAAGAAGGAGGGCTGGAGCAGCAGCCCGCGCCCCCGCAGCCGTACGTCCCGGTCCACGGGGTAGTCGCACTCCAGCACCGGCGCCCGCCACCGCAGCATCGGCGGCAGCGAGGCCAGCAGCTCGTCCGCTCCGCCGTCGAGCAGCGCCCGCCCCCGCGCGGCCCGCTCGGCCTCGATCTGCGCCTGGATGTGGCTCCAGTACGGCTCCACGGCCGCCCGGTGGTACCCGCGCAGCTCCCCGAGCAGCCGGGGCAGGTGCGCGGTGTCCCCCTCCATGAAGTCCCGCAGCCGCCTGGGGACCAGGGCCTCGGGGCCGCGGGAGGCGGCGCCGCCCGCCGCAGCCGGCATCCCGAAGGCCGCGGCCATGCCCGAGCCCGCCTCCACGCCCCGGCCGAGCAGGGTGAGTTCGCGGCGCAGCCGCTCGGGGCGGATCCCGCGCAGTGCGTCGAGGCCCACGTCCCACCCGTACCGCCCCTCCACGGGGGTCAGGAAATCGGGGAAATATCCGCGGCTCGGTATCAGCGCACCGAGAAGTCGCGTTTCACCATTCAACCTGGTGCGCGTTTCCGCACGCCACTCGCCGAAGAGCCGGGTATCGCGCCGGTCCCGTAAGCGGTGAAAACTAAGAATCGTTTCCCACAACGCATCCGGACGCCCTGCCATCCTTACGCGCGCGAGGTCCACTCCAGTGAAATGGATACGCAGCACCCGAACCCCCACCTGTGCAACCGCAATCCCCCCGCCCCTCGAGTATGCACGCCGTCACACGTGGTCACCATGGCCTTTCAGCCACAGTTGAAACCCCTTTCGGCGGAGGTGTGACAACCGAAATCCTGTACTCCGCCGGGCACACTCCGGCGCGACCGAAACGCTCCGCGAAGGCCGTGGGGGGCTTTGCGGGGCCTGGCGGTCGGTCGCACCGGGAAGCGCCGACGTGTCCGGCGGATTGGCGGCAGGCGGTGGACGGGTGGGGATCCGTCCACCGCCTGTTGCTGTTAAGGCATCTGGAACAACTTTGAACCAATACTGGGCCCGGGGAACGCCGGGGAACGACCGCGAACGCCGAGGAACACCGGGGAACGCCGTGGAACACCGGCCAAGGCCGGGGAAATAGACGCGCCTGCCACCGGACGTCAGGGAACCCGGGGGCAGGCGCGGTCAATGGGGGCCCCTGCGTCGGGGCCGCGGAGCGGTCAGCGGCTGTCGCTGCCCTTCGCCTCGGCGGCGGCGCGGCCGGCCTCCAGGCGCGCGACCGGAATCCGGAACGGCGAGCAGGAGACGTAGTCCAGGCCGACCTCGTGGAAGAAGTGGACGGACTCGGGGTCGCCGCCGTGCTCTCCGCAGACGCCGAGCTTGAGGTCGGGGCGGGTGGCCCGGCCGGCCTCGACGGCGCTGCGGACCAGCGTGCCGACGCCGTCCCGGTCGATGGTCTCGAAGGGCGAGACCCCGAAGATGCCCTTCTCCAGGTAGGCGGTGAAGAAGCTGGCCTCGACGTCGTCGCGGGAGAAGCCCCACACGGTCTGGGTCAGGTCGTTCGTGCCGAAGGAGAAGAACTGCGCGGCCTCGGCGATCTGGCCGGCCGTGAGGGCGGCGCGGGGCAGCTCGATCATGGTGCCGATGGTCAGCTTGAGGTCGGTGCCGGTGGCGGCCTCGACCTCGGCGATGACCTGGTCGGCCTCCTCGCGGACGATCTCCAGCTCCTGGACGGTGCCCACGAGCGGGACCATGATCTCGGCGCGCGGGTCGCCCTTGGCGTTCTTGCGCTCGGCCGCGGCCTCGGCGATCGCCCGGACCTGCATCTTGAACAGGCCGGGGATGACCAGGCCGAGGCGGACGCCGCGCAGACCCAGCATCGGGTTCTGCTCGTGCAGCTTGTGCACGGCCTGGAGCAGGCGCAGGTCGTTCTCGTTGGCGTCCTTGCGGGACTCGGCGAGGGCGACGCGCACCGACAGCTCGGTGATGTCGGGCAGGAACTCGTGCAGCGGCGGGTCGAGCAGGCGGACGGTGACGGGCAGTCCGTCCATCGCCTCGAACAGCTCGACGAAGTCCTTCTTCTGCAGCGGCAGGAGGGCACCGAGTGCCTCCTCACGCTCCTGGTCCGTGTCCGCGAGGATCAGGCGCTCGACCAGTTCGCGGCGCTCGCCGAGGAACATGTGCTCGGTGCGGCACAGGCCGATGCCCTGGGCGCCGAAGCGGCGGGCGCGCAGCGCGTCCTCGGCGTTGTCGGCGTTGGCGCGCACGCGCAGCCGGCGCACGCGGTCGGCGTAGGCCATGATCCGGTGCACGGCGGCGACGAGCTCGTCGGCGTCGTCGGCGCCGGCGTGCATGCGGCCCTCGAAGTACTCGACGACCGGAGACGGTACGACGGGTACCTCGCCGAGGTAGACCTTGCCGGTGGAACCGTCGATGGAGACGACGTCGCCCTCTTCGACGACCGTCCCGCCGACCGTCATGCGGCGGCGCTTGGTGTCGACCTCGAGGTCCTCGGCGCCGCAGACGCAGGTCTTGCCCATGCCGCGGGCGACGACGGCGGCGTGCGAGGTCTTGCCGCCGCGCGAGGTCAGGATGCCCTCGGAGGCGATCATGCCGTCGAGGTCGTCGGGGTTGGTCTCGCGGCGGATCAGGATGACCTTCTCGCCGGAGCGGGACCACTTGACGGCCGTGTACGAGTCGAAGACGGCCTTGCCGACGGCCGCGCCCGGGGAGGCGGCGATGCCGCGGCCCAGCAGGGTGGTCTTGGCATCCTCGTCGAAGCGAGGGAACATCAGCTGCGCGAGCTGGGCGCCGTTGACGCGCTGGAGGGCCTCGGCCTCGTCGATCAGCCCCTGGTCCACGAGCTGGGTGGCGATGCGGAAGGCGGCGCCGGCGGTGCGCTTGCCGACGCGGGTCTGCAGCATCCACAGCTGGCCGCGCTCGATGGTGAACTCGATGTCGCAGAGATCCTTGTAGTGGGTCTCCAGCGTCGTCATGATCGTCATGAGCTGGTCGTACGAGACTTTGTCGATCGTCTCCAGGTCCGCGAGCGGCACGGTGTTGCGGATGCCCGCGACCACGTCCTCGCCCTGGGCGTTCTGGAGGTAGTCGCCGTAGACGCCCGCGTGGCCGGTGGCCGGGTCGCGGGTGAAGGCGACGCCGGTACCCGAGTCGGGGCCGAGGTTGCCGAAGACCATGGAGCAGATGTTGACCGCGGTGCCCAGGTCGCTCGGGATGCGCTCCTGGCGCCGGTAGAGCTTGGCGCGGTCGGTGTTCCAGGAGTTGAAGACCGCTTCGACGGCGAGGTCGAGCTGCTCGCGGGCGTCCTGCGGGAAGTCGCGGCCGGCCTGCTTGGCGACGATCTTCTTGAAGCGGGTGACCAGCTTCTTCAGGTCGGCGGCGTCGAGGTCGGTGTCGACGGTGACCTTCTTGGCGGCCTTGGCCTCGTCGAGGGCTTCCTCGAACAGCTCGCCGTCCACGTCGAGAACGGTCTTGCCGAACATCTGGATCAGGCGGCGGTACGAGTCCCAGGCGAAGCGCTCGTTGCCGGCCTGGGCGGCGAGACCGGTGACGGACTCGTCGGAGAGGCCGATGTTGAGGACCGTGTCCATCATGCCCGGCATCGAGAACTTGGCGCCGGAACGCACGGAGACCAGCAGCGGGTCGTCCGACTGGCCGAGCTTCTTGCCCATCTTCGCCTCGAGGGCGGCGAGGTGCGCGCTGACCTCCTCGCGCAGCTCGGCCGGGGCCTCGCCGCTGTCGAGGTAGACCTTGCAGGCCTCGGTGGTGATGGTGAAGCCCGGGGGGACCGGCAGACCCAGGTTGGTCATCTCGGCGAGGTTGGCACCCTTGCCACCGAGAAGGTCCTTGAGGTCGCGGTTGCCCTCCGTGAAGTCGTAGACGAGCTTCTGATCTTTGTTTTCCGACACGGGTCTCGACTCCTCGAGGCTCGGTGGCTGCCCTGACGGCCAGGAACATACCCAGATCGAAGGCTTATGGGTACGTCCACTTGGCGGTCATGCGGCCGTAACCACCTGGGTGCCAGCCAATCGAATGTAACTGGCGAGTAGCCGAAACCTACGAAGACTCTTCAGGTCCCGAAGCCCAAGGTGCCCACTGAGGCTTGTTTCTGCTCCGATGAGCGATCATCGATACATTTGCGTTCAAGACTTGAACGAACAAAGGGTGGCACCCAGTGCCACCCTTTGAAAGTCTTACCCGTGACCAATACGCTCATCTGAGCGAAACCTCACCCATGCGTGGCGTATGTCACGCCACCGGTGGCACGTTTTGCCACCACTTTCTCAGCCTCCGGACGTGTCCAGTTCGGCATCCTCACTCACGCCCGCACAGTCGTAAGGATCCTTCAACCAGCCCTCGGGCAGGACAACCCGGTTGTTTCCGGACGTACGACCCCTCGGGCCGTCCGCGCTGTCCGGCCAGGGCTGATCCAAATCCAGCTCGCTCAGATGAGCATCCAGCTCGGCCAGGGAGGAGGTGACGGCGAGCTTCTGCCGCATCTCCGAACCCACCGAGAAGCCCTTCGTGTACCAGGCCACGTGCTTACGGAAGTCGATCACCCCGCGCGCCTCGTCGCCGATCCACTCCCCCAGCAGCTGGGCGTGGCGGAGCATGGTCTGCCCGACCTCCCGCAGCGTGGGCTTGTGGAAGTCCTCGGGACGCCCCTCGAAGGCCGCCACCAGGTCGTTGAACAGCCACGGGCGCCCCAGGCAGCCGCGCCCGACGACGACGCCGTCGCAGCCGGTCTCACGGACCATGCGCAGCGCGTCCTCGGCGCACCAGATGTCGCCGTTGCCGAGCACGGGGATCTCCGGCACGTGCTCCTTGAGCCGTGCGATGGCGTCCCAGTCCGCGGTGCCGCCGTAGTGCTGGGCGGTGGTGCGGCCGTGCAGGGCTATGGCGGTGATGCCCTCCTCGACGGCGATCCGGCCGGCATCGAGGTAGGTGAGGTGGTCGTCGTTGATGCCCTTGCGCATCTTCATCGTCACCGGCAGGTCGCCGGCGCCCGCGACGGCCTCGCGCAGGATCGCGCGCAGCAGGTGCCGCTTGTACGGGAGGGCCGATCCGCCGCCCTTGCGGGTGACCTTGGGCACCGGGCAGCCGAAGTTGAGGTCGATGTGGTCGGCGCGGTCCTCTTCGACGATCATGCGGACCGCCTTGCCGACCGTCGCGGGGTCGACTCCGTACAGCTGGATCGAGCGGGGCTTCTCGGTCTCGTCGAAGTGGATCAGCTGCATGGTCTTCTCGTTGCGCTCGACCAGGGCCCGGGTCGTGATCATCTCGCTCACGAACAGCCCCTTGCCGCCCGAGAACTCGCGGCACAGGGTACGGAACGGGGCATTGGTGATGCCGGCCATCGGCGCGAGCACCACCGGGGGCTGCACGGTGTGCGGGCCGATCGCGAGAGGCGGGGGGAGCGTGGTCATCTCACCATTGTGGCCCAGTCGTGCCGTTGATCGCATGTCGTTAGTTAGGCGTACTATCGGCCCATGGACGAGCTGACCCAGCGGCGACGCCTGCTGATCCTGACGATCTGCTGCATGAGCCTGCTCATCGTCAGCCTGGACAACACGGTCCTGAACGTCGCCCTCCCCGCCATGCGCCGCGATCTGGACGCCTCCGTGGCCGGCATGCAGTGGACGATCGACGCGTACACGCTGGTCCTGGCCTCGCTGCTGATGCTGGCCGGCTCCACCGCGGACCGGATCGGCCGCCGCAAGGTGTTCATCGTCGGCATCGTGCTCTTCACCGCCGGCTCGGTGCTCTGCTCGCTCGCGCCGAGCCTGGGCTGGCTGATCGCCTTCCGGATGATCCAGGCCGTCGGCGGCTCGATGCTCAACCCGGTCGCCATGTCGATCATCACCAACACCTTCACCGAACCGCGCGAGCGCGCCCGCGCCATCGGCGTCTGGGGTGCGGTCGTCGGCATCTCCATGGCCGCGGGCCCGCTGATCGGCGGCGTGCTCGTGGACTCGGTCGGCTGGCGGTCCATCTTCTGGATCAACCTCCCCGTCGGCCTCCTCGCCCTCGTCCTGACCCTGCGCTACATCCCGGAGTCCCGGGCCGACCACCCGCGCCGCCCGGACCCGGTGGGGCAGCTGCTGATCATGGGGCTGCTCGGCTCGGTCACCTTCGGGATCATCGAGGCCCCCGCGGCCGGACTGCGCTCCCCGCTGATCCTCGGCTGCGTGCTCGTCGCCGTCGCCTCCCTGGCCGGGCTGGTGGCCTACGAGTCACGGCGGGCGGAGCCCCTGATCGACCCGCGGTTCTTCCGCAGCGCCCCCTTCAGCGGGGCCACGGTGATCGCGGTCAGCGCCTTCGCCGCGCTGTCCGGGTTCCTGTTCCTGAACACCCTCTACCTCCAGGACGTACGGGGTCTCGGCGCCCTGGACGCGGGCCTGTACATGCTGCCGATGGCGGCCTTCGCCTTCCTCTGCGCGCCCGTGTCGGGACGGCTCGTCGCCAGCCGGGGACCGCGGCTGCCGCTGCTGGTCGCGGGCGTGACGATGAGCGCGAGCGGGCTGCTGTTCGCCGCGTTCTCGGCCGAGAACTCGACGCCGATGCTGTTCTGCGGGTACGTGCTCTTCGGCATCGGGTTCGGCCTGGTGAACGCGCCGATCACCAACACCGCCGTCTCCGGGATGCCGCGCGCCCAGGCCGGCGTGGCCGCGGCGGTGGCCTCCACCAGCCGGCAGACCGGCGGGGCGCTGGGCGTGGCCGTCGTCGGCGCGGTGCTGGCCGCCGGGCTGGCGGGCGCGTCCGGGGCCGGATCCGCCGGATCCGCCGCCGCGTTCGTGGCCGCGGCCCGGCCCGCCTGGTGGATCATCACGGTGTGCGGACTGCTCGTCCTGTTCGTCGGCTTCGCGACCAGCGGCCCCTGGGCCCGGGAGACGGCCCGGCGCACGGCCCGCGCCCTGGAGCCGCAGGCCGGCCCGTCGAAGACGGGCGCCGCACCGCTGCACTGAGCCGACGGCTGCGCGGCCCCCGGACCGCCGGACCGCCCGCCCACCCGCCTACTCGTCGCAGGCGAAGTCCTCGCTGCGCGAGTCGATCCGGTCCAGCAGGCCGCGCAGCGCGTCCTGGTCCCGGTCCGAGAGGCCGGCGAACAGTGCGAGTTCCACCGCGTCGAGGGCCGCGTTCGTCTTCGCGAGGGCCGCGGTTCCGGCGTCGGTGATGGCCACGTTGTGGCGGCGGCGGTCGGCCGGGTCCCGGCGGCGCTCGACGAGTCCGCCGCCCTCCAGGTCGTTGAGGATCCCGACGAGCACGCTCGGGTCCACCTCCAGCCGCTCCGCCAGCGCGCCCTGCCCGATGGGCCCGCCGTCCAGGTGCATCAAGGTCATCGCGTGGCGGGGGGTGAGTCCGGCGGCGCTGAGCGCCTTCTTCATGCGGGTCTGGGTGACCGATCCGTGCCAGGCCAGCAGCATGCCCAGCCGCTGCGGGGAGTGCGTGGGGTCCTGAGGCGCCGTCATGTCCACATCGTAACAACCGGGAAATGATTGCGCTCTGCCGATCATTGATGGTATTCAATGATTCCATCCCATCGATCGTTGGAGCCCGCCATGTTCATCGCCTACGCCGTCGTCGCCGGACTGCTCGCCCTCACCCTCGCCGCGTCCGCGACCTTCACGCTCCAGCGCAACCCCGCGATCACGGAGAGCATGGCGAAGGTCGGAGTGCCGGACTCCTGGCTCCCCCGGCTGGCCGGCCTCAAGGCGGCCGGTGCGATCGGCCTGGTCGCGGGCCTGTGGCTGATCCCGCTGGGCATGGCCGCCGCCATCGGCGTGACCCTCTACTTCCTCGGCGCGATCGTCGCCCACCTGCGCGCGAAGGACTACGCCTTCGCCCCGGCGGCCGTCCTCGCCCTGGTCGCGGTAGCGGCCCTGGTCCTGCGCGTGACGTCCTGACGGCCGGACCGGAGGGGCCGCCCGCGACCGCCCGCGAGAACGCCAGTGGCCCGGTGCGCATCGCGCACCGGGCCACTGGCGTTCTCGCGGCGGGGCCTAGCAGCCGAGCAGGCGGCTGCCGAGGTAGCTCTGGATCTGGTCCAGGGAGACGCGCTCCTGCTTCATGGTGTCGCGCTCGCGCACGGTCACCGCGTTGTCGTCGAGGGTGTCGAAGTCGACGGTGACGCAGAACGGCGTACCGATCTCGTCCTGGCGGCGGTAGCGGCGGCCGATGGCGCCCGCGTCGTCGAACTCGATGTTCCAGTACTTGCGCAGGTCGGCGGCGAGGCCCTTGGCCTTCGGCGACAGCTGCGCGTTGCGGGACAGCGGCAGGACGGCGACCTTGACCGGCGCCAGGCGCGGGTCGAGGCGCATCACGGTGCGCTTCTCCATGACGCCCTTGGCGTTGGGGGCCTCGTCCTCGTTGTACGCGTCGAGCATGAAGGCGAGCATGGCGCGGTTGACGCCGGCCGCCGGCTCGATGACGTACGGGGTGTACTTCTCCTTGGTCTCCTGGTCGAAGTAGAGGAGGTCCGTGCCGGAGGCGGCGGAGTGCGCCTTGAGGTCGAAGTCGGTGCGGTTGGCGACGCCTTCGAGCTCGGAGAACTCATTGCCACCGAAGTTGAAGCGGTACTCGATGTCGGCGGTGCGCTTCGAGTAGTGGGACAGCTTCTCCTTCGGGTGGTCGTACCAGCGGATGTTCTCCTCGCGGATGCCGAGGTCGCGGTACCAGTTCCACCGCTCCTGCATCCAGTACTCCTGCCACTGCTCGTCCTCGCCCGGCTTGACGAAGAATTCCATCTCCATCTGCTCGAACTCTCGGGTGCGGAAGATGAAGTTGCCGGGGGTGATCTCGTTGCGGAAGGACTTGCCCATCTGCGCGATGCCGAAGGGGGGCTTCTTGCGCGAGGTGGTCATCACGTGGGCGAAGTTGGTGAAGATGCCCTGCGCGGTCTCGGGGCGCAGGTACGCCTTGGAGCCGGTGTCCTGGGTCGGGCCGAGGTGGGTCTCCAGCATGCCGGAGAACTGCTTGGGCTCGGTGAACTGGCCCTTCACGCCGCAGTTGGGGCAGTTGATGTCCGCGAGACCGTTGGCGGGCACACGGCCGTGCTTGGCCTCGTACGCCTCTTCCAGGTGGTCGGCGCGGTGGCGCTTGTGACAGGAGGTGCACTCGGTCAGCGGGTCCGAGAACGTGCCGACGTGGCCGGAGGCCACCCAGACCTCGGGGGCCAGGATCACGGACGAGTCGAGGCCGACGATGTCCTCACGCCCGGTGACCATCGCCTTCCACCACTGGCGCTTGATGTTCTCCTTGAGCTCGACACCGAGCGGACCGTAATCCCAGGCAGCCCGAGAGCCGCCGTAGATGTCACTGCACGGGAAAACGAAGCCACGGCGCTTGCTCAGGCTGACGATGGTTTCGATCTTGTCGGCGGCCACGGTGCTCTCTTCATTTACGAGGACGAACGGCGAAGCCTCAAGGTTACCGGCGCCCGCACCCCCCCTTTCAAATCGGGACCCCCGCCCAAGGGCCCTCCGCACCCCTCTCACCTGGCTTTTTGACAATCGTTTCCATCTTTGATGAAAATGGATGTCATGAACGTACGACGCCTCATACCCACCGCCGCCCTCGCCGCGACCGTCGCCCTCGCCGCCACGGCCCTCACCGCCTGCTCGGGCACGGCCGGAGCCGCCGGAGCCGGGGACGGCAAGCTCGACGTGATGGCGTCGTTCTATCCGATGCAGTTCCTCGCCGAGCAGATCGGCAAGGACCACGTGAAGGTCGACACCCTCACCCAGCCCGGGGTCGAGCCGCACGACCTGGAGATCACCCCGAAGCAGACCGCGCAGCTCGGCGAGGCCGATGTCGTCCTCTACCTCAAGACGCTGCAGCCCGCCGTCGACAAGGCCGTCGCCCAGTCCGGCGTGAAGAACATCGTCGATGCCGGCACCCTCACCGCACTGGAGGAGCACGGCACCTCCGGCCACGACGGCCACGAGGGCGAGGCGCACGCAGGCGAAGAGGCGCACGCGGGCGAGGAGGCCCACGCGGGCGAGGCCGGCGCGGACCCGCACGTCTGGCTCGACCCCGTGAAGTACGCCGAGGTCGCCAAGGGCGTCGGCGCGGCCCTGGAGAAGTCCGACCCCGACCACGCGGCGGACTACAAGAAGAACACCGACGAGCTCGTCGCCAAGCTGGGCGCGCTGGACACCGAGTTCAAGGACGGCCTGAAGAACACGGCCTCCAAGACCTTCATCACCACCCACTCCGCCTTCGGCTACCTCGCCGAGCGCTACGGCCTCGACCAGGAGGGCATCTCCGGCGTCGACCCCGAGTCCGAGCCGAGCCCGGCCCGGATGAAGGAGCTGCAGGCCCTCGCGAAGCAGGACAATGTGACGACGGTGTTCTTCGAGACCCTGGCCAGCGACAAGACGGCCAAGACCCTCGCCGAGGACACCGGCCTGAAGACCGACGTCCTGGACCCCCTGGAGGGAGTCACGGACAAGTCCCAGGGCGCTGACTACTTCGAGGTCATGCGGGCCAACCTGAAGAACCTCCAGAAGGCACTCGGCAGCAAGTAATGGCAGCAGCAATAGCGGCAACGGAGGCGCGAGCCATGGAGTCCAAGCCCACCCAGGCCCTGGACCAGCCCGTCATATCCCTGCGCGGGGCCACGGCCTCGCTCGGCTCGCGCCCCGTGCTGCGCGGCATCGACCTCACCGTCCGCAGCGGTGAGGTCGTCGCCCTGCTCGGCGCCAACGGCTCCGGCAAGTCCACGGCCGTCCGCGCCGTGGTCGGCCAGGTCCCGCTGAGCGACGGCGCCCTGTCCCTCTTCGGCACCGACTTCAAGCGCTTCCGCGACTGGTCGCGCATCGGGTACGTGCCCCAGCGCACCACCGCCGCGAGCGGGGTCCCCGCCACCGTCCGCGAGGTCGTCTCGGCCGGCCGGCTCGCCCGCACCCGTTTCGGGTTCCTGCGCAAGGCCGACAAGGCCGCCGTGGAGCGCGCGCTGGACCTGGTCGACATGGGCTCCCACGCCGACGCCTCCGTCAACGCCCTCTCCGGCGGCCAGCACCAGCGGGTGCTCATCGCCCGGGCGCTCGCCGGCGAACCCGAGCTGCTGATCATGGACGAGCCGATGGCCGGCGTGGACCTGGTCAACCAGGAGGTCCTCGCGAACGCCCTGCGCAGCCAGGTGGCCGCCGGGACCACCGTGCTGCTGGTCCTGCACGAGCTGGGCCCGCTGGAGCCTCTCATCGACCGCGCCGTCGTCCTGCGCGACGGCTGCGTCACGCACGACGGCCCGCCCCCGGAGGCCCTGGGCCAGCACGCACTGCCGGGCCACGACCACGTACACCCCCACTCCGCGCACGACGCCGAGCCCCTCCGGACGGGACTGCTGAGCTGATGGACCTCCTCGACTACGCCTTCATGCAGCGGGCCCTCATCGCCGCCGCCCTCGTCGGCATCACGGCCCCCGCGATCGGCACGTACCTCGTACAGCGCCGCCAGGCCGTCATGGGCGACGGCATCGGGCACGTGGCCATGACCGGCGTCGCGCTCGGCTTCCTGCTCAACACGAGCCCCGTGTGGATGGCCACCCTCGTCGCGATCATCGGCGCGGTCGGCATGGAACTGATCCGCTCCCGCGGCAAGACCAGCGGTGACATCGCGCTGGCCATGCTCTTCTACGGCGGCCTGGCCGGCGGCGTCATGATCATCAACCTGGCTCCGGGCGGTTCGACGGCCAACCTGAGCAGCTACCTCTTCGGCTCCATCACCACGGTCTCGGCCGAGGACATCACCGCGGTCGTGCTCCTCGCCCTCTTCGTCGTCGCCGCCACCCTGGGCCTGCGCCGGCAGCTCTTCGCGGTGTGCCAGGACGAGGAGTTCGCCCGGGTCACCGGCCTGCCGGTGCGCTTCCTGAACCTGCTGATGGCCGTCACCGCGGCCGTCACCGTCACCGTCGCGATGCGCATCGTCGGCCTGCTGCTGGTCAGCGCCATGATGGTGATCCCGGTCGCGGCCGCCCAGCGCGTCACCCGCGGGTTCACCGCCACCCTGACGGTGGCCATGGTGATCGGCGTGCTGGTCTCGCTGTCCGGCACGGCCGCCACCTACTACATCGACGTACCGTCCGGCGCCACGATCGTCCTGCTCGCCATCGCCGTCTTCATGGTGATGACGGCGGTGTCCAGCCCCCTGGCCCGGCGCCGGGCGAGGGCCGCCCCCGCCGCCGAAGAAGTCTGCACGCAGGACGACGTAAAGGTCTGAAGACCTCGGGCAGGCGGCCGCCTGGCACAATGGCCCGAGGCCGAGACGAGGAGGAACCGGTGGCGACTGCGCCTGGCGAGATGAATACCGCGCCAGTACGAGGACGATCCACCCGACAGCGGGCCGCCGTGGCGGCGGCGCTGGACGAGGTGGACGAGTTCCGCAGTGCCCAGGAACTCCACGACATGCTCAAGCACCGCGGTGATTCCGTGGGCCTGACCACCGTCTACCGCACCCTGCAGTCCCTCGCGGACGCCGGCGAGGTCGACGTGCTGCGGACCAGCGACGGCGAGTCCGTCTACCGGCGCTGCTCCACCGGGGACCACCACCACCACCTGGTCTGCCGCAAGTGCGGCAAGGCCGTCGAGGTGGAGGGCCCGGCGGTGGAGAAGTGGGCGGAGGCGATCGCGGCCGAACACGGCTTCGTGAACGTCGCCCACACGGTGGAGGTCTTCGGCACCTGCGCGGACTGCGCGGCGGCCGCGGCCTAGAGCCGCTTCAGGTTCCGGTCGAGGATCGCCCGCAGCCGGTCGATGTCGCCGGGGTGCTGGGCGCCCCGCTTCGGCAGCACCCCGATGGCGGCCGCGCGCGTGCCCCCGATGAGGACGAACAGCTCGGGCGTCTCGACGTACCGCGGGAAGAGCTTCCAGTCGGCCGAGAAGGACATGGTCTCGCCCGTGGTCACGGCGCCCCGGTCGTCGGCAGTCGTGCGGCACTCCCCGTACTGCCCCACGACGCTGTGGATCTGGCGGGCCATACTGCGCCGGACCAACCGGGCACCGATGAGGCCGACGCCCAGCGACACCACCGCGCCGCCCACGAGGACGACCGGCAGGACTCCGCGGACCAGGCCGAACACCGTCACGAGGACGGCCGTCATCAGCGGGATCGCGGCCGTCTCCGCCCGGCCCGCACCCGTCCGCCGGGCGCGGGCCAGGACGGCCCCCCGAACGTCCGCGAGCGTCGGCCTGTACGCCAGCACGACCTGTTCCGTCCGCTGCTCCTGATCTCCACCCATGTGCATGACACGGGAGCGTAGACGAGGCTCAGGCCGAGGTGCCCGGCTCCCCCTGGTTCGGGACGGCCCCGCCGAAGCGGCGGTCGCGCTGGGCGTACTCGTAGCAGGCCTGCCAGAGGTTGCGGCGGTCGAAGTCGGGCCACAGGACGTCCTGGAACACCATCTCGGCGTAGGCGCTCTGCCAGAGCAGGTAGTTGGAGGTGCGCTGCTCGCCGCTCGGGCGCAGGAAGAGGTCCACGTCCGGCATGTCCGGGTAGTACATGTACTTCGCGAAGGTCTTCTCGTTGACCTTCGAGGGGTCCAGCTTCCCCGCCGCGACATCGCGCGCGATGGCCTGCGCCGCGTCCGCGATCTCGGCGCGGCCGCCGTAGTTGACGCAGAAGTAGAGGGTCATGGCGTCGTTGTCGACGGTCTGCTCCTGCGCGACCTGGAGCTCCTGGACGACCGACTTCCACATCTTCGGCATGCGGCCGACCCAGCGGATGCGGATGCCCAGCTCGTTCATCTCGTCGCGGCGGCGCCGGATGACGTCGCGGTTGAAGTTCATGAGGAAGCGCACCTCGTCGGGCGAGCGCTTCCAGTTCTCCGTCGAGAAGGCGTACAGGGAGAGGTTCTTGACGCCCATCTCCAGGCAGCCCTTGAGCACGTCGAGCACGACGCCCTCGCCCACCTTGTGGCCCTCGGTGCGCGGCAGGCCGCGCTCCTTGGCCCAGCGGCCGTTGCCGTCCATGACGACCGCGACGTGGTTCGGGATGAGCTCGCCGGGGATCTTCGGCGGGCGCTCCCCGGAGGGGTGCGGCTCGGGAACCTTGTACTCCCGGCGAGAGCGTCCCAGAATCCCGCGTCGTGCCATGTGCCCAGCTCCTATTTCTCGACGTATCGAAGGGAGCGTAGCCCGCGCTCCAGATGCCAGTGCAAGTAGGCGGAAACCAGCCCGCTGCCCTCCCGCACGTGACGCGCCTCGCACGCGTCGGCGTGGCCCCAGTCGCCCGTCAGCAGCGCGCTGAGCAGGGCGATGGCCTCCGACGAGGGTACGACGCTGCCGGGGACGCGGCAGTCGCCGCATATGACCCCGCCCGCGGCGACGGAGAAGTGCCGGTTGGGTCCGTGAAGCCCGCACTTCGCGCAGTCGTCGAAGCTGGGCGCGTAGCCGTTGACGGCGAGGGAGCGCAGCAGGAAGGCGTCGAGGATGAGGTTCGGCGCGTGTTCGCCGCGCGAGAGGGTGCGCAGGGCGCCGACGAGCAGCAGGTACTGCTGAACGGCGGGTTCGCCCTCGTGGTCGGTGAACCGCTCGGCGGTCTCCAGCATCGCGGTGCCGGCGGTGTAGCGGGCGTAGTCGGTGACGATGCCGTTGCCGTACGGGGCGATGATCTGGGTCTGCGTGCAGAGCGGGAGGCTGCGGCCGATCAGCTCGCCGCTTCGCGAGAAGAACTGCACGTCGGCGTGGGAGAAAGGTTCCAGCCCGGCGCCGAACTTGGACTTGGTGCGCCGCACGCCGCGGGCGACGGCCCGGACCCGGCCGTGGCCCCGGGTCAGGAGCGTGATGATGCGGTCCGCCTCACCCAGCTTCTGGGTGCGCAGCACGATGCCGTCGTCGCGGAACAGACTCATGGATCCCATTGTCCTGTACCCCACCGACAGGACGGACGGACTCCCGGAACGGCAGCGTCCCCCGCCGGGCGCGAGCGCCGGCGGGGGACACCCCTTGGGAGGATCAGGCGGTCGGCGCAGGGGCGGGCTCGCCCTCGCCCGACTGGGCCGGAATGGCTGCCGTGGGCTCGTCGTCCGACGCCGCGGCGGCGTCCTTCGGAGCGTCGGCCTTCAGGGCGGCGTCCTTCGGAGCGTCGGCCTGCGGAGCGTCGACCTTCAGGGCGTCGACCTGCGGAGCGTCGGCCTGCGGAGCATCGGCCTGCGGGGCGCCGTGCGCGCCGTCCTTGCCCAGACCGTTGAAGATCAGGTTCAGGACGATGGCGGCCGTGGCACCGAGCGTCACCCCACTGTTGAGGAGCGAGGAGAGGTCCGCGTCCATGTGGTCCTTGAACAGGATCGGGACGGTGGCGGGGAGCAGCGCGAAGGCCAGGGAGACACCCACGACGAGCGCGTTCTTCTCCTCCTTGAGGTCGACCTTGGCCAGGGTCTGGATGCCCGCCAGGGCGACCATGGCGAACATCACGGTCGCGGCGCCGCCGAGCACTCCGTGCGGAACCGCGGCGACGATCGCGGCTGCCTTGGGGATCATGCCGAGCACGATCATGAAGACGCCCGCGGCGACCACGACGAAGCGGCTCTTGACCTTGGTCATGCGGACCAGGCCGACGTTCTCCGCGAAGGCCACGTACGGGAAGGAGTTGAGGACACCGCCGAGGGCGGTCGCGGCTCCGTCGGCGCGCAGGGCGCGAGCCACGGTCTCGCTGTCGATGTCCTTGCCGACGATGTCGCCGACGGCGTAGGTGTCGCCGGTGGTCTCGACCATGGTGATCAGCATGACGATGAGCATCAGGACGATCGGGAACCACTCGAACTTCGGGGCGCCGTAGTAGAACGGCGTGGTGATGCCGATCCAGTCCGAGTTGCTCACGTTGCCGAACTTGGCGTCGCCGAGCAGGAAGGCGACGGCGGTGCCGCCGACCAGGCCGAGCAGGATGGAGATGCTGTTGAGGAACGGCCGGCCGAGCTTCATCAGGATCAGGATGAAGAGCATCGTGCCGCCGGCGTAGGCGAAGTGCTTCGGGTCACCGAAGTCGGGGCTGCCGAGGCCGCCCGCGGCGTCGTTCAGGCCGACCGGGATCAGCACGATGCCGAGGACGGTGATGACCGTGCCGGTGACGACCGGCGGGAAGAGCCGCATGATCACGCGGAAGGCCTTGGGGGGCAGCCAGGCGAAGGCGAAGGTGGCGATGCCGGCCGTGATGACCGCGCCGTAGATGACGAGGAGGCCCGCCGTCCCGCCGCCCGCTCCGAGACCTATGGCGATCATCGGGGACACCGCGGTGAAGGTGACGCCCTGGATCAGGGGCAGCCGCGCCCCGATCCTGCCGATGCCCCACGCCTGGATGATCGAGGCGATACCGCAGGTGAAGAGGTCGGCATTGATGAGGTAGACCAGCTGCTCGGTGGACAGCCCGAGGGCGCCACCGACGATGATCGGAACGATCACCGCACCGGCGTAGAACGCGAGTACGTGCTGGAAGCCGTACAGCGCGAGCTTGGGGAGGGGGAGCACCTCGTCGACCGGGTGCGTGCTCTGCTTTCCGGTGGCGGAAAGCGGTGCGGCGACACGTGCCATCTCTGCCTTGCCCTTCAATGAGGTAGGTAACTGAGAGGAAGCTGAAGGAAGCTGGTTATCCCTGGCCGGAGTGGGTCGTTAGCCCGTTGATCCGTCAGGGTTGTCAGTGCGTCCACGTGAATCGAAGCTCCGCGGTGTTACCGGCGGCGTCTCCTCGTGTGACCGGAATTGAACGCCTGTGGGGCCGCTCACAGATATCGTCGACTTCTACAAAATGTTGACTCCGCGATCTACCTGCTCTGTAGGTTTCTCCAGTGGTGGGGGCCCTCGGAGTCAGCTATGGCCAACGCTTCGCAGAATCGCCGCTTCCTGCTGCGCGAACGCGAAGGCCCCACCCGATGACGTGCGGGTTAACGCTCCTGGGGACGTTCGGCCACGCAAAGAAGGAGACGCCCCGCCGTCCGTCCACCGTGTGGAAACACCCCGTACGAATGACACGCCTCCGTGGTTCACGACCCGCGGAAGGATCTTCAAATCGAGGCCGCGACGCCCGATCGTTATCTCAGAATGTGCCGTTTTCGCCCGCATCGTGAGACGCGGCCGCGTCCGAACCCGCCAGCGCGGCCGAAACGATCGCCTGCGCCGCCGTCGCCGCGGCGAGCACCGGGTCCGTCCGGCGGTGGGCGCGGCCCAGCATGAAGGCGCCTTCCAGCAGCGCGATCACCGAGCCCGCCGTGTCCTGCGCGGCTCCGATGCCGTGGCCGGCGTAGTACGCGGCCAGCGCATCGGTCCACGAAGCGAAGATCTCGGAGGTGGTCAGGCGCAGCCCCTCGTGGGTGCTCGCCACTTCCAGCGCGACCGTGGCGACGGGGCAGGGGTCTGCGAAGTCCAGCTCCTCCAGCGTCACGGCCGCACCCGTGAAGGCGTCCCGCGTCGCCAGGACCGGGTCGTCGTGATGGCCGGCGCCCGGCCCGAAGAGGTCTCCGATCAGCGCCAGGTAGGTCGCGCCTGAGGTCCGCAGGACCTCCTCCCCCAGCTGCGCCTTGCCTCCCGGAAAGAAGTGGTAGGCGGACCCGTAGGGCGCCTGCGCCGTCGCCACGATCTGCTTCATGCCCGTGGCCGCGTACCCCTGGCGGCGGAAGAGCTCGGTCGCCGCGCCAAGAATGCGCGCTCTCGTATCGCCTGTCGTCATCATCGGGGCTAGCCTCTCACTAGATCGGTCTATCTAGTGGATTCGACCAGGGGGAACCGCATGCACTCCATCGCGCTCAGCTCCGGCACCATCGAGTACACCGACACCGACGGCGACGCCGGAACCGACACCGGCCCCGGGGCGGCGGACGGCCCCGCCCGCGAGACCCTCGTCCTCGTCCCCGGCCTCGGCTTCGACTCCTCCGTCTGGCAGCCCGTCGTGGACGAACTGCGCCCCGACTTCCGCGTCCTCGTCCCGGTCCTCCCCCTCGGCGGCCACCGCCTCCCCATGGACCCCGGCGCCGACCTCTCCGCCCACGGCGTCGCGGGACTCCTCGCCGAGTTCCTCGACCGCCTCGACCTGCGCGAGGTCACCCTCGTCCAGAACGACGCCGGCATCGCCCAACTCCTCGTGGGCGTCGACGACGAGCGGATCGCACGCCTCGTCCTCGCCTCGTGCGAAGCCCTCGACAACTACCCGCCGGGCCTCCAGGGCAAGGCCCTGCACACCGCGAGCAAGATTCCCGGAGCACTCCACCTGCTCCTGCGGTCCTTCCGCTCGCCCTTCCTCGCCGGGATGCGGACCTCCCTCGGGGGCATGGCCAAGCGGCCGATCCCGCACGATCTGGTCCTGCGCTGGTACGGCCCGCTGCTCACCGACCCGGCCATCCGCCGCGACCTCGGCGCGTTCCTGCACGCCACCCGCAAGGACACCTACGTCCGGGCCGCCGAGCGGCTGCGCTCCTTCGACCGCCCCGCCCTGGTCCTCTGGGGCGCGGAGGACCGGATGATGCCGCCGCGGACCGGCCGCCGGCTCGCCGAACTGCTTCCGTACGGCGTCTACGAGGAAGTTCCCGACGCCCGCACGCTGATCCCGTTCGACAACCCGCGGGGGCTGTGCGAGGCCCTGCGCCGCTTCATCGCCGCGCACCCCGCCCCGGTGGCGCGGGGCACCGCCTGAGACCCGCAGGGGACCCGTACGACCGCCCTACGGCGCCCGGACCGCCGACAGCAGCCGCGCGACCTCGTCCGCGTCGATCCGCAGCGCCGCGCCCACCGTCGCCAGCACCTCGCGCTCCGCGGGGATGTACGGGCCGTCGGCCAGCGCGACGCGCGCGCCCTGCAGCAGGATCGATTCGCGGCCCGGGCCGGCCAGGTGCGGGGCCAGCGGCTCCAGGGCCTCGTGCAGTTCGATCGAGAGCGCGGCGCCGTAGCAGTCGGGGCCGTCGTAGAGCCCGAGCCGCCCCTCCTCGGCGGCCAGCCCCTCGATGAGGGACTCCAGCTGCTCCTCCGTGCAGTCCTGGAACCCGGCGGCCCGTACGGCGCCCACGGCGGCCTCCAGCGCACTGCGCGAGGCCGTCCCGCCGGCGGCCAGCACGGCCAGCGTCACGGTGTGCACGGCGTCGCGCAGCAGCGCGGAGAAGCGGGTGGTGGTGAGGTGGTCCAGGACGTCGGTGGCGAACCGCTCGCGGCAGCCCTGGCACTCGACGACGGGACCCTCCTGCCCGCGGGGCAGCAGCGGCACCCCCAGGACGGTGAAGCGGCGGCGCCCCGTGCGCCGTCGGTAGTTGCGGTCGCCACCGCAGTCGGGGCAGAAGAACTCCCCGTCCCCCACGGTGCACCAGGTGGTGCGGATGCCCCAGACCGTCAGCTTCCGGCCGTCCCCACCCCGAACTGGCAGCACGTCGCACCTCCGTAACCTTCCGGCAACATCGCCGGGTTGGCGTGATGTTAGCCACATCGGTGAGGATGCGTCAGTCGTGTGACAAGACAACATCGCCCGTCCGCCGTACTTGGCTGATCTGTGCCCCTGCCCCGGGCCCGCCGCCGCCCCGCTTCCCTGCGCTTCCGGGTCAACACGATGACGCCCGGGACCATCCGTACGGAGCGGGCGCCGGCCCTGGACGACGAGCCGGGCGGGCGGCCCGGGTACCCGGCTGCTGGACGGCGGCTACCGGCCCGCTGAGGCCCGGAAACGACGGAACCCCGTTCCCCCCGGAAGGGGGAGCGGGGTTCGCCCGTGGACCGGTCTCAGCGGCCCGCGCGGTTGACGGCGGAGATGACCGCCTTCAGGGAGGCGCGGGTGGTGTTCGCGTCGATGCCGATGCCCCACAGGACGCGGCCGTCGATCGCGCACTCGATGTACGAGGCGGCGACGGCGGAGGCGCCCTCGCTCATCGTGTGCTCGGTGTAGTCCAGCAGGCGGGCGTCGATGCCGATGGCGGCCAGCGCGTCGAAGAAGGCCGAGATCGGGCCGTTGCCGGTGCCGTCCAGCACGGTCTCCACGCCGTCCACGACCGCCTCGACGGTCAGCGTGTCGGTGCCGTCCTTGTCGGTGGTGGTCTGGCCGGAGCGCAGCTGGATGCGGCCCCACGGGTTTTCGGGGTTGGGCAGGTACTCGTCCTGGAAGACGTCCCAGATCGCCTTCGGGGTGACCTCGCCGCCCTCGGCGTCGGTCTTGGCCTGGATGATCCGCGAGAACTCGATCTGCATGCGGCGCGGCAGGTCCAGCTTGTGGTCGTTCTTCAGGACGTACGCGATGCCGCCCTTGCCGGACTGCGAGTTGACCCGGATGACCGCCTCGTAGGAGCGGCCGACGTCCTTCGGGTCGATCGGCAGGTACGGGACCGCCCACTCGATGTCGTCCACCGTCCTGCCCTGGGCGGCCGCGTCGGCCTCCATGGCGTCGAAGCCCTTCTTGATGGCGTCCTGGTGGGAGCCGGAGAAGGCGGTGTAGACCAGATCGCCCGCGTAGGGGTGGCGCGGGTGTACTTCCATCTGGTTGCAGTACTCGCTCGTGCGACGGATCTCGTCGATCTGCGAGAAGTCGATCTGCGGGTCGATGCCCTGGGAGAACAGGTTCATGCCCAGCGTGATCAGGTCGACGTTGCCGGTGCGCTCGCCCTGTCCGAACAGGCAGCCCTCGATGCGGTCCGCGCCGGCCATCAGGGCCAGCTCGGCGGCCGCCACGGCGGTGCCGCGGTCGTTGTGCGGGTGCACGGAGATGCAGATGTGCTCGCGGCGGGTCAGGTTGCGGGCCATCCACTCGAAGCGGTCCGCGTGGGTGGAGGGCGTGGAGCGCTCCACGGTGGCGGGCAGGTTCAGGATGATCTCGCGGCCCTCGCCCGGCTGCCAGACGTCACAGACGGCCTCGCAGACCTCCAGGGCGAAGTCCAGCTCGGTGTCGGTGAAGATCTCCGGGCTGTACTGGTAGCCGAAGACGGTGTCGGATCCCAGCAGCTTGTCGGCGTACTCCATGACCAGGCGGGTGCCGTCGACGGCGATCTGCTTGATCTGCTCCTTGGAGCCGCGGAAGACGACCCGGCGGAAGGTGGGCGCGGTCGCGTTGTACAGGTGCACGGTGGCGCGCTTGGCGCCGACCAGCGACTCCACGGTCCGTTCGATCAGGTCCTCGCGGGCCTGGGTCAGTACGGAGATGGTCACGTCGTCCGGGATCGCGCCCTCTTCGATGATGGAGCGCACGAAGTTGAAGTCGGTCTCGCCGGAGGACGGGAAGCCGACCTCGATCTCCTTGTAGCCCATGCGCACCAGCAGGTCGAACATCTCGCGCTTGCGGGCGGGGGTCATCGGGTCGATCAGCGACTGGTTGCCGTCGCGCAGGTCCGTGGACAGCCAGCGGGGCGCCCGGGTGACGCGGACCTCGGGCCAGGTGCGGTCGGGGAGGTCCACCTGCTCGTACGAGCCGTACTTGTGGATGGGCATCCCGGAGGGCTTCTGGGTGTGGGTCGCGTTCGTGATGGGCGTGGGGCGACCGACAAAAGTGTGCTGGCTCATGACGTAGGGCTCCTCGCGTGTCCGCGTGTAGTTCGCTGGGACGGCCGACGGACGGTCGCAAAACCGCAACACCAGACTCCGCGGGGAGGGGGTCGGCCTACGACTACAGGCCCTCGCCGCGGCAGCTAAGGAGGAGCAGCCCGAAACGCATGATGGGCCGAGCCTAACCGAGCCGCCCCGTATTGCGGGACCTGTTTCAGTATGCAAGACCCCCACGTCCGTTTTGCACCTTTTGTGAGCTAAGCCTCTTTATCTCCTCCCCGCCCCACCCCATGTCCGGTTGATCCGTCAATGCGCCACGACCGCTTTCAGGCGACCGAATGAATCATGGTCGCCCCTAGTGACACTGCCGTCACGGGCTGCCACATTGCCGGACATGGAAGCCTTCCTCACCCCCCGCCGCCCCGTCTTCTGCACCGTGGTGCCGCCGCACCTCCTGGACAAGATCGCCCGGTCGGAGGACCCCGCCCGGGCCGCCGCCGCGCGGCGGACCCTGGAGCTTGACGCCTCCCACCGGGTCCGGCGGCTGATGTCGGTGCTCCCGCCCGCCGCGGGAACCCCGTCCGAGACCCCCGAGCGGACCATCTACGACGCCCAGCACCAGACCCGGCTGCCCGGGAAGAAGGTCCGCGGCGAGGGCGAGGACGCCGGCAAGGACGCCAGCGTGAACCGGGCCTACGCCGGGCTCGGAGCCACCTTCGAGCTCTTCCTCAAGGCTTTCGGCCGGCACTCCATCGACGACGCCGGCCTGCCGCTGGACGCCACCGTCCACTACGACCGGTTGTACAACAACGCCTTCTGGGACGGCAGCCAGATGGTGTTCGGCGACGGCGACGGGGACCTCTTCCTCGACTTCACCGTGTCCGTGGACGTCATCGGGCACGAGCTGGCCCACGGCGTCACCCAGCACACCGCCGACCTGGAGTACTACGGCCAGTCCGGCGCGCTCAACGAGTCCCTGTCCGACGTCTTCGGCTCCCTCATCAAGCAGTACTCCCTGGACCAGACGGCCGAGGACGCCGACTGGCTGATCGGCGCCGGCCTGCTCGGTCCCTCGGTGGACAGCGGCTTCGCCCTGCGGTCGATGAAGGCGCCCGGGACCGCGTACGAGGACGACGAGCTCGGCAAGGACCCGCAGCCCGCGACGATGGACGACTACGTCCGCACCTCCCGCGACAACGGCGGGGTGCACATCAACTCCGGCATCCCCAACCACGCCTTCTACCTCGCCGCGACCGAGCTCGGCGGCAAGGCCTGGGAGCGGGCCGGACGGATCTGGTACGACACCCTGACCGGCGGGGAGCTGGGTCCGAAGGCGGACTTCGCCCGGTTCGCCGCCCTGACGACGGCCGCGGCCGTCACCCGCTTCGGCGAGGGCGGCCCGGAACACCAGGCGCTGCAGAAGGCGTGGTCGACGGTCGGCTTGGGGTAGCGGGCGCCGGGTAGAAGGGCGGTCATGCGGATTCAGGTGGTGCGGACGGGCGGTTTCGCGGGGATCGAGCGGCGGGGCGAGGTGGACACCTCGGGCCTGCCCGACGAGGCCGAGTGGCAGGACCTGGCGCGGCTGGCCATGCGGCCCGTGCCGCCGGGGGACGCGGCGGACCGGGTCCGGGACGGTTTCTCGTACCGGATCACGGTGGACGGCCGCACGGTGCTCTGCGGGGACCCGGACCTGTCGGACGCGCAGCGCTCGCTGATCTCTCGCGTCCTTAAAGAAGGTGCCTGACCGGGGCCCGCTTGCTTGGATGGCCGGATGATCACGACTTCCGACTGCCTGCCCGAGCTTGAGCGCTACTACGACGCGGCACCCCGGGCGGGTGGGGCGCGGGCCGAGGACTTCGGCCCGCTGACCCTCTTCGTCCAGGAGAGCGACGGCTGGCCCTACTACGCGCGGCCCACGCTCGGCGCCGCCTCGGCCGATGGCGTCTCGGTGGCCGACGTCGAGCGGGTGCTGGCCCGCCAGCGCGAGCTGCGGATCCCCGAGGCCTTCGAGTGGGTGGCCGAAACCACCCCCTCCCTGCGGGCCGCCGCGGAGGCCGCCGGGCTGAGCGTGCACGCGCATCCCCTGCTGGTGCTCGACCCGTCGGCGGTACAGCTCCCCGCGCATCCGGACGTACGCCTGCTCGGCGCGGCCGACCCGCTCCTGCGCCCGGCCGTGACGGTGCCGATGCTGGCCTTCGCCGCCCCCGGCACGGCGGTGGGCGAGGGGGGCCCGGCGGAGCTCGCGGTGGCGGAGCAGGACCCGGCCTCGGAAGGCCGCCGGGTCCGGGTCGCGGGGATGATCGAGTCGGGCCGGACCGCCCTGGCGGCGGCCGTGCGCGACGGCGCGGTCCTGTGCTCCGGCCAGTACGTCCCGGTCGGCGACGTCGCCGAGGTGGTCGGTGTCGGCACCCTCCCGTCGGCCCGCCGCCAGGGCCTGGCCCTCGCGGTGACGGCCGCCCTGGTCGCCGACGCCCTGGCCCGCGGAGCCCGCACGGTCTTCCTCTCGGCGGGCGACGAGGACGTGGCCCGCCTCTACGCCCGCCTCGGCTTCCGCCCCGTGGGCACGGCCCTGATCGCGGACCGGCCGCTCTGACGGGGCGGGTCCCCGCGGGGCGTCCGGCGCATTTCTGAGCCCGTTGTCTTGCGGAAACGGCAAGGTCGCTTGGCCGGGTCCGCGGTCCGGGCGGAGCATCGGAGACGCGGGCACCCGTACCCGTACCGACCGGAAGAGGCCGCCATGGCGCACGCGCACGACCACGCCCCCCACTCCCCCGGGACCGACTTCGTGGGCGAGGAGTTCTGGGACTCCCGCTACCGGGAGGGCGAAAGGATCTGGAGCGGCGACGCCAACGCCGTGCTGGCCCGGGAGGCCGCCCCGCTCACCCCCGGCCGGGCCCTGGACCTCGGCTGCGGGGAGGGCGGCGACGCCGTGTGGCTCGCGCGGCGGGGCTGGTACGTCACCGGGACGGACATCTCCGGGGTCGCCCTGGAGCGGGCGGCGGCCCACGCCGCCGACGCGGGGGTCGCGGACCGCACCGCGTGGGAGCGGCACGACCTCGCGGAGTCCTTCCCGGCCGGGGAGTACGACCTGGTCTCCGCGTGCTTCCTGCACACCTTCGGGGAGTTCCCGCGCGAGCGGATCCTGCGCCGGGCCGCCGCGGCCGTGGCCCCCGGCGGGATCCTGCTCGTCGTCGGCCACGCGGGCTGGGCGTCCTGGCAGGAGGACCGCCCGGAGGTGGCCTTCCCGACCCCGGACGACGTCCTCGCCCAGCTGGAACTGGAGGCCGGCGCCTGGGAGGTCCTGCTGGCGGAGGAACACGTACGGGTCCAGAACCAGCCTGACGGCCGGCCCGGGACCCGTACGGACAACGCGGTGAAGGTGCGGCGGCTCTCCTCTTGACGCGCCCCTCGCACCGGTCGGCCCTGGCGGGCCTCCCGGGCTTCGGGGCGCTGCGCCGGACTCCGGCCGGCGAAGGCACCCCACCCGATTCGGTGGGGACGGGCTAGAAGCCCAGCTTGCGGAGCTGCTTGGGGTCGCGCTGCCAGTCCTTGGCGACCTTCACGTGCAGGTCGAGGAAGACCGGGGTGCCGAGCAGCGCCTCGATGTGCTTGCGCGACTTCATCCCGACCTCCTTCAGGCGGGCGCCCTTCGGGCCGATGATGATGCCCTTCTGGCTCGGCCGCTCGATGTAGAGGTTGGCGTGGATGTCCAGCAGCGGACGGTCCGCCGGGCGGTTCTCCCGGGGGATCATCTCCTCGACGACCACGGCGATGGAGTGCGGGAGCTCGTCCCGTACGCCTTCGAGCGCGGCCTCGCGGATCAGCTCCGCGACCATCACCATCTCGGGCTCGTCGGTGAGGTCGCCCTCCGGGTACAGCGGCGGGCTCTTCGGCAGCATCGGCGCGATCAGGTCCGCCAGCAGCTGGACCTGGGTGTCGCCGACCGCCGAGACGGGGACGATCTCGGCCCACTCGAAGCCCAGCTCCTCGGCGAGCTGGTGCACCGCGATGAGCTGCTCGCCCACCACCTTGGACTCGACGAGGTCGGTCTTGGTGATGATGGCGATCTTGGGGGTCTTCTTGATCCCCGCGAGCTCCTTGACGATGAACTTGTCACCGGGGCCGAGCTTCTGGTCCGCGGGCAGGCAGAAGCCGATCACGTCGACCTCGGACCAGGTCGCGCGCACGACGTCGTTGAGGCGCTCGCCGAGCAGGGTGCGCGGCTTGTGGAGGCCGGGCGTGTCGACGAGGACGAGCTGGGCGTCGGGGCGGTGCACGATGCCGCGGACGGTGTGGCGCGTGGTCTGCGGCCGGTTGGAGGTGATCGCGACCTTGGTACCCACGAGCGCGTTGGTCAGGGTCGACTTCCCCGCGTTGGGACGGCCGACGAAGCATGCGAAGCCCGCACGGTGCGGGCTGGTGGTCTCGGGGGAACGATCGCTCATACGGGCCATTCTCCCCGATGCGGCTCCCAGCGCCGACCAGGCCGCCGCCACGAGGACCAGAGCGGCCCCGAGCCGGCCGTTCAGCGCGGGGTGCGCGGCGTGTCCGGTGGTGGCCCGGGCGGCCGTGCCGTCGGCCCGCGCCACCACCGCGACCTGGGCCCATTCCAGGGCGGGCGGGTCCGGCCAGCGCGCGGTGAGCCGCACCCGCTGGCCGGGCAGCAGCTCGGCGGGCAGCCCGGTGAGGGGGAGGGAGATGAGGCCCCGGCCGAGCGCCCCGGAGGCGGTCAGGGTGGCGCGGGGGCGCAGGGTGACGTTGCCGAGGTTGTGGAGCGTGTACGAGACCTCCGCGCCGGCGGCGCCGCGGCGGTCGGTGCGCAGGTCCTCGACGGCCAGGGCGGGGGCGGTGGGGCCGGTGACCCGGAGGTAGAGGCGGGCGGCGACGGCCTGCTGCACGCCCATGCCGCGCACCGCGGTGCCGGCGGGCCGGTCCTCCAGGGCGACGACGGCTCCGGGGTGGTCCCCCGGCTCGGCCCGGTCGGGGACGGTGAGGGTGAAGCCGACGTCGACCGCGGTCTTCGCCGGGACGGTGATCCGCTCCCGGGCCAGCACCGTCCAGGCGGCGGTGGCGGTGCGCGGCTCCTCGGGCGCGCGCAGGGCGAAGCCGCCGTCGCGGGCGGTGTTGTAGGCGTCCGCGGCGTAGAGGCGGAAGGTGCGGGGCCGGTCGGTGCGGTTGGCGATGGTGACGGAGTCGGTGACGGCCTGGCCGGGGGCGGCCGCGAGGTAGAAGTAGGGCCGCTGTCCGAGCGTGTTGGCGGCGGGCAGGACGGACCACTGCCCGTTGTCCGCGGCGGCGGCGGGTCCGGCTCCGCCGAGCAGCCCGATCCCGGCCGTCACGGCGGCGACCGCGGCCGTGGCCAGGCCCCGCCGCACCCGTGCGGCCAGCGCCGCTGCCGGGGACCCGCCCCCGGCCCCCCGCTCCTCAAACGCCGGAGGGGCTGGGTTTGCCCGCGGCGTCGTCCGAATCCAGCCTCGCCGGCGTTCGAGGCGCGGGGTCTGGGGCGGAGCCCCAGGGGGTCCGGGCGCGACCCGGCTGGGGGTCCCCCCGGACGGAGTCCGGGGGATGGGCGAAGGGCGGGTCGGGGACTTCGCCCCGCGCAGCGGCACGGTCGCGGCGGAATGGCCGGGCCGGGTCACGACAACGTCAGGGTGAGCACCGCCGTGTAGGCGCCCGGCGGGGTGTACGGGGGCACCTGGAGGGTGACGGCCGCGTCGACGGTGAAGGTGCCGCCGACCAGGGCGGCGTCACCGGTGGAGGCCAGCACCGCGCCGTCCGGCCCGACCGTGCCCGCACTGCCCGGCGTGCACGCGCTGTGGCTGCCGGGCGCGGCCGTGCACGCCGGGGTCCAGTTCAGGGAGGCGCCGGGGATGCGGACCCCGCCGGAGCCCGTGAAATCGGTGACCTTGCCGATCAGGGACCACCCGGCCGGCCCGCCTCGGGCGTCCTTGACGGTGACGGTGCCGATCCGGCCGGCCGCCGCGCCGCCGTCCCCGTACGGCACCGCGGCCAGGGTCACGGCGTCGCCCTCCTGGGTCATCCCGAGTTCGCCCGGCTCCACGACCGCCGTCACCGTCTGGCTGCCCGGCGGCAGCGGGGCGGCGGCGATCACCGTGTACGCGGACGGACCGGAGCCCCGCTCCGGAGTCCAGGCAGCGCCCTCGTAGGCCACGACGGCGCTGGTCGCCCGGTCCGTGACCAGCAGCTCCGTGAGGACCACGCCGAGCTCGTCGGCCTTGGCGGTGACCCGGTCGGCGGTCTCGGCCGTACCGGCGCGGCCGGCCACGGTGACCTCCGCGCCGGGGGCGAAGCCGGCTCCGGTGACCTTGACCCCGGCGCCCGGGGCTCCCGCGGCCGTACCGAGCGCGACGGCGCGCAGGTTGGCCGTCGGCAGCGGGCTCGCGGTGATCCGCTGGGCGACCGGCCCGGCCGGGGAGGGCGACGGGGACGGAGCCGGGGACGCGGAGGCGGACGGGGGCACCGGCGACGGATCCGCGGAGGCGGACGCGGAGGCGGACGCGGAGGGCTGCGCGGACGGGTCCGGTGCCGGTCCCGGCGGCACGCTCCCGGAGGCGGCGGCGCAGACGGTGTCGAGTTCGAGCAGGTGGCCCGTGTGCAGGGTGTAGCCGCCCGGGGCCAGGGTGATCTCGCCGGGAGCGGTGACGGTGAAGGTGCCGGTCATGGTGACGGCGGGCAGCGCCCCGCCCGCCTCGACGGGATCGTTGCGCTTGGCCCCGACGACCGTGACCTCGCCCTGCTGCACGCCCCCGAGCACGATCCGCCCGGTCGGGGTGAGGACGTCTGCGGGCAGGCCGACCGCGAGCGGGTTCACGGCGGGGGTCCGGGTCACCTGATAGGTGACGGTGACGGTGTCGCCCACGCGCGGCGCGGGGTCGTCGACGGTGATCCGGGCGGTGGTGGGCCCGTCGGCCGGCGGCAGTCCGGCTTCCTGCGGCGGCAGACAGTGCGTGGGGAACTCGACCTGCCCGGGAGGGGTCTCCCCCTCCGCGGCGGCGGGCGCGCTCAGCGCGCCCCCGGTCGCGGCCGCCAGGACCGCCATGCCGACGGCCGCCGACCACCCTCTGTGCCGTGCCGCCGCCCGCGCCGCCGTCCGCGCCGTCGTCCCCGCCGAAGTCCGCACTGACCGCCCCCTGGGATCCCGTACCCCGCCAGGGGGCCATTCACGAGCGGGCGGGGGGATAAGTCAATGCACGGACCCGGCAGCAACTGATGTCCCATCAGGAGATGGCAGGGTGGCACCCGGTGCGGCTTCCCGGAACGTCCGCCGGTAGGCCGTCGGGCTCACGCCGAGCGCCGTCTGTACGTGTTTGCGCAGGGACTGCGCGGTCCCGAAGCCCGCCTCCCTGGCCACGTGTTCCATCGGCAGGTCGGTCTGTTCCAGCAGCGCCCTGGCCCGCTCCACCCGCTGCCCGACGATCCATTCGCCCGGGCTGAGCCCCGACTCCTCGCGGAACCTGCGCGTGAAGGTCCGTACCGACATCGCCTCCTGCCGGGCCAGGTCGGTCAGCCGCAGCGGTTCGTGCAGCCGGTCGAGCACCCAGGCGCGGGCCGCGGTGGTGGCCGACCGCTGCGGCTGCGGCACCGGGCGCTCGATGAACTGGGCCTGCCCGCCCTCGCGGTGCGGCGGTACGACGGTGCGCCGGGCCACGTCGTTGGCGACGGCCGCGCCGTGGTCCCGGCGCACGATGTGCAGGCACAGGTCGATCCCGGCGGCGACTCCGGCGGAGGTGAGCACGTCCCCGTCGTCGGTGTAGAGCACGCCCGGGTCGACCAGTACGGCCGGGAAGGTCCGCTGGAAGTGCTCGGCGGCGGACCAGTGGGTGGTGGCCCGGCGGCCGTCCAGGTACCCGGCCGCGGCCAGGACGTATCCGCCCGTGCAGATGGAGACGAGCCGGGTGCCGGGCCTGATGTGGGCGAGGGCGGCGGCGAGTTCGGGGGTGAGCCGGCCCTCGTCGTGGACCGGGCCCAGCTCGTAGGAGGCGGGGACCACCACCGTGTGGGCCGTGGCCAGCAGTTCGGGACCGTGCTCGACGTGGACGTCGAAGTCGGCGTCCGTGGACACCCTGCCGGGAGCGAGCCCGCAGGTGAGGATCTCGTACAGCGGCCGCCCGGCGGAATCCTTCGCCCGCCCGAAGATCCGGTGCGGGATCCCGAGCTCGAAGGGCAGCAGCCCGGCGAGGGCGAGTACGACGACACGGTGCGCGCGAGTCTCCATGGCCCGATCATATCGAAGGGTGTCAGTCAGGCCACTGTCGTACGGGGCCCCGGCGGCCGGAAACTATCGGCGTGACGCAGACAGACCCGGGCCCCGGCCCCTCCCCCGCACCGATGCCCGCCTCCGGCCGGGCAGCCGGCCCCTTCGCCGGCCCCGACGCCGCCGACGGCGTACCGCCGCGGCGGCCGCACCGCGTCCACCGCGTCCACCGCGTCCACCGCGCCTGGTTCGTCGCGGCCGTCGCCTTCGTGACGATCATCGGCGCCGCCGGCTTCGCCTCGCTCCCCGGTCTGCTCATCGAGCCGCTGCACGCGGAGTTCGACTGGTCGCGCGGCACGATCGGCCTCGCCGTCTCCGTGAACCTCGCGCTGTACGGGCTCACCGCGCCGTTCGCCGCCGCGCTGATGGACCGCTTCGGCATCCGCAGGGTCGTCGCCCTCGCGCTGACCGTCATAGCCGGCGGCTCGATGGCCACGGTGTGGATGACCGCCTCCTGGCAACTGGTCCTGTACTGGGGCGTTCTGGTCGGGCTGGGCAGCGGCTCGATGGCGCTGGCCTTCGCCGCGACGGTGACCAACCGCTGGTTCACCGCCCGGCGCGGGCTGGTCACCGGCATCCTGACCGCCGCCGGGGCCTCAGGCCAGCTGGTCTTCCTGCCGCTGCTGGCCTGGCTCGTCGAGAACCACGGCTGGCGCCCGGCGGCGGTCACCGTCTCGTTGGCGGCCCTGGCCGTCGTGCCCTTCGTCTGGCTGCTGCTGCGCGACCACCCCGCGGACGTCGGGACGACCCCGTACGGAGGCGAGTACACCGCCAAGCCGGCACCCGTCCCCGGCGCCGCCCGCCGGGCCGTGGGCGTCCTGCTCAAGGCGGCCCGTACCGGCCCCTTCTGGCTGCTGGCGGGCACCTTCGCGATCTGCGGGGCCTCCACCAACGGGCTGGTGAAGACCCACTTCGTCCCGGCGGCCCACGACCACGGCATGCCGGTGACGGCGGCGGCCGGGCTCCTCGCCGTGATCGGCGTGTTCGACGTGATCGGCACGGTGTTCTCCGGCTGGCTGACGGACCGCTTCGAATCGCGCCGCCTCCTCGCCGTCTACTACGCCCTGCGCGGGATCTCGCTGCTCTTCCTCCCCATGCTGCTGGCCCCGGCCGTGCGCCCGCCGATGGTGTTCTTCATCGTCTTCTACGGCCTGGACTGGGTCGCGACGGTCCCGCCGACCATCGCCCTGTGCCGCGAGCACTACGGCGAGGACGGCGCCATCGTCTTCGGCTGGGTCCTGGCCTCGCACCAGATCGGCGCGGCGGCGGTGGCCTTCCTCGGCGGCCTGGCCCGCGACGCCTTCGGCTCCTACGACACCGTCTGGTACGCGTCGGGCGCCCTGTGCGCGATGGCCGCCCTGATGGCGATGGTCATCCGCCGCCGGACCCCTGCCGACGCCGTCGCGACCTGACGGCCCGCGCGGGACGCCGAAGTGTGCACGGGGCTGTACCTCGCCGTGCACGGGGGCCGGGACGGCACGGTGCGCATGCTGCTCGCGGCGGGCGCGGAGCCCGAGCAGCTCACGGGCCTCTACGAGGAGGACCTGCCGCTGGTCCAGGCGGCCTCCGAAGGCCACAGCTCCATCGTCCGGCAGCTGCTCGCAGCAGGCGCCGGAGCCGACCGTCCAACGGGCTGCGCGCCGCCCCGCCGGGCAGGGCCGCCTTCCAGGGGCACACGGACATCGCCCGGGTCCTGCTGGAGCACGGAGCGGATCCGCACCTCCGCCGGCGGGACAGGACCCGCTGCAATGGGCGGAACACCGGGGGCGCACCGAAACCGCCGAGTTCCTGCGCACCTGGGCCGCCGGGCCGGGCAGCCCGGCGGCTACGGCTTAGGTCGCCTCATTCGTCGCCCGGGCGCCGGCCGAGCGGCGGGCAGGCCGGGCGGGACGCGGGCTGCCGGGCCGCGACCGGACCCCTCCCGCCCGCATCCCCCGGCAAGGGCTACGCGCCCGCCGGAGTGGTCGACTTCAGGCTGCCGTCCGGGCCCGCCAGGAGGACCGGGGTGTCCGGGCCGCCGAGGTCACGGACCGCCGCGCGGTCGGCGTCGGAGGGGGCCTGCGCCGCGCTGACGACGGCCGCCGCCTCCAGGGACTGCGCCCCGCTGGCCACCGCCATCGCGACGGCCGTCTGGAGCGCGCTCAGCTTCAGGGAGTCCAGCGCCACGGTTCCGGCGACGTACGTACGGCCGGTCTCGTCCCGGACCGCCGCCCCCTCGGGCACGCCGTTGCGGGCCCGGGCGCTGCGCGCCAAGGTGATGATCTTGGTGTCTTCGGGGTCGATCCCGGTGCTGTCGGTCATGGTCCGAAGCATATGGAGCGCGTCGGCGGGGCCGCACGACGACCCCGCCGACGCGCTCTCCCCTCCGCCCCCGGGTCCCCCCGGGATCTTGGTGGCGCAGGGATAAAACTAAGCGCTGCGTAAGGGGATCCACGTCCCCGAAGGTCCCGTGATCCATGACCTTCGACCCGATGCCCGTTCCGGTTTCCGGTCCGGTCCCGGTCGGCCCGATGCCGCTACGGCCGGTCGAGCCGCAGCCGCTCCGCCCGCGGCAGACCCGCGACCACCAGGTCGTACGAGTCCTCGACCAGCTCCCGGACCAGCGCGTCGGGCAGCGCCCCCGGCCCGCCCGCGGTCACCGTGTTCCAGTGCCGCTTGTTCATGTGCCAGCCCGGCACGACCGCCTCGTGCTCCGCCCGCAGCGCCAGCGCCTGCTCCGGGTCGCACTTGAGGTTGGCCTTCAGCGGTTCGGCGTCCAGCGCGCTCAGCGCGAACACCTTCCCCCGCACCTTGAACACCGAGATCTCCGGGGTGAAGGGGAACTCCTCCACCGCCGCGTTGAACCCCAGACAGAAGTCGCGCAGCTCCGCCGGTGTCACTCCGTGTCCCCTTCCTGGCCCTCCACCGGAGCCACCGGCTCCACCAACACCGTCACGATCTTGTTCCGCCGTCCCGCCGGGGACTCCGCCGTCAGCCGCAGCGGCCGTCCGTCCGGCAGGTCCACCACCGCCGAGGCGCCGGCGATCGGCACCCGGCCCAGCGCCTTGGCGAGCAGTCCGCCGACCGTCTCCACGTCCTCGTCGTCGAAGGCGTCCACCTTGAACAGTTCACCGAGGTCGGTGATGTCCAGCCGCGCGGTGACCCGGTAGCGGTCCCCGCCCAGCTCCTCCACCGGCGGGATCTCCCGGTCGTACTCGTCGGTGATCTCGCCGACGATCTCCTCCAGGATGTCCTCGATGGTGACGATGCCGGCGGTGCCGCCGTACTCGTCGATGACGACCGCCACGTGGTTGCGCACCGACTGCATCTCGCGCAGCAGGTCGCCCGCGTTCTTGGTGTCCGGCACGAAGACCGCGGGCCTTATCGCCGTGGACACCAGGTCGCTCTCCGCGTCCCGGCTGATGTGCGTCTTGCGGACCAGGTCCTTCAGGTACACGATGCCGACGATGTCGTCCTCGTTCTCCCCGGTCACCGGAATGCGCGAGAAGCCGGACCGCAGCGCGAGCGTGGTCGCCTGACGGACCGTCTTGTACCGCTCGATGCAGACCAGGTCGGTGCGCGGCACCATGACCTCGCGCACGAGCGTGTCGCCCAGCTCGAAGACCTGGTGCACCATCCGGCGCTCGTCGTCCTCGATCAGCGATTCCTTCTCCGCCAGGTCGACCATCGCGCGCAGCTCCGCCTCGGAGGCGAAGGGGCCCTTGCGGAATCCCTTGCCGGGCGTGAGCGCGTTGCCGAGGAGGATCAGCAGTTGCGGGACCGGCCCCATGATCCGGGCGAGCGGTACGAGGACGTAGGACGCGGCCGTCGCCGTGTTCAGCGGGTGCTGCCGGCCGATGGTGCGCGGGGACACCCCGACCGCCACGTAGGACACGAGGACCATCACGGCGATGGCGACGAGCAGCGCGGTCCAGTTCTCCCCGAACTCGTCGAGGCAGACGTACGTGACGAACACGCCCGCCGCCATCTCGCAGGTGACCCGGACCAGCAGCGCGACATTGACGTAGCGGGTCGGGTCGCCCGCGACCTGGGCCAGCTTCGCGCTGCCGCGCCGGCCCTCCCGTACGGCCTGTTCGGCGCGGAAGGCGGAGATCCGGGCGATCCCGGACTCCGCGCACGCGGCGAACCAGGCCACCACGACCAGCAGGACGGCCCCGGTGATCAGCTGGACATCACCGGTCATGAGACGGTCGGAGCCGGGGACGGTCCGGTCACGCCGTTCTCGCCGCGCCAGCCGTCGACGATGGCCGCCTGGAGGCCGAACATCTCGGCCTTCTCGTCCGGCTCCTCGTGGTCGTACCCCAGCAGGTGCAGCACGCCGTGGACGGTCAGGAGCTGGAGCTCCTCGTCCATGGAGTGCTGCGTGGGCGCGTCCTCGCCCTGCTTCTTGGCGACCTCGGGGCAGAGCACGATGTCACCGAGGAGCCCCTGCGGGGGCTCCTCCTCGTCCTTCGACGGCGGACGCAGCTCGTCCATCGGGAAGGACATGACGTCGGTGGGTCCGGGCAGGTCCATCCACTGGATGTGGAGCTGCTCCATCGCGTCCTCGTCCACGACGATGACGGAGAGTTCCGAGAGGGGGTGGATCCGCATCCGGGCGAGCGCGTAGCGGGCGATGTCGAGGATCGCCCGCTCGTCGACCTCGGTTCCGGACTCGTTGTTGACGTCGATCGACATGGTGCGCTGATTTCTACTTCCGCTGGAAGCCGTTCCGCGACTGCTTCGCGTCCTGGCCGTCGTCGTACTTCTCGTACGCGTCGACGATACGGCCGACCAGCTTGTGCCGGACGACATCCTCGGACGTGAGCCGCGAGAACGCGATGTCCGGCACCCCTTCGAGGATGTCCTGCACCTGCCGCAGACCGCTCTTGGCGCCACCCGGCAGGTCGACCTGCGTCACGTCACCGGTGACGACGATCTTCGAGTCGAACCCGAGCCGGGTCAGGAACATCTTCATCTGCTCGGGTGTGGTGTTCTGCGCCTCGTCGAGCACCACGAAAGCCTCGTTGAGGGTGTTGTGCGTCAGCAGGTAGTCCTGCGTGACGTACAGCGAGTCCTCGGCGGCGACCTGGATGCACACCGCCTCTTCGCGGCCCGCGGGCTCGATGGAGTCGATGAAGCGCATCGGACGACCACCGCCGCCCGCCGCGTGGTACGCGTCCCGCTTACGGGTGAGGCGGAAGGGCTCGATGCCCTCGGGGAGGTGGATGTCGACGACGTGCGCGTCGTGCCGGTGGGCGGCAAGGGCTGTGCCCTGCTCGCGGCCTTCTGCCGCCCGGCGCCGGGTGTAGGCCACTCCGCCGAGGGACTGCACGAGGGCGATCACGTCGTCCCGCAGGAGAATCGACGTCGTGGAGTACTGGATCCGGCAGGTGCGGTCCTGCTGGGTGACGGGGCCGCCATCGGAGTCGAGCAGGCCCTGGAGCACCGCAAGGCGGACGTCCTCCGCGTTGAACAGGTAGTCGTCCGGCACGAACTTGGTGTGCGAACGGGTTCCCAGCAGGTCAAGTTCTCGCATGACCCTGGTGACGGGGTTCACCAGAGTGACCGCGTCGCCGGGTGACTCCACCCGGTTGAGGACATAGTCCGGACCGCCCCTGTGCCGTGCCGTGACACCGGGAAGCGCGGCCACCAGCGCATGGACGAGTTCCTCGTCCTCCGTGGCGAAGGAAGGCGTTGTCGAACCGGTGAGACACCCGTCGCCGAGCAGCAGACCCAGGGCGTACGGGTCCATGGGGACCGCACGCTCGGGGAAGGCGACGGGCGCGGTCAGCATCGGCAGCTCGTAACGGCGAGCGTGCGCAGCTCGCAGGTTGCCGATCATCTCCTGGGTCTCCAGGACCCTCCACGGCTTGTCGTGGCGCTTGTCGTCGCGCGTTCTGACAGTCCACAGGTGCTCGCCACAGCACAGGGTCCAGGCGCCGTCCTGGGCCGTGAGGCGGTAGATGTCCTTCTCGCCCTGCGGGTAGACGCCGAGGACCGGCGTCGGCTCGCCGTTCGATCCGACGACGAGGTCCCCGACCTGAAGGTCCCCGATGGGGCGCCAGCCGTCCGGCGTCAAAACGTTCGTGAAGACGGGCATCGCACGCCCACGCATATATGCCAGCGGCGCCACCTCGATCGTGCCCGCCGCCATCAGCCGCGGGATCGAGTCCGGGTCGATCATGTCGTGCAGGGCGTCGTAGAGCGGCCGGAGGTACGGGTCGATCTTGTCGAAGAGGGTGCCGGGGAGGAAGCCGAGGCGTTCGCCGGCCTCCACCGCCGGGCGGGTCAGGATGATCCGGCTGACCTGCTTGGACTGCAGGGCCTGGACCGCCTTGGCCATGGCGAGGTAGGTCTTGCCGGTACCGGCGGGGCCGATGCCGAAGACGATCGTGTGCTTGTCGATCGCGTCGACGTACCGCTTCTGGTTGAGCGTCTTGGGGCGGATGGTGCGGCCGCGGCTGGAGAGGATGTTCTGGGTGAGCACCTCGGCGGGCGTCTCGTCCGGGCCCCCGCCGTTGCTGCTCGACTTGAGCATGGCGATCGAGCGTTCCACTGCGTCCTCCGTCATCGGCTGCCCGGTGCGGAGCACCAGCATCATCTCGTCGAACAGGCGCTGGATCAGAGCGACTTCCGCCGCCGCGCCGACCGCGCTGACCTGATTGCCCCGAACATGGATGTCGGCCCTCGGGAAGGCCTTCTCGATCACGCGCAACAGGGCGTCGCCCGAGCCGAGGACGGACACCATCGGGTGGGTCGCCGGTACGGAGAAGTGGGCGCGGGCCTGTCCCGGCGCGAGGATCTTGGCTGTCGGTGTCTGAGTCATGGGCCGGCACTGTGGCCTGCGCATACCTCCCACTGAGGGGCCGCGCCGATCGACGGCCACCGGACTTCCAAGCCTACGTCGCCGTCCCGGCATCCCCGAGGGGTTTTACGGGGTCCCTTGTGGGGCCGCCCGGGGCGCGGGCGCCGGGCCGGGGGCGCGGCCCCGCACGCCCCCGTCGGCATTCCCCGGCCGGACAGGCCCTACGCCGACTGGCGGAAGCCGATCGTCGGGACCGCCCGGCGGCGGCTGGCCGGGGCCGCGGCCCGCGGGACCAGGTCGTCCAGGAAGCCGTACCGCCCGCGCAGGGCCTCCGGGGCGGAGCGCCACCAGTGGGCCACCTCGGGCCAGCCGGGGGCCGAGAGGGAGCCGCCGAACTCCTGCACCGACAGGGCGGCCGTCAGGGCCGCGAAGGCGAGCCGGTCCGCGAGGGGCCACTCGGCGAGGGTGCCGGTGAGGAAGCCCGCCACGTACACGTCGCCCGCGCCGGTCGGGTCCAGGGCGTCGACCGCGATCGCGGGGACCTCGGCCGTCTCCCCGGTCCGCCCGTCCACCGCGTACGAGCCCTCCGAGCCCATCGTCACCACCGCGATCGGCACCTTCTCGGCCAGCGCCCGGGCCGCCGCGCGCGGGCAGTCGGTGCGCGTGTAGGCCATCGCCTCTCCCGCGTTGGGCAGGAAGGCCTCGCAGTGCTCCAGGTCGGCCAGCGCCCCCAGGTCCCAGCGGCCGCTGTCGTCCCACCCGACGTCGGCGAAGACCCGGGCCCCGCGCCGGGCCGCCTCCGCGACCCAGGCCTCGCCGCCGCCCGCGCCGAGCGAGGCCACGGCCGCGCGGGCGCGGGGCGGGCACTGGGGGAACGGTCCGGGGCCCGCCGGGGGCGGGGCCTCGTGGCCGTGGGAGACCATCGTGCGCTCGCCCTCGTACGCCATCGAGACGGTGACGGGGCTGTGCCAGCCGGGTACGGTCCGTGACATCGACAGGTCGATGCCCTCGCCCTGTTCGAGCGCGTCCCAGCAGTACTCCCCGTAGTGGTCGTCCCCGAAGGCGGCGGCCAGGGAGGTGCGCAGGCCGAGCCGGGCGAGCGCGGTGGCCATGTTGGCGACCCCGCCGGGGCTGGAGCCCATGCCGCGCGCCCAGGACTCCGTGCCCCGCACGGGGGCCGAGTCGAGGCCGGTGAAGATGATGTCGAGGAAGACCGTGCCCGTCAGGAAGACGTCGCAGCCCGGTTCTTGGGGGTCGCGCAGCGGCCCGAGCGGGTCCACGGCGGAGTCGAGGCTGTCCCGGCTGCTGCGACTGGTCACGATGCACTCCCCGTTCGGTTCGGCGCGCTTGGTGAATCTTGGCGGGTCGTTTCTTCAATGGGCTCAACCCAGGTCCGCCGCCAGGCCCTCCCTCCCGGGCGGGCCCGGAATACAGTGTGACGCAGATCACCGCCCGAACGCCCTTCTCGGAAGATCGGGCCGCTTGATAGATATGAGCCCCGCGCTCTTGCGGAATCTCACGCTCCACCTGCACCACCTGGAACACCCCGTGCCCGACCGCACCCCCGCGCCGCCCGCCGCCTGGCCGCTCGTCGCACTCTTCACCTCCGGCTACGCCGCCCCGTACCTGCTGCCGACCGTCGTCGGCCGGCTCGACGCGCACCTCCCCCTGAGCCCCGCGCAGGCCGGGCTGATCGGCTCGGTCCTGCTGCTCGGCTCGGCCACCGCGGGATTCACCCTCGCCTCCCGCATCCCGCGCCGCGGGCCGCGTCCGCTGGCCCGGCTCGGGCTGCTGCTCGCCGTCCTCGGGTACGGCACCGCGGCCGCCACCGCGCAGCTCCCCCTCGTCATCGCGGGCGCCGTCCTCGGCGGCTTCGGCTCGGGCACGGCCACCGCCGTGGCCGCGTCCGGGATCGCGGCGCAGCACGACCCGCACCGGACCTCGGCGCTGGGGCTGCTGTCGGTGTCGGCGACGGCCGGGACCCTGTACCTGACCCTGCCCCGGCTGGGCGGCGGGCACGGGCTCCCGTTCGCGGCGATCGCCCTGGTCGCGCTGGTGTGCTGGCCGGCGACGGGCCGCCTCGACGGGGCCGACCGCACGGAGCCCGCGGACGGTGCCGGCCCAGCCGTACGGGTATCCGGACGGCTGCCGTACCCGCGCGCCGGGATGGTGCTCGCCGGGGCCCTGATGCTGTGGTCGCTGGCCCAGAACGCCCTGTGGGGCGTCAGCGGCCGCATCGGCGCGCAGCAGGCGGGCCTGTCCGAGGTCACCCTCGGGATGGTCTTCGCGGCCGCGCTCGGCGCCGGGCTGCTCGGGGTCACGGCCGCCTCCGCGCTCGGGGCACGGCTCGGGCGGGCGGTCCCGGTGGGGGTGGGCACGGCTCTGATCGCATGCTGCGTGGTGCTGGCCTCGCACGCCCGGGACCTGGGCTCCTTCGCGGCCGGGGAGATCCTGTGGAACGCGGTCTACCCCGTCGTGCTCTCCTACGCCATCGGCCTGGCCGCCGCCCTCGACCCGCGCGGGCGCTGGGCCGTCCTGGTCGGTTCCGCGTCCTCGCTCGGCGTGGCCTGCGGGCCCGTCACCGGGAGCCTGCTCGCCGAGGGGGTCGGGTTCCCCGGCATGGGCCTGGTCCTCGGGGGCCTGCTGCTGGCGGTGGCCGGCCCGATGGCCGCGGTCGCCCTGCACGTCGGCGGACGCCCGCTGACCCCCGGCTCGGTGCGCCGGCGCGGCGGTGCCCCGGCGGCCGTGCTCGCCGCCGGAGCCGGGACGCCGGCCGGCTCGGTGCCGAGGGTCGGCGCGCAGGAACTGGAGGTCGTGGAGCTCGCTCGGCTCCCGGCCCGCCCGCTGCGCCTGCCCCCGCTCCGGGTGCTGCTGCTCTCCCCGGCGGCGGCCCGCCGCGGCCGGGACCGCGCCCGCCGACGGATCCGCACCGGCGTCTAGACGGCCCAGGCCGTGGGCGGGTTCCGCTATCCGGCCCGCTTGGGCACGGGGACCCGTACCAGGTCGGCCGCGATCGTCAGCTCGCCTTCGAAGCCGGCCGCGCGGGCCTGGCGTTCGAACTCGTACGGGTCGGTGTAGCGCTGCGAGAAGTGCGTCAGCACGAGGTGCCGCACGCCGCCGTCGCGGGCCACCCGGGCGGCCTGCCCGGCGGTGAGGTGCCCGTGGTCGGTGGCCAGCTGCACGTCCTCGTCGAGGAAGGTCGACTCGATCACGAGCATGTCGCAGCCCGCCGCGAGCACCTCGACGCCCTCGCAGAGCCGGGTGTCCATGACGAAGGCGAACCGCTGTCCGGCGCGCGCCTCGCTGACCTCGTCGAGGGTGACCCCGCCGAGGCTGCCCTCGCGCTGGATCCGGCCCACGTCCGGCCCCTTGATCCCGTGGAGCGCGAGGAGTTCGGGCCGTATCCGGCGGCCGTCGGGCTCCGTGACCCGGTAGCCGAAGGACTCCACCGGGTGCGAGAGCCGTACGGCGTCCAGGGTGTAAGCGCCCGCGCGCGCCAGGATCCCGTCCTCGGCCACCGGCTCCTCGGCGAGCCGCACGGTCTCGCGGTAGGCCGTGGCGTACCGCAGCCGGTCGAAGAACTTCTGCCCGGAGGCCGGGTAGTGGGCGGTGACGGGGTGCGGGACCCGGTCGAGGTTGATCCGCTGGATGACCCCGGCCAATCCGAGGCTGTGGTCCCCGTGGAAGTGGGTGACGCAGATCCGGTTGATGTCGTGCGCGGCCACCCCGGCGCGGAGCATCTGGCGCTGAGTGCCCTCGCCGGGATCGAAGAGGATGCCCTCGCCGTCCCAGCGCAGCAGGTAGCCGTTGTGGTTGCGGTGGCGGGTGGGCACCTGGCTGGCGGTGCCGAGCACCACGAGTTCTCGTACGGACACGGTTTATCCCGGGGGCCATTCGAAGCCGCGGCCGCCGAGGACGTGCGCGTGGGCGTGGAAGACGACCTGGCCGGCGCCCGCGCCGGTGTTGAAGACGAGCCGGTAGCCGCGGTCGGCGAGCCCCTCGTCGGCCGCGACGCGGCCGGCCTCGCTCAGGACGTCGGCGGCGAGCCCGGGTTCCGCGGCCGCGAGGGAGGCGGCGTCGGGGTAGTGCGCCTTCGGGATGACGAGGACGTGGGTGGGCGCCTGCGGGTTGATGTCGCGGAAGGCGACGGTCGTGTCCGTCTCCCGGACGACCGTCGCGGGGACGGTGCCCGCAGCGATCTTGCAGAACAGGCAGTCGGCCTGCGGTTCCCCGGCCATGTGCTGAGCCCTTCGTGACGGGTGATCGGTTCCGGCATCGTATCCACCGCCGCCCGCCGGACCGGTCAGGGCCGTCGGCCCGTCAGGACCAGCGGCCCGTCCTCGCCAGCAGGACGGCCGCCGCGGCCGTGCCCGCCGTGGAGGTGCGCAGGACCGAGGGGCCCAGCCGGTACGGGTGGGCCCCGGCCGCGGCGAAGGCGGCGAGCTCGTCCGGGGAGACCCCGCCCTCGGGTCCGACGACCAGGACGATCGAGCCGCCGGCGGGCAGGTCCGCGGTGGCCAGTGCGGCCGAGGGGGCGTCCCGGTCCTCGTGCAGGACCACCGCGAGGTCGGCCCCGGCGAGCAGGGTCGCGACCTGCTTGGTCGACAGCGCCTCCTCGACCTCGGGGAAGCGGACGCGGCGGGACTGCTTGCCCGACTCCCGGGCGGTGGCCCGCCACTTCGCGAGGGATTTGGCTCCCCGGTCGCCGCGCCACTGGGTGATGCAGCGCGAGGCCTGCCAGGGCACGATCACGTCGACGCCGGTCTCCGTCATGGTCTCGACGGCGACCTCGCCCCGGTCGCCCTTGGGCAGGGCCTGGACGACGGTGATCCGGACGGCCGGCTCCGCCTCTTCGTGGACCGCGGACACGGAGACGACGAGGCGGTCCTTGCCCTCGGCGGCCGTCACGACGGCCTCGGCCCAGTCGCCCCGGCCGTCGGTCAGCACGAGGGCTTCGCCGGGGGCCAGCCGCTTCACGGAGACCGCGTGGCGGCCTTCGGGACCGTCCAGGACGAACTCCGGCCCCGCGGGAACCTTTTCGACCACGAACACCGGGGCGGTCATGACGCACTCCTCATCTGCATTGTCTTCAACACGTGCTGGGCCGCGCCGAGTTCCGACGCGAGCACCTCCACCAGCTCCCCGGCCGGCAGGGCCCGCGCCAGCCGGTGCCCCTGGCCCGCCCACAGGGCCATGCCCTGCGGATCGCCGGCCGCGGCGGCGGCCTTGCGCAGCGGCGCGGTCAGGTGGTGGACCTGCGGGTACGCGGCCGGGGCGTACGGGCCGTGCTCGCGCATGAACCGGTTGACCAGCCCGCGGGCCGGCCGCCCCGAGAAGGCCCGGGTGAGCTCGGTCCGGACGAACAGCGGGTCGGTCAGCGCCTCCTTGTGCAGGGGGTGCGCGCCGGACTCCGGGCAGGCCAGGAAGGCCGTGCCGAGCTGCGCGGCCTCCGCGCCCGCGGCGAGCAGCGCGGCGATCTGCGAGCCGCGCATCAGGCCGCCCGCCGCGATGATGGGGAGGACCACGGCCTCGCGCACCTGTGCGACGAGCGCGAGCAGGCCGACTCCGGCCGTGCCGTCGCCCTGCGGGTCGTCGCGGTGGGTGCCCTGGTGGCCGCCCGCCTCCATGCCCTGGACGCAGACGGCGTCGGCGCCGGCCGCCTGTGCGGCGCGGGCCTCCTCGACGGAGGTGACGGTGGCGATCGTGTACGTACCGGCCTTGCGCAGGCAGGCGAAGGCCGCGGGCGAGGGCAGTCCGAAGGTGAACGAGACCACGGGTACCGGGTCTTCGATGAGAATGGCCAGTTTGGCGTCGTAGCCGTCGTCGCAGGTGCCGATGATGTCCTCGTCGGCGAGGGAGATCTCGTACCAGGAGGCCTCACTGGCGAGGTGCCCGCGGTAGGCCTCCACGAGCGCCGGGTCCACCTGGGAGGTCTGCGGCAGGAAGAGGTTCACGCCGAAGGGGCGGCGGGTGAGCGCGCGCAGCCGCTTGATCTCCTGGTACATGCCGTCGGCGGTCTTGTAGCCGCCGGCGAGGAAGCCCAGTCCGCCCGCTTCGCACACGGCGGCCGCGAGCGGCGGGCAGGACGCGCCGCCCGCCATGGGCGCCTGCACGATCGGGTACGCGAAGAGACCGTTCGGTGCGGAGGACATGAGCTGCATCGTGCCATGTCCCGCTCACCGGACCGAATCACGGCATTCGCCTGGCATAGTCCCCTTCACCGGGGTGCCCGAATACCGCCGCCGCCCTGCCGTCCGCCATGCGGCGAGCCCGGTCCGGGGCATCCCCGGACCGGGCTCGCAGGTGTTCTCGTACGCTGCCCGTACGCTGTTCCGCGCGCGGCTCAGCGCCCGTTGAAGGCGTCCTTCAGGCGGCTGAACAGGCCTTGCTGGCCCGGCGCGAACTGGCCGAGCGGTCGCTCCTCGCCGCGCAGCTTGGCCAGCTGGCGCAGCAGGTCTTCCTGCGCCGGGTCCAGCTTGTTCGGCGTGGTGACCTCGACGTGGACGATCAGGTCGCCCCGGCCGCCGCCGCGCAGGTGCGTGACGCCCCGGCCGTGCAGGGGGATCGCCTGGCCGGACTGGGTGCCGGGCCGGATGTCGATCTCCTCCAGGCCGTCCAGGGTCTCCAGCGGGCACTTGGTGCCCAGGGCCGCCGCGGTCATCGGGATCGTGACCGTGCAGTGCAGGTCGTCTCCGCGCCGCTGGAAGGTCGGGTGCGGCAGCTCGTGGATCTCCACGTACAGGTCGCCGGCGGGGCCGCCGCCGGGGCCGACCTCGCCTTCGCCCGCGAGCTGGATCCGGGTGCCGTTCTCGACGCCCGCCGGGATCTTGACGGTGAGGCTGCGGCGGGAGCGGACCCGGCCGTCGCCCGCGCACTCGGGGCACGGGGTCGGGACCACGGTGCCGAAGCCCTGGCACTGCGGGCAGGGCCGCGAGGTCATGACCTGACCGAGGAAGGACCGGGTGACCTGCGAGACCTCACCGCGGCCGCGGCACATGTCGCAGGTCTGCGCCGAGGTGCCGGGGGCGGCGCCCTCGCCGGAGCAGGTGGTGCAGACGACGGCCGTGTCGACTTGGATGTCCTTGGTCGTGCCGAAGGCGGCCTCGTCCAGTTCCAGGTCGAGGCGGATCATGGCGTCCTGGCCGCGGCGGGTCCGCGAGCGCGGTCCGCGCTGCGAGGACTGGCCGAAGAAGGCGTCCATGATGTCGGAGAAGTTGCCGAAGCCGCCCGCTCCGAAGCCGCCGGCTCCGCCGCCGCCCGAGGAGGACAGCGGGTCGCCGCCGAGGTCGAAGACCTGCTTCTTCTGCGGGTCCGAGAGGACCTCGTAGGCGGCGTTGATCTCCTTGAAGCGCTCTTGCGTCTTGGGATCGGGGTTCACATCCGGGTGCAGCTCGCGCGCGAGCCGCCGGAATGCCTTCTTGATCTCGTCCTGCGATGCGTCGCGGCGCACGCCGAGAACGGCGTAATAGTCCGTGGCCACTTACGACTCCGCCAGGATCTGTCCGACGTAACGTGCCACTGCGCGTACCGCTCCCATCGTTCCGGGGTAGTCCATGCGGGTCGGTCCGACCACGCCGAGTTTGGCGACTGCTTCGCCGCCCGAACCGTAGCCGACCGAGACGACGGACGTGGAGTTCAGTCCCTCGTAGGCGTTCTCGTGCCCGATCTTTACGGCCATTCCCGACTCACTGGCCTCGCCCAGCAGCTTGAGGAGCACGACCTGCTCCTCCAGCGCTTCGAGCACCGGCCTGATCGTCAGGGGAAAATCGTGTCCGAAGCGGGTGAGGTTGGCGGTGCCGCCGATCATCAGCCGCTCCTCCGCCTCCTCCACCAGCGTTTCGAGGAGGGTGTCGAGGACGGCTCGCACCGTCACCCGGTCCTCGTTCTCGAAGGATTCCGGAAGGTCCTGCACCAGCGGCGGCACGTCGGTGAACCGGCGGCCGACGACCCGGCTGTTGAGGCGGGCCCGCAGGTCCGCGAGCGAGGTGTCCGCGAAGGGTGCCTGGCAGTCGACGAGCCGCTGCTCGACCCGGCCGGTGTCCGTGATGAGGACGAGCATCAGGCGGGCCGGGGCCAGCGAGAGCAGTTCCACGTGCCGGACGGTGGACCGGGTCAGCGACGGGTACTGGACGACCGCGACCTGCCGGGTGAGCTGCGCGAGCAGCCGCACCGTACGGCCGACGACGTCGTCGAGGTCCACGGCCCCGTCGAGGAAGTTCTGGATGGCCCGCCGCTCGGGCGTCGACAGCGGTTTGACCCCCGCCAGCTTGTCGACGAAGAGGCGGTAGCCCTTGTCCGTGGGGATCCGGCCGGCGCTGGTGTGGGGCTGGGCGATGTAGCCCTCGTCCTCCAGCACGGCCATGTCGTTGCGCACGGTGGCGGGCGAGACGCCGAGCCGGTGCCGCTCGGTGAGCGCCTTGGAGCCGACCGGCTCCTCCGTCCCGACGTAGTCCTGGACGATGGCGCGCAGCACTTCGAGTCTGCGTTCGCTGAGCATCGCGCACACCTCCATCGTTTCCGTCGTTCGCGGCTTCGGCAGACCCCGCCTGCTGGCACTCCGAGCGTTCGAGTGCCAGAGATCCCCCGGTCAGTGTACGGCGGGGTGGTACACCCGTAGCAAGGGCGGACCGCCAAGGTAGCGTCGCGGCATGGACGTGCGTTGGGAAGAGGCGGGCTGGGAACAGCTCACGGAACGGGCCGGCCGCAAGCGGCTGCCGGTGTGGGACTGCACCGTGGGACTGGTGGTGGGCGAGGATTCGGCCCTCCTGATCGACCCCGGGTCCTCCCTGCGGGAAGGCGCGCTGGTGCGGGCGGAGGCGGAGCGGCTGACGGGCCGGCGCGTGACCCATCTCGCATTCACACACGGACATTTCGACCACGTACTGGGCGGTGCGGCGTTCGCGGGGGCCGAGGTCTACGGCCCGGTCGGGCTGGACGCCGTGCTCTCGGCGGGCCGGGACGAGCTGCGCGAGGACGCGGTCCGCCAGGGCCTGCCGGAGGCCGAGGCGGCCGAGGCGGCGGACCTGCTGGTGGTCCCCCGGCACCTGGTGTCGGGAGAGTGGACGCTCGACCTGGGCGGGCTGCAGGTTCTGCTGGCGAACGTGGGGCCCGGGCACACCGGGCACGATCTGGCCGCCTTCGTGCCCGGAGCGCGCGAGGTGGTCTTCTGCGGCGACCTGGTCGAGGAATCGGGCGAGCCGCAGGCGGGTCCGGACGCGGTGCCCGGCCAGTGGCCGGCGGCCCTGGACCGGCTCCTCGCCCTGGGCGGGGACGACGCTCTGTACGTGCCGGGTCACGGAGCGGTGGTCGACGCGGCCTTCGTGCGTGCCCAACGCGACACACTGGCGGCCCGTTTCGGCGTGTCGGACACCTGAGGCGGCCCGCTCTCCTACCCTCGGCCGGATGCGTGAGTACTCCCCCGACCTGACCCCGCAGTGGAAGCGCGCCAAGCCCGTCCCGGAGGTGCCTGCCGATCCCGATCTGGTGGTCGAGGCGGCGGGTACGGACTTCTGCGGCGCGGTGGTGGCCTGCGAGGCGGGCACGGTCACCCTGGAGGACCGCTTCGGCAAGCGCCGCGTCTTCCCCCTAGAACCCCGCGGTTTCCTCCTGGACGGCGCGGTGGTGACCCTGACCCGCCCGGTCCGCGGGCCGGTCGCCCCGGCCCGTACGGCCTCGGGCTCCCTCGCCGTCCCCGGGGCCCGCGCGCGGGTGGCCCGGGCGGGCCGGATCTACGTGGAGGGCCGCCACGACGCCGAACTGGTCGAACGGGTCTGGGGCGACGACCTGCGGATCGAGGGCGTCGTGGTGGAGTACCTGGAGGGCATCGACGACCTCCCGTCGGTGGTCGCCGAGTTCGCCCCCGCCGCCGACGCCCGGCTGGGCATCCTGGTGGACCACCTGGTCCCGGGCTCCAAGGAGTCCCGCATCGCCGCCTCCGTGACCTCCCCGCACGTCCTGATCGTGGGACACCCGTACGTGGACGTCTGGCAGGCGGTGAAGCCCTCCGCCCTCGGCATCCGCTCCTGGCCGGTGATCCCGCCCGGCCAGGACTGGAAGACGGGCATCTGCCGGGCCCTGGGCTGGCCGGAGAACACCGGGGCCGCCTGGCAGCACATCCTCTCCCGCGTGACCTCGTACAAGGACCTGGAGCCCACCCTCCTGGGCGCGGTGGAGCACTTGATCGACCACGTGACGGCATAGCCCGAGACCTGCCCGAATCCAGCCCCTCAGGCGTGTGAGGAGCGGGGGTCCGGGGGCCGGCCCCCAACAACGGCGCCGCACCGGCAACGGGTCCGGGCAGAGCCCGGGGAACGGGCGAAGGGCGGGTGGGGGACGGCCCCGCAGGGCTCCCCCACCCCGGACGGGGTCAGTCGACCAGGTCGCGGACCACCGCGTCGGCCAGCAGCCGCCCCCGCAGCGTCAGGACGGCCCGCCCGGCCGCGTACGGGCCTGCCTCCAGGAGTCCGTCCGCCAGGGCCCGCCCGGCCGCGGCAAGCCCCGCCGGCGCGAGCAGGGACAGCGGCACCCCGTCCACCAGCCGGAGCTCCAGCAGGATCCGCTCCACCCGCCGGTCCTCCGAGGAGAGGAGCTCCCGCCCCGCCCCCGGCGACCGCCCCTCCGCCAGCGCCGCCGCGTAGGCGCCCGGGTGCTTCACGTTCCACCACCGCACCCCGCCCACGTGCGAGTGCGCTCCGGGCCCGGCCCCCCACCAGTCGGCCCCGCGCCAGTACAGCTCGTTGTGCAGGCAGCGCCCGGCCTCGGAGGTGGCCCAGTTCGAGACCTCGTACCAGGAGTACCCCGCCTCGGCCATCACCGAGTCGAGGATCAGGTACCGGTCCGCGTGGACGTCGTCGTCCGTCATGGGGACCTCGCCCCGCCGGATCCGCCGCGCGAGCTGGGTGCCCTCCTCCACGATCAGCGCGTAGGCGCTGATGTGATCGGGCCCGGCCCCCAGGGCCGCGGACAGCGAGGCCCGCCAGTCCTCGTCGGATTCCCCCGGCGTCCCGTAGATCAGGTCCAGGTTCACGTGCTCGAAGCCCGCCGCCCGCGCCTCGGCGACGCAGGCCTCCGGCCGCCCGGGGGTGTGCGTGCGGTCGAGCACCTTCAGGACGTGCTGCTTGGCGCTCTGCATGCCGAAGGAGATGCGGTTGAAGCCGCCCGCGCGCAGCTCCGCCAGGTACTCCGGGTTCACCGACTCCGGATTGGCCTCGGTGGTGACCTCGGCGTCCTCGGCCAGCCCGAATTCGTCCCGGATGGCCGCGAGCATCCGTACGAGGTCGCCGGCGGGCAGCAGCGTGGGCGTGCCGCCGCCCACGAACACGGTCCGTACGGCCCTGGGGTCGTCCCCGAGGACCTTGCGGGCCAGCCTGACCTCGTCGATCAGGGTGTCGGCGTAGTTCTCCCGGGAGGCGAGGACACCGCCGGTGCCCCGCAGCTCGGTGGCCGTGTAGGTGTTGAAGTCGCAGTACCCGCAGCGCGTGGCGCAGTACGGAACGTGCAGGTAGAACCCGAGCGGCCGCTCCCCGGCTCCCGCCAGGGCGTGGAGCGGCAGCGAGCCGTCTTCGGGCATGGGTTCACCGTCGGGCAGTGCGGAAGGCATGAGCCCATTGTCCCGCACTGCCCCAAGGTCGTTTACGGGCGCGCGGCGCGCCCCGGGGCGAGCCCCGCGCCCGCGTTCCGCGCTACGCCTCCCGGGAGCCCTCGTACATCTCCTCGATGAGGTGCTTGAACTCGCGCTCGACGACCGGCCGCTTCAGCTTGAGGCTCGGGGTGAGGTCCCCGTGCTCCACGTCGAGGTCGCGGGGCAGGAGCCGGAACTTCTTGACCGTCTGCCAGCGCTGGAGGCCCTCGTTGAGGGTCTGGACGTAGGTCTCGATGAGCCGGTTCGTCTCGGGGGCGGCCAGGACCTGGGAGTACGTCTTGCCCTCCAGGCCGTTCTCGGCGGCCCAGACCAGGATCGAGGGCTCGTCGAGGGCGATGAGGGCGGAGCAGAAGTTCCGGTCGGCGCCGTGGACGACGATGCTGGAGACGTACGGGCAGAGCGCCTTGAACTGGCCCTCGATCTCCGCCGGGGCGACGTACTTGCCGCCCGAGGTCTTGATCAGGTCCTTCTTGCGGTCGGTGATGCGCAGGTAGCCGTCGGCCGACAGCTCGCCGATGTCGCCGGTGTGCAGCCAGCCGTCGGCCTCCAGCACCTCGGCGGTCTTCTCCGGCTGATGGTGGTAGCCCTGCATGATGCCGGGGCCTCGCAGGAGGACCTCGCCGTCGTCGGCGATGCGGACCTCGGTGCCGGGGAGCGGCTTGCCGACGGTTCCGGTGCGGTAGGCCTCGCCGGGGTTGACGAAGGAGGCGGCGCTGGACTCGGTGAGCCCGTAGCCCTCCAGGATGTGGATGCCTGCGCCGGAGAAGAAGTAGCCGATCTCCGGGGCGAGGGCGGAGGCGCCGGAGACGGCGGCGCGCAGGTTGCCGCCGAATGCCTCGCGGAGCTTGGAGTAGACGAGCGCGTCGGCGATCTTGTGCTTGGTGGTGAGGCCGAAGGGGGCGCTCGCCCGGCCGGTGCGGCGGAAGTTGTCCTGGGTGACCTTGGCGTACTCGCGGGCGACGCCGACCGACCACCGGAAGATCTTGTACTTGGCGCCGCCGGCGGCCCTGGCCTTGGCCGCGACCCCGTTGTAGACCTTCTCGAAGATGCGCGGAACGGCCGCCATGTAGGTCGGCTGGACGATCGGCAGGTTCTCGATGATCTTGTCGATCCGGCCGTCGACGGCGGTGACGTGACCGACCTCGATCTGGCCGGAGGTCAGCACCTTGCCGAAGACGTGCGCGAGCGGCAGCCAGAGGTACTGGACGTCGTCCTTGGTGATCAGGCCGGTGGCCACGGTGGCCTTGGCCATGTACGACCAGTTGTCGTGCGGCAGCCGCACGCCCTTGGGCCGCCCCGTGGTGCCCGAGGTGTAGATGAGGGTGGCGAGCTGGTCGGCGGTGATGGCCGCGATCCGCTCCTTGACCACCTCGGGGTGCTTGGCCAGGTACTCGCGGCCGCGCGCCTCCAGGTCGGCCAGCGAGAGCACCCAGCCCTCGGGGTCGCCCTCGGCGGCCACGGCGTCGCCCGCCTCCACGACGACCACGTGGGCGAGCTCGGGCAGGTCGGCACGGCGCTCACGGGCCTTGGCCAGCTGCGCGGCGTCCTCGGCGATCAGGATCCGGCTCTCGGAGTCGGAGAGGATGAACGCCGACTCCTCGGCGTTCGTGCTCGGGTAGACGGTGGTCACGGCGCCGCCGGCGCACATCACGCCGAGGTCGGCGAGGATCCACTCCACGCGGGTGTTGGAGGACAGCGCCACGCGCTGCTCCGGCTGGATCCCGAGCTCGACGAGTCCGGCCGCGATGGCGAAAACTCGCTCTGCGGCCTGTCCCCAGCTGAGCGACTTCCAGTCGTCCGGGCCGCCCTGCCCGTCGGCGGCGGGGACCGGGTACCGGTAGGCCTCGCCGTTAGGCGTGGCGGCGACACGCTCCAGGAAGAGGGTCGCCACGGTGGGCGGGCGGTTCTCGATCAAGGTCTGTGTGTCGCTCACGGACATCCTCCGGACCACGCGGCAGGGCCTGTTCGCACAGGGGCTGACTGACCGGGTGGTGGGTCAGGGTGGGTGGCTGAGTCAGGGCTTGGCAGCATCCGAACGCCAGAAAAACTGGCGAGTAACCAACGATCAGTGATCAGACTAGGGGCCCTCCGCCTGGCGCGTAAGAGGCCCCGGGGAGCCGATTCATAACGAAACAGGCCCCCGCGCCGGAGCACGGGGGCCTGCTTCGCGTCCGAGGACGGTCGCGGCGGCTACTTCTTCTTGCCGCCGGACTCGTCGCTGGAGAGGACGGCGATGAAGGCCTCCTGCGGGACCTCCACGGAACCGACCATCTTCATGCGCTTCTTGCCTTCCTTCTGCTTCTCCAGCAGCTTCCGCTTACGGGAGATGTCACCGCCGTAGCACTTCGCGAGGACGTCCTTGCGGATGGCGCGGATGGTCTCGCGGGCGATGACGCGGGAGCCGACGGCCGCCTGGATCGGGATCTCGAAGGCCTGCCGCGGGATGAGCTCGCGCAGCTTGGCGACCAGCCGCACGCCGTAGGCGTAGGCCGCGTCCTTGTGGCAGACGGCGGAGAAGGCGTCGACCTTGTCGCCGTGCAGCAGGATGTCGACCTTGACCAGGCTGCCGGACTGCTCGCCGGTGGGCTCGTAGTCGAGGGAGGCGTAGCCGCGCGTCTTGGACTTCAGCTGGTCGAAGAAGTCGAAGACGATCTCCGCGAGCGGGAGGGTGTAGCGGATCTCGACCCGGTCCTCGGAGAGGTAGTCCATCCCGAGGAGGGTGCCGCGGCGCTGCTGGCAGAGCTCCATGATCGCGCCGATGAACTCGGAGGGCGCGAGCAGGGTGGCCCGGACGACCGGCTCGAACACGTCCGAGATCTTGCCCTCGGGGAACTCGCTCGGGTTGGTGACGGAGACTTCCTTGCCGTCCTCCATGACGACGCGGTAGACCACGTTCGGCGCGGTGGCGATCAGGTCGAGCCCGAACTCGCGCTCCAGGCGCTCGCGCACCACGTCCAGGTGGAGCAGGCCGAGGAAGCCGACGCGGAAGCCGAAGCCGAGCGCCGCCGAGGTCTCCGGCTCGTAGACGAGCGCGGCGTCGTTGAGCTGGAGCTTGTCCAGCGCCTCGCGCAGGTCCGGGTAGTCCGAGCCGTCGAGCGGGTACAGGCCGGAGAAGACCATCGGACGCGGGTCCTTGTAGCCGCCGAGGGCCTCGGTCGCGCCGTTGTGCAGGCTGGTGATGGTGTCACCGACCTTGGACTGACGTACGTCCTTCACGCCGGTGATGATGTAGCCCACCTCGCCGACGCCGATGCCGTCGGCCGGGGTCATCTCCGGGGAGGAGACGCCGATCTCCAGCAGCTCGTGCGTGGCGCCGGTGGACATCATCCGGATGCGCTCGCGCTTGTTGAGCTGCCCGTCGACCACACGGACGTACGTGACGACACCGCGGTAGGAGTCGTAGACGGAGTCGAAGATCATCGCGCGGGCGGGGGCGTCCTTGGGACCGACCGGGGCCGGGACCGTGGCGACGATCTTGTCGAGCAGCACGTCCACGCCGAGACCGGTCTTCGCCGATACGCGCAGGACGTCCTCGGGCTGGCAGCCGACCAGGTTCGCCAGTTCCTCGGCGAACTTCTCCGGCTGGGCGGCCGGCAGGTCGATCTTGTTCAGGACCGGGACGATCGCGAGGTCCTTCTCCATCGCCAGGTACAGGTTGGCGAGGGTCTGGGCCTCGATGCCCTGGGCCGCGTCCACCAGGAGGACCGTGCCCTCGCAGGCCGCCAGCGAGCGCGAGACCTCGTAGGTGAAGTCGACGTGTCCGGGGGTGTCGATCATGTTGAGGATGTGGGTCTTGCCCGTGTCCTCACCCGTGTTCGGCGCCCAGGGCAGCCGGACCGCCTGGGACTTGATCGTGATGCCGCGCTCACGCTCGATGTCCATGCGGTCGAGGTACTGGGCGCGCATCTGCCGCGAGTCCACCACACCGGTGAGCTGGAGCATCCGGTCGGCAAGGGTCGACTTGCCGTGGTCGATGTGCGCGATGATGCAGAAATTGCGGATCAGCGCCGGGTCGGTACGGCTCGGCTCGGGCACGTGGCTGGGGATCGCGGGCACGCAGTGTCCTGATTCTCGGGTCGCAGTCGGAACGAAGTGTGGGCGTCGGTCTGCGCGAAACCAGATCTGGTCGGGCCTAGTCGGATCTATACGCAGACTCCCATGGTCCCATGAACCGGGGAGTGCGCTCAGTTTGGGCCGGTCGGAAGGCAGCTGGTAACCTGAGCAGCTGTGTCTCGTGTGCCCTCTAGCTCTACGGGACGCAATCCGAAGATCAAATCTCTGAACCTGCAAAGGCTCTTTCGTGGCGAACATCAAGTCCCAGGTCAAGCGCAACAAGACGAACGAGAAGGCTCGCCTTCGCAACAAGGCCGTCAAGTCCTCGCTCAAGACCGCCATCCGCAAGGCCCGTGAGGCCGTCGTCGCCGGTGACGTCGAGAAGGCCACCGTGGCTTCCCGCGCCGCTTCCCGCGCGCTCGACAAGGCCGTCTCGAAGGGTGTCATCCACAAGAACGCCGCCGCCAACAAGAAGTCGGCGCTGGCGATCAAGGTTGCCTCCCTTCAGGGCTGAGCCCCTGATGTGATCGCCGGACAGGGATCCAGCGGGCCCTCTCTCCCGCTCCCGACCGGCACTCCGCGCCGCACACGAAGCGTTCGCCACGCGGGTGCGGTGCAACCCCAGAAGTAACCGAAGGCCCCGGCCGCCTCCCTTCCCCAGGGCAGCGGCCGGGGCCTTCGGCATGCGGGGCCCTCCGGGACGCACGGATCCGGGCCCCGCACCCACACACGGGCGAGCAGACCGAACCCTGCATCACTGCCAGGGCTCGGGGCCCCCCGGACCGGGACCCGGCTCCGGAAGCTGGTCCCCGCCGGAAGCTGGTCCCCGCCGGGCGCTGGCTCGACTCCGGGGGCCCGGGGCCAGGGGCTAGCCCCGGCGGGTTCGTGCCGCCCGGGCGACCGCGACGACCGCCTTCTCCAGCGCGTACTCCGGGTCGTCGCCCCCGCCCTTGACCCCCGCATCCGCATCGGCCACCGCACGCAACGCGTCCGCGACACCATCCGCCGACCACCCCCGCATCTGCTGCCGGACCCGGTCGATCTTCCACGGCGGCATGCCGAGGTCACGCGCGAGGTCCCCGGGACGGGCCCCCCTCGGGGCCGAGGCCAGCTTCCCGATCGCCCGTACCGCCTGGGCCAGCGCGCTGGTGATCAGGACCGGAGCCACCCCGGTGGACAGGGACCAGCGCAGGGCCTCCAGGGCTTCCGCGGCGCGCCCCTCGACCGCCCGGTCGGCGACGGTGAAGCTCGACGCCTCGGCCCGGCCGGTGTAGTAGCGGCCCACCACGGCCTCGTCGATCGTGCCCTCGACGTCCGCGCACAGCTGCGCCGCCGCGCTCGCCAGCTCCCGCAGGTCGCTGCCGATCGCGTCGACCAGCGTCTGGCAGGCCTCGGGCGTGGCCGAACGACCCAGCGTCCGGAACTCTCCCCGCACGAACGCCAGCCGGTCCGCCGGCTTCGTCATCTTCGGACAGGCGACCTCCCGGGCACCCGCCTTGCGCGCGGCGTCCAGCAGGCCCTTGCCCTTGACGCCGCCGGCGTGCACGAGGACGAGGGCGATCTCCTCGAACGGCGAGTCGAGGTACGCCTTGACCTCCTTGACCGTGTCCGCCGACAGGTCCTGCGCGTTGCGCACCACCAGCACCTTGCGCTCCGAGAAGAGCGACGGGCTGGTCAACTCGGCCAAGGTGCCGGGCTGGAGCTGTTCGGAGGCGAGGTCACGCACGTCCGTGTCGGCATCGGCGGCTCGCGCCGCCGTCACGACCTCCCGCACGGCGCGGTCGAGCAGCAGGTCCTCCTGCCCCACCGCGAGGGTGATCGGGGCGAGCGGATCGTCGGTGGAATTCTTCCTGGTGGCCATCGGCTCCAGCATCCCACGCCGCACTGACAGACCCTCGCGCCCCGGCCGCCGTGTACGCCCCGCCCCCCTTCCGCGGCCCCCTCCCCCATAGCCGAGAATGTCCGGGTGAACGTGCGACATGTACTGGTCCTGCCCGACCGCGACACCGCCGAGGAGGTGGCGCGGGAGGTGGTCGACCGCTTCGGCCTCCCGGAGGAACCGCAGCTGGTCCGCGACGCCCTCGCCGGGGAGGACGACGCCGAGGACGCCCAGTGGCTCGTGGTCGTCGAGGACCCGCGCGAACGGCTGGACGCCACGGCCCTGGACGAACTCGCCGCCGAGTACGACGGCTGGCTCGAAGCCCCGTAGCCGCCGGACCCCGCTCGGTCAGGCCTTGTGCACGACCTGCACGTCCAGGGCCACTTCCACGTTCGAACCGATCGCCGCGATCCCGTGCGCCAGGATCGACTGCCAGTTCAGCGTGAAGTCCTCGCGGTTCAGTTCGACCGTCGCCCGGCAGGCCGCCCTCGGCTCGCCCTCCAGCCCGGTACCCAGACCCAGGTACCGGGTGTCCAGGGTGACGGACCGGCTGACCCCGTGGAGGGTGAGCGCGCCCGTCACGGACCAGCGGCTGCCGCTGCGGTGGATGAACCGCTCGCTGTAGAACTCCACCGTCGGATGGCGGGCCGCGTCCAGGAAGTCCGCGGAGCGCAGGTGGTCGTCCCGCATCCGCAACCCGGTGTTGATGCTCGCCGCGTCGATGATCACGCGCATGGAGGAATCCTCCATGCGGTCGGCTATGCGCACCGCGCCGGCGAAGGTGTTGAACCGGCCGTTGATCCGGGCGAAGCCGATGTGCCGGACCGAGAACCCGATCGACGAATGCCCCGGGTCGAGCTCCCAGTGGCCCGGCTGCGGCAGCAGCGGCGGGTCCACAGGATCCAGGACGATCTCGCCGGTGCCGGGCTGCGCCGGATCCCCCACCAGCGTCGCCCCGTGGAAGGGCGCGTAGCCCTCTGCCGTGACGGACAGCCGGTACTCGCCCGCCGGCACCGCCGCCGTGAACCCGCCGTACGGGTCGGTCTCCCCGCTGACGATCCGTCGGCCGATCGGGTCGGTCACCTCGAACTTGGCCTGCCGGACCGGCTGGTGGACCGTGTCCAGAACCCGGCAGCTGAGCAGCCGCGCCGTATGAGGAAGCGTCAGTGTCGCGGATGTATGGGAACTGGCGCTTCCCGCCGTCTCCATCCCCCGTCTGCGACTGAACATGGTTTATGCACCCCCGTGCTGTCTGGGCTTGGACCGCTCTGGCGAAAACGCATTCGATCATGCTGTCGGGTTGGGGGCAAACGGAGCGGTCACTCCTGGTATGCCCGTGCCGGGCCCGTCGCCGAGTGGCCGGGAACGCCCGCAGCCCCGGGCCGCTGCCGGTGACGGCCACCGAGCCGTCCTCGTCCGTGCGCAGTACGGCCGCGCCCAGCCCCCGCAGCCGGGCGAGCGTACCCGCTGCGGGGTGCCCGTACCTGTTCCCGGCGCCCACGGGGACGATCGCGAGGCGTGGCCGGATCCGCTCGTACAGTTCGGGATCCTGATGGGCGCTGCCGTGGTGGGCGACCTTGAGGACGTCGACCGGCCCCAGTTCCGGATGGTTCCTCAGCAAGGCCTGCTGGGAGCCCGGTTCGAGGTCGCCCAGCAGGAGCAGGGTCAGGCCCGCGCCGCGCACCAGCAGGGCCACGCTCGCGTCATTGGGGCCCTCGGGCGCAGCGCCCCCGGCCGGTGGCCACAGCACCTGCCACTCCAGCGGCCCGGCCCGGCGCCGCTCCCCCTCCACCGCGTGGACGACGGGAACCCCGGCGGCCGCCGCCGTCCGCCGTACGAACGCGGCCTGCCCCGGCGGTTCCTCCAGTCCGGTGACTTGCACCACACCGACCGAGCGGCCCCTGAGCACCCCCGTCAACCCGCCCACGTGGTCGGCGTGGAAGTGCGTCAGCAGGATCAGCGGCACCCGGCTCACGCCCAGCTCCCTCAGGCAGGCATCCACCGGCCCCGGCTCCGGCCCCGCGTCCACCACCACGGCCGTACCCGGGCCGGCCGCGAGCACCGCTGCGTCCCCTTGGCCCACCGCGCACTGGACGTAGGTCCAGTCGGGCGGCGGCCAGCCCTTGACCGTACGAGTGACCAGTGGCGGCCTCAGTACGGCGAGGAGCAGCACCACGGCCAGGGCGGAGGCGAGCCATCGCCCACGCCGGATCCGCCTGCCGAGCAGCACCGCCGCCGAGGTGGCCGCGGCGAGCAGCAGCCCTCCGCCCACCCCGCCGGGCCAGCCCAGCTCCGCCCCGGGCAGCCGCGCCCCGCCCCGGGCCACGGCGGCGATCCACCCGGCGGGCACGCCCGCGCACCAGGCGAGCACCTCGGCCACCGGCCGGCACACCGGGGCCACCGCCAGCGCTGCGAACCCCAGGACCGTCGCGGGCCCCGCCGCGAGCTGGGCCAGGAGGTTGCAGGGCACCGCCACCAGACTCACCCGCGCCGACAGCACCGCGACGACCGGCGCGCACACCGCCTGGGCCGCCGCGGCGGCGGCCAGCGCCTCGGCCAGGCGGGGCCGCATTCCGCGCCGCACCAGGGCCTCGCTCCACCGGGGAGCCAGCGTCAGCAGGGCCCCGGTGGCCAGGACGGAGAGGAGGAAGCCGTAGCTCCGGGCCAGCCAGGGGTCGTAGAGCACCAGCAGCAGCACGGCGGCGGCCAGCGCCGGGATCAGGGACCTGCGCCGCCCCGTGGCGATGGCCAGCAGGGTGACGGACCCGCAGGCCGCCGCCCGCAGCACGCTGGGCTCCGGCCGGCACACCACGACGAAGGCCAGGGTCAGCGCCACCCCGCACAGGGCCGTCGCCCGCAACGAGAGCCCCAGGCACGGCGCCAGCCCGCCCCGCTCGGCCTGCTGCGCGCGGGCCGGGGCCCCGATGAGCAGGAAGAGCACCACGGTCAGGTTGGAGCCGGAGACGGCCAGCAGGTGCAGCAGATCGGTGGCGCGGAACGCCGCGTGCAGATCGGGCTCCACCCGGGAGGTGTCCCCGACCACCAGCCCGGGCAGCAGGGCCCGGGCGTCCGGGGCCAGCCCGTCGGTGACCTCGCGCAGCCCGGCCCGCAACCGCCCGGCGATCCGCTGCGCGGTGTCCGGGCCGCCGGTCACCCGTGGCGGGGCGTCCCCGGCCGGCCGGAGCAGGGCGACGGCCCGCTCCCCGCTCCGCGCCGGGGCCAGTCGGGCCGCCACCTCGACCCGGGTCGAGGGTTGTAACCGGGTCCACCCCGGATGCCCCGCCAGTACCCGCACCGGGGTCGACACCCGGGTCTCGGCCCCGTCGGGCCCGGTCACCCGGGTCACCACGGCGTCGAGCAGCACCACCGGCGGCCCGCTCCCGGTCCGGGCCGTCCGCGGATCGGAGCCCACGGTGAGTTCGGCCAGCACCCGGGCATGGTCCCGGGCCAGCTCCGGAACCGGCCCGGCCCGCGCCTCGGCCCGCTGGAGCCCCGCCACGCCGGCCCCGGCGGCCGCGCACAACAGGACCGCCGCCACGGCCGTCCGGACCGGCGCGGAGCGTCTGCGGCCGACCAGCATCAGCAGCCCGGCCGCACCCGCCCCGAGCCCGGCCGCCGTGGCGCTCCGGCCGACGGGCGCCCCGAGCGCCACGGCGGCCGCCCCCCACAACGCGAGAGCCGGCCCGACGAGCCGCAGATCCACAGGCCCCACGTCCCCGACCGCCCCCCACCCGACCGGATCCGCCACCCCCCGCGAGCCCTGCCCACTCGGATCCGCCTCACCCACATCCCGCCCGGCCGGCCCCGGCGCCCTCGGACCCCGCGCCCTCGAGCCCCGCCCGGCCGAACCCCGCTCCGCTCCGCCGTGCCCGCTCACGGCCGCACCAGCTCGCGCAGATCCGCGAACCGCCGTTCGCCGATGCCGTTGACCTGCCGGAGCTCCTCCACCGAGCGGAAGCCCCCGCGCGCCGTACGGAAGTCCACGATGTGCTGCGCGAGGACCGGTCCCACCCCCGGCAGGCCGTCCAGCTGCTCGGCCGTGGCCGTACCGAGGCTCAGCGGTCCGGAGGCGGCACCTCCCCTGCCCGCCATCGGCGGCGGGGCCGGAGCACCCACCAGCACCTGCTCGCCGTCCATCAGGACGCGGGCCCGGTTCAGCCCGGTGGTGTCCGTCCCGGGCCGCACTCCCCCGGCTGCGGCCAAGGCGTCCTCCACGCGCGAGCCGGGAGGCAGCTTGCGCACCCCCGGGTCACGGACCTTGCCGCTGACGTCCACCAGGATCGGAGCGGTGCCGGAGCCCGCCCGCGCCACGGTCGGAGCCGGGAGGGGGGTCGCCACCGCGGGTGCCACCACGGCGGGTGCGGTCACCGGCCGGGGCCGGGCCGCCCCGTACTGCTGTGCGGCGAACCCGACCGCGACCACCAGCACCACCGAGACGGCGGCCACCGTGCGTGGCTCCACCCCACAACGGGTTTGCAGCCACAAGGGCAGCCGCTCCCGTACGGCGAGCCACCGTACGCCCCCGCCCGGCACCTCCCCGCCCTCGGCCGGAACCCCCGCCCCGCCCCGGCCAGCCGGCTCGGCTCCGGCGGGTGTCTCGCCCCGGGCAGGTGCCTCGGCCCGGCCCTCCCGCTCGGCCCGGCCCTCCGCCTCGGGCCTGACCAGCGGATCCGGCCGGGCCGCCGCCGCGGGCTCAGCCGCCACCCCGACGGAGCGGTCACCCGGCAGTGCGGGCTCGGCCGGGGTGGCACCGCCCGGCGGCGGAGCGCCCGGTGGGCGGCCCGGCCCGAGCAGGGCCTCTGCCCGCCGCCTCACCGCGTCGGGATCGGGGCGGCCGGGGCGCTGTCCACGGCGATGCCGAAGACGGCTGTCGGAGAGGCGGGGACGGCCGGGGCCACTGGTGGCGCCGGCGGGACCTGACGTGCGCGTACGAAGAGTCATGGCACGACGGTAGGGCCGTGCCGTGACACGCGTTCGGAAGCCTCAATTCCGGTGGATGGCGGGGGCGTTGTGGATATCTCCCTCACACGAACCGGTGATCAGCGCGGAGAGACGACTGCCGCGAGCAACCCCGGTCCGGTGTGTGCGCCGATCACCGCGCCGACCTCGCTGACGTGCAGCTCGACGAGCCCGGGGATCCGCTCTCGGAGCCTCTGGGCCAGCTTCTCCGCGCGTTCCGGGGCCGCGAGGTGGTGCACGGCCACGTCGACGGGTCCGGACCCGGCCCGCTCGACGGCCAGCTCCTCCAGGCGGGCTATGGCCTTCGAGGCCGTACGCACCTTCTCCAGCATCTCGATCCGCCCGCCGTCCAGCGTCAGCAGCGGTTTGACCGCGAGCGCGGAGCCCAGGAGGGCCTGCGCGGCCCCGATGCGGCCGCCCCGGCGGAGGTAGTCGAGGGTGTCCACGTAGAAGTACGCGGACATGCCGGCGGCCCGCTTCTCGGCGGCGGCGACGGCTTCGTCGAGGGAACCCCCGGCCTCGGACACCTCCGCCGCGGCCAGGGCGCAGAAGCCCAGGGCCATGGCGACCATGCCGGTGTCGACGACGCGGACGGGGACCGGGGCGGTCTTCGCGGCGAGCACGGCCGCGTCGTAGGTGCCGGAGAACTCGGCGGACAGGTGCAGGCTGACGATTCCGGTCGCGCCGGCCTCGGCGGCCGCCCGGTAGGCCCGGACGAAGTCCTCGGGGCTGGGACGGGACGTGGTGACCGAGCGACGCTTCTGCAGGGCCAGGGCGAGGCTCCTGGCCGAGATCTCGGTGCCCTCTTCCAGGGCCTCGTCGCCGAGGACCACGGTCAGCGGGACGGAGGTGATTCCGTGCCGCGCCATGGCCGGTTGGGGCAGGTAGGCCGTGGAATCCGTGACGATCGCGACATGGCGGGACATGAGGCGGAGGTTACCGGCAGTGGGGGTGTTCCGGCAGCCCGGGTCCGCCGACGGGCCTCCGGCCGCGGCTCCCGGTGTGCCGTCGCCAGGCTCCGGCCGGGGCTCCGGCCCGGCCCCCGGCCCGGGCTACCACCGTGGTACCGCCTGGCTGCGCCAGTCCAGGGGTGGGCTGTCGCCCAGGGGCCGGCCGGGCTGCGGCGACGGGTGCTCGGCCCTGCGGGGCTGGGTCCCCCACCCGCCCTTCCACCGTTCCCCGGGCTCCGCCCGGACCCGGTCCTCAAACGCCGGACGGGCTGAAGGATCCTGGGCAGGCGTCGCACGCCGCCGCCCCACGCCCCCGCGCCTCAGACGCCCGCGGGGCTGCAAGGAGCCGCCGAGGCGCGAGGCAGGGTTCTGGCGGCGTCGGCTCGGGGTGGTGGGGCTCAGGTCGTCGTTTCCGGGCGGCGGGTCTTCTGCCAGGGGTACTGGGGGGCCGGGGTGGGTTCCGAGAGGGCGGCGGGCTGGGGGGCGGTCCATGGGGGGGTCGGGTGGGAGAGGTCGTCGGCCGGCGCGCTGGACCAGTCCCGCAGGGCGCCCGACTCGACGTCGATCTGGGCCGACAGGTGCGAGAGGTCTTCCTCCGCGAAGCGCAGGGCGCGGTCGCGCGCCGCCCAGCGCAGCGAGTCCGCCGCCTGCGTGATCTGCGCCGTGCGCTCCCGCAGGTCCGGCAGGACCGCCGCGATGCGCTGGCGGTCGGGCTCGGCCTCCAGGCGCCTCAGCTCGTCGTCGAGTTCGTGCCCGTGCACGCTCAGCCGCTCGAACAGGCCGATCGACTCCTTCAGCGAGGCGTCCGTCTGGACCCCCTCGTGCAGCGCCTGCTGCGTCGCCCGCATCGAGTTCCGCAGGTCCAGCCGCAGCGTGGCCAGCGCGCCCGCGACACCGACCTGGCCGAAGCTTCGGGCCTTCAGGGTGGTGTCCTCCACCGTGCGGCGGGCCTGGGTGATGGTCCGGTCCACGCCGCGCGCGGCAGCCTTGACCACCTTCGTCGTCACGTAGACACCGAGCCCCAGAAAGGCGAACAGCAGCACCAGGGCCACGATGATAAAAGCCGCCTCCATGAGGGTCCCTTCCCCAGCCGATTACGTCCCTTCCACCGTAAACGCCACGGGCAGGCCGCGGGTTCCAATCGAACCCCCAACCTGCCCGTACGGGATTACCCCTACTCGCGTCAGACCGGCGCGTCAGACGACGATGTTCACCAGCTTCGGCGCGCGCACGATCACCTTGCGGATCTCCGCCCCGCCCAGCGCCGCCACGACCGCCTCGTCGCCCAGCGCCAGCTGCTCCAGCTCGGCGTCGGAGATCGCCGGAGACACCTCCAGGCGGGCCTTGACCTTGCCCTTGATCTGGACGACGCACGTGACGCTCTCGTCCACGACGTACGCCGGGTCCGCGACCGGGAAGTCCTGGTGGACGACCGACTCGCCGTGGCCCAGCCGCTGCCACAGCTCCTCCGCGATGTGCGGCGCCAGCGGGGCCACCAGCAGCACCAGCCGCTCCGCGACCGAGCGCTCCAGCGGCCGGCCCGCCTTCGTCAGGGTGTTGTTCAGCTCGGTGATCTTCGCGATGGCGGTGTTGAAGCGCAGTCCGGCCATATCGCCGCCGACGCCGTCGATCGCCTTGTGCAGCGCGCGCAGGGTGGCCTCGTCCGGCTCCGCGTCGACGACCGTCACGGCGCCCGTCTCCTCGTCCACCACGTTGCGCCACAGGCGCTGCAGCAGCCGGTACTGGCCGACCACGGCCCGGGTGTCCCAGGGGCGCGAGACGTCCAGCGGGCCCATCGCCATCTCGTACAGGCGCAGGGTGTCCGCGCCGTACTCCTCGCAGATCTCGTCGGGCGTGACGGCGTTCTTCAGGGACTTGCCCATCTTGCCGTGCTCACGCTTGACCGGCTCGCCCTGGTAGAAGTAGCCGCCGTCCCGCTCCTCGACCTCGGCCGCCGGGACGTACACACCGCGCGAGTCGGTGTACGCGTAGGCCTGGATCATGCCCTGGTTGAACAGCTTGTGGAACGGCTCCACCGAGGAGACGTGCCCCAGGTCGAACAGCACCTTGGACCAGAAGCGCGCGTACAGCAGGTGCAGCACCGCGTGCTCGGCGCCGCCGACGTACATGTCGACACCGCCGTGCGGCTGGCCCTCGCGCGGCCCCATCCAGTACTGCTCGATCGCCGGGTCGACCAGCGCCTCGGAGTTGTTCGGGTCCAGGTAGCGCAGCTCGTACCAGCAGGAGCCGGCCCAGTTCGGCATGGTGTTGGTCTCGCGCCGGAACGGGCGCACCCCGCGCCCGTCGCCCAGGTCCAGCTCGACATTGACCCACGCCTCGTTGCGGGACAGCGGGGTCTCCGGCTTGGAGGTCGCGTCGTCCGGCTCGAAGGTCCGCGGCGAGTAGTCCTCGACCTCCGGCAGCTCCAGCGGCAGCATCGACTCGGGCAGCGGGTAGGCGACGCCGTCCTCGTCGTAGACGATCGGGAAGGGCTCGCCCCAGTAGCGCTGGCGGCTGAACAGCCAGTCGCGCAGCCGGAAGTTGACGGTCCCCTCGCCGATGCCGCGCTCGGCCAGCCAGTCGGTGATCGCGGCCTTGGCCTCGACCACGCCCAGACCGTCCAGCGAGACGCCCTCGCCCGTCGAGTTGACGATGGTGCCGTCGTACGAGGAGAAGGCGTCCTCCCACTCCAGCGGGTCGGCGTCGCGGTCGTCCGTGGGACGGACGACGCAGCGCATCGGCAGCTCGAAGGCGCGCGCGAACTCGAAGTCACGGCTGTCGTGCGCCGGGACGGCCATGATCGCGCCGGTGCCGTAGCCCATCAGCACGTAGTCGGCGATGAAGACCGGGACCTGCTCGCCGCTGACGGGGTTGACCGCGAACGCGCCGGTGAAGACACCGGTCTTGTCCTTGGCCTCGGCCTGCCGCTCGACGTCCGACTTCGTGGCGGCCTGCTTGCGGTACGAGTCCACGGCCTCGCCGGGGGTCGCGTTGCCGCCGGTCCACAGCTGGTGGGTGCCCTCGGGCCACTCGGCCGGGACGATCTTCCCGACCAGCTCGTGCTCGGGCGCCAGCACCATGTACGTGGCGCCGAACAGGGTGTCGGGGCGGGTGGTGAAGACCGTGATGGCGTCGCCGTCGCCGACCGCGAAGTCCAGGCGCGCGCCCTCGCTGCGGCCGATCCAGTTGCGCTGCTGCAGCTTGATGGCCTCGGGCCAGTCCAGCGCGTCCAGGTCGTCGATCAGGCGGTCGGCGTAGGCCGTGATCCGCATGTTCCACTGGCTCAGCTTGGACTTGAAGACGGGGAAGTTGCCGCGCTCGGACCGGTTGTCGGCGGTGACTTCCTCGTTGGCCAGTACGGTGCCCAGCCCGGGGCACCAGTTGACGGGCGCGTCCGACGCGTACGCCAGCCGGTGCTCGTTCAGTACGTCGGCCCGCTCGCCCGCGCTCAGCGCGGCCCAGGACGCTCCGCCCGGCAGCTCACGGGAGCCGTCCTCGAAGGCGGCGACCAGCTCGGCGATGGGGCGGGCCTTCGCGGCGTCCGCGTCGTACCAGGAGTTGTAGATCTGCAGGAAGATCCACTGGGTCCACTTGTAGTAGTCCGGGTCGATCGTCGCGAACGACCGGCGCTTGTCGTGGCCCAGACCCAGCCTGCGCAGCTGGACCTTCATGTTCTCGATGTTCGCCTCGGTCGACACGCGCGGGTGCGTGCCGGTCTGCACGGCGTACTGCTCGGCCGGCAGGCCGAAGGCGTCGAAGCCCAGGGTGTGCAGGACGTTGTGGCCGGTCATCCGCTGGTGGCGGGCGAAGACGTCGGTGGCGATGTACCCGAGCGGGTGGCCGACGTGCAGGCCCGCACCCGAGGGGTACGGGAACATGTCCATGATGAACTTCTTGGGCCGCGCCACGACCACGGGGTCTCCGGCCAGGTCACCGGTCGGGTTCGGGGCCTCGTACGTGCCCTGCGCGTCCCATACGTCCTGCCAGCGTGCCTCGATGTCGGCGGCCATGGCAGCCGTGTAACGGTGCGCCTCGGCCGCCTCGGGGGCCGGGGTGTTCGTCTCGCTCATGATTCCTGAAGCTCCATCGATCGTCTCTGCCGTCTCTGCTGCCCAAACGAAAAAACCCCTCGCACAGGAGGGGGCGCCGCGCCGGGGCCGACCGCTTCGTGGGGTCGGAACTGTTCAGCGCGGCTCGGTAAGCAGAAGGCGTACGGCACGCATGGCGTCAGGGTACCGCAGCGGCCCCCAGGGGCGCTCTGCCCTTCCGGCCGGCGGACGCACAACGAGAAGCGGGCCACCCGTTCCGGGTGGCCCGCTTCTTCACTGTGGAGCTATGGAGAATTGAACTCCAGACCTCCTGCATGCCATGCAGGCGCTCTACCAACTGAGCTATAGCCCCTTGTCTTGACTGCCGCTTCGCGGCCCGTTTCCGGCCCCCCTTGGCGACATCCCAAACATTACACGGTGATGGCCCTGGTCCAAAAATCGGTTTCCGCAGACCTCGGGCCATGTCCGTTTCGTGGCGATTCGTTACATGTCCCTGCGTCACGCCCGCGCGAACTGGTAGAAGCGCTTCAGCGTGCAGTGCTCGTCGAGCAGCCGCCCGTAGATCGGCTCGCCCTCCAGTTCGCGGTACGTCTCGATCGGGTCGCCTTTTATGATCAGCGCCCGCGCGCATTCCTCGCACCAGTACTGGTAGTCGGGGTTGACCGGCTCCATGTCCCGCACGATCGGCGTGCCGTTGTTGCACCAGTCGCACCGCCGCCGGTGTGCACCCATCCGTCAGCGACTCCCTCCCGCGTCGGGCCGTCGTCGTCCCCCTCCGGCGGTCCGATTCTGCCATGCCGGTGCTCGCTCGGGCAGCTGTGGACAAAAGCAAAGATCCCGCCCCCTGTTGGGGACGGGATCTTGATTGTGGAGCTATGGAGAATTGAACTCCAGACCTCCTGCATGCCATGCAGGCGCTCTACCAACTGAGCTATAGCCCCGCTCTCCGCGACGCTCCCCCCGTTTCCGGTGTTCTGCGCTGCGAACAAGAAGAACTCTAGCCTGTGACCAGCCGGAAAGTGAAATCCGGGTGGGAGCCGCTCCGAGGTGGGCTCAGTCGTCGTCGCCGAGCACCGGTTCGGGCAGCGTGCCGGCGTTGTGTTCCATCAGCCGCCAGCCGCGCGCGCCCTCGCCGAGGACGGACCAGCAGCAGTTGGAGAGCCCGCCCAGGCCCTCCCAGTAGTACGAGTCCAGGCCCAGCAGACGGCCGATCGTCGTACGGATGGTGCCGCCGTGGCTGACCACCACGAGCGTGCCGCCGGGGGGCAGCCGGTCGGCGTGTCCCAGCACCACCGGTGCGGCCCGGTCGGCGACCTCGGTCTCCAGCTCGCCGCCACCGCGGCGGACCGCCTCGCCGCGCTTCCACGCCGCGTACTGGTCGCCGTACTTGTCCAGGATCTCGTCGTGCGTGAGGCCCTGCCATTCGCCGGCGTACGTCTCGCGCAACGCCTCGTCGTGCGTCACCGCCAGACCCGTGACGGCCGCCAGCTCGGCGGCCGTGGCGGCGGCGCGCATCAGGTCCGAGGCGACGATGGCGTCGGGCTTCAGCGAGGCGAGCAGCCGGGCGGCACGGCGCGCCTGCGCCACACCGGCCTCGGTCAGCTCGATGTCCGTGGAGCCCTGGAAGCGGCGCTCCAGGTTCCACGAGGTCTGGCCGTGCCGCCACAGGACGATCTTGCGGCTGGTCCGGACGTCGCCGCCGGTCGTACCGTCACCGGCCGTTCCCGCGCGGGTCGCGCCCTCAGGGGTCGTGCCGTCGTGGGTCGCGCTCAGAACAGATCACCGTCCAGTTCGTCGTCGCCCTGCGCGGCGCGCAGGGCGGCGTGCTCCTCGGCCTTGCCCTTGGTGAGCTTGGCGTCCTCGGGGAGGTCGATCTCGGGGCAGTCCTTCCACAGGCGCTCCAGCGCGTAGAAGACGCGCTCCTCGCTGTGCTGCACGTGGACGACGATGTCGATGTAGTCGAGCAGGATCCAGCGCGCGTCGCGGTCGCCTTCGCGGCGCACCGGCTTGGCGCCCAGCTCCTTCAGGAGCTTCTCCTCGATCTCGTCGACGATCGACTTGACCTGGCGGTCGTTGGGGGCCGAAGCGAGCAGGAAGGCGTCGGTGATCGACAGCACGTCGCTGACGTCGTACGCGATGATGTCGTGCGCGAGCCGGTCGGCCGCGGCCTGGGCGGCGGCGGTGATGAGCTCGATGGAGCGGTCCGTGGCGGTCACTGGCCATGCTTTCGGGTTGGCGGGCAGATCCTTACAAGGGTCTCATGTACCGCCGACACCGCCCGCGCGCAGCGTGCCGCGCGGGCGGAGCCTCGCCCGAAGGGCGCCGCCGGAGTAGGCCGCAGTAGGCCTCGGAAGGGGTCAGGACGGTTTGTAATCCTTGCCCAGTGTCACCACGACGTCCGCGTTCACCGCGTTCTCGGCCTTCTTCACGGCCGTCTCGGGCAGCCCCAGCGTCTTGGCCACCTCGATCGCCCGGTCCCGCTGCGCGTCGTCCTGGTACGTGATCTGCGAGGCGGGCGCGGTCTTGTCGGCCTTGCCGCCGTCCACCAGGGAGTAGCCGCCGTTGAGCAGGGCCGCCTTCGCCGCCGTGTTCGTCTTGTCGTCGCCGGTCGCGTCCTTCAGACCGACCCTCGGCAGCGCCCCGGGCTGGGCCTCCGTGACGGAGCCGCCGAGGACCTCCTTGACCACCTTCTTGTTCGCCTCGTCCGTGAGGCCGCCGTCCGGCTTCACGCCGAGCACGTCGGTGCGGTACGCGCCCACCTTGGCGTGCTCGCCGAGCCTGGCCAGCAGCGCGCCCAGCGTCTGCGCGTTCAGCGCCGGGTCCAGGATCTGCCCGGTCGTCTCCACGGTCATCGCCGCCGACTTCGGATCGCCGGGGACCTTGCGCAGCAGGCCCAGCAGGACCTTGCCGAGCCGGTCGAGCTGCTTGGCCTCCGGCTCGCCCTGCGCCTGGTACGTGGCGTACGCGACGGCCATCGCGCCGCTGAGGCTCTGCTTCGGGCCCTGGCCGACGGCGGGCACCTTCGCCGCGTCGTCCGCCGGGACGGCCACGTCGGTGTCGACCTCGATGCCGCCGACGAGCTCCACGAAGTTTTCCAGGAAGGGGGTGTCCAGTCGCCACGTGCCGCCGATGCGGGTGCCGAAGACCGAGTCGAGGGATTCCCGTACGCCCAGACCGCCGTCCTCGACGGCCTTGCCCAGCGCGGCCGTGGTGCCGTCGTCCTTGGTGACGTTCAGCGTGTTCGGCACCATGACGGTGGCGCCCTGCTTGGTGGTCACGTTGTCGACGAGCAGCGCCGTGGAGGTGCCGCCCTTCTTGGTGTTGTGCACGTGCACAACGATCATGTCGCGCTTCTGCGGACCCGAGGCGGCCGCGCCGTTCGACGCCCTGCCGGGGCCCTCCAGGAACGGCAGCTTGCCCGCGTACCAGAGGTAGCCGAGGCCCCCGACGACGAAGAGGGCCAGGACGACGATCAGCGCCACCACCCGGTTGCGGCCGCGCCGGCGGGCCTCCTCGCGGCGCTCGGTCCGGCTCTCGGTGAAGGCGAGCCAGTCGATGACGTCCTCGGAGTCCTCGTCCGGCTGGTCGATGAAGGCGAACTGCTCGGTCCGGTACGAGGGCCCCTGCCCCTGCGCGCCGGGCCCGTCGGCCCGTCGGGGCTCCGGGACCTGCGCGGCTGCGGGACGGAACTCCGGCTCGGGCGCGGGAGGCCGCACGGGCGCCTGCGCCGGGGGCTCGGGGGCGGCCTGCTGCGGGATCCACTGCTGGGTGGCCTGGGTGTCGTACTGCGGCGTGGCCTGGGTGTCGTACCCGTACTGCGGGGCCTGGGAGGGCTGGGAGGCCTGCGGATACTGCTGCGGCGGGTAGTACTGCTGGGACTGCTGCTGCGACTGCTGCGGGGACTGCTGCTGGCCGTACCCCTGGTAGTCGTAGCCGTAGCCCTGCTCGTACTGCTGCTGCCCGTAGGGGGGCGCGGGCTCCTGGGCGGGCTGCGCGGGCACCTGGCCGTACACCGGCCGCCCGTACGCGTCGTAGCCGACGAGCTGCTGCTCCTGGCCGGCATACGGGTCGTACGGCTCGTGTCGGTCGTTCACCGCGGGGCCCCTCTCTCCGGAAGCTCAGGCTCCCCGGTACAGCTCACGCTTGTCGATGTAGCGGACCACGCCGTCGGGCACGAGGTACCAGACAGGATCCCCCTTGGCCACGCGGGCACGGCAGTCCGTGGACGAAATCGCCAGCGCCGGAACCTCTACGAGGGAGACGCCCCCCTCGGGCAGGCCGTCGTCGGTGAGCACGTGGCCCGGCCGGGTGACGCCGATGAAGTGCGCGAGGGCGAAGAGTTCCTCGGCGTTCCGCCAGGTCAGGATCTGTGCGAGGGCGTCGGCGCCGGTGATGAAGAAGAGGTCGGCGTCGCCGTTGAGGGCGCTCAGGTCCCTCAGGGTATCGATCGTGTACGTGGGGCCGCCGCGGTCGATGTCGATGCGGCTCACCGAGAACTGCGGGTTCGAGGCGGTCGCGATGACCGTCATCAGATACCGGTCCTCGGCGGACGACACGGCCCGCTGCGACTTCTGCCACGGCTCGCCGGTCGGTACGAACATCACCTCGTCGAGGTGGAACAGCGCGGCCACCTCACTGGCGGCCACCAGGTGTCCGTGGTGGATCGGGTCGAATGTCCCGCCCATCACGCCGAGCCTGCGCTTGACCGGGCCGGTAGGCATTTCCTGCTCTCCCATGAGCGCAGAGCCTACTGGCCCGGTGGCGCGGCAGGGACCCGCCTACGGGCGCGTGCGCGACGTACCCGACGGACCGGGCGTTCTGGGGTTCAGCGGTCCCGGTTCAGGCGCGTGGTGACCCACAGCATCAGCATGAGGATGAAGAAGGCGGCGCCGCCGGTCAGGTACGGGTTCAGGCTGTCGTGGTTGCCGCCGTGCTTCTCGGCTCCCTCAGAGGCGAGGACGACCAGGTCGTGGGCGGTGGAGGCGAGGCTCATCAGGCAGGTACCTATCGGGTCGGGGAGCGGGTGGAGATTTCGCTCACATCGTATGCCGGGGCCTGGGGCACGCTCACGCCGACTCAGGCGTTGGAGAGGATAGACGGGCGGCCAGCCGCACACATCAACGGGGAGGGCGCTATGACGGGGACGGGCTTCGAAAAGGCACCGGCGCGGGACCGCAAGAGGTTCCCAGGCATTTCCTCACGGGCGTACGAGCATCCGGCGGACCGGTCCGCGCTCGTGGCCCTGCGCAAGCTGACCGGCTTCGACACGGTCTTCAAGGCACTGAGCGGGCTGCTGCCCGAGCGCAGTCTGCGACTGCTCTTCCTGTCGGACTCCGTCCGGGTGGGCGAGACGCAGTTCCCGCACCTGCACACGATGCTCCTGGACGCCTGCTACATCCTGGACCTGGAGAAGGTCCCGCAGATGTACGTGCAGCAGGACCCGAAGCCCAATGCCATGTGCATCGGCCTGGACGAGCCGATCATCGTGGTCACCACGGGCCTCGTCGAGCTCCTCGACGAGGAGGAGATGCGGGCGGTGGTGGGCCACGAGGTGGGCCACGCCCTGTCGGGGCACGCCGTGTACCGCACGATCCTGCTGTTCCTGACGACCCTGGCGCTCAAGGTCGCGTGGATCCCGCTGGGCAACGTGGCGATCATGGGGCTCGTCACGGCGCTGCGCGAGTGGTTCCGCAAGTCGGAGCTGTCCGCGGACCGGGCGGGCCTGCTGGTGGGGCAGGACGTGCACGCCTCGATGCGCGGGCTGATGAAGCTCGCGGGCGGCAACCACCTCCACGAGATGAACGTCGACGCGTTCCTCGCCCAGGCCGAGGAGTACGAGAAGGGCGGCGATCTGCGCGACTCCGTCCTGAAGATCCTCAACGTGCTGCCCCGAACGCACCCCTTCACGACGGTCCGGGCGGCCGAGCTGAAGAAGTGGTCGCAGGACCGGGACCACCAGCGGATCATGGACGGCCACTACCCGCGGCGCGAGGACGACAAGGACACCTCGGTGGCCGACTCCTTCCGGCAGTCCGCCGCGCACTACGCCGACACGGTGCGCACGAGCAAGGACCCGCTGATGAAGCTGGTCGGCGACATCGCCGGCGGTACGGCGGACCTGGGCGGCAAGCTGCGGGACAGGTTTTCGGGCATGGGTGCCGCGGGCGCCGCCGGATCCTCGGGCTCGGGCGGCGCTGCGGGCACCGGCGGCGGCGAGGACCGGGGCACCGGCAAGGACACCGGCAGGGGCGGGACTACGGACTAGGGCTGACGCCCCGCTCCGGGGCGGCCGGGGACGCCGGGGACTGCGACCGCGGCGGCTCCGGCGCCTCCGGGACGGCCGTCGGCGCGAGCACCCCGCAGAGCCCGGCCGTACGGCGCGGACTGCCGCTGGCGTACGGATCGGTCGCCGCCGGGCCGGTGGTGGTCGGCCCGGCCCCGGCCGTCAGCGGGCGGAAGCCTCCGGCCGGGTCGGCGGAGCAGTCCTGCGGGCCCGCCACCACGTAGGCCGAGACGAGCTCCGCCCGCCGGGCCGTGAGGTCGTCGCGGTCGAAGCGCAGCCGCAGCTCCCGGCGGACGGTGAAGAGCGAGGCCCCGTCCACCGCGGACGGATGGCCGGTGGCCGGGCGCACGGCGTAGACGAAGGTGTGGTCGGAGGTCACCTCCAGCGCGTTCGGGGCGGCCTCCGCGGCGGCGAGGACCCCGCTGACCCGTACCCGGGTGTCGGCCACCACGGCGGTCGCCCGGTCGAAGCGGACCAGCCAGCCGGTGATGGCGTGCCGCCCGTTGCCGGCCGGGGCGAGCATGCTCTGGTCGAACTGCGTCAACTGGTCGGGGTCGAGCAGGACGCGCACCGGCCGGGAGGCCTCGCCGGACAGGACGTCGGGGTCCAGCGAGGACTGCACCAGGTAGTCCTTGGCGATGGTCAGCGCGGTGTGGACCTGCTCCTCGCTGAAGTGGCGGGTACGGCGCGCGGCGGGAAGGGTGATCCCGGCCGCCCCGACGCGGTACTGGGCCGCCGGACCGCCCGCGTACAGATCCGCGGGCCGGCCGCCCGGCACGGGCTCGGCGGGCGCGAGGGGGACGACGGTGCTGCTCATCGCCTCGGCCGGGTCCCCGGCGGGCGGCACGTAGGGGTTGCGCAGCCCCATGTAGACGGCGCCGGCGAGCGCCAGGGCGATGCACAGCACGATGATCCGGCCCTGCCGGGCCGCCCCGCCCCCGGAGCCGCCCCGGGGTCCCGGGTGGCCTCCGCCGCCCGACCAGATCGAGCGGCTCCGTACGGCGCGGGCGTGCTCGCCCATGCGCTCCTGCGCGGAGAACTCCTGGAGCCGGGCAGCCCGGACGAAGTCCTCGTCGAACACCACCGACCGGTACTCGTCGGACCGGAACTCGTCATCGGCCCCGCCGGCACCCTCGGGGGTGCCGTTGGGCGGATCTCCTGGCATGGCCATCGCTTCTCCCCGCTGTCCCCGCTCCAGAGAAGCCCCCGCTCCGGCGATGGGGAGCGGGGTCGTACCTTCAGGGTTGGCGGCCGACGCGGTCCATAAACGCTCCGGCACCGGCGACTTCGCCCATAGGGGTGCTGGCGGGGGCGGGAGCCTGTTCCGCGTCGCTCGCCGCGCTGCGGTAGACGGCGCTGAAGGCGAGCGCGATCATGCCGAGGCCCATCACGAAGGCGAGCACCCAGGCGACCGGGCGCAGCCACGGCGAGCGGCCGCGGTAGGGGCGCAGACTGCCGCCGTAGGCGCCGTACGGCCCTTCGGCGGAGCCGGCTCCGTGGCCGTGCTCCCAGCCGGAGTCGTCGGAGTGGTACCCGTCGGCGCCGCCGTAGGCGTACGCGTCGTAGTCCTCGTCGCCCGTCCAGCCGCCGGCGAAGGCGGCACGGGCGGCCTCGGCCGCCTCGGCGCGCGCCCGGTCGCCGGCCCGCTGGCGCTCCGCGGCGCTCGGTTCACGGATCTCGGCGTTCCGGACGAAGTCCTCGTCGAACACCACGGAGGCGAAGTCCTTGTCCGCGCCTCCGCGGTCGTCGTCGGGCTCCCCGTCGTCCGGGAACGGTTTGCCCCCCACGTCGTCCGGCACGAGACCAGCGTAGACCTGAGAGACACCTTTGGGCAGGGTGTAGGCCGAAATCCGGCCACACCGCGCTCAAGGCGCGACTACCGTACGTGACCGTCGCCGGTGACGATGTACTTGGTCGAGGTGAGTTCGGGAAGCCCCATCGGGCCCCGGGCGTGCAGTTTCTGCGTGGAGATGCCGATCTCCGCGCCGAAGCCGAACTGACCACCGTCCGTGAACCGGGTGGAGGCATTCACGGCAACCGTGGTCGAGTCCACCAGCTGGGTGAAGAGGCGGGCGGCGGCCTGCGAGGTGGTGACGATCGCCTCGGTGTGGCCGGAGGTCCAGCGCCGGATGTGGGCGACGGCCTCGTCGAGGGAGTCCACGACACCGGCGGCGATGTCGTACGAGAGGTACTCGGCGGCCCAGTCCTCGTCGGTGGCGGGCAGGGCGGTGACCTTGGAGTCCTCGGCGAACGCGAGCACGCGCTCGTCGCCGTGGACGGTCACCCCGGCGTCGGCGAGGGCGTCCAGCGCCAGCGGCAGGAAGGCGTCGGCGATGTCCCGGTGGACCAGCAGGGTCTCCGCGGAGTTGCAGACGGAGGGCCGCTGGGCCTTGGAGTTGACGAGGATGTCCACGGCCATGGCCAGGTCTGCCTGGGCGTCCACGTAGACGTGGCAGTTGCCGGTACCGGTCTCGATGACCGGGACGATGGATTCCTCGACGACGGTCTTGATGAGCGAGGCGCCGCCGCGCGGGATGAGGACGTCGACGAGGCCGCGGGCGCGCATCAGCTCGCGGACGGAGTCGCGGGACTCGCCCGGTACGAGCTGGATGGCGTCGGCGGGGAGGCCGGCCGATACGACGGCGTCGCGCAGGATGCCGACGAGGGCGGTGTTGGAGGCGTAGGCCGACGAGGAGCCGCGCAGGAGGACGGCGTTGCCCGACTTCAGGCAGAGGGCGGCGGCGTCGACGGTGACGTTGGGGCGGGCCTCGTAGATGATGCCGACGACGCCGAGCGGGACCCGGATCTGGCGGAGGTCGATGCCGTTGGGGAGGGTGGAGCCGCGGACGACCTCGCCGACGGGGTCGGGCAGGGCCGCGACGTCCCGGACGTCGGAGGCGATGGCCGCGATGCGGTCGGGGGTGAGGGTGAGTCGGTCGATGACGGTCTCGCTGGTGCCGGCGGCGGCGGCCTTCGCCGTGTCGACGGCGTTGGCCTCGACGATCTCGGCCGTACGGGCTTCCAGCGCGTCCGCGATGGCCAGCAGGGCCTTGTCCTTGGCGGACCGCGGGAGGGGGGCGATGGCGGCGGCGGCGGTCCGGGCCGCTTGCGCGGTGGCGATCACGGGCGAGGTCGTGGAATCGAACGAGGTCATGCCGCCAGGGTAATCCCCGCCAGGCCCGGCCCCGATGGGGTTCCACACCCCGAGACGCGCTGCCGTCCCGGCCGGTGGGCGGGTGCGGATGGGGGTGCCCTGCGGGGCGAGGTCCCCTCCCCGCCCTTCCACCGTTCCCCGGGCTGCGCCCGGGCCCCCTGGGGCTCCGCCCCAGACCCCGCTCCTCAAACGCCGGAGGGGCTGGATCTAGCCCCGACGGCAGTGGCGGCGGCCCCGCCCGGCCGCCGCCGGACGGAGTCCGGCGCAGCGTGGCGAAGCCGGTAAGGCCCGCCAGGGCCGCACCGCGCGAGCCGCGCGTCTAATAGGGGTGCACGCCTATGGGGTGGGCCGGGGGCGGGCCGTAGCCTTCGGCGACGCGTTGGTGGTAGGTCGCGCGGTCGATGACTTCCAGGCCGACGATCTCCCAGGGCGGGAGCTTCGCCGAGGACCTGTGTTCCCCCCAGAGCCGCAGGGCCACGGCCGCCGCGTCGTGGAGGTCGCGGGCCTCCTCCCAGTAGCGGATCTCCGCATGGTCGTCGGCGTAGCGACTGGTCAGCAGGAAGGGGTGGTCATGGGCGAGCTGCTCCAGCCCACGGCGTACGTCGCACAGCGGCGCGGGCTTCCCGGAGACGCTCAGGGTGATGTGCCACAGACGGGAGGCGTCCTGGTCCTCCCCGCTCCCGCCGACGTCACCGTCCCCGGTGCCGACGCTGGTCAGCGCTCGTCTCACCAGCCGCCTCCTTGTCTGCGCTACGCCTGTCCGCCCCTCACAGTTGACCAGTCCTCGGCTCACCGCGCGGCGGTTTTACCGAACCTCAGCCCTGCAGCAGGACCAGATCGTCGCGGTGGACGACCTCCCGCTCGTACTCGGGTCCGAGTTCCCGCGCGAGCTCGCGCGTGGAGCGGCCGAGGAGCTGCGGGAGCTCCTTGGCGTCGAAGTTGACGAGGCCGCGCGCCACCGCCCGGCCGTCGGCCGAGCGCAGTTCCACGGGGTCCCCGGCGACGAAGTCTCCCTCGACCGCGGCGATCCCGGCGGGCAGCAGAGAGCTGCCGCGTTCGGTCACCGCGCGGACGGCGCCGTCGTCCAGGACGAGGTGCCCCTGGGGGGTCGAAGCGTGCTGGAGCCAGAGCAGCCGGTCCGTGGAGCGGCGTCCGGTGGAGTGGAAGAGGGTGCCGGTCGCCCGGCCGGCCAGGGCGTCCGCGGCCTGGCTGGCCGAGGTCAGGACCACCGGGATGCCGGCCGCCGCGGCGATGCGCGCCGCCTCGACCTTGGTGGCCATGCCGCCGGTGCCGACGCCCGCCTTGCCGACGCTGCCGATGGTGACGTGGGCGATGTCCGCGGGGCCGCACACCTCGTCGATGCGGCTGGTGCCGGGCTTGGCCGGGTCCCCGTCGTAGAGGCCGTCCACGTCCGAGAGCAGGACGAGGAGGTCGGCGCGGACCAGGTGGGCCACGAGCGCGGCGAGGCGGTCGTTGTCGCCGAAGCGGATCTCGTCTGTGGCGACGGTGTCGTTCTCGTTGACGACGGGCAGCGCCCCCATGGCCAGGAGCTGGTCCAGGGTCCGGTAGGCGTTGCGGTAGTGCGCGCGCCGGCTGGTGTCGTCGGTGGTCAGGAGGACCTGGCCGACGCGTACGCCGTACCGGGCGAAGGAGGCCGTGTAGCGGGCGACGAGCAGGCCCTGGCCGACGCTCGCGGCGGCCTGCTGGCGGGCCAGGTCGGTGGGGCGGCGGCGCAGGCCGAGCGGGGAGAGTCCGGCGGCGATGGCTCCGCTGGAGACCAGGACGATCTCCTTCTCGCCGCCGCTGCGCGCCTTGGCCAGTACGTCGACCAGCGCGTCCACCCGGTCGGCGTCGAGTCCGCCGGCCGCCGTGGTCAGGGAGGAGGAGCCGACCTTGACCACGATCCTGCGCGCGTCGAGCACACCCTGCCTAGCCGCTGACACTTCTGTCCCCTGACCCTTGACCCTCGCCGAACACGAACCCGCGAACCTGCCCGCCCAATCTACGGGGTGCCCGGGCGGGGCCGCCCTCCGGTTTCAGACCGTGGACGCGCTGTGGGTCTGCTCCGGTTCCCCGGCCGCGCCGGCCGTCCCGGGAATGAGGATCTTGCGGGAGAGGACGAAGGTGAACGGGATGGCCACGACGGCCGCGACCAGCGGCGCGATCTTGGTGTTCATGCCCGCCCAGCTCACCAGGGCGTACAGGCCCGCGGACTGGATCACGTAGTTCGTGACGTTGGTCAGCGGGAAGAGCAGGAACTTCTTCCAGGTCGGCCGGGTCCGGTAGGTGAAGTAGGTGTTCATGAAGAACGAGCCGACCATCGCCAGCACGAAGGCGAGGGAGTAGGCCGCGAAGTACGGCATCCACGGGTGCAGGAGCAGGTAGAGGACGTAGAAGGTTCCGGTGTTGACCCCGCCCACCAGGCCGAACCGGATGATCTGGCCGAGCTGGGCCTTCCGGTCGGTGGCGGGCCGCTCGCTCTTCGTGCGTGACATCAGTTGCTGCGCTCCGCGATCACGGCCCGGGCCTCGGGCGTCAGGGCGTCCCGGACGTCCCGGACGTCCGTGGACGTGGCCGTCCGGTCGGCGCCGTGGGCCTCCTTCACCAGGAAGTGCGGCCGGCGCTTGGTCTCGTAGTAGATGCGGCCGATGTACTCGCCGATCAGGCCCAGCATGATCATCTGTACGCCGCCCAGGCCCGCGATGATCGCGACGAGGGTGACGTACCCCGGGGAGTCCACCCCGTTGGTCATCGCCATGACGGCGATCCACAGGGCGTAGAGCCCCGTCAGGGCCACCAGCGACACGCCCACCCAGATGCCGATGCGCAGCGGCCGGTTGTTGAACGAGATGAGCCCGTCCATGCCGTAGTTCAGCAGGGCGCCGAACTTCCACTTCGTCTCGCCGGCCTCGCGCTGCGCGTTGCGGTAGTCGAAGTGGACCGTGTCGAAGCCGATCCAGGAGAAGAGGCCCTTGGAGAAGCGGTTGTACTCGGGCAGCGACAGCAGCGCGTCCACGGCCGGGCGGGACAGCAGCCGGAAGTCGCCGACGCCGTCGGTGAGCTCCACGTCCACCCAGCGGTTGATGCCGCGGTAGTAGAGGCGGCTCAGGGCCGTGCGGAGCTTCTTGTCCCCTTCGCGGGTGCGGCGGGCGATGATCTGGTCGTGGCCCTGCCGGTAGTAGTCGAGCATGGTCGCGATGAGCTCGGGCGGGTGCTGGAGGTCCGCGTCCATGATGACCACGGCGTCGCCGGTCGCCTCGCGCAGGCCGGCGAGCATGCCGGCCTCCTTGCCGAAGTTCCGGCTGAAGGAGACGTAGCGGGTCCGGTCCGCGTACTGCGCGGCGATCTTGCGGAGCTTGTCGAGGGTTCCGTCGCGGCTGCCGTCGTCGACGTAGCAGACCTCGTACTCGACGGGAAGGGCGTCCAGGACCTTGCGGATCTCCGTGTCGAAGCTGTCGACGACAGCTTCCTCGTTGTAGCAAGGGACTACTACAGACAGCTTCATGAACACTTCCTGCGGTCCGAACGGGTGATTTACGGCGACCGGACCTGCCACTCACCTCTTCCTTAGAAGTATGCACGCCGGTGGTTGCCCTGCCGGGGGTGAGTGCGGCACACGGTAGCTTTGACGGGATAAGCGGAATGAAACAGAGGGATCGAGGTGCACGTGCCTGACGTCTCCGTGGTCGTCATCGTCTACAACGACGCAGAGCGTCTCCCGGCAGCCGTCCAGTCGGTTTTGGACCAGACCCTGCACGGGGTCGAAGTCGTGATCGTCGACGACTGCAGCAAGGACGGGTCCTACGCCGTCGCCCAGGAGCTCGAAACCGCGCATCCGGGGAGGGTGCGCGCCTTCCGGCTGCCGGAGAACAGCGGGGGCTGCGGCGCCCCGCGCAATCACGGCATCCAGCAGGCCACCGGAACCTACGTCATGTTCCTGGACAGCGATGACGTGCTGGAACGCAATGCCTGCCGCAACATGCTGGACGCCGCCGAGCGGACCGGGTCCGACCTGGTCTCGGGCATGTGCGTCCGGGTCCACCTCGACAGCCGCTGGGGCAAGACCACCGAGTGGTACCCGTGGATCTACGCGCGCACCCGCACGCTGGAGTCCATCACCCAGTTCCCGGACCTGCTGGTCTACGACACCCTCTCCACGAACAAGTGCTACCGGCGCGCGTTCCTGCTGGAGCAGGGCCTGGAGTTCCCGGTCGGCATCCACTACGAGGACCTGCTGTTCTCCGCGCAGGCCTACGTCGCCGCCCGCCGCATCACGCTCATCCCGAACCACGTCTACTACTGGAACGTGATCGAGAAGGCCTCCGCGAAGTCGATCAGCAACCGGCGCCACGAGATCGAGAACTTCGTCCACCGGATGGAGATCCACCGCCGCGTCGACGAACTGCTGGCGGCCGAGGGCCACGCGGAGATCAAGTCCGCGAAGGACGCCAAGTTCCTCAAGCACGACCTGGTGCTCCACCTGCGGGACCTGCCCCTGCTCGGTGACGCCTACCGCCAGGAGTTCGCCCGGCTCGCCAACGGCTACCTGGCCGGCATCGACCCGGCCGCGTACGACAACGTCACCAACCTCCAGGCCATCTGCGCCTATCTGCTCGGCAAGGAGGACTGGGACAACCTCCTGCCCGCCGCCGACGCCATGACCAACCAGGGCCGGCTCACCTCCCCCCTCGCCGAGCGCGACGGCCGCGTCTACTGGTGCGACCGGCACATCGACGGCCCCGACGCGGACGAGGCCCGCCGGATACTGGACGTCACCGACCAGGGCTACGCCGGCGCGCCGCTCACCTCCCTCACGCTGGGCAACCGCCTCACCGCGTACGAGGACGACGGCCGCGGCACGGTCACCCTTTCGGGCGCCGTCGTGAACCCGCTGGGCCGGATCCGCCCCGAAGCGGAGCTGAAGGCCTCGCTGGAGTTCCGGGCCCGACGGCAGATCGGCGTCCGCTCCTTCAGCTTCCCGGTGGCAACCGTGCGCCACGCCGGTGACACGATCGAGTGGAAGGCCACGGCCGACATCGGCAGCACCGTCCGCCCGCTCGGCATCATCGACGCGGTCTGGGACGTACGCCTGAAGTTGACGGCGGGCGGCGACCGGCTCACCACCCGCGTCTCCGTCGGCGGCGTCGACCTGGAGAAGGCGGCCCGGCTGCGCGTGCGCCCGAGGCTGACCCGGCTGGTCTCCGACCGCTTCGAGCCGGAGATGACCAAGAAGGGCAACCTCTCCTACGTCCTGACCGCCGAGGGCGCCGCCGCCGTGCGCACCCAGACGCTGATCAACAGCGCGATGCACGGCAAGGCCGCCGGCGTGGTCAAGCGGGGCCTGCGCAGGGCCCTGCGGGCCCGCCGCAACCTCGGCTCGGGCGAGCAGAAGGTGAAGGTCTACCACGAGGTCTTCTCGAAGCTGCCCGTCAAGAAGGGCACGGTCGTCTTCGAGAGCCACATGGGCAAGCAGTACAGCGACAGCCCGAAGGCGATCTACGAGGAGCTGGTGCGCTCCGGCGTGCAGTTCGAGGCGATCTGGTCGTACGCGGGCGGCAAGCCCACCGGCTTCCCCAAGGAGGCCACCCTGGTGCGGCGCTGGAGCTGGGCCTACCTGCGGGCGCTGGCGCAGGCCGAGTACTGGATCGACAACCAGGGCTTCCCGCTGGCGCTGGCCAAGCGCCCCGGGACCACGTACATCCAGACCTGGCACGGCTCGGCGCTCAAGCGGATGGGCTTCCACGAGCCCCGCACCAAGGCGCAGGACCGTGCGGGCCAGGCCCGCTTCCAGGCGGCCGTCGACCGCTTCGACCACTTCCTGATCCGCTCCGAGCACGACGCCCGTACCCTCGCCAAGGGCTTCCGGCTGCGCGACGAGGTCCTGCTGCGCACCGGCTACCCGCGCAACGACGCCCTGGTCGCGGCCCACCGCTCCGAGGCGAACAGCGGCGAGCGGGTCCGCGGGCCGCTGGCCGGGGAGTTCGGGATCGACCCGGAGAAGAAGGTGCTGCTGTACGCGCCGACCTTCCGGGCGAACGCGGACGGCGCGGTCGAGGGCTTCGAGTTCCCCTTCGACGTGGAGGAGTTCGCCGACCGGCTCGGCGACCGCTTCACGCTGCTGGTGCGCACCCACTACCTCAACAGCGTCACGCTGCCGTCGTCGGTGGCGGGCCGGGTCATCGACGTGTCCAGGCACCACGACATCACGCCGCTGCTGGCGCTCGCAGACGGGCTGATCACCGACTACTCGTCCGTGATGTTCGACTACGCGGTCCTGGACCGGCCGATGCTGTTCTTCGCGTACGACTACGAGAAGTACGCGAACGACATCCGCGGCACGTACTTCGACCTCAAGGAGAAGGCCCCCGGCCCGGTCGTCGCCACCGCGGACGAACTGCTCCAGGCCCTCGCCGCCTTCGACGAGGCGGATGCCAAGTACGCCGAGGCGCGTCAGCGTTTCCTCGCCGAGTTCGGCGAGTACGACCGCGGGGACGCGGCCCGGCAGATCGTCGAGAAGTTCTTCACCAGGAGCGGCAAGTGAGCCAGCAGCCTTCCACCGCCCCGGAAGCACCGGAAGCACCGGAAGCACCGGAAACCCCGGAGACCCGGGATGAACCCGTCGGCGGCCGTGACGTCTTCCTCGTCTCCAACAGCGTGGACGAGCTCGGTGGTGTGACCACCTGGTCGCACCAGATGGCCCGGCTGTTCACCGACCGCGGGCACCGGGTCCACGTCGTCGGCATCGCCCCCGTCGCCGAGGAGATCCGCCAGCGGCTCCCGGAGGACCTCCCCTACGCCGTGACCACGCTGTACGAAACCCACCCACCGGCGGCCCGCAAACTGCACGGCATCAAGGGCCGGCTCAACGCGCCCGAACGCCGCCGCCAGGCGGCCCGCCGGGCGAAGATGCGGGCCAAGGCGGACCAACTCGGCGAGCTGCTGCGCGCGGCCCGTCCCGGCGCCGTGGTGATCGTCACCCAGGTCTGGGCGATGGAGTGGGTGGCCCTCGCCGACACCAAGGGCTGCACGGTCATCGGCATGAGCCACGAGTCCTTCGAGGCCTGCAACAAGTCCACCCGGGGCCAGCGGGTCCGCCGGTACTACCGGGACGTCGACCGCATGCTCGTGCTGACCCCCGAGGACGCGGACCTCTGGATCCGTTCGGGCATGGAGAACGTCTCCAGCATGCCGAACCCGCTGCCGTTCATGCCCGCCTCCCCCTCCCCGCGCACCGAGAAGGTCGTGGCGAGCGTCGGCCGCCTCGCCTTCGAGAAGGGCATGGACCTGCTGCTCGACGCGTGGGCGGACGCCTCCCCGCACCACCCCGACTGGGTCCTGAGGATCTACGGGGCCGGCCTGGAGGAGGCGACCCTGCGGGCGCACGCCGCCGGGCTCGGCCTGGGGGACTCCGTGCAGTGGATGGGGAGCACCAGCGATGTGCTGGGCGCGCTGAACGGAGCCTCCGTCTTCGCCCAGGCCTCGCGCGCCGAAGGGTTCCCGATCACCCTGCTGGAGGCGATGGCGGCGGGTGTGCCGGTGGCCGCCTTCGACTGCGCGCCGGGCGTCCGGGAGATCGTGACGCACGGAGAGGACGGCCTGCTGGCCCGGCTCGGCAACACCATGGAGCTGGCCGCGCAGTTGGACCGGCTGATGGCCGGCCGCGAACTGCGCGACCGGCTCGGTGACGCCGCCTTCCGCAATGTGCAGCGGTACTCGAGCGCCGAGATCACCGACCGGTGGGAGGAGCTGTTCTCCTTCCTGGAGCGCTGACCCCGCCGCGCACGACGAAGCCGCCCGTCCCGGTCGATTCCGGGGCGGGCGGCTTCTTCGTACGCTCTACGCGTTTGCGGCCTTGCGGTGGGCCTCCCAGCCCTCCCAGGCCGAGACGATCATCTCGCGCACGTCGTGGCGGGCCTTCCAGCCCAGCTCCGCCGAGATCCGGTCGGCGGAGGCGACGACCTTCGCCGGGTCACCGGCGCGGCGCGGGGAGACCGCGGGCGCGTAGGCGGGATCGGTGTGCCCGGTGGCCTCGTTCACCAGCTCGACCATCTCGCGGACGGATACGCCCTCGCCGCGGCCGATGTTGACGGTGAGGTCCTTGTACTCGCCCTGCGCGCCCCGTTCGACGAGCTTGCGGGCGGCCACCACGTGGGCCTCCGCGAGGTCGGCGACGTGGATGTAGTCACGGATGCAGGTGCCGTCGGGGGTCGCGTAGTCGTCGCCGAAGATCCGGGCGCCCTCACCCTTGTCGAACCGCTCGAAGATCATCGGGACCAGGTTGAAGACCCCGGTGTCGGCGAGCTCGGGGGTCGCGGCGCCCGCCACGTTGAAGTAGCGCAGGCACGCGGTGGAGATGCCGTGGGCCTTGCCCGCGGCGCGCACCAGCCACTCGCCCGCCAGCTTCGTCTCGCCGTACGGGCTCAGCGGCAGGCAGGGGGTCTCCTCGGTGACGAGGTCCACGTCCGGCATCCCGTACACGGAGGCGGAGGAGGAGAAGAGGAAGTTGCGCACGCCCGCCGCGGCCACGGCCTGGAGCAGGACGGTGAGGCCGCCCACGTTCTCCTCGTAGTAGTGCAGCGGCTTCTCGACGGACTCGCCGACCTGCTTCTTGCCCGCCAGGTGGACCACACCGGTGATGCGGTGCCGGGCGAAGGTCTCGTCCAGGAACTGCCGGTCCAGCACGGAACCGACCACCAGCGGAACACCCTCCGGGACACGGGCGGTGTTGCCGGTCGAGAGGTCGTCCAGCACCACCACCTCCTCACCCGCGAGCAGCATCGCGCGGACGACGTGCGCCCCGATGTAACCGGCTCCACCAGTGATCAGAAACGTCATGCGTGTCTCCCCAAATCTCTTTCGTACGTCTCGTCCGGCGCCGCACCGTCCGGCCGGGTTCCGCTCCGGCCGGGCTCCGCCTAGCCGCGCAGTATGCGGGACCGGTGGAACCGGTGGCGGGCCAGGCTCATGACACCCGCGGCACCCGGCGCGAGCCTCAGCGCCAGGGATCCCCCGGTCGTGCGGTACGGCTGCGCCAACAGCACACCGTACCGGCTGCTGGGCAGCACCCGCCGGTGCAGCAGGCGGCTGAGGGGGCGCGGGGAGGTGAGTACGGAGCTCCCGTCGGCACACTCCACGCTCAGCTTCACGTCCCACGCCTGCAGGCCCCGCCGACCCTCGCCCCGCCCGAGGCTCGCCAGCGTGGTCAGCCGGAAGGGCACCTCCGCGGTCCACCCGTGGCCGTCCCCGGTGGGGACGAGCTCCACGGCTTCGGCGACCAGCGGGTGCCCCAGGTCGCCCCGGGGCTGGAAGCGCAACTGGACGGTGCGCGGGCCGGCCGCGGCGAGGCGCCCGTACAGGTCGTGCACCTGGACCCGGAGCCTGGCGCAGCCGCTCGGTTCGGCGTCGATGGTGACGGGCAGTTCCGCCGTCTCCAGCTCGGCCAGCCCGTCCAGCTCCACCGGCAGCGTGTCGCTCCAGACCGGCACTCCGGTCGGGCCGGTCGCGTACGGGGGCAGCAGTCGGGGCGGGTCGGCGGCGAAGCGCGTCAGCCGCAGCAGATCGGCGGGGGCGGGCGGCACCTCGGTGGCGAGCAGCACCCGGACGATCCAGCGGGCGTGCGCCCCGGCGGCCTCGATGTCGGCGTCGGCGAACCCGGCGACGTAGTCACGGGTCAGCGTCCACCAGGCGGCCTGGTAGCCGGGGTCCTGGCCGAGCTCGCGCAGGTACATGCGCAGGTCGTACTCCAGGAACTTGACCTGGCAGGCCCGGCCCAGCTCGGGCGAGGACGCGGTCATGAGCCGGGAGGCCACGCGGTGGGCCTCCACGCGCGCGCTCCAGTTGCCGACGTCCTTGCGGTCCAGGGAGATGGAGACCTGGGCGGCGTTGCGGCGCACGTGCCACACGTAGACGAGGTCGCCGACCACCGCGATGCGGGGGCGGGCCGCCAGTACGCGGGCGGTGAACACGAAGTCCTCGTAGATGAACCGGCCGTCCGGGAAGCGGATCCCGTACATGTCCAGGAACGCCCGCTCGTACAGCTTGTTCACGCAGAGGGTGTCGCGGACCAGTTCCGGCCGGTCCGCCGGGCGATCGATGACCTCGCCCGGCGTGTACAGGCCGGGCACCCAGGGCACGTCGCGGCTCTCGGGCAGTTCACGGCGGACGCAGGAGCCGACCGTGACCGGCGAGCGGTGCTCCCCGGCCGCGCGCACCAGGGCGTCCACCGCCCCGAGGGGCAGGACGTCGTCGCTGTCCAGGAACATGACGTACGGGGCGGTCGCGGCCGCGATCCCGTCGTTGCGCGGGGTGCCGCAACCACCGCTGTTCTCCGTGCGGTGCACGACCTTCACGCGGGGGTGTCGGGCCGCCAGCTCGTCCAGCACCTCGCCCGTGCCGTCGGAGGACGCGTCGTTGACCGCGATGACCTCCGCGACAACCGGACCTTGGGCGAGAGCCGAGGAAACGGCCTGACTCACGAGTTCGGCATCGTTGTACGCGATCACGACGACGGCAACTGTGGGGGTATGGGTGCTCGTCACCCGTGGATCCTAGGCCACAGTGGTAAAGGTGGCCTTAAGGCGGGTCACTCGAACGTGTGATAAACGGAATCTTGTGACGAGCCCGTGACGACGGCCGGGTAACCGGCCGTCGCCCTCAGCCACGGTCCGTTCAGAAGGGACGGAACTCGTCGTACTCCTTCTGGGCGGAATCCCGCTCGGCTTCCTTCTCCTTGCGGCGCGTGGTCGCCGGACGCGGCGCCTCCAGACGGTGGTCCTCACCGCGGCGGCCCAGCATCTCGGCGCCGGCCATCATGGTCGGCTCCCAGTCGAAGACGACCGCGTCCTCGTCGGAACCGATGGCGACGCCGTCACCGGCACGGGCGCCGGCCTTCTTCAGTGCCGCCTCGACACCGAGGCGGTTGAGCCGGTCGGCGAGGTAGCCGACGGCCTCGTCGATGTTGAAGTCGGTCTGGCGGACCCAGCGCTCCGGCTTCTCGCCGCGCACGCGGTACACGTCCTCGGCCTCGTCGTAGGTGATGGTGAAGCCCGAGTCGTCCACGGCCTTCGGGCGGATGACGATGCGGGTCGCCTCCTGCTTCGGCGTACGGGCGCGGAACTTCGCGATGACCTCGGCGAGGAAGTAGGACAGCTCCTTCAGGCCCGTACGGGAGACCGCGGAGACCTCGAAGACCTTGTAGCCGCGCGCCTCCAGGTCCGGGCGGACGATGTCGGCGAGGTCCTGGCCGTCGGGGATGTCGACCTTGTTGAGGACGACGAGGCGCGGACGCTTCTCCAGGCCGCCGCCGTAGAGCTTCAGCTCCTCCTCGATGGCGTCGAGGTCGGCGAGCGGGTCGCGGTCGGACTCCAGGGTGGCGGTGTCCAGGACGTGCACGAGGATCGAGCAGCGCTCGACGTGGCGCAGGAACTCCAGGCCGAGGCCCTTGCCCTGGCTGGCGCCCGGGATGAGGCCCGGGACGTCGGCGATCGTGTAGACCGTCGAGCCGGCGGTGACGACGCCCAGGTTCGGGACCAGGGTGGTGAAGGGGTAGTCGGCGATCTTCGGCTTGGCCGCGGAGAGCACCGAGATCAGCGAGGACTTGCCGGCGCTCGGGAAGCCGACCAGCGCCACGTCGGCGACGGTCTTGAGCTCCAGGACGACGTCGCCGCCGGTGCCGGGTACGCCGAGGAGCGCGAAGCCGGGCGCCTTGCGGCGGGCGGAGGAGAGCGCCGCGTTGCCGAGGCCGCCGCGGCCGCCCTCGGCGGCCACGTAGGTGGTGCCCTGGCCGACGAGGTCGGCGAGGACGTTGCCCTCCTTGTCGAGGACGACGGTGCCGTCCGGCACCGGCAGGATCATGTCCTCGCCGTCCTTGCCGGAACGGTTGTCGCCCGCGCCGGGCTTGCCGTTGGTGGCCTTGCGGTGGGGGCTGTGGTGGTACTCGAGCAGGGTGGTGATCGACTGCTCCACCACCAGGATGACGTCGCCGCCACGGCCGCCGTTGCCGCCGTCGGGGCCGCCGAGCGGCTTGAACTTCTCCCGGTGAACGGAGGCGCAGCCGTGGCCCCCGTTACCCGCGGCGACGTGCAGCTCGACGCGGTCCACGAAGGTGGTCATGGTTGTTCCTCCAGATACAGCGGGAATGTCCCGGAAAGCCCGGGGGGTAGGCCTTGCTACCCATTAAAACGTGTCTATGTGACAACGCGCCGAGGGCGGACCTCTCTTCCCGGCTGACGCCGGGAAGAGTTGAGATCCGCCCTCGGGATGCTTCGACTACCGATTCAGCAGGAGCTGAAATCAGGCGGCCGGAACGATGTTGACGACCTTGCGGCCACGGTGCGTGCCGAACTCGACCGAACCGGCCTGCAGCGCGAACAGCGTGTCGTCGCCACCACGACCGACACCCGAACCCGGGTGGAAGTGGGTGCCGCGCTGGCGGACGAGGATCTCACCAGCGGAAACGACCTGACCGCCGAAGCGCTTCACGCCGAGCCGCTGAGCGTTGGAATCGCGCCCGTTCCGGGTGGACGATGCGCCCTTCTTGTGTGCCATGTCTCAGTCCCTCTTACTTCGCAGCCGCGGGGATACCGGTGACCTTGATCGCCGTGTACTGCTGGCGGTGACCCTGGCGACGGCGGTAGCCGGTCTTGTTCTTGTACCGAAGGATGTCGATCTTGGCACCCTTGTGGTGGTCCACGATCTCGGCCTGGACCTTGATGCCGGCCAGGACCCACGGGTCGCTGGTCACGGCTTCGCCGTCGACAACGAGCAGGGTCGAGAGCTCGACCGTGTCGCCAACCTTGGCAGTGGGAATCTTGTCAACTTCAACGATGTCGCCGACAGCAACCTTGTGCTGGCGACCACCGCTGCGCACGATGGCGTACACGCGGATCTCTCTCTCACTCGAGTTCGGGAACCCCTGAAGCCAGCCGGCCCCGCGGAACCGCAGGCCGGCCTCCCCCGAGCCGCGAGGCGGTACGGGAGGTGAGGTGCTCAGTGGATTGGCGTGCGCATAGACACGCCAGCGACCTAGGTTACGGGGCCCGGTCGGAGGGGTCAAACCGAGGTCCGGAGCGGGAGCCCGGCAGGGCCGCCCCGCCTTCCCGCGGCGCCGCCCGCGGGCTCTGGCGGGGGCCGGCCACACGGTGCCCGCCTGGTCGGTGACCCGTTGGAGGCCGCCCGCGGGCCGTGTACGGGTACGCCGTCGTGCCGTGGCCCGGCGGGCCGCCCCGTTCCGTACCGGGGACGTGGTGCGCCCTTGTGGCGGCGTGCGGCGGCCCTGGGCGTACATCCTGCGGCAAAGCCCCGCCCCGGCACCGAATGCGGTGCCGGGGCGGGGCCGGGTGGAGCGGAATCCGCGGATCAGGCCTGGATCAGGCCTCGGTCGGAGCCGAGACGGAGGGCAGCGTCTGCTGCTCGGCCGCCGCGGTCTTCTTCGTCGCCCGCTTCGCGACCGTCTTCTTCGCGGCCGTCTTGGCCGTCGTCGTCTTCTTGGCCGCGGTCTTCTTCACGGCCGCCGCCTTCTTGGCCGGGGCCTTCTTCGCCGCGGCCGTGGTCGCCTTCTTGGCGGCCGTCTTGCGGACCGCCTTCTTGGCGGGAGCCGCCGGGGCGGCCTCCTCGACGACGGTCTCGGCCGGGGTCTCCACCGGAGTCTCGACCGGCGTCTCGACGACCAGCACGGCCGCCTCCGCGCCCGCCGGGGAACCGGCCGGAGAGGTGGCCTTGCGGGTGGCACGGCGACGCGGACGGGCCGGCGCGGCGTCGGCGGGCTCGGCCGGGGTCTCCACGACGACCGGCTCGGCTTCGACGACGACCTCGGGCTCCGGCTCGGCCACGGGGGCCGCGGGGGCCTCGGCAACCGGCTCCGGGGCCTGGACGGCCTCGGCCGGGGCGCCCGCCGGAGCGGTCGCCTTACGGGTGGCGCGACGGCGGGTGCGGCCCTTGGGGGCCTCCTCCGCTACCGGCTCCGCGACGACCGCCTCAGCGGTCTCGACGGCCTCGGGCTCCACGGCCTCGACGAACTCGGGCTCGGCCTCGACGACCGGCTCGGGCTCGACCACGGGGGCCGCGGCCGCCGCTGCACGGTCCGTTGCCGCACCGCGCGGGGCGCCCGCCGGGGCGGTCGCCTTGCGAGTGGCGCGGCGGCGGTTGCGGCGTCCGCTCACTCCGGCAGCGGCCTCGGCCTCGGCCGGGCTGCTGTAGAGCTCCTCGTCGGCGACGAAGGCGGGCTCGGGCAGCGCCACGGGGGCGGCGACCTCGGCAGCCAGCTCCGCCTCGGACTCGATCTCGTAGACATCGCCCTCGGCGGTGTCCAGCAGCTCGGTCTCGTGGTCGTGTTCGTGCCCGCCCTGGCCACCGCGGCGCTTGGAGCGCTTGCCGTTGCCACCGCCGCCGACCACGGTCGGGGTCTCCATGTGCACGATGACGCCGCGGCCGTTGCAGTGGACGCAGGTCTCGGAGAAGGACTCCAGCAGACCCTGGCCCACCCGCTTGCGGGTCATCTGGACCAGGCCCAGCGAGGTCACCTCGGCGACCTGGTGCTTGGTGCGGTCACGGCCCAGGCACTCCAGCATGCGCCGCAGGACCAGGTCGCGGTTGGACTCCAGGACCATGTCGATGAAGTCGATGACCACGATGCCGCCGAGGTCGCGCAGCCGCAGCTGACGCACGATCTCCTCGGCCGCCTCCAGGTTGTTCCTGGTGACGGTCTCTTCGAGGTTGCCGCCCTGACCGGTGAACTTGCCGGTGTTGACGTCGATGACGATCATCGCTTCGGTCTTGTCGATCACGAGCGAACCGCCCGAGGGCAGCCAGACCTTGCGGTCGAGCGCCTTCGCGAGCTGCTCGTCGATCCGGTACGTCGCGAAGACGTCCACCTCGGAGGTCCAGCGCTTCAGCCGGTCGGCCAGGTCCGGGGCCACGTGGTTCACGTAGCCGTGGATGGTCTCCCAGGCGCTGTCACCGCTGACGATGACCTTGGTGAAGTCCTCGTTGAAGATGTCGCGCACGACGCGGACGGTCATGTCCGGCTCGCCGTACAGGAGGCTCGGCGAAGAGGTCGAGATCTGCTTCGACTTCTTCTGGATGTCCTCCCACTGGGCCTGCAGGCGCTCGACGTCGCGGCGCAGCTCGTCCTCGCTCGCACCCTCGGCGGCGGTGCGCACGATGACGCCCGCGTCCTCGGGGACGATCTTCTTGAGAATGGTCTTCAGGCGCGCGCGCTCGGTGTCGGGCAGCTTGCGGCTGATGCCGGTCATCGAGCCCTCGGGCACGTAGACCAGGTAGCGGCCGGGCAGCGAGACCTGGCTGGTCAGGCGGGCGCCCTTGTGGCCGATCGGGTCCTTGGTGACCTGCACCAGGACCGACTGGCCGGACTTGAGGGCGGCCTCGATGCGGCGCGGCCCGTTGGCCATGCCGAGCGCTTCGAAGTTGACCTCGCCGGCGTACAGGACCGCGTTGCGGCCCTTGCCGATGTCGATGAAGGCGGCCTCCATGGACGGCAGCACGTTCTGGACCTTGCCCAGGTAGACGTTGCCGACGTACGAGGTGGCTTCTTCCTTGTTGACGTAGTGCTCGACGAGCACGTTGTCCTCGAGGACGCCGATCTGGGTGCGCTCGCCCGACTGGCGGACGACCATCACGCGCTCGACGGCCTCGCGGCGGGCCAGGAACTCGGCCTCGGTGATGATCGGGACGCGGCGGCGGCCCTGCTCGCGGCCCTCGCGGCGACGCTGCTTCTTGGCCTCCAGGCGGGTCGAGCCCTTGATGGACTGGACCTCGTCGGAGGAGGTGGAGCCGCCGGCGACGAACTCGGAGCGCTCGCGCGCCGGGCGCGGCTCGCGGACCTTGACGACCGTGCGCACACCGTCGTCCTCGGCCGCGTCGGCGTCCGTACCGCCGTCACCACTGCGACGGCGGCGACGACGGCGACGACGGCTGGAGCTGGAGCCGAGGGCGCCGTTCTCCTCGTCGTCTTCCTCGTCGGCCTCTTCGGCGTCCTCGGCGGACTCGGGCTCGGCCTCTTCCTCGGCGGACTCGTCGAGGTCCGCGGCCTCACCGCGACGGCGACGACGGCCACCGCGACGGCGACGGCGCGACGGGCGGTCGCCCGACTCGTCGGTCTCGTCCTCGTAGATCTCGGCGGACTCGGTTTCGGCCTCTTCCTCGACCAGCTCCACGTCGGCCAGCGTGACCGGGCCGGACGGCGCGGCGGCGGCCGGAGCCGGGGCCACGGTCGCGGCGGTCTCGGCGGCGGCGCCGCGACCACGGCGGCGGCGACGGCCGGCGGGCTGCGGGGCCGGGGCGGCCTCGACCTCGGCCTCGACGAGGTCGAGGTCCTCTTCCTCCTCGGCCTCCTCGACCGGGGCGGCGGCGGCAGCTGCCGCGGCCATCATGGCCGCGGTCTCCGGGGTCTGGAACATCGGCTCGGCGAACACCGGCGCCTGGAACACGGCGACGGCGGGACGCCCGGCGCGGCGGCCGCGGGCGGGAGCCTCGGCGGCGGGGGCCTCGGCGGCCGGAGCCACGGGCTGCGCGGCGGTGGCCGGAGCGGTGGTGGCCGGAGCGGTGGTGGCCGGAGCGGTGGTGGCCGGAGCGGTGGTGGAACGGGTGGCGCGGCGACGGCCGCCGCGCTTCGGGGAGTCCACGGCGTCGGCCACGGTGACGGTGGCCTTGGCGGCGGCGACCGGGGCCTCGGCCTCGACGGCTTCGGCGGCGGGCGCCTCGGGGGCGGTCACGGCGCGGGTCGCACGGCGACGGGCACGCGGCGCCGGAGCAGCGGACTCCTCGACGACCTCGACGACGGGAGCCGCCACGGGCTCCTCGACGACCGGGACCTCGGCGGCGGGCGCCTCGGGGGCGGTCACGGCGCGGGTCGCACGACGACGGGCACGCGGCGCCGGAGCGGCCGACTCCTCGACGACCTCCGCGACCGGAGCGGCCACAGGCGCCTCGGCGGCGGGCGCTTCGACGGCGGGCGCCTCGGGGGCGGTCACGGCGCGGGTCGCACGACGACGGGCACGCGGCGCCGGAGCGGCCGACTCCTCGACCGGAGCGGCCACGGGCGCCTCGGCTGCGGGCGCCTCGGGCGCGGCGACGGCGCGGGTCGCACGGCGACGGGCACGCGGCGCGGGAGCAGCGGACTCCTCGACGGCCTCGACGACCGGAGCGGCGGCCACGGGCGCCTCGACGACCGGGACCTCGGCGGCGGGCGCCTCGGGGGCGGTCACGGCGCGGGTCGCACGGCGACGGCTACGGGCCGGGGCGGCGGCCGGAGCGGCCTCCTCGGCGGGAACCGCGGCCACCACGGGTGCGGGGGCGGCCTCGGCGGCGGCTACGGCACCGCCGGGCGGGCCGGCCGGCCGGGACGCGGCACGCCGGCGTCGGCGCGGCGGCAGGTTGTCGCTCGGGCTGCCGTTGTCGGCGGCCGCGTTGTTGGCGGTGGTGTCGTTTTCGTTGTTGAGCATGCGGGGTTTCTCCCGTCACGCTCCCGGGCGCCGCGGCTGACTTCCGGTCCGGCACGACTCCGCGTAATGAGCGCGGAACCGGCCTCCGGGGCGCGTTCGCCACACGGGAGCTCAGTTCAATGGCCGCCGGTTCCGTACGTGGTAGTCCGTACGGCCTGGCGGAAGTCTTCAGGTCTGTGCGCGGCCCGACCCAGGTGGCTCCCGAGTCCCAGGGCTGCGCGACGACGACGATCCCTACGCGGCGGGACCTTCCGGCGCCTTCGCGTCGGCGGTTGCGGCCGCCGTGGATGGGGCGGTCGTGACAGCCTCGCGGTCGGGCGCGAGCGGGTCGGTCACCGTGCCGGACTCCTCGTCGAAGAGCCCCTGCGCCAGCCTGGTCACCGCAGCGGGGACCGGCGGCGTTAGGTCGGCCACGGCTCGGAGACCGGACAGGACGTCGTCGGGTCGAACGGCAGGTGTCAGATGCCGAACAACCAGCCGCAGTATCGCACAAGCATTGTCCAGCGGCCTATCAGCCTCTGCGACAGCCGTCACGGGAACCACTTCGAGGCTGACCACGGCGCCGCGCGTGTCGAAGGTCCGCATGCCGTTCTTGGTGCGCCGCTGGACCTCCACGCTCTCCGCCGCGAGGAAGGCCTCGACGGCCCGCTCGACGGCCGCCGGGTCCACGCCGTCCAGGCGCAGCTCCCACACGGAGGCCGTCAGCCGGTCGGCGAGGCCGGAGGTGTGTGCCTCCACGGCGTCGATGATGTCGAGGCCGACGGGCATCGACTCGTCGAGCAGCTCGCGCAGGACCGCGGGGTCGCGGGGCTCGGCGAGGGCGATCTCCAGGTACTCGGCCTCGCTGCCGGTCCCGGTCGGGGCGGCGTTCGCGTACGAGACGCGGGGGTGCGGGGTGAAGCCCGCCGAGTACGCCATGGGCACCTCGGAGCGGCGCAGGGCCCGCTCGAAGGCACGCTGGAAGTCCCGGTGGCTGGTGAACCGGAGGCGGCCGCGCTTGGTGTAGCGCAGGCGGATGCGCTGCACTACCGGTGCGGGCGGCGGGCCTTCGGGCTGTCGCTTGCCCAGTGGTTCTTCTCCTTGTGCGGGGCTCCGCGGCTCGCGCGTCGCCCTGAGGTCTGTGGGGCCGGCCGGCCTCGCCTGCCCTCCGGCTCACCCCTGCTCACTTGTGCAGGGGGATCGTCGGGATCTGCTTGGCGGGCGTGTCGCCTGTGGCTCCGTTACTACCCAGAGTACGCGCCCGTGACCTCGCCGGTTCCCGGGGCGGCCCCCCGAACAGCGCCCGCCGTACGTCGGCCCGCGCCTCGCGCACCGCGAGGCGGGAGGTCCGCCACACCTGGCCGACCGCACGGCCGACGGGAGCGATCGCCTGCCGGTGCACCCATCGGGCGGCCCGGCGGCCGACGTCCCACCCGGCGCGCAGCGCGTTCCCGACCGGGGTGACCACGTGCCGGCGCAGCCATCCGGCCGGCCGCACGACGGCCCACCGCCACAGCCACACCAGCCCGCGCCCCAGCGCCCGGCTCAGCCGCCCCGCCAGGTGCCAGGCCCCGACGAGCAGCCGCCAGAGCGGCACGAGCAAGTAAGCCCAGACCCCCCGCCCGACCGGCGCCAGCAGGTACCGCCACGCCCCGACCACCACGGGCCGTACGAGGTACCGCCACAGCGCGACCCACGGCCAGACGAACAGGGCCTTGGCCAGCCAGACCACGCCGGCCGCGAACCCCCGGGCCAGCCACCGCAGTCCGTGCCCGACGGGGGCGAGCACGTACCGGTACAGCGCGCCCGCCGGCAGCACGAGCAGGTACCGGACCGCGCCCGCCAGCAGCCGGGCGATGCCCCGCCCGGCGGGCAGCAGGCCGTACTCCCAGACCGGGACCAGCAGGTACCGCCAGAGCCCCGTGGCCGCCGGCCGCAGCAGATACGCGTAGACGGCCTGCCCCACCGGGAAGACGACGTACCGCCAGAGACCCACCCAGGGCCAGTAGAAGACCAGCTTGAACAGGGCCACAATCAGCCACCCGGCCCCCCGCAGCACCGGCAGCACGGCCCGCTCCCAGAACCACCGCGATCCTTGCCCCAGCGGCCCGAGGACGGTCCGGTTCAGCATCCGCGCGAAGGCGACGAGCAGATCCCAGACCACCCGCAGGGGCAGCACGACCAGCACCGCCACGATCCTGACGGGAAGCCGCACGGCCCCCACCAGACAGCCGTCCCCCTGCGGCGCTAGCGGCGCCTTCTCCAGTTCCATACCGCTAAGGACACACCACGGCCGCGCACCGTTGCGCCGGGGCCTCCCTTTCAGTCGATGGAGCCCGGCTCCGCGAGCCAACGGGTGCGCAGCTCGATGTGCTTGGCGAGCGTCTCGAAGTCCCGGTCGTAGTGCAGCACCGTCAGGCGGTGGCGCGCGGCGGTGACTGCCACGACCAGGTCGACGACTCCTGCGGAGCGCACGCACCCGGCTTCAGCCAGGGCGCTCTGCGCGGCGCCGACCCTCGCCCAGACGTCGTCCGGAATCTCGTGCCACGCGTACAGGTCCGTGAACGCTTGCCGCATCTGCGTGTACTGGGCCGACGAGCGGGCGGAGTACAGGGCCTCGACCTCGGTTACCGCGCACATGCCGATGCGTCCGGCGGCCAGCGCCGGACGCCAGGTGGAGAACGGCCCCGGGAGGGTGATCCGGTGCGCTGCAGAGGTGTCGATCAGGAAGTCGCCCTCGGTCAGCTCCCCCACGGCCCACGCACCTCCGCCTTGAATCCGGGCTCCCGCCCCTTGTCGAAGGCGCCCTCTTCGTCGAGCTTGACGAGGGCTTCCAGAGCTCGCTGCCTGCGGAGTCGTGCTCCTATTTCCTCCAGCGCCCCGTTGACCGTGTCCTTCTTCGTGGTGGTCCCGAGGGCTTCCATCGCGAGCGCGAGGGCTTCCTCGTTGATGTCGATCACGGTCTTGGCCATACCGGCCACCTCCTGGCAGCAGGCCCGGGGTATTCCTCCGAGCACCATTCAAGGATATCCACAGCCGTCAACCGCAGGAACGATAATCCGGTGGTCGAATGAATATGCCCCCCACCGTTCCCGGTGGAGGGCATAGACGGGGGTGGCCGGCCGGCCTCAGCCGCAGGTCACTTCACGACCGACAGCGGCAGCAGCTTCTTGCCCGTCGGGCCGATCTGGATGCTGGTGTCCAGCTGCGGGCAGACGCCGCAGTCGAAGCACGGGGTCCAGCGGCAGTCCTCGACCTCGGTCTCGTCGAGGGCGTCCTGCCAGTCCTCCCAGAGCCAGTCCTTGTCCAGGCCGGAGTCGAGGTGGTCCCACGGCAGGACCTCCTCGTAGGTGCGCTCGCGGGTCGTGTACCAGGCCACGTCGACGCCGTAGGCGGGGAGGGTCTTCTCCGCCGCCTGCATCCAGCGGTCGTACGAGAAGTGCTCGCGCCAGCCGTCGAAGCGGCCGCCCGACTCGTACACGGCGCGGATGACGTCGCCGATGCGGCGGTCGCCGCGGGACAGGAGGCCCTCGACGATGCCGGGCTTGCCGTCGTGGTAGCGGAAGCCGATGGAGCGGCCGTACTTCTTGTCGCCGCGGAGCTTGTCGCGGAGCTTGCCGAGGCGGGCGTCCGTCTCCTCGGCCGAGAGCTGCGGGGCCCACTGGAAGGGGGTGTGCGGCTTGGGGACGAAGCCGCCGATCGAGACGGTGCAGCGGATGTCGTTCTGGCCGGAGACCTCGCGGCCCTTGGCGATGACGTTGACCGCCATGTCGCCGATCTGGAGCACGTCCTCGTCGGTCTCGGTCGGCAGGCCGACCATGAAGTACAGCTTCACCTGGCGCCAGCCGTTGCCGTACGCCGTGGCGACCGTACGGATCAGGTCCTCTTCCGAGACCATCTTGTTGATGACCTTGCGCATGCGCTCGGAGCCGCCCTCGGGGGCGAAGGTCAGACCGGAGCGGCGGCCGTTGCGGGTCAGCTCGTTGGCCAGGTCCACGTTGAACGCGTCCACGCGGGTCGACGGGAGGGACAGGCCCACCTTGTCGTCCGCGTAGCGGTCGGCCAGGCCCTTGGCGATGTCCGCGATCTCGGTGTGGTCCGCCGAGGAGAGGGACAGCAGGCCGACCTCCTCGAAGCCCGTGGCCTTGAGGCCGCGCTCCACCATCTCGCCGATGCCGGTGATGCTTCGCTCCCGCACGGGGCGCGTGATCATGCCGGCCTGGCAGAAGCGGCAGCCGCGGGTGCAGCCGCGGAAGATCTCCACGGACATCCGCTCGTGGACGGTCTCGGCGAGCGGGACCAGGGGCTGCTTGGGGTAGGGCCACTCGTCGAGGTCCATGACCGTGTGCTTGGACACGCGCCACGGCACGCCGGAGCGGTTCGGGACCACGCGGCCGATGCGGCCGTCCGGCAGGTACTCGACGTCGTAGAAGCCCGGCACGTAGACGCCGCCGGTCTTCGCGAGGCGCAGGAGGACTTCCTCGCGGCCGCCCGGGCGGCCCTCGGCCTTCCACGCGCGGATGATCTCGGTCATGTCGAGGACGGCCTGCTCGCCGTCACCGATGATCGCGCAGTCGATGAACTCCGCGATCGGCTCGGGGTTGAAGGCCGCGTGGCCGCCCGCGAGCACGATGGGGTGGTCGACCGTACGGTTCTTCGCCTCCAGCGGGATGCCCGCGAGGTCCAGTGCCGTCAGCATGTTGGTGTAGCCGAGCTCGGTGGAGAAGGAGAGCCCGAAGACGTCGAAGGCCCCGACCGGACGGTGGGAGTCGACGGTGAACTGCGGCACCTTGTGCTCGCGCATCAGCGCTTCGAGGTCCGGCCACACGCTGTACGTGCGCTCCGCGAGCACGCCCTCGCGCTCGTTCAGCACTTCGTACAGGATCATGACGCCCTGGTTGGGGAGCCCGACCTCGTACGCGTCCGGGTACATCAGCGCCCAGCGGACGTCGGCGCTCTCCCACGGCTTGACCGTGGAGTTGAGCTCACCGCCGACGTACTGGATCGGCTTCTGGACGTGCGGAAGCAGGGCCTCAAGCTGAGGGAAGACCGACTCGGTCATCACGCGACTTTCGTGAAGCGGGCAGGGGGCGACTCTCAAGCGTACCCCGGGGCCCGGAGCACCCCCGCCCGCAAGATCAGCCGCGCACCGCCGCCACCGGGCCCGCGGCCGCCGCCCACACCTGCGGCAGCTCCCGCTCGCGGCGGTCGGCCAGCGCCTCCTCGCGGCCGTAGAGCAGGCCCCAGGTGAAGGAGGACTCCCCCGCGCCGGCCGCCTGGACGGCGAGGCCGCGCAGGGCGTCACGGGCGACGACCGCGTCCTGGTGGTCTCCGAGCAGGCTCTGGACAGCCTTCATCGACTTGGCCAGCTTGCGCGCGGGTTTGCCGAGGGCCGGGGCCGCCGCATCGGCCGCGTACCGGGCGCGCTTCGCGGCCTTGCGGGCCTCGTGCAGGGCCAGGTCGCGGTCTTCGCCCGGGTCCATGGACAGGGCGCCCTCGATCCGGCCGGCGAGGCGTTCGTAGTCCCGCAGGACAGCTGCGGGCAGGACCGTCTCGGCGGGCCGGTCGGCGGCCTTGCCGAGGGGCGGGTCGGCGAGCAGGTCGTCGAGGGCGTTCAGCAGGGCCACGTAGCGCCTGCTGTCGAGCGCGGCCAGCGCCGTGCGGCGCGAACCGGTGCGACGGGTGGTGTTCCAGATCTTGAGGCGGCCGCGGACCGGGCCGAGCACCAGGGTGCGCGGGAGTTCGTCGAGCCGGGTCTGGATCCGCTCCAGCAGCACCTCCTGGTCGCGGTCGACCCCGAGCTCGGCGGCGAGCCAGCGCAGCTCCTCGCCGACCGGGCCGGTCTCGGCGGGGTCCAGGAACCGGCGGCAGGTCTTGAAGGCGCTGCGCAGCCGCCGGGTCGCGACCCGCATCTGGTGGACGGAGTCTGGAAGGCCCCGGCGGACGGCGGGGTCCTGGGCGACGAGGGCGTCGCGCTGTTCGCGCAGGTACGCGAGCACGTGCGCGCCCGCCGTGTCCTCGGCGGGACCGGCGCCGGCCGTCCGGGCCGGGGGTTCCCCGCCGGTCTCGGCCAGCGCCCGGGCGAGCTTCGAGGGGGCGTCGCTGACCCGGAGGCCGGCCTTGCGGAAGGTCTTCTCCACGGCGTCGAGCAGCGCCGGGTCGACCCCGTCGGCGAGCTCCACCTCCACCTCGGTCCAGGCGGCGGTGGCGTCCGCGCGCTCGGCCCGTACCGCGTCCGTGGACAGCTCCGCGAGGAGGGCTCCGTCGGCGTCGAGCAGGTGGCTGACCTTGCGCGAGGACAGGAGCCTGACCTGCGGTTCCAGCGGGGTGTCCCGGACGCGGGAGCGCAGCAGCACGGTCAGCGCGTCCGGGACGGTGTCGCCGAGGGGGGCGGTGATCTCGTCCCGGACGCCGGGGGCGACGGGCAGTTTGAGGTGCCAGCCGGCGTCCTTGCCGCCGGTCCGGCGGCGCAGGGTGAGCCCGTCGGAGGCGAGCCGCTGGTCGGGGGTGTCGTAGTAGACCGCGTCGAGCTCGGCCGTGCCCTGGTCGGTGACGGCCGCGATGGCGGCCGTGCCCGTCAGGTCCGGGACCCCGCGCCGTCCGGCCTTGGTGTTCCTGAACTCGAATTTGCGCTCGATCTCGCGCTTCGTGTCCGCCATGGATCGAACGTAGCCCTGAACGGAAGACGGCGGGAAGGGAAACGGCGGGTGCGGCGGAAAACCGGCCCGGGAACCGGTCGATCAAGCCGACATCGGCCGCTGCACCCTGATCGACTGCAGCAGTCCGACGGCCACCCACACGGCGAACATCGAGGATCCTCCGTAGGACACGAACGGCAGTGGAAGGCCGGCCACGGGCATGATCCCGAGGGTCATGCCGATGTTCTCGAAGGACTGGAAGGCGAACCAGGCGATGATCCCGGCGCAGACGATCGTCCCGTAGAGCTCGGTCGTCTCGCGGGCGATCATGCAGGCGCGCCACAGGATGACGCCGAGCAGCACCAGGATCAGCCCGGCTCCGACGAAGCCCAGCTCCTCCCCCGCCACCGTGAAGACGAAGTCGGTCTGCTGCTCGGGGACGAACTGGCCGGTGGTCTGCGAGCCCTTGAAGAGCCCGGAGCCGGTCAGGCCGCCGGAGCCGATGGCGATGCGCGCCTGGTTGGTGTTGTAGCCGACGCCCGCGGGGTCGAGCTCGGGGTTGGCGAAGGCGGCGAAGCGGTTGATCTGGTACTCGTCGAGGATGCCGAGCTGCCAGATCAGGACGGCCCCGCCGACGCCCGAGCCGAGCAGGCCCAGCACCCAGCGGTTGGAGGCGCCCGAGGCGAGCAGGACGCCGAGCACGATGACGACCATGACCATGACGGAGCCGAGGTCGGGCATCAGCATGATGATGCCCATCGGGGCGGCGGCCAGGCAGAGCGCCTTGACGACCGTGCGGTGGTCGGGGTGGGCCAGGTCGCCCGCGTCCACCCGGGTGGCCAGCAGCATCGCCATCACCAGGATGATCGTGATCTTCACGAACTCGGAGGGCTGGAGCGAGAAGCCGCCGCCGACGACGATCCAGGCGTGGGCTCCGTTGATGGTGGCGCCGAGCGGGGTGAGCACGGCGAGGATCAGCACGAGGGAGAGCCCGTACAGGATCGGTACGGCGCCGCGCAGGGTGCGGTGGCCGAGCCAGATGGTGCCGATCATCAGCACGAGGCCGATGCCGGTGTTCATGGCGTGCCGGAAGAGGAAGTAGTACGGGTCCCCGTTGTTCAGCGAGGTCCGGTTGCGGGTCGCCGACCACACCAGCAGGGCGCCGATGAGGGAGAGGGCGAGAGCCGAGAGGAGTATCGGCCAGTCGAGCCGGCGCACCACGGAGTCTCGGGCGGTGAGCTTGGCCATCGCTCCCCGCTGTTCCGGCGCGTACCGGGCCACGGAGAATTTGTTGGCGGTCTGCATGTCGGTCCTCGGTACTCAGTCGTGCTGCGCGGGGCGCTGGGCTTGCGGGCCGGCCAGCGCGGGCGGCGCCAGTTCTTCCGGGGACGGGGGTACGTACGGCCGGATCTCGGGGGAATCGATGCCGCCGTCGGGGCGGATCCGGGGCAGTTTGGTCTCGGGTCCCAGCAGGAGCGCCTTCTTGACGTCCTGGTTGCCCGCCATGTCGAGGCCGTAGATGGCGTTGTAGATGTTGCGGACGGCGGGGCCGGAGGCTCCGGAGCCGGTGCCGCCCTGGGAGATGGTCATGACGATGGTGAAGTCGTCGGTGTAGGTCGCCAGCCACGAGGTGGTCTGCTTGCCGTAGACCTGGGCGGTGCCGGTCTTGGCCCGCATCGGGATCTTGTCGAGCGGCCAGCCGCCGAAGCGCCAGGCAGCGGTGCCGCCGGGCTCGACGACCATGCGCAGGCCCTTGTCTAGGTCCTTTACGGTCTTGGCGTCGATCGGCAGCCTGCCGTGCGACTTGGGCTTGATCATCTGAACGTGCTTGCCGTCGGCGCTGATCACGGCCTTGCCGACGGTGGGGTCGAAGAGGGTGCCGCCGTTGCTGATGGCGGAGTAGGCGGTGGCCATCTGGATGGGGGTGACGAGGACGTCGCCCTGGCCGATGGCGAAGTTGATGCTGTCGAACGCCTTGAGCTGGTTGCCTTCGAGGCAGCTTTCGTAGGCGATCTGCTCGACGTAGGTGCCGCCCTTCTTGCCCTGCTTGCACCAGGAGTCCTTGTTGGCCGCCCAGAACCCCTTCTTCCAGCCGCGGTCGGGGATGCGGCCGGTCACCTCGTTCGGCAGGTCGATCCCGGTCTCGGAGCCGAGGCCGAACTCGCGGGCGGTCCGGTAGAACCAGTCGTGGGCGTCCTTCTTGGGCTTGAGGCCGCCGTCTCGCTGCCACTCCTTGTGCCCGAGGGCGTAGAAGACGGTGTTGCAGGAGAACTTGAGGGCTTCGCCGAGGGTGATGGGGCCGTGCCCCTTGGACTCGAAGTTCGCGAAGCTCCGGTTGCCCATGCTGTAGGAGGCGCTGCAGTTGTACTTCTCGTCGAAGGCGTATCCGGCCCGGACGGCCGCGCTCGCCGACACCACCTTGAAGATGGAGCCGGCGGGGGCCTGGCCCTGGATGGCCCGGTTGAGCAGCGGGTAGTTGGAGCCCTCGCTGGTGAGCTTGGCGTAGTCCTTGGCGGCGATGCCGCCGACCCAGGCGTTGGGGTCGTAGTCGGGCTGGGAGGCCATCGCGACGACCCGGCCGGTCTTGGTCTCCATGACGACGACGGCGCCCGAGTCGGCCTCGTACTTGCGGCCGGTGATCTTGTCGGTCTCCTGGCGGACCGTCTTCATCGCCTGCTGGAGCTCGTACTCGGCGACGGACTGGACCCGGGCGTCGATGCTGGTGACGAGGGTGGATCCGGGCACGCCCGGGTCGGACTCGGTCTGGTGCATGACCCGGCCGAGGTTGTCCACCTCGTAGGAGGTGACCATCGCCTTGCCGCGCAGGTACTTGTCGTAGGTGCGCTCGATCCCGGAGCGGCCGACCTGGTCGGAGCGCAGGTGCGGCGAGTCGGTGTCCTTGGCCTTCTGGATCTCGTCGTCGGTGACCGGCGAGAGGTAGCCGAGCACCTGGGAGGTACGGGCCCCGCCGGGGGCCGGGTAGCGGCGGACGGCGGTGGGCTCGGCGGTGATGCCCGGGAACTCCTCGGGGCGTTCGCGCAGCTGCAGGGCCTGCTGCGTGGTGGCGTCGAGGGTGATCGGAATCGGCTGGTACGGGGAGCCGTTCCAGCAGGGCGCGGGGGTCTGGGAGTCGCAGAGGCGGACCTTCTCCATGACCTCCTTGGGGGTCATGTCCAGGACTCCCGCGAGGCGGGTCATGACCGCCTTGCCGCGGTCCTTCATCTTCATCAGCGCGGTGCGGCTGGTGGAGACGACCAGGCGGGTCTCGTTGTCGGCGAGGGCGACGCCCCGGGCGTCGAGGATCGTCCCGCGCACGGCGGGCTGGACGACCCGCTGGACGTGGTTGCTCTTCGCCTCGTGGTAGTACTCCGCGCCGTTGCGGATCTGGAGGTACCAGAGGCGGCCGCCGAGGGTGAGGAACATCGAGCAGACGAGGACCTGGATGATGACGAGCCGGATCTGCACCCGGGAGGTACGGCCGGTCTCCGGAATGTTGGTCACGTGGACTCCTCCCTCACAGCTTCTTGACGCTCTTCACACCCTTGATTCCCTTGACGCCCTTTATCCGGCCGGCCCGGTTGGCCCGGCTGCGGGCGGTCTTCATCCGCAGGCCGCCGCGCTGGCTGCCGATCCGCAGCCCGGTGCCGCCGGCCAGCCAGCCGGAGGCGATGTCCTTGCCCGCGGGCGGGCCGCCGTTGGCCTCGACGGCCATCGGGTCGTTCTCCGCGCGGCGGGCCAGGGCCATGATGAACGGCACGGTGAAGGGGGCGAGCAGCAAGTCGTAGAGGACCGCGGTGAACAGCAGTCCGGTCATGCCGACGTGGCGGGCGGCGGTGTCGCCGACCAGGGCGCCGACGCCCGCGTAGAGCAGGGTGGAGGCGAAGGCGGCGCCGACGACGGTGAGCATCGGGCCCCAGGCGGAGCGGAACCGCCCGGTGTCCGGGCGGACCAGGCCGGCGACGTAGCCGATGACGCACAGCACGAGCGCGTAGCGGCCGGCGGCGTGGTCGGCGGGCGGGGCCAGGTCGGTGAGGAGTCCGGCGGCGAAGCCGATGAGGGCGCCGCTGACGCACCCGTACACGAGTGCGAGGGCGACGACGGTGAGCAGGACCAGGTCGGGGACGGCTCCGGGGAGTTGGAGACGGCCCAGGATGGAGACCTGGACGACGAGGGCGACCACGATGAGCGTGCCCGAGAGCAGGATCCGGTTGAAACGCATGATGTTCGGCTCCTAGTCCTCGGCCGGCTTGCCGGACGCGGACGCGCCGGGCGACGGGGTGACCGTGACGGTGACCGTCGGGGTGGGCTTGGGCGCTTCGGGCTTGGGCGGCAGGACCGCGTCGCGCGGGTCCTCGCGCGGGGGCATCACCACGACGCCGACGATGTCCAGGCGGGAGAAGCCGACGAAGGGCCGGACCCAGATGGTCCGGGTCAGGTCGCCGCGCGAGGGGTCGACCTTGATCACCTCGCCGATCGGGACGCCGGGCACGAAGGGCTTGTTGCCGCGCGAGCCGAAGGTGACGAGACGGTCGCCGGTGTTGATCTTGGCCTTGCCGTTGAGCATCTGCACGGAGAGCTCCCGGTCGCCCTGACCGGTGGCGAAGCCGAGTTCGCCGGTCTTCTCCAGGCGGGTGCCGACGGTGAAGTCGGGGTCGTTGGCGAGGACCACGGTGGCGGTGTCGGGGCCGACGGTGGCGACGCGGCCGACGAGTCCGTCCCCGTTGAGGACGGTCATGTCGCGCTCGATGCCGTCCTTGCTGCCCGCGTCGATGGTCACGGTCCAGGAGAAGCCCTGGGCCGCTCCTATGGCGATGACCTCGGCGCCCTTGATCCCGTACTGGCCGGCGCCGGCCCGCTTGAGCATCTCGTCGAGCTCGCGGATCCGGCTGCGGGTCTGGTCGTCGCTGCCCAGCTTGGCCTTGAGCGCCGTGTTCTCGCGCTCCAGCGTCGCGATGCGGTTGTGCCGCTCGCCGGAGTCCCGTACCGCCCCTATGGCGTTGGCGACCGGGTCGACGCCTTTCGCCACGCCCTTTTCGACGGGTCCGAAGACCGCTGCGGCGGCCTGTCGGGCACCGTCGACCGGAGACTCCTCACCCGTCCTGATGTCCACCGTGATCAAAGCGAACGCGATGGCGATCAGAAGCACCAGGAGCAGCCGGCTTTCTCGTGTGTCCCTCACGTGCGGCGGCCGTGCCTTCCTCGTAGTTACGTGCGGCGAAGCCGCTCCGGTGGAGCCGGTGCTCGCACCGGGACGTGCGGCGAAGCCGCTCCGGTGGAGCCGGTGCTCGCACCGGGACGTGCGGCGAAGCCGCTCCGGTGGAGCCGGGGCTCGCACCGGACCTTGCCTGTATATCAACGATCCGCCGCACGGGCCCGGTAGCACCCGTACGGCGGATCATTTGTGTTCCACCGTCACGCGGCGGGCCGGATCAGCGCCGCGGCTGGGCGTCCAGGACCTGCTGGAGCGCCTCGAACTCCTCTACGCACTTGCCGGATCCGAGCGCGACGGAGTCGAGCGGGTCCTCGGCGATGTGGATCGGCATGCCCGTCTCGCGGCGCAGCCGCTCGTCGAGGCCGCGCAGCAGGGCGCCGCCTCCGGTGAGGACGATGCCGCGGTCCATGATGTCGCCGGAGAGCTCCGGCGGGCACTTGTCGAGGGTGGTCTTGACGGCGTCGACGATCGCGTTGACCGGCTCCTCGATCGCCTTGCGGACCTCCGCGGCCGAGATCACGACGGTCTTGGGCAGGCCCGAGACCAGGTCGCGGCCGCGGATCTCGGTGTGCTCGTCCTTGTCGAGGTCGTAGGCCGACCCGATGGTGATCTTGATCTGCTCGGCGGTCCGCTCACCGAGGAGGAGGGAGTACTCCTTCTTGATGTGCTGGATGATCGCGTTGTCGAGCTCGTCGCCGGCCACCCGGATGGACTGTGCCGTGACGATTCCGCCGAGGGAGATGACGGCCACCTCGGTGGTGCCGCCGCCGATGTCCACGACCATGTTGCCGGTGGCCTCGTGGACGGGCAGGCCCGCACCGATGGCGGCGGCCATCGGCTCCTCGATGATGTGCACCTGACGGGCACCGGCCTGCGTGGACGCCTCGATGACGGCGCGGCGCTCCACTCCCGTGATGCCGGAGGGCACGCAGACCACGACGCGCGGCCGGGCCAGGTAACGGCGCTTGTGGATCTTGAGGATGAAGTACCGGAGCATCCGCTCGGTGATCTCGAAGTCGGCGATCACGCCGTCCTTGAGGGGCCGCACGGCGACGATGTTGCCGGGCGTGCGCCCGATCATCTTCTTGGCTTCGGAGCCGACCGCCAGGATGCCACCGGTGTTCGTGTTGATGGCGACCACGGACGGCTCGTTCAGGACGATTCCCCGGCCCCTCACGTACACCAGCGTGTTGGCGGTCCCGAGGTCGATCGCCATGTCACGGCCGATGAACGACATGTTGTTCCCCTTGTTCCCCATGAGGAGCGTCTGGCCTTCCAGTTGATAGCGGCTGCTGTCAGGTCGGCGAGGTGGGTGTGTGGGTGGAGGCCCCATCGTAGTGCCGCGAGTACGGAGACCGCGCGACGGGACTCCGGCAAGCCCGCCGGAACGGATACCCGCCCCCATAGTGGTGACGTCGCGTCCTGTCCATGCGTTCCCGAATATGCCCGGTAATACCGCAGGGCGACCGAAATTACTTCGGTCGCCCCAGGTCATGAGCGCTATTCGGCTGATGTTGCGTCAGAAAAGAGTGATCACAGCGCCGGGAAGAACAGCTTCAGCTCCCGCTCCGCGGACTCCTCGGAGTCCGAGGCGTGGATCAGGTTCTCCCGGGTGACGGTACCGAAGTCGCCCCGGATGGAGCCGGGCGCGGCGGCAATCGGGTCAGTGGGTCCGGCCAACTGGCGGACACCCTCGATCACGCGCTCCCCTTCGACGACCAGGGCCACGACCGGGCCGCTCGCCATGAAGCCCATGAGGGGCTCGTAGAAAACCTTGCCCTTGTGCTCGCCGTAGTGCGCTTCCAGGGTCTCCTGGTCCAGCGTGCGCAGCTCCAGCGCGGGAATGGTCCAGCCGGCCTTCCGCTCGATGCGGCCGACGATCTCGCCGATCAGGCCGCGACGGACGGCGTCGGGCTTGAGGAGGACGAGGGTGCGCTGGGTCATGTGGGTAACTCCTTGCGGCATACGGGTGCGGTCCGACGAGGCTACAGGGGCCCGGGCCCCCGCCGTACGGGGCCTTCCCCGCCGTACGGGGCCTTCCCGGCCCGCGGCCCCTCGACGGGGCTACGCCTCGGTGGGGGCGGCTGCCTCCGCCTGCGCGGCCCAGCCGGCCTTGATCTCGTCGATGCGGCGGCCGTATCGGATCGAGCACCACCACAGGGCCGCGAACACCACGCCCAGGATGAACATCATCGGGACGACGAAGCCGCTGAGCACGAGCCCGATCTGCAGGGCCCAGCCGATCTGGACGGCCCCGGGACGCGAGAGCATCCCGCACAGCAGGACCGACACCAGCATCGCGATCCCGCAGACCGTCCAGACCGTGACCTGGCTCAGGTCACCCTTCATCGCGACCAGCCCGGCGAAGCCGATCACGAAGAACTCGGCGATCAGCGTCGAAGCACACAGCGTGCGCATCCCTCAGCCCCTCTTCAGCAGCAGGCGGGCCTCGCCCACCGTGATCACGGACCCGGTCACCAGGACCCCGGCCCCTCCGTACTCCGCCTCTTCCTCCGCCAGCGTGATCGCCGCCTCCAGGGCGTCGTCCAGCCGCGGCTCCACCTGCACCCGGTCGGCGCCGAAGACCTCGACCGCGATGGCCGCCAGGTCGTCGGCGGCCATCGCCCGATGACTGGTGTTCTCCGTGATCACGACCTCCGCGAAGATCGGCTCGAAGGCCTCGAAGACCCCGCGCGCGTCCTTGCCCTCGCTCGCGCCCACGACCCCGACCAGCCGGCTGAAGCCGAAGGCCTCGGTCACCGCCTCCGCCGTGACCCGCGCCCCGGCCGGGTTGTGCGCCGCGTCCAGGACCACCGTCGGGCTGCGCCGCACGACCTCCATGCGGCCGGGCGAGGTCACCGAGGCGAAGGCCTTCCGGACGGTCTCCACGTCCAGGGCCCGCGCGTGGTCGGCGCCGATCCCGAAGAAGGCCTCGACCGCCGCCAGTGCCACCGCAGCGTTCTGCGCCATGTGGGCGCCGTACAGCGGCAGGAAGATCCCGTCGTACTCGCCGCCCAGCCCGCGCAGCGTCAGCTGCTGCCCGCCCACCGCGACCTCGCGGGTGACGACGCCGAACTCCATGCCCGCGCGGGCCACGGTCGCGTCGACCTCCACGGCCTTCTTGAGCAGGACCTGCGCCGCGTCCACCGGCTGCTGCGCCAGGATCACGGTGGCGCCCTGCTTGATGATGCCGCCCTTCTCCTGGGCGATCTCGCCGGTGGTGGAGCCGAGCCGGTCCGTGTGGTCCAGGCTGATCGGGGTGACCACGGCGACCGCGCCGTCGATCACGTTGGTGGCGTCCCAGGTGCCGCCCATGCCCACCTCGATCACGGCCGCGTCCACGGGAGCGTCCGCGAAGGCCGCGTAGGCCATGCCGGTGAGCACCTCGAAGAAGGACAGCCGGAACTCCTCGGCGGTGTCCACCATGTCCACGTACGGCTTGATGTCGTGGTAGGTCTCGACGAACCGCTCGGCGCTGATCGGCGCCCCGTCCAGGCTGATCCGTTCGGTCACCGAGGTCACGTGCGGGCTGGTGTAGCGGCCGGTGCGCAGCTCGAAGGCGTTCAGCAGCGCCTCGATCATGCGGGAGGTGCTCGTCTTGCCGTTGGTGCCCGTGACGTGGATGGAGGGGTACGCGCGCTGCGGCTCGCCCAGGACGTCCATCAGCGCGGCGATCCGCGTGACGGACGGCTCCAGCTTGGTCTCGCCCCAGCGGCCGGCCAGCTCCTGCTCCACCTCCCGCAGCGCCTTGGCCACCTCGGGGTCGGCGGGCTCGTCGGGCACCGGGTCGCCCTGGGGCGGACCGGCCTGCGCGCGCAGGGTGCGGCTGCCCGCCTCGATCACCGCCAGGTCGGGGTCGCGGTCGGACTCTTCCGCCACGATCTGGTCGAAGGCGTCGAAGCTGTCATCGTGGCTCTCGGGCTGCTGCTCACTCACGGGACCCAGTCTACGGACGAAGGCCGGGAGGACTTTCGGCCCGGTCGCATCAGGACCTTCGGCGGCCGGTGCGACCGGATCGTTATGCAAGCCTTGCGGACAGGAGATTGGGGAACAAATGCCGCAGGCGCGCACCGAAAAGGCCGGGCCCGACAAGACGGCTTCCAGCCGCGACATAGGAATGGACCTGGGGACCGCCAACACCCTCGTCTACGCACGGGGGCACGGCATCGTCCTCAATGAGCCGTCCGTGGTGGCCGTCAGGGCGGGCACCACCACCGCGCTGGCCGTCGGTACCGAGGCCAAGGAGACCATCGGCCGCACTCCCGGCTCCATCACCGCGATCCGCCCCCTCAAGGACGGCGTGATCTGCGACTACGAGGCCGCCGAGGAGATGATCCGGCACTTCGTCCGCAAGGCCGTCCCCGGCCGCCGGGTGCGCACCCGCATGGTGATCTGCGTACCGTCCGGGGTCACCCAGGTGGAGCGGCGGGCCATCATCCACGCCTCCACCCGGGCCGGCGCCAAGACCGTGCACCTGATCGAGGAACCGATGGCCGCGGCGATCGGGGCCGGGCTTCCGGTGTCCGAACCGCGCGGCTCGATGGTCGTCGACATCGGCGGCGGTACGTCCGAGGTCGCCGTCATCTCGCTGGGCGGCATCGTCACCTCGCAGTCGCTGCGGGTCGCCGGGGACCGCATGGACGCGGCGATCACCGACCACGTCCGCAAGGAGCACTCCCTGCTCATCGGCGACCGCACCGCCGAGGACGTCAAGATCGCCATCGGCTCGGCATGGCCGGTGCCGGACCGGCCGGAGCTGGAGACCGCCACCTTCACGGTGCGGGGCCGCGAGAAGGTCGGCGGCATGCCGCAGACGCTCCGGCTCGCCGCCCGCGACGTTCGGGCCGCCCTCGACGAGCCCGTCGGGGCGATCATCGCGGCGGTCCGCACCACCCTGGAGGAGTGCCCGCCCGAGTTGTCCGGCGACGTCATGGAGCACGGCATCGTCCTGACCGGCGGCGGCGCGCTGCTGCCCGGTTTGGACCTGCGGATGGCCTCCTCGACGGGGATCCCGGTCTTCGTCGCGGACGACCCGCTGGACTGCGTGGCCCTGGGCTCGGGCCGCTGCGTGGAGGACATGGACGCGCTCAGCAGCCTGCTGGCACCGGCGAGGGCCTAGGCCGGCTCTTTCGGATCTTGCCTGGCCCGCGCCGCCCGGCACCGCACCTCGCCGCACTGCCGGGGCACCCGAGTACGTCCAGTACGCGCGAGCCCCGGCAGCGCGGCGAGGCACGGCACCGAACGACGCGGGCCTGACGGCAAGATCCGAAAGAGACGGCCTAGCCGGCGGGGCGCCGACGGGGCGGGAGGGCCGGCGGGAGCGCCCCCGGTGAGCGGCCCGGCGGGAGGCCCGGCGGCAGGCCCGGTGGGCTCAGCCCTTCGGGAGGGTCGCGAGGACCTCGTACGCGTCCTCCGTGCGCATCGCCGTCAGGGTGCCGCCCAGGCTGCGCACGCGCTCGGACATGCTCGCCGTGCCCGAGCCGGCCGAGACGGGGGCCCTGGTCGGCTTGCGCTGCGCCAGCCCGTTGCGGACGGCTATCCGCAGCTGCGGCCCGTCGGCCGCGATGGACACCTCGATGGTCTCGCCGCGCGCGTGCTTGGCGGCGTTGGTCAGGCATTCCTGCACCACTCGGTAGACCGCCGCCTGGCGCAGCGGCGAGAGCCCGTGCACGGCGGGATCCAGGGCGAGGCGTACGGGCGAACCCGCGCGCCCGCTCTCCTCCGCGAGCGCCGCCAGCCCGTCCACGCCCGGGGTCGCCGCCCGCTCCCCGCGCTGCACGATGATCTCGTTGAGCACCAGGTGGGCCCGGCGGGCGGTGTCGGCGAGCTCCTCGAAGTCCTTCGCGTACGCCGTCTCGCGCGAGCGCATCGACAGCACCTCGGAGCGGACCGTGAGCAGGGTCAGCTCGCGTCCGACGAAGTCGTGGACGTCGCGGGCGACCGAGGTCCGCTCCTGCTGGACGGCCTGCAGGACGGCGGACTCGGCGCGCCGGGTGTCGAGCTCGCGCACGAGGTCGTGGCGGTAGGCGGCGATGCCCACGGCCGAGGCGAGCACCCCGATGGGCACGAGCAGGCTGAGGAAGGAGCTGAGGGTCTCGGCCCGGGACAGCGGCCAGCCCGGCCAGCAGCAGAACAGGCACACCGCGAAGACGAGGTAGCCGAGGGTGGCGAGGACGCCGGCCCGGCGCCCCCGGAAGCGGCCCACGGAGTACAGCGCGAACTGGATCAGGGTCAGCTCGTGCAGCCAGCCGAGGAAGAGCAGCGCGGCGAGGTACGAGACCCAGGGCAGCCGGCGCCGCACCAGCAGGGTGGAGCAGCCGAGCGCCAGGACGACCGCCGCGGCGGGGCCGCTCAAGGAGTTGTCGGCGGCCGCCAGGCCCGGCAGGTCGAGCGCCATCAGGCCCAGGCAGCTGAGGGCCGCGAGCACGTCCATCGCCCGCGGCGAACCGGCCCAGCCCTGCGCGAGCCGGCGGCCGAAGGCCAGGAGCCGGTGGGGCGCCGAGAGGGCGGACTTGACGTGCATGCCCTCCATCATCCGTGCTCGGCACCCTCGGAGCCGGGCCGCCCGGACGCGAGAACACGTGATTTAGGGCACTTCGGACAGGCCGGAGGTCCTTGCGCCCTGGGGCCTTCCGCTCTACCCGAGGCCGCTCGGACGTTCGTAGCGTCGGGAGAATGACCACCCAACGGGGAACGACCGCCCAACGGGGCACCGCCCTGCTCCTGCTGATCGGCGGCCTCATCGGCACCCTGGCGTCCGGCGTCCTCACCTACGACCGCATCCACACCCTGGAGGACCCGCTCTTCACGCCGGGCTGCAACGTCAACGCGGTACTGAGCTGCGGCGACGTGATGACCACCTGGCAGGGCAACCTGCTCGGCTTCCCCAACATGCTGCTCGGCCTCGCCGGCTTCGCGGCCCTCGCCGGGCTGGGCACGGCCCTGGTCGCCGGGGCACTGCTCCCCCGGTGGCTGTGGCGCGGACTGTGGGCCGGGATCGCGGCCGGGTTCGCCTTCACCGTGTGGCTGATCAGCCAGTGCCTGTACGTGATCGGGGCGCTGTGCCCGTGGTGCATGGTCGTCTGGGCGGTGATGATCCCGCTGTTCTGGTACGTCACCCGCCACCTGGCGCCGGCCGGCTCCCGGCTGCGGGCGATCCCGCACTGGCTGGTGCCGCTGGCCGCGTACGGCGTGGTCGCGGTGCTCATCCTGACGAGGTTCGGTACCCGGTTGCTGTGACGCCGGCCCCCTGGCGGGGAACAGATACCGCGAAGGCCCCCGCGTCGACCGACGGCGTGGGGGCCTTCGCTTGCGTCCTACGGGCGCCGTCAGGCCTCGGGGAGCGCCTGGAGCTGGGCCTGGAGGCGGGTGATGTCCGCCTCGGCCTTGGACAGCCGGCCCTTGATCTTGTCCACGACGTTGTCGGGGGCCTTGGCGATGAACGCCTCGTTCCCGAGCTTCGCCTCGGCCTGCTGCTTCTCCTTCTCGGCGGCGGCCAGGTCCTTGCTCAGCCGCTTGCGCTCCGCCGGGATGTCGATGGTGCCCGACAGGTCGAGCGCGACGGTGGCGCCGGCGACCGGCAGGGTCGCGGTGGCGCTGAAGGCGTCGCCCTCGGGCTGGAGGCGCAGCACCTGGCGGATGGCGGCCTCGTGGGCTGCCAGCGTGGTGGCGGACAGGTCCAGGCGGGCCGGGACCTTCTGCTTGTCGTCGAGGCCCTGCTCCTTGCGGAACCGGCGGACCTCGCGGACCAGGGCCTGGACGCCCTCGATCTCGGCCTCGGCGGCCGCGTCGCGGAAGCCGCCCGGGGCGTCGGCCCCGGGAACGGACACAGCCTTCGGCCAGTCCGCGATCACGAGGGACTCGCCGCCGGTCAGCGTGGTCCACAGGGTCTCGGTGACGAAGGGGACCACCGGGTGCAGCAGGCGCAGCATGACGTCGAGGACCTCGCCGAGGACCCGCGCGGAGGCCTTGGCCGGCTCGCCGCCCGCGAAGAAGGTCGTCTTCGACAGCTCGACGTACCAGTCGAAGACCTCGTCCCACGCGAAGTGGTAGAGCGCCTCGCTGAGCTTCGAGAACTGGTAGTCCTCGTAGAAGGCGTCGGCCTGCGCGACCGTCTCGTTCAGCCGGGACAGGATCCAGCGGTCGGTCGCCGACATCTCCTCGACCGACGGCAGTTCGCCCTCGATCGTGGCCCCGTTCATCATCGCGAAGCGGGTGGCGTTCCAGATCTTGTTGGCGAACTTGCTGGAGGCCTGGACCCAGTCCTCGCCGATCGGGACGTCGACACCCGGGTTGGCGCCGCGCGCCAGGGTGAAGCGGACCGCGTCGGAGCCGTACTTGTCCATCCAGTCCAGCGGGTTGACCGCGTTGCCGAAGGACTTCGACATCTTCTTGCCGCGCTCGTCGCGGACCATGCCGTGCAGGGCGATGGTGTGGAACGGCGGGGTGCCGTCCATCGCGTACAGGCCGAACATCATCATCCGGGCGACCCAGAAGAAGAGGATGTCGTAGCCCGTGACCAGGACGGCGTTCGGGTAGAACTTCGCCAGGCTGTCGGTCTGCTGCGGCCAGCCGAGCGTGGAGAACGGCCACAGGCCGGAGGAGAACCAGGTGTCCAGGACGTCCGTGTCCTGGGTCCAGCCCTCGCCGGTCGGCGGCTGCTCGTCGGGGCCGACGCAGACGATCTCGCCGTTCGGTCCGTACCAGACGGGGATGCGGTGGCCCCACCAGAGCTGGCGCGAGATGCACCAGTCGTGGAGGTTGTCGACCCAGTCGAAGTAGCGCTTCTCCATCTCCTGCGGGTGGATCTTGACCTGGCCGTCGCGGACCGCGTCACCGGCGGCCTTGGCGAGCGGTCCGACCTTGACCCACCACTGGAGCGACAGGCGGGGCTCGATCGTGGTCTTGCAGCGCGAGCAGTGACCGACGGAGTGCGTGTACGGGCGCTTCTCGGCGACGATCCGGCCCTCGGCGCGCAGCGCGGCGACGATGGCGGAACGGGCCTCCAGCCGGTCCAGGCCCAGGAAGGGGCCGTGGACGGTGATGACCGCGTGCTCGTCCATGACGGCGAGGTTGGGCAGGCCGTGGCGCTGACCGATCTCGAAGTCGTTCGGGTCGTGCGCCGGGGTCACCTTGACGGCGCCGGTGCCGAATTCGGGGTCGACGTGCTCGTCGGCGACGACCGGGATGCGGCGGCCGGTGAGCGGCAGCTCGATCTCGGTGCCGACGAGGTGCTTGTAGCGCTCGTCTTCGGGGTGGACGGCGACGGCCGTGTCGCCCAGCATCGTCTCGGCGCGGGTCGTCGCGACGACGATGGAGGCGTCGCCCTCGCCGTAGCGGATGGAGACGAGCTCGCCCTCGTCGTCCTGGTACTCGACCTCGATGTCGGAGATCGCGGTGAGGCAGCGGGGGCACCAGTTGATGATGCGCTCGGCCCGGTAGATCAGCTCGTCGTCGTAGAGCTTCTTGAAGATGGTCTGGACGGCCTCGGACAGGCCCTCGTCCATGGTGAACCGCTCGCGCGTCCAGTCGACGCCGTCACCGAGCCGGCGCATCTGGCCGGAGATCTGGCCGCCGGACTCGCCCTTCCACTGCCAGACGCGCTCGACGAAGGCCTCACGGCCCAGGTCGTGGCGGGACTTGCCCTCCTTGGCGAGCTCGCGCTCGACGACGTTCTGGGTGGCGATGCCCGCGTGGTCCATGCCGGGCTGCCACAGGGTCTCGTAGCCCTGCATGCGCTTGCGGCGGGTGATGGCGTCGATCAGCGTGTGCTCGAAGGCGTGCCCCAGGTGGAGGCTTCCGGTGACGTTCGGCGGCGGGATGACGATGGCGAAGGGAGGCTTGTCGCTCTTCTCGTCCGCCTCGAAGTACCCACGCTCTACCCAGCGCTCGTAGAGCTTCCCCTCTACATCGGCCGGCGCGTACGAAGTCGGCAGTTCGGAGTAGGGGCTGCTGGGTGTCTGCGTGTTCTCGGTCACGGGGCACAGTTTAGAGCGGTAACAGTCCAGTCATGAAACCGGCTTTCCCAGGACCCGGCGCCCTGAGCGCCTCCGGCTTCCGCCAGGATGTGTGGGACGCATAAACAACCTCATGGGGGGACGCGGGATGAGCTACAACCAGCCGGGGCCGTACGGGGGCCAGCAGCCGCAACAGCCGGGGCCTTACGGGCAGCAGCCGCAGCAGCCCGGACCCTACGGACAGCAGCCGCAGCAGCCCGGACCTTACGGACAGCAGCCCGGCGCGCAGCCCGGCTACGGGTACCCGCAGCAGGCCCCCCAGGGAGTTCCGCAGCAGGGTTACCCGCCGCAGCAGCAGCCCGGCTTCCCCCAGCAGGCCCCGTACGGCGGCTACCAGCAGCAGCCTCCGTACGGCGGCGGGATGCCCCCGCAGCAGAAGAAGTCGAAGGCCGGCGTGATCATCGCGGTGGTCTTGGCGGTGGCCGTGATCGGCGGCGGCGGCTGGTACTTCACGCAGGGGGGCGGCGCCTCGGGCTCGATCTCAGCCGACACCAAGGGTTACAAGCTGGTCGCCCCGGAGACGGTGGATGACTTCAAGAAGGACCCCAAATACAAGGACACACCCCTCTCCGACAAGGACAAGTCGGAAGCCGAGGCCGTCGGCGTCAAGAACCCCACCAAGGTGGCTCAGCAGTACCAGGCCGGCGACCCGAGCAACCCCCTGACGGCGAAGGCTCTGAACTTCTCTGGTCTCTACGGCGAGATCGCCGACCCGGAGAAGGCCGTAGATGCCTACTTCGCCACGGCCAAGCTCAACGCCAGCAAGGACAAGTCCACTTCGGTGGAGCTGATCGGCCACCCCGAGGCGATGACCCCGTCGGGCTTCAAGGGGGCGGTAATGAAGTGCCAGGAGATGAAGTTCACCTCATCGGGCACGAGCACCACGGCCAAGGGACCGAAGGAGTTCACGCTGCCGGTCTGCATCTGGGGTGACTACAGCACCTTGAGCGTAGTCAGCGCGACGGACCTGGCCTCGGTGCTGGCCGGCAAGCCGGGCTACACCCTGGAACAGACCGCCGCACTCACGGCAAAGGTCTACAACACTGCCCGCGTCAAGGCGTGATCAGGCCGGCGGTCGGCGGGCAGTGATGCCGTGCCGACCGCGGCCGTATCACCACTGTGCCCGCACACACGCGTTGGCGGCATAGGGGTCTTTAACTCCTATGTCGAGCAGGCCGAAGTAACAGTTGCTGTAACCCACGGGGCCCCACGCGATGCTGAGACAGGTCTACTCCAGGGAATGACCACCGCACCAGAAGTCGTCGAACACGCGTCCTAATGTCGGCCAGAGTTGCCTTGAATGCGTTGGGGGGCGCCCCGAGCTTCCGGGCGCCCCCCAAACGTGCATCGACTGCCTGTTACGCCGACTTCTCGTGCGGGCCCTGGTCCTTCGGGACGATCCGCGGGACCAGCGTCGGGTTGACGTTGGAGCGGACGACGTCCGAGGTGATGACCACGCGGGCCACGTCCTTGCGGGACGGGACCTCGTACATCACCGACATCAGGACCTCTTCCATGATGGCGCGCAGGCCGCGCGCGCCGGTCTGGCGGAGGATCGCCTGGTCCGCGATGGCTTCGAGGGCCTCGCGCTCGAAGTCCAGCTCGACGCCGTCGAGTTCGAACAGCCGCTGGTACTGCTTCACCAGGGCGTTGCGCGGCTCGATGAGGATCTGGAGCAGGGCCTCGCGGTCCAGGTTGTGCACGGAGGTGATGACGGGCAGACGGCCGATGAACTCGGGGATCATCCCGAACTTCACCAGGTCCTCCGGCATGACCTCCTGGAACTGGTTGCTCGCCTCGATTTCGCGCTTCGAGCGGATGGTCGCCCCGAAGCCGATGCCCTTGGCGCCGGCGCGGGATTCGATGATCCGCTCCAGGCCGGAGAAGGCGCCGCCCACGATGAACAGCACGTTCGTCGTGTCGATCTGGATGAATTCCTGGTGCGGGTGCTTGCGGCCGCCCTGCGGCGGCACGGAAGCGGTGGTGCCTTCCAGGATCTTCAGGAGGGCCTGCTGCACGCCCTCACCGCTCACGTCGCGCGTGATCGACGGGTTCTCGCTCTTGCGGGCGACCTTGTCGATCTCGTCGATGTAGATGATCCCGGTTTCGGCCTTCTTGACGTCGTAGTCGGCCGCCTGGATCAGCTTGAGCAGGATGTTCTCGACGTCCTCGCCGACGTACCCGGCCTCCGTGAGCGCCGTCGCGTCCGCGATGGCGAACGGAACGTTGAGCATGCGGGCGAGCGTCTGGGCCAGCAGCGTCTTGCCCGAGCCCGTGGGGCCGAGCAGGAGGATGTTGGACTTCGCGAGTTCGATCGCGTCGTCCTTGCCCTGCGCGCCGCCGTTCTCACCGGCCTGGACGCGCTTGTAGTGGTTGTATACCGCGACGGAGAGCGCCTTCTTCGCCGGCTCCTGGCCGACGACGTAGCTCTCCAGGAACTCGTAGATCTCACGGGGCTTGGGAAGTTCTTCCCAGCGGACCTCGGAGGTCTCCGCGAGTTCCTCTTCGATGATCTCGTTGCAGAGGTCGATGCACTCGTCGCAGATGTACACACCGGGTCCCGCGATGAGCTTCTTCACCTGCTTCTGGCTCTTTCCGCAGAACGAGCACTTGAGCAGGTCGCCGCCGTCACCGATGCGTGCCACGAGGTGCTTCCCCTTCGCCTGGGAGACGCCTGGTTCAGCGCTCCTGGTGCCTCATATCCGACGGTACCTTGCCGGGGGCCCCGTGCGGGGCCCCCTTGACGTGGTTCACATCGCCCAATCCGGCGAGGTGCCCGCGTCAACTGGCGGCAAGGATCAGTTCGAAGTCTTGCGGGTCGCGACGACCTGGTCGATCAGGCCGTACGCCAGCGCGTCCTGAGCCGTCAGGATCTTGTCGCGCTCGATGTCGTCGCGGATCTTCTCGATCGGCGTCGAGGAGTGCGTGGCCAGCATGGTCTCCAGCTGGTCGCGCATGCGCAGGATCTCGTTGGCCGCGATCTCCAGATCGGAGAGCTGCTCGCGGCCGGTACCGCCCGAGGGCTGGTGGATCAGCACGCGGGCGTTCGGCAGCGCCATGCGCTTGCCGGGCGCGCCGGCGGCGAGCAGGACCGCGGCGGCGGAGGCCGCCTGGCCCATGCAGACCGTCGAGATGTCCGGCTTCACGAACTGCATGGTGTCGTAGATCGCCGTCAGCGCGGTGAAGGAGCCGCCGGGGCTGTTGATGTACAGGTAGATGTCGCGGTCCGGGTCCATCGACTCCAGGCACAGGAGCTGCGCCATGACGTCGTTGGCGGAGGCGTCGTCGATCTGCACGCCGAGGAAGATGATGCGCTCCTCGAAGAGCTTCGCGTACGGGTCGTACTCGCGGACGCCCTGCGAGGTGCGCTCCACGAAGCGCGGGATGACGTAGCGGTTGTCCACCGGCGCGCCGGTGTAGAGGCCGCTCGCGGGAGAGAGGTTGTTCATGTGCATCTGGGTGTTCACCGTCCTGGTGGCGTTCTGCGGGCTGAGGCTTGCCTGGTGCGGGCGGGCGTACGAGCTCCCCTGCGGGATCCCGTACGCCGGGGCCGGGATCAGGCCCCGGTGCCGCCGCCGCCCGGGACCAGCGACGCGGCGGAGATGATCTCGTCGATGAGGCCGTATGCCTTGGCCTCTTCCGCCGTGTACCAGCGGTCGCGGTCGCCGTCGCGGATGATCGTCTCCACCGTCTGGCCGGAGTGGTGCGCGGTGATCTCAGCCATGCGCTGCTTCGTGCGCAGCAGGTACTGGGCCTGGATCTTGATGTCCGAGGCGGTGCCGCCGATGCCGGCGGAGCCCTGGTGCATCAGGATGTCGGTGTTCGGGAGCGCGAAGCGCTTGCCCGGGGTGCCGCCGGTGAGCAGGAACTGGCCCATGGAGGCCGCCATGCCCATGCCGATGGTGACGACGTCGTTCGGGATGTACTGCATGGTGTCGTAGACCGCCATGCCGGCCGTCACCGAGCCACCGGGGCTGTTGATGTACAGGTAGATGTCCTTCTCCGGCTCGGCGGCCAGGAGCAGGAGCTGCGCGGTGATCTTGTTGGCGATGTCGTCGTCGACCTGCTGGCCGAGGAAGATGATGCGCTCGCCGAGCAGCCGGTTGTAGACATGGTCGCCGAGGCCGCCACCGATGGACGGCTCACCCGCGGCGTAAGGCTTCAGATTCGTCACGTATCCACCTGCTCGTCTCCGACGGCCATGTGCCGTCTCAGCGTCTCGTTCTGGGGCGCGGACCTGCCGTGCGGACGATGTCCGCCGACGTCGGGTACTCCCGTGCCCTCGTATTCATGGACCCTAACGCGCAGCTAGGACAACGCCATCCCGCTTCCCGAACTGTTCGCTCGGAGCGCAAGGTCAGAGCCCCCTCACAGAGGGTCTCCGGGAGGCCTTCCGCGGGAAGGCCGAAGGGCCCGGACGCGATGGCGTACGGGCCCTCCGGGCCGTGCTCTGGTGCTGCTCAGCGGGGGTGGCCCCGGCTGTTACTTGGCTTCGTCGGCCGCGATCTCGCCGTCGGCCTCGACCGCGTTCTCGACGGTCTCGGCAGCCGTCTCGAGCTCGTCCTCGTCGTCGGAGAGGTCGACGACCTCACCGTTGGTGTCGGTGACCTTGGCGGCCTCGACGACGGCCGCGAGGGCCTTGCCGCGGGCGACCTCGCCGACGAGCATCGGAACCTGGCCACCCTCGACGACGGCCTGGGCGAACTGGTCGGGGGACATGCCGGAGGAGGCGGCGCGACGCATGAGGTGCTCGGTGAGCTCCTCCTGGTTCACGTTCAGCTTCTCCTTGTTGACCAGCTCGTCGAGGACGAACTGGGTCTTGATGCCCTTGATCGCCTGCTCGGCGGTCTCGGCGTCGAACTCCTCGACCGTCTTGCCCTGGATCTCCAGGTACTTCTCGATGGTGAGGCCCATCTGGCCGAGCTGGTGGTGCTCGAGGTTGTGCTTGCGGGTCTGGACCTCGTCCGCGAGGAGCTTCTCGGGGATCGGGACCTCCACGAGCTCCAGCAGCTTCTCCAGGACGCGCTCCTGGGCCTGCGTGGCCTGGTCGTACTGCTTCATGTTCTCGAGGCGCTTGCGGCTGTCGGCCTTCAGCTCGTCGAGGGTGTCGAACTCGCTCGCCATGCCGGCGAACTCGTCGTCCAGCTCCGGCAGCTCACGGGCGGAGACCTTGGTGACCTTGACGGTGACCTCGGCGTCCTTGCCCTCGGCGGAGCCGCCCTTCAGCTGGGAGGTGAAGGTGGCCTCGCCACCGGCCTCCAGGCCCTTGACGGCCTCGTCGATGCCTTCGAGAAGCTCGCCCGAGCCGATGGTGTAGGAGACGTCCTGGGCGACACCGTCCTCCAGCACCTCGCCGTCGACCTTGGCCTCGAGGTCGATGGTGACGACGTCGCCGTCCTCCGCCGCGCGCTCGACGTCCTTGGTGGACGCGAAACGGCCGCGCAGCTGCTCGACCGACTTCTCGACGTCCTCGTCCGAGACCTCGACGGCGTCCACGGTGACCTCGATGCCGGAGTAGTCCGGGATCTCGATCGCGGGACGGATGTCGACCTCGGCGGTGAAGGCCAGCAGTTCGCCGTCCTTCAGCTCCGTGATGTCGACGTCGGGCTGGCCCAGCGGGTTCAGGTCGGCCTCGTTGACGGCCTCGGTGTAGAACTTCGGGAGGGCGTCGTTGACGGCCTCCTCCAGCACCGCACCGCGGCCGAAGCGCTGGTCGATGACGCGGGCCGGGATCTTGCCCTTGCGGAAGCCCTTCACCGTGACCTGCTGGTTGATCTTCTTGTAGGCCGCGTCGAGGCTGTCCTTGAGCTCCTCGAAGGGCACCTCAACAGTGAACCGAACCCGAGTCGGGTTCAGGGTCTCCACGGCGCTCTTCACGGTTCGGTCTCCTTGTGGCTGACTGCTGGGGGTCTCTGCTCATCGCCGCGGTCTAGCGGTTCTCAGCGGATCGGGCCCGGTACATCAGACACACGGGCACGCAGCTTGCATAGTAGCCGCAAGCGGCAATCAGCCCACAACGCGATCATCGACGCGGTCTCCGAGGAGGATCGCGCGATCCTCCTGCTGGTCGGGGTGGCCGGATTCGAACCGACGACCTTCCGCTCCCAAAGCGGACGCGCTACCAAGCTGCGCCACACCCCGTCGGTGCGACACGTAGGGTACATGCCCGAAGACCCTCCGCCGTGCGGAGTTACGGCGAAAGGCACGCCCGGGTGCGGCCGCGCCGGGGGCGCCACGGTCCGCGGGCGCGAAATAGACGTGTGCGATCCCCCGCCGGAACCCGCTAGGATGCTGTTCGTGCCGCGGTCCCCGGACCTGCGTCGCACGTGCTGCGGGTGTAGCTCAATGGTAGAGCACTAGTCTTCCAAACTAGCTACGCGGGTTCGATTCCCGTCACCCGCTCAGAGACGCAAAGGGCCAGGTCAAAGGATGTTTCCTCGACCTGGCCCTTCGTCGTTCCCGGGGTCCGTGATCAGCCCTCGGCATCCCCGGCGTGCCCTTCGCCGCCGCTGCGTACGCCGGGTTTCCCCGGACCTGGCCCTGATGAGGTCGGGGGACCGTCCGGGGGGCCGGGGGTCAGAGTTTGATGCCCGCGATCGTGTCCGCGAGGGAGTTCAGGAAGCGGTTGACGTCCGGGGCGATGGAGCTGGACGCGAGGAAGAAGCCGAAGAGGACCGCGACGATCGCGGGGCCGGCCTTGAGGTGGCCTCCGCGGACGAGCACCACCAGGATGATCGCCAACAGGACTACCACTGACAGCGAAATGGCCACTTCTGATCACACCTTCGGTCGTCCCCTGGTCGGCCCGGGGCGCGGCCGTGCGCACCCCCACATGGTCCATCCTCCCACCAACACGCCCCGGCTATCCGCCTCGTGACGAAGAGACGGTGGCGCTTTTGCGTCAGGGGGCGGTGAGGCCGAGGAGCGAGCGGACGTATGCGTACTTTCCGGACAGCCGGTCCCGGGTGGGGGCGTCGAGGACCGCGAGGCGGGCGGGGTCCGCGTTGTGGGCCAGGTCGGCTTCCTTGACCAGGAGGGCGCCGGGGGTGGCGAGGATGCGGGCCGCGTACGCCTCGACCGGTTCGCCGGAGCGTTTGGTGACGGCCAGGACCATGTCCTTGACGGACTGCGGGAGTCCGGCCGATTCCAGCCAGTCCGGGGTGAGGGCTTCGTCCTCGATCGCGTCGTGGAGCCAGGCCGCCGCCTGCTGTTCGGCGGTGCCGCCGCGGGCGCGGACGCCCTCGGCGACTGCGGCGAGGTGTTCGGCGTACGGCCGGCCGGCCTTGTCGGTCTGGCCCTGGTGCGCGGCGCGGGCGAGGGCCTCGACCTCGATGAGGGTGAGTGGGCCGATGGTCATCCGAGCTCCTTCGCCGCCGTGTGGAGGGCCTGCGCGATCCGGCGCACGTCTGCTTGTGTGGTGCGCCAGTTGGAGAACGCCGCGCGCAGGGCGGGGGTTCCCGCGTACGTCGTGGGGGTGACGAACACCTCGGGTCCGGCCGCTTCGCGCAGGGCCGTGAGGCGGGCCGGGGTGGGGGCCTGAGTGAGGGTGAAGCAGACGACGTTCAGGCGGACCGGGGCGAGGACCGTGAAGTACGGGTCCTGCGTGAGGGTTTCGCCGAGCGAGCGGGCGCAGGCGATGTCCCGTTCCACGATCTCGCGGTGGCCGTCGCGGCCGTAGGCGCGCAGCGTGAACCAGGCGGCGAGGGCGCGCAGCCGGTGGGAGTTCTCCGGGGTGAGGTGCACCAGGTCGGGGTCCTCGCCGAGCGGGCCGAGGTAGGCGGCGGCGTTCTGGAACACGCGGGCCTGGAGGTCGCGGCGGCGGGTGAACTGGACGGCGCTGTCGTAGGGGACGTTGAGCCACTTGTGCAGGTCGACGCAGACGGAGTCGGAGGCGTCGAGGCCGTCGGTGAGATGGGCGTGCTCCGGGGAGAGCGCGGCGAAGGCGCCGAAGGCGGCGTCCGTGTGCAGCCAGAAGTCGTGGCGTTCGCGGAGGGCGGCGATGGCGCGGAGGTCGTCGAAGTCCACGGTGTTGACGGTGCCGGCGTTGGCGACGACCACGGCGGGGCGGCCGGGCGCGTCGGCGAGGGCCCGGTCCAGGGCGGCCGGGTCGACGGCCTCGCGGCCGGGCAGGGTCGGTACGGGGACCAGGGCGGCGCGGCCTAGTCCGAGGACGGAGAGTGCCTTGGCGATGGAGGAGTGCGGGGCGCCGGAGAGGACGCGGACCGGGCCGAGCGCGGCCGCGCCGTCCTCGGCCGGGGAGACGCCGAGGCGTTCGCCGAGCCATTCGCGGGCGATGGCCAGGCCGGTGGTGTTGGACATCGTGGCGCCGCTGACGAAGGTGCCGGTGTGGGCGGCGGAGAGCTGGAAGAGCTCGCGGAGCCAGCTGACGGTTTCGCGTTCGAGGTCCTGGCCTCCGCCGTCCAGGGCGGAGTTGGAGTTCTGGTCGTGGACCGAGGTGAGCCAGTCGCCCGCGAGGGCGGCGGGGGTGGCGCCGCCGGTGACGAAGCCGAGGTAGCGGGGGCCTGCGGAGGCCGACAGGCGCGGTGCCCAGCGCTCCGCGAAGTCCGTGAGGGTGGCGTCGGTGCCGGTGCCGTGTTCGGGGAGCGGTGGGGTCGGCTCCGGCTGGGCGGGCGGTGCCGGTGCCGGTACGGGTGCCGGTACGACGGGACGCGCGTCCAGCGCTGCGAGCGTCGCGGCGGCGGCGTCGCGGGTGGCGTCGAGGAGCTCGGGGAGGCGGGCCAGATCGGCGGCGAGGGTGCGGTCCATGGGGGCACGGTATGCGCCGCCGGGTCTGGGCGGACGGGCCAATCGGGAGCGAGTGGCCGATGTCGCCGGCGGGCCGGCTGGCCGCCGGTCGGCTGCACGGTGTCGGGGCGTGCCGCTGCCTGCACGGTGTCGGGGTGTGCCACTGCCTGCACGGTGCCGCTGCCCGGGCCGGCCGGGAGCACGGTGACGGCTCGGCGGCCGGGGCGGGTGTACGGCGTCGCCGCGCGTGGGGGCGCCCTGCGGGGCGAAGTCCCCTACCCGCCCTTCCACCCGTTCCCCGGGCTCCGCCCGGACCCCGCGCCTCAAACGCCGGCGAGGCTGGGGTGACGGTCGGCGCACGTGTGGGGGGCGCCGGGCGGAGCGGTGAGGCTGTGGGGTGGTCACGGGACGGCCGGAGCGGTGAGGCTGCGGGGTGCTCGCCGCACGTGTGGGGGGCGCCGGGCCAAGCGGTTCGGAGTGTGCGGGTTCGGGATGGGCGGCGTCAGGGGTGGGTGAGGCGTAGGGCTCGGCGGGCCGGGAGGGCGGTGGCTGCCAGGGTCAGGGTGAGGGCGGCCGTCGCGAAGGAGGCGTAGAGCAGGGGCGGGACGTAGGGGGCGGTGCCCGTCATCGCCTTCGTCAGGGGGGTCAGGGTGGCCAGGGCTATCGCCGAGCCGAGGGCGATGCCCGTGCCGCCGACCAGGAGGGCCTCCCAGTAGAGCATCCGCAGGATCTGGCGGCGGGTGGAGCCGATCAGGCGGAGCAGGTGGAGTTCGCGGCGGCGGTCCAGGACGGTCATGACCAGGGTGTTGGCGGCGGCGACGGCCGCGAAGCCGCCGAGGACGGCCGCCATGGTGGTGTTGGCCCAGGCGTTGAGCCGGCGGTCCACGCTCTGCTCGGAGGTCCAGGCGGCGGCGGACAGGACGGGGCCGAGGCCTTCGGGGGCCGGGCCGCGGACCAGGAGTTCCGTGGGGCGGCCGGCGGTGGTGTGGCCGGCCAGGTCGGTGGCGGGGAGGGTGACCTCGCCGAGGCCGAGGCCGCGGGTGTAGACGGCCACGATCTCGGGGGTGACGGGGGTCCCGTCGGGCAGCCGCAGCTCGATCCGGTCGCCCGTCTCGGTGTGGGTGGCCTCGGCCAGGGTGCGGTCGACGGCGACCGTGCCGGCGGCGAGGCGGGCGAGGTCCCCCGAACGGACGCCCAGGTCCTGGACCTTGGTCAGGTCCCCGGTGACGCCCTGCGCGGAGGCGGTGTGGAAGGTCCGGTCGCCGCCGGAGCCGACGATGGTGAGGACGGCGGTACGGGTGAGGGCGACGGCCCCGTCCGCGACCGCCCGGTCAACGGCGGCGGGGTCGACGGTCGCCCGGTCGGCGGCCGCCCGGTCCGTGCCGCCGTGCGGGTCGGACCCGCCGAGGGACACGACGTGGTCGGCCAGGAGTCCGGCCTCCTGCTGCTGCCGTACGGCCCGGTCCTCGCTGGTGTGGAGGAAGACCAGGGTGGAGGAGAAGGCCATGGCGAGCACGATCGGGGTGATGGCGGAGGCGAGACGGCGGGCATGGGTACGGGAGTTGGCGGCGGCCAGCTCGCCGGACGCGCCGCCCGCCCGCAGCGGGAGCCCGAAGAGGCCGGCGCAGGCGCGGGCGATCAGCGGGCCGAGCAGGGCGACGGCGAGCATGAAGAGCATGACGACGCCGAGGGCGGCGTTGGCGGCGTCCGGGCCGCTGCTCGTGGCGGCCAGGGTCGCGCAGGCGGCGCCGCCGGCCAGGGCGGCGAGGCCGAGCGGGGTACGGATCCACCCGGGCCGCAGGCGTTCCACGGCGGCCGCGGCGAGGGCCCGGCCGGGACGGATGCGCGCGGGGCGGCGGGACGCGGCCCAGCCGGCGATCAGGGCGGCGGCCAGTCCGAGACCGACGGCGCTGACCAGCGGGATCCAGGAGACGACGAGGTCGATCCCGGCCGGGACGGCGCCCTTCGCCTTGAGCTGCCCGAACCACCAGGCGGCGAGCGCGATGCCGGGTACGCAGCCCAGTGCGCCCGCGACCGGCGCGACGAGCAGGGCTTCGGTGGCGACCGTACGGCGGATCTGGCGCGGGGTGGCTCCGACGGCGCGCAGCAGGGCGAACTCGCGGGAGCGCTGCCCGACGGAGAGGGCGACGGTGCCCGCGGCGGTGAAGACGGCGACGAGCGTGGCGATCCCGCCGAAGGAGCCGCCGAGGCCGGTCAGCACCTCCTGGGCACCCGCGAGCCCCCGGTCGAGCGCGCGGGCGTCTCCGGTCAGCACCTGGGCGCGGCCGTCGACGGCCGCCCGGGCCCGCGCCGCGTCGACCCCGAACAGCACGATGGCGTCGAGCGCCTCGGGGTGCCCGGACAGGGTGCGCGCCTCGGTGTCGGCGAACCACGCTCCCGCCCGGTCGGCGCGCCCGACCACCCGGAACTCCCGCGGCCCGGCGGGGGTGTCGAGCGTGACCCGGTCAGGGCCGTCGGCCCCGCCCAGGACGACTTCGCCCAGGCCGGCCGGGGCGCGGCCCGCGCGCAGCTCCGTAGGGCTGAAGGCGGTGGAGCCCCAGCCGGAGGCGTCGAGCGGGCGGCCCGCTCCGTCCCGTACGGGGAACACCACGTCGGGCACCGCCCGCCCCAGCGGAGCCAGTCGCTCCAGCAGCGCGGCGTCCACCCGGGCGCGGTCCGGGAGCGGGGCGGAGATCTCGTAGGCGCCGTCGCCGCGGCCCATCCGCAGGTGGGCCTGCTGATCGGCGGCGACGACGACGGGGGCCTGGGCGTACCGCGTCGGCGGGGTGCTCGCGCGGGCCCCCGTCTCCAGCAGGATCCCGCAGGCGGAGACGATGCCGACGGCCAGGAACAGGGCGACGAAGGTGCCGGCGAAGGCGGCGGGCCGGAACCGGAGCACGGCGCGGGCCAGGCCGTTGGAACGGGGGCGGAGCGACATCATGCGGCTGCTCCCGCGTGCCGGGGAGCGGCGGATCCGGCAGGTGCGGCGGTCGCGGTCAGCGCCGTCAGCGCCGTCATGCGGGTGGCGATCGTGGCGGCGGAGCTGCGCGGGAGCCGGTCGGCGATGAGGCCGTCGGCGAGGAAGAGCACCTGGTCGGCGTGGGCGGCGGCGGCCGGGTCGTGGGTGACCATGACGACGGTGGCGCCGAGGTTGTCCACGGCGCTGCGGAGCAGGCCGAGGACCTCCGTGGCGGTGGTGGTGTCGAGGGCACCGGTGGGCTCGTCGGCGAAGACCACGTCGGGGCGGGTGACCAGGGCGCGGGCGATGGCCACGCGCTGCTGCTGGCCGCCGGAGAGTTCGGCGGGGCGGCGGCGGCCCTTGCCCTCCAGGCCGACCCGGGCGAGCAGGTCGGCGGCGCGGGCCTGGCCCTGGGAGGCGGTGCGGCCGCCGGCCAGCCGCATGGGGAGGAGGACGTTCTGCTCGACGGTGAGGGAGGGGAGGAGGTTGAAGGCCTGGAAGACGAAGCCGAGGCGGCTGCGGCGGAGTTCGGTGAGTTCGTTCTCGTTCATGCCGGTGATCTCGGTGCCGCCCAGGCGGACGGAGCCCTCGGTGGGGAGGTCCAGGCCGGCGGCGCACTGGAGGAACGTGGACTTGCCGGAGCCCGAGGGGCCCATCACCGCGGTGAAGCTGCCGCGGGGCAGGCTGAGGTCGATGCCGCGCAGGGCGTGTACGGCGGTGGCGCCTCTGCCGTACTGGCGGCGGACCGAGCGGAGTTCGACGGCGGCGGTGGCGTCGTGCGATGCCCCGGCCGGGGGGCTGGGGCGGCTCGGCGGCCCGGCCTGCTGCGTCCGCTGCGTCTGCTGCTCGGCCTGCCGCTTGCTGCGCCGGAGCCTCATGGTGTGCCGCCTTCCGTGCCGGTCGACCACCCGGTGGTGATCGTGTCTCCGACGCTACGGAGGGCGGGCGGATCGCGACCATGGCGGAGGCAGGCGGACCGGGGGTGGGGTAAACCCGACCCCGCCGGTCGGGGGCGGGCGGTGCCGGCCATGGCGAGCGGTGCCCTGCGGGGCGAAGTCCCCTACCCGCCCTTCCACCGTTCCCCGGGCGCTGCCCGGACCCGCGCCTCAAACGCCGGCGGGGCTGGGGTGCGTACCCCGGGCGCTGTCCGGACCCCGGACCTCAACGCGCGGCTGGGGTGCGTACCCCGGGCTCTGCCCGGACTCCGGTCCTCAAGCGCCGGACGGGCTGGGTAGGGGTACCGGGCTGCGCCCGGACCCCCTGGGGCTCCGCCCCAGACCCCGCGCCTCAAACGCCGGCGGGGCTGGGTTTGGCCGGCGCTGGATCGCACGTGTGCGCAGCACCCCGTGTGCTGGATCGCCCGCAGGCAACTCCCGCCATACCCAGCCCCGCCGGCGTTTGAGGCGCGGGGGTCCGGGGGCCGGCCCCCGGGAACGGCGCCGCACCCGGCAACGGGTCCGGGGCGCAGCCCCGGGGAACGCGCGAAGGGCGGGTAGGGGACCCAGCCCCGCAGGGCCCACCCAGCCGCACCCGCCCACCGGCCTCACGCCGGTACGGCAGTGGCGAGCACCCCGACCGGCCACCGCCGGACGGAGTCCGGCGCAGCGACGCGAAGCCCAGGAGGCCCGCCAGGGCCGAGTGGCGCGAGCGGCGCATCGAAAAGGTGCCCGGCGCCGCGCGGCGAAGCCGTAAGGCCCCCAAGGGGCCGCACCGCGCGAGCAGCGCGTCGAAAAGGTGCACCGCGCGAGCGGCGCGAAGCCGGGGAGGCCGGCCAGGGCCGCACCGCACGAGGGGTGCGTCGAAAAGGTGCCCGGCGCAGCGCGGCGAAGCCGGTAGGGCTCCCAAGGGGCCGCACCGCGCGAGGGTGCGTTAAAAGGGTGTTCGGCGGATGAGGAGGAGGGCTCGGTCGTCGTTGACGTCCTTGGCGACCTTTTCGATGAGGTGCCAGGTCGCCCCCTCCCAGCCGGCGGCGACGTAGCGGTCGGCCTCGCCGGTGAGGCGGTCGATGCCCTCGCTGATCTCGCGCTCGGCCGTTTCGACCAGGCCGTCGGTGAAGAGCATCAGGACGTCGCCGGGGCGGAGGTTGCCGCTGGCGGGGGTGAATTCGGCGCCGTCGTAGACGCCGAGGAGGGGGCCCTCGCCGGTCATCTCCTGCCAGCGGCCGGTGCCGGCGGAGAGCTGGAGGGCGGGCAGGTGGCCCGCGGAGAGGAGTTCGTAGTCGCCGGTCTCCAGGTCCAGGACGAGGTGGATGGAGGTGGCGAAGCCCTCGTCCCAGTCCTGGCGGAGCAGGTAGCCGTTGGCGGCGGGCAGGAAGCCGTGTGGGGGGAGCGCCCCCAGGAGGCCGCCGAAGGCACCCGAGAGGAGGAGGGCGCGGGAGCCAGCTTCCATGCCCTTGCCGGAGACGTCGGTGAGGACGATCTCCAGGGTGCGGCCGCCGTTCGTGCGGGCGGCGACGACGAAGTCGCCGGAGAAGGACTGTCCGCCGGCCGGGCGCAGGGCCATCTCCCGGTGCCAGCCGCGCGGCAGGGCGGGCAGTTTGCTCTGGACCCGGATGCGTTCGCGCAGGTCGAAGAGCATGGTGCCGCCGCGTCGCCAGGGCACGCCGACGCGGCTGCGGAACTGGGCGATGACGAGGCCGAAGAAGCCGCAGGCGGCGACGACCAGGACCGTGCCGGGGGTGACCCTGGCCGGGCCCTGGGTGTACGGGCCGAGGACGAGGGCCTCGACGATGAGCGCGGCCGCGGAGGCCGCGTACAGGGCGAGCAGGCTGGCGGGGCGCAGCAGCAGGCCGCCGGCGACGATCGGCAGGACGAGCGCGGCGGGCGAGAACCACACGGGCAGCATCAGCGTGCCGAAGGCGATGGCCGGGATGGTCAGGAGCAGGCCGCCGAAGGCGAGCCAGTCGGAGCCGTCGCCGCGGAAGTAGTCGACGGCGGATTTGCGCAGAGCGGTGCGTGCCCGGTGCCACATCATGCGGGTCCGGGCCAGGAGGGACTCCACGCGTGCTCCGGCCATTGCTTCGGGACCCTATCCATCCTGGCTGTGCGCGCGCAGGGGTACCCCCGGAGACGGGCACATCGGCGACCGAAAAGAGATCGACCGGGACGGATTGCCCTGATAGGGATGGCCGCATGGCTCTTGAGACGCGCGTATTGCAGGCTGATGAGTGGGATGTCTGGTACGACCAACTGGAACTGGCGTTCGGCGGGGTGCCCGAATCCCCCGAGGAGCGGGAGCTCTACAGGTCGCTGACGGAGCCGGAGCGCTCCCTCGGCGTCTGGGACGGCGGGACCTGCGTCGGCTCGGCCGGGGCCTTCTCCTTCCGGGTCTCCGTGCCGGGCGGGGCGCTCGTCCCCGCCGCCGGGGTCACGATGGTGGGCGTCTCCCCCACGCACCGCAGGCGGGGTGTGCTGACCTCCCTGATGCGCCGCCAATTGAACGACGTCCGCGAGGGTGGTGAACCGGTCGCCGTGCTGACGGCCTCGGATCCGGCGATCTACGGGCGCTTCGGCTACGGCACGGCCGCGTACTCGATGTCGGTGGAGATCGACACGACCCGCGTACGGCTCTCCGTGCCGCCGGCAGCCGACGACGTACGGCTGCGGCTGGTCGATCCGCTCAAGGCCCTGGCCGACTGCGAGCGGGTCTACGCGGCGCTGGTCGCGGGCCGGCCCGGGATGCCGGCCCGGCAGCCGGGCTGGGAGCTGCAGGCGCTGCTGGACCCGGAGTCCTCGCGGGGCGGCGGGTCGCCGCTGAAGTGCGTGGTCGCGGAGCGGGCGGACGGCGAGGTGGTCGGGTACGCCCGCTACCGGGTCAAGCCCGAGTGGGACCTGACCGGTTCGGACGGCCGGGTGGACGTGGCGGACCTCGACGCGCTCGACCCGGCGGTGTACGCGGCGCTGTGGCGGTACGTGTGCTCCATCGACCTGACCTGGACCGTACGGGCCGTCAAGCGGCCGGCCGACGATGCGGTGCTGCACCTGGTCACCGATGTCCGGCGGACGCGGGTGCGGCTGCGCGACTCGATGCACGTACGGCTCGTGGACCTGCCGGAGGCGCTGGCCGCGCGGGGCTACGGGGCTCCGCTGGACGTGGTGCTGGAGGTCGAGGACGCGTTCTGTCCCTGGAACGCGGGGCGCTGGCGGCTGACCGCCGGCGCGGACGGGGCCGCGAGCTGTACCCGGACGGAGGACCCGGCCGACCTGGAGCTGTCGGTGCGGGAGCTGGGCGCGGCGTACCTGGGCGGGGTCACCCTGAACTCACTGGCCGCGGCGGGGCTGGTGCGCGAGGTGCGGCCTGGCTCGCTGGCCCGTACCTCCCGCGCCTTCGCGGGAGACGTCGCCCCTTGGCTGCCGCACGGGTTCTAGGCAGCCCCGCGGCACCCGGCGGCCCGGCCGGATGCCGCGTTCACGCGCCTAGCGGGCCTGGCACCCCGGGCACCAGAAGAGGTTGCGGGCGGCGAGACCGGCGGTGCGGATCTCGGCCCCGCAGATGTGGCAGGGCATGTGGGCCCTGCGGTAGACGTACACCTCGCCGCCGTGGTCGTCCACCCTCGGCGGGCGGCCCATGGCCTCGGGCAGGTGCTCGTCCCGGACGGTGTCGATGCGGTTGTTGCGCACGCCCTCGCGCATGAGCAGCACCAGGTCGGCCCAGATCGCGTCCCATTCGCCCCGGGTGAGGTCCTTGCCCGGGCGGTAGGGGTCGATGCCGTGCCGGAAGAGGACCTCGGCGCGGTAGACGTTCCCGACGCCGGAGACGATCTTCTGGTCCATCAGCAGGGCGGCCACGGTGGTGCGGGAGCGGGAGATCCGGGCCCAGGCGCGGTCGGGGTCGTCGGCCGGGCGCAGCGGGTCCGGGCCGAGCCGGTCGTGTATCGCCTTCTTCTCGCCCTCGCCGATGAGCGCGCACGCGGTGGGGCCGCGCAGGTCGGCGTAGTGGTCCTCGTTCAGCAGCCGGAGCCGGACCGTTTCCGTGGCAGGAGGGGCCGGGGCGGGGCCGAAGCCGAGTTTCCCGAAGAGGCCGAGGTGGATGTGGATCCAGGCGTCGCCGAGTTCGAGGAACAGGTGCTTGCCGTGCGCCTCGGCGGATTCCAGCTCGCGGCCGTCGAGCAGGGCGGCGCTCTCGGCGAACCGGCCCTGCGGACTGCTCACCCGGACCGGCCGGGCGGCGAAGCGCTCGGTGTGGTCCTCGGCGAGGCGGTGGATCGTATGCCCCTCGGGCACGGCGGCACTCCTCGGAAAGCGGACGGGAAAAGAAAAACCGGCCGCGCCGCCTCTGGAGGCGGCACGGCCGGACGCGGGATCAGCCCTGCGGGTGGTGGGCCGGGATCGGGGGGAGCTCGCCGGTGGTCTCGTAGGCGGAGAGCATGTCGATCCGGCGGGTGTGGCGCTCCTCGTCGGAGTACGGGGTCTTCAGGAACGCGTCGATGAAGCTGACGACCTCGTCCTGGGTGTGCATGCGGCCGCCGACCGAGATGACGTTGGCGTTGTTGTGCTCACGGCCGAGCTCGGCGGTCTGGACGCTCCACGCGAGGATGGCGCGGATGCCCTTGACCTTGTTCGCGGCGATCTGCTCGCCGTTGCCGGAGCCGCCGATCACGATGCCGAGGCTGTCGGCGTCCGCGGCGGTCTTCTCCGCCGCGCGCAGGCAGAACGGCGGGTAGTCGTCCACCGCGTCGTAGATGTGGGGCCCGCAGTCGACGGGCTCGTGGCCGTTGTTCTTGAGCCAGTCCACCAGGTGGTTCTTGAGCTCAAAGCCGGCATGGTCGGATCCGAGGTACACGCGCATGGTCCGAGTGTGGCACGAGCCGGGCCGGGGACCCGCCGCGGGGTGTCGCGTAAGTCACTTCTAAAGCTCAAGTAAACCCAAAGAACGCAGATGGGACACCGCGGGACCGAGGTCCTGGACGTTCGTCCCGCCGCGACGATCCGGATTGGGGTCTTCCGCCCTGCGTTCATCTCGGGTTTGAATGCCGGGGCTCGCCACCCGAGAACCTAAGGATCCGTCCATGAGCTCCACGACGACCCTTCAGAAGGAAGGCGCCCCCACCGGCAATCCCGGTGACGGCCAGCCCTCCGACGGTCTGAAAGCCGGTCTCAAGAACCGCCACCTGTCCATGATCGCCATCGGCGGCGTCATCGGCGCCGGGCTCTTCGTGGGCTCCGGCGGCGGTATCGCCAAGACCGGTCCCGCCATCCTGCTGTCCTACGCGCTGGTCGGCGCGATGGTCGTGTTCGTGATGCGGATGCTGGGCGAGATGGCTGCCGCCAGCCCGAACTCCGGCTCCTTCTCCGCGTACGCCGACCGGGCGCTCGGCCGCTGGGCCGGCTTCTCCATCGGCTGGCTGTACTGGTTCTTCTGGGTCGTCGTCCTGGCCGTGGAGGCCACCGCCGGCGCCGTCATCCTCGAAAGCTGGGTCCCGGCCGTCCCGCAGTGGGCCTGGGCGCTGATCGTGATGGCCGTGCTGACGGTCACCAACCTCGGCTCGGTCGCCTCGTACGGCGAGTTCGAGTTCTGGTTCGCCGGCATCAAGGTGGTCGCGATCAGCGGCTTCGTGATCATCGGCATGCTGGCCGTCTTCGGCGTGCTGCCGGGCTCGGACAACCCGGGTGCGGGCTTCGCCCACCTCACCGACACGGGCGGCTTCATGCCGAACGGCTGGGGCTCGGTCCTCACCGGTGTGCTGATGGTCGTCTTCTCCTTCATGGGCAGCGAGATCGTGACGCTGGCCGCCGGCGAGTCCGAGGACCCGCGCCGCGCGGTCACCAAGGCCACCAACTCGGTGATCTGGCGCATCGGCGTCTTCTACTTGGGCTCGATCTTCATCGTGCTGACGCTGCTCCCGTGGAACGACGCGTCGATCGTCGAGAAGGGCTCGTACGTCGCCGCCCTGGACTCGATCGGCATCGCGCACGCCGGCCAGATCATGAACGTGATCGTCCTGACGGCCGTGCTGTCCTGCCTGAACTCGGGCCTGTACACCGCCTCCCGCATGGCCTTCTCGCTGGGCGAGCGCGGTGACGCCCCGAAGGCCTTCGCCAAGGTGAACAAGAGGGGAGTGCCGACGGCGGCGATCCTCGGCTCGGTCGTCTTCGGCTTCCTCGCCGTCTACTTCAACTACGCCTTCAAGGACACGGTCTTCAGCTTCCTGCTGAACGCCTCGGGCGCGATCGCGCTGTTCGTGTGGCTGGTCATCTGCCTGACCCAGCTGCGGATGCGCGGGATCCTCATGCGCGAGGCCCCGGAGAAGGTGACGGTGAAGATGTGGTTCTTCCCGTACCTGACCTGGGCCACCGCCGCGATGATCACCTTCGTCCTCGGCTACATGATCTACGACAAGGACAACCGCGAGATCGTCCTGCTGTCGCTGCTGGTCGCGGCCGTGGTGATCGCGATCGGCGTGGCACGCCAGCTCCGCCGCAAGGCCGCCCTGAAGGCCTCCGCGTAGCACGTCGGAAAGACGCGCCACCGTTCGAGACGACGGAAGCCCCGGACCGCACTGCGCGGTCCGGGGCTTCCGTGCGGGGTACGAGCGCTCACGCGCGGCCGAGGAGCTTCCAGGCGGCCGGCAGCAGGCCCATCGCCAGCGCCGCCTTGAGCGCGTCGCCGATCAGGAAGGGCGTCAGCCCCGCCGCGACGGCCGCGCCGAAGGACATCCCGGTGGACAGCGCGAGGTAGGGGACGCCGACGGCGTAGACGACCGCGGAGCCCAGCACCATCGTGCCCGCCGTACGCAGCACCGAGCGGTCGGCGCCGCGCCGCGCGAGGGCGCCCACGACGGTGGCGGCGAGCAGCATGCCGAGCACGTAGCCGAAGGAGGCCCCGCCCGCGCCGGAGGTGCCGCCCGCGAACCACGGCACACCGGCCGTCCCGACGAGGGCGTAGAGGGCCAGCGCGAGGAAGCCGCGGCGGGCCCCGAAGGCGGTACCGACCAAGAGGGCCGCGAAGGTCTGGCCGGTGACGGGGACCGGGGAGCCGGGGACGGGCACGGCGATCTGCGCGGCCAGACCGGTGAGCGCGGCTCCGCCGGCCACGAGCGCGATGTCGCGGACGCGGCTCGCGGGCAGCAGGTCGGCGAGGACGGCGCCGGGCCGGAAGGAGACGGAAGCAGTGCTCATCGGGGACTCCGCAGGAGGTGGGGTCGACAGGGACGATCACCGACGTTAGTCCCGGGTCCGGGGCCGCATCAGGGTGTCCCGGGACAAAGCCGCACTCCCCGGTTTGGTGGGGAGTACACAAAGACCCTGCCCGGCACCCGTGGCGCAGTGATCCGCATCACGGGCGACGACCGATGACACGTCCGTTTTGCGCGGATGGGCGCTCTCCGGAGAGACTGTAGGGTCCCTCCAACTGTCGCGGAGCCCCCACCGCCGCCAGGCCTTAGAGAGTACGAGCACTCCTCATGCGCGACCTCCCGTCCGCCCCTCCCGGCACCACGGACGAACTCCCACCGGAGCCCCTGAGCCACAGCCTCAAGCAGCGCCACCTGACCATGCTCGGCCTCGGCGGCGTGATCGGCGCCGGGCTGTTCGTCGGCTCCGGCGCCGGCATCACCATCGCCGGGCCCGCGATCATCTGCTCGTACCTGCTCGCGGGCGTCCTCGCGATGCTGGTGATGCGGGCGCTCGGCGAGATGTCGGCGGCGATGCCCGCCTCCGGCTCCTTCTCCGTTTACGCGGAGAAGGCCCTCGGCCGCTGGGCCGGCTTCTCGGCCGGCTGGCTGTACTGGTTCCTTCTGGTCGTGGTGCTGGCCGTGGAGGCGACCGCGGCGGCGAAGATCGCGAGCGGCTGGCTGCCCGCGGTGGACCAGTGGCTCTGGGTGCTCCTCTTCATGGTGGTCTTCACCGTGAGCAACCTGGCCGCCGTGCGGAACTTCGGCGAGTTCGAGTTCTGGTTCGCGGCCCTCAAGGTCGGCGCGATCGTGCTGTTCCTGATCCTCGGCACGCTCGCCGTCTTCGGCTTCCTGCCGGACACCGACCCGGTCGGCATGGCCAACCTGACCGGCCAGGGCGGCTTCTTCCCGAACGGCGCGAGCGGCGTGGTCGCCGGCATGCTGGCCGTGATCTTCGCCTTTGGCGGCCTGGAGGTCGTCACCATCGCGGCCGCCGAGTCGGACGACCCGGCCCGGTCCGTGTCCCGCGCGGTGCGCAGCGCCGTGTGGCGCATCCTCTTCTTCTACGTCGGCTCGATGCTGGTCATCGTGACCCTGCTGCCGTGGGACTCGCTGACGCCGGGCCAGAGCCCGTACGTGGCCGTCCTCGACTCGATCGGCATCGCGCACGCCGGCCAGATCATGGACGTCGTGATCTTCGTGGCCCTGCTGTCGGCGCTCAACGCGAACCTCTACGGGTCCTCGCGCATGGTGTTCTCGCTGGCGGAGCGGGGCGAGGCGCCGAAGTCCCTGCTGAAGGTGTCGGGCGGCGGGGTGCCGCGACGGGCGGTCTTCGCCTCGGTGGCCTTCGGGTTCGTCTCGGTGGTGCTGAACCTGCTGTGGCCGGACACCATCTTCCTCTACATGCTCAACGCGGTCGGCGCGGTGCTGCTCTTCGTGTGGGCCCTGATCGCGGTCTCGCAGCTGAAGCTGCGGGCGAAGATCGAGCGGGACATGCCCGAGCGGCTGACGCTGCCGATGTGGCTGTTCCCGTACGCGACGTGGGCGGCGCTGATCGGGATGGCCGCGGTGCTGGTCCTGATGCTGTTCGACGATTCGGCGCGGCCGCAGTTGCTGTGGTCCGCGGGGGCCGCGGCCGCGGTGCTGGTGGTGGCGTGGATCCGGGAGGTCCGGGCCAAGAGGCCCTGACCACACCAGGCGGCGGAAGGGGCCCGGGACTTCGGTCCCGGGCCCCCTTCTGTTCCGCGGGCGGACGATCACGTCGGGTGAAACGGGTGTCCGCATGCCGGACACGAGAAGTCCGATTATCGGACGGTAGGCACACTGGCCCGCATGAGCCAGAGCACCATCACACCTCCCGAGCAGCAGAGCCCCGCACAACCCGACGCGGGATCACCCCTCGGCAACGGACTCAAGCAGCGCCACCTCTCGATGATCGCCCTCGGCGGCGTCATCGGCGCGGGCCTCTTCGTCGGCTCCGGCGCCGGCATCGCGGCCGCCGGTCCCTCGATCGTGCTGGCGTACGCCGCTTCCGGGCTGCTCGTGATGTTCGTGATGCGGATGCTCGGCGAGATGTCCGCGGCGAACCCCTCCTCCGGCTCCTTCTCGGTGCACGCGGAGCGGGCCATCGGCCCGTGGGCGGGCTTCACCGCCGGCTGGATGTTCTGGACCCTGCTGTGCGTGGGCGTGGCCATCGAGGCCATCGGCGCGGCGCACATCATGACGGGCTGGTTCCCGGGCACCCCCTCGTGGATGTGGGTGCTGGTCTTCATGGCGATGTTCTGCGGCTCCAACCTGGCCGCCGTCTCCCACTTCGGCGAGTTCGAGTTCTGGTTCGCCGCCCTGAAGATCGGCGCGATCGGCCTCTTCCTGGGCCTGGGCGTGCTGGCCGTCCTGGGTCTGCTGCCCGGCAGCGGCTCCCCCGGCACCGCCAACCTGCTCCACGACGGCGGCTTCCTGCCCAACGGCGTGGACGGACTGCTGGTCGGCCTGCTCGCCTCCGTGGTCGCGTACGGCGGGCTGGAGACGGTGACCATCGCGGCCGCCGAGTCCGACAACCCGGTCCGGGGCGTCGCCAAGGCCGTGAAGACCACCATGTGGCGGATCGCGATCGTCTACATCGGCTCGATGCTGGTCATCGTTACCCTGCTGCCGTGGAACGACCCGGCGGTCACCGACGCGGGCCCGTACGCGGCCACCCTGGACCACTTGGGCATCCCGCACGCGGGCCAGGTCATGAACGTGGTCATCCTGATCGCCCTGCTGTCCGCGATGAACGCGAACATCTACGGTTCCTCCCGCATGGCCTACTCCCTGGTCTCCCGCGGCCAGGGCCCCAAGGCGCTGGGCAAGCTCTCCGGCCGGGTGCCGCGCCGGGCGGTGCTCGCCTCCTCCGGCTTCGGCTTCGTCACCGTGCTGCTGTCGTACTGGTACCCGGACACCCTCTTCGCCTGGCTGCTGAACATGGTCGGCGGCGTCATCCTCGTCGTCTGGGGCTTCATCGCCGTCTCGCAGTTCGTGCTGCGGCGCCGCACGGAGCGCGAGGCCCCCGAGAAGCTGGTCGTGAAGATGTGGGGCTTCCCCTACCTGACCTGGGTCGCACTGGCCGGACTCGCCGGGGTCCTGGTCCTGATGGCCATGGGCGACGACACCCGGATCCAGCTCGTCTTCACCGGCGGCCTGACCGCGGCCCTGGCCGCCACCGGCTACGTCCTCCAGCGCCGGGCGGCGGCGCGCGAGGCCGGCTAGGGCCTTGCGAACGGCGGCCCCGGGGCCGGGCTCATGCGATCGCATGGGCCCGGCCTTCCGCGTTCCTGGGGACCGGCAAGTGAGGTGACCCTTATGGGAGCCGATGAACAGATACTGCTAGCGTGCAGTTGCACATTGGTTGCAATAAGCGGTTGGCACGCCGAGGGGACCGGATACACGCATGGCCATTTACACGCTTCCTGAGCTTCCTTACGACTACGCGGCTCTCGAGCCGGTGATCAACCCGCAGATCATCGAGCTGCACCACGACAAGCACCACGCGGCCTACGTCGCGGGCGCCAACAACACACTGGAGCAGCTGGCGGAGGCGCGCGACAAGGAGAACTGGGGCGCGCTGAACGGCCTGGAGAAGAACCTGGCCTTCCATCTCTCCGGCCACATCCTGCACAGCATCTACTGGCACAACATGGCCAGCCCGAAGACCGGCGAGGGCGGCGGCGAGCCCACCGCGGCCGACGGCCTGGGCGAGCTGGCCGACGCGATCACCGAATCCTTCGGCTCCTTCGCCACGTTCAGGAAGCAGCTCACCTTCGCCTCCTCCGCGACGCAGGGCTCCGGCTGGGGCGTGCTCGCGTACGAGCCCGTCAGCGGCCGCCTGATCGTCGAGCAGATCTACGACCACCAGGGCAACGTCGGCGTGGCCAGCACCCCGGTGCTCGTGTTCGACGCCTGGGAGCACGCCTTCTACCTCCAGTACAAGAACCAGAAGGTGGACTTCATCGAGGCCATGTGGAACGTCGTCAACTGGCGCGACGTGGCCCGGCGCTACGCCGACGCCAAGGCGAACACCCCGCTGCTGATCCCCGCCAAGGGCTGATCAGCGCCACCGAGCCCGCCCGCCTCGTGATCGTCTTCTCAACCTTCACTCGCGGGCGTGTCCACCAGAAGACCCCCGCCAGGACGTGACTGGCGGGGGTCTTCTGCGCTTCCCGCGGCAGCCGCGGAGTCCACCAGCCCGTCCACCTCGCCGACCACCGCGAACTCCCGGGCCAGCCCGGTCTCGTGGAGCCGGGCGAAGGGGGTGAAGGGGATCCCGAACTCCGACTCCCCGCGGTCGAAGTTCCAGCTCTTGTACACCTGCAAGCGGTAGTCGCTCACCACGGAGCCGTCCTCGTGGACCCGTACCGTGCCGCTGATCCGGTACTGGGCCCCGCGCAGCGCCAGCCACCAGTCCGCGCTGCCCCCGTCGCGGGCGCGCCGGGTGATCAGCACCCCGCGCCAGCCGCTGTCCGCCGCGTACGCGCCGGGCTCGCCGAGCGCCCGCGCGGCCTCCCGCCACTCGGCCAGGCGCCGGTCCACGTCCTCCCGTACGGCGGGCACGGCGAGCAGCGCCCGCGCGTCGACCCGGTACGGGCGGCCCGTGCCCCGCAGGTAGTGGCGCAGGGTGCCGGCGGCCTGGCGGACCCCGAGGGCCGTCCACAGCGGGGGCACCGCTACGCAAGCTGCCCGCAGCACCCGGTCTCGGGGGCGTGCGGGCAGGCCGGCGTGCGCGGCGTTGCCGTTCGGTATCGCGGGCTCCGCCCGGCCGCCGCTGCGGCCGAGTGGTTCCTCCCGTGTCGGACCATTCCCCATAGGGGGACGTTAAGGGAGGAACCGGACCCCTGCTAGTCGAAGCCGGTCGGGCTAGTCGAAGATCGGGTCCTGGGTGCGGGTGCGCTTGATCTCGTAGAAGCCGGGGGTGGAGGCGACGAGCAGGGTGCCGTCCCAGAGGCGGGCCGCGGCCTCGCCGCGCGGGGCGGGGGTGACGACCGGGCCGAAGAACGCGACCTCGTCGCCGTCGGCGCCGGGCACGGAGATGACCGGGGTGCCGACCTCCTGGCCGACGCGGTTGATGCCGTCGTTGTGGGAGTCGCGCAGGACCTCGTCGTACTCGTCGGAGTCGGCGTAGTGGATCAGCTCGGCGGGCAGGCCCACCTCGTCCAGGGCCTCGGCGATCGCCTCGCGGGTCGGGCCGGTCCCGCCGTTGTGGAAGCGGGTGCCGAGCGCGGTGTACAGCTTGCCGGTGACCTCGTCGCCGAACTTCTGCTGGGCCGCGACGACCACGCGTACGGGGGCCCAGCCCTTGGGGCCGAGCAGTTCGCGGTAGACCTCGGGCAGTTCGTCGAGCTTGTTCTCGTTGAGGACCGCGAGGCTCATCACGTGCCAGCGGACCTCCACGTCACGGACCTTCTCGACCTCCAGCATCCAGCGGGACGTCATCCAGGCCCAGGGGCAGAGCGGGTCGAACCAGAAGTCGACAGGGGTCTTCTCGCGCACCTGGGTGTCAGCCATGTCTCTCCTCTTATCGGAACGTTCCTGCCTGCCCAACCGCTCCGTCCGCACATGCATTCCCCCGTGGGAGGATTCGGTCAGGTATCGCGATCACGCACGAAGGAGTGCACGTGCCCGGAGAGAATCTGTCCCGTGACGAGGCCCGCGAGCGGGCCGAGCTGCTGTCCGTCGACGGGTACGAGGTGGTCCTCGACTTGAGGTCCGCGGTGGACGAGGCCGAACCGGCCGACGGCCCCAGGACCTTCCGCTCGGTGACCACCGTCCGCTTCCGCGCCGCCGCTCCGGGAGCCGCGAGCTTCGCGGACCTCATCGCGCCCTCGGTGAACAGCGTGACCCTCAACGGCCGCGAGCTGGACCCGGCCGTCGTCTTCGACGGCGCGCGGATCGCCCTGGACGGACTCGCCGCCGAGAACGTGCTCGTGGTCGACGCCGACTGCGCGTACAGCCGGACCGGCGAGGGCATGCACCGCTTCGTGGACCCGGAGGACGGCGAGGTCTACCTCTACACCCAGTACGAGCCGGCCGACGCCCGGCGGGTGTACGCGAACTTCGAGCAGCCCGACCTCAAGGCCCCGTACCGCTTCGAGGTGACCGCGCCCGAGGGCTGGCAGGTCTGGAGCAACGGCGTCGAGGAGTCCCGCGAGGGGCAGACCCGGCGCTTCGCCGAGACCGCGCCGATCTCCACGTACATCACCTGCGTGGTGGCGGGGCCGTACCACTACGTCACGGACACCTACACGCGCGGGGACCTGACGATCCCGCTCGGCGCGATCTGCCGCAAGGGGCTGGCGAAGCACTTCGACGCGGACGACGTCTTCCTCGTCACGAAGCAGGGCTTCGACCTCTTCCACGAGATCTTCGACTACCCGTACCCCTTCGGGAAGTACGACCAGGCCTTCGTGCCGGAGTACAACCTGGGCGCCATGGAGAACCCGGGGATGGTGACCTTCCGGGAGGAGTACATCTTCCGCGGGAAGGTCACGCAGGCCTCGTACGAGCGGCGTTCGAACACCATCCTGCACGAGATGGCGCACATGTGGTTCGGCGACCTGGTCACCATGAAGTGGTGGGACGACCTGTGGCTGAAGGAGTCCTTCGCGGACTTCATGGGCTCGTTCGCGCTGGTCGAGGCCACCCGGTTCGACCAGGCGTGGGTCACCTTCGCCAACAGCCGCAAGGCGTGGGCCTACCGGGCCGACCAGCTCCCGTCCACCCACCCGGTCACGGCCGACATCCGCGACCTGGAGGACGCGAAGCTGAACTTCGACGGCATCACGTACGCCAAGGGCGCGGCGGTGCTCAAGCAGCTCGTGGCGTACGCGGGCCGGGACGCCTTCCTAGAGGGTGCGCGGCGCTACTTCAAGGCGAACGCCTACGGGAACACCACCCTGGACGACCTGCTGTCGGTGCTCGCGGAGGTGTCCGGGCGGGACATGGCCGAGTGGTCGCGGGCCTGGCTGCAGACGGCCGGCGTGAACGCGCTGACCCCGGTGGTGACCTGCGACGCGGGCGGCCGGGTGACCGAGCTGGCGGTGGTCCAGGACGGCGACGAGCTCAGGCCGCACCGGGTCGCGGTGGGCCTGTACCGGCTGGACCCGGACGGTGCGCTGGTCCGCTACGCGCGGGCCGAGGCGGACGTCGCGGGGCCCCGGACGGCCATCGCCGAACTGGCCGGGCAGGAGAAGCCGGCGCTGGTGCTCGTCAACGACGAGGACCTCACCTACTGCAAGATCCGCTTCGACGAGGCCTCGCTGGCCGCGCTGCGCTCGCACCTGGGCTCGGTGGCGGACCCGCTGAGCCGGGCGCTGTGCTGGTCGGCGCTGTGGAACCTGACGCGTGACGGGCTGATGCCGGCGCGGGACTTCGTCTCGCTCGTACTGGCCCACGCGGGCCGGGAGACGGACGTCGGCGTGCTCCAGATGCTGCACGCGCAGGCGCTGACCGCGGTCACCCACTACGCGGCGCCCGACTGGCGGGAGCAGGGCGGCAAGGTGCTGGCGGCGTGCGCGCTGCAGGAACTGCGGTTCGCGGAGCCGGGGTCGGAGCACCAGCTCACCTGGGCCCGCTTCTTCGCGGCGGGCGCGGCGACCGAGGGCGACTTCCAGCTGCTGCTGGGGCTGCTGGAGGGATCGGCGCGGATCGACGGGCTGGACGTGGACCAGGAGCTGCGCTGGGACTTCCTGCTGCCGCTGGCCGCGCACGGGGCGATCGGCGAGGAGGTCCTCGCGGCGGAACTGGCGCGGGACGACACGGCGTCGGGCAAGCGGCACCAGGTGCGGTGCCTGGCGGCGCGGCCGTCGGCGGCGGTCAAGGACCAGGCGTGGGCCGCGGTGGTGGAGTCGGACGCGCTGTCGAACGCGCTGGTCGAGGCGACGATCGCGGGGATGCAGCAGTCTTCGCAGCGGGGGCTGTTGGCGCCGTACGCGGAGCCCTACTTCGCCGTGATCGAGCGGATCTGGGCCGAGCGGTCGATCCAGATCGGCATGGACGTGGTCCGGGGCCTGTACCCGTCGCTCCAGGACTCCCGGGCGACCCTGGACGCCACCGACGCGTGGCTGGCGGCGCACGAATCGGCTGCGCCCGCGCTGCGGCGGCTGGTCCTGGAGTCCCGTGACGACCTGGCCCGTGCGCTGCGGGCGCAGGCCTGCGACGTGGCGGCGGGCTGACCCTGCGGGGCTGTCCCCTACCCACCCTTCCGCCGTTCCCCGGGCTCCGCCCGGACCTGCGCCTCAAACGCCGGCGGGGCTGGATCTGGCCGACGTCGGCCTGCACGTGAACGTCGGCGGGGCTGGAAAATCCAGCCCCGCCGGCGTTTGGGGCGCGGGGTCTGGGGCGGAGCCCCGGGAAACGGGGCCGGACCGGCGCACTCCATCGGCACTCGAACGTCCGTACTTTAGCCCCGTCTTGTCCCGATTTGCCGACGGATGTGTAACAGGGGTTAGCGAGGCCATGGCCTGAGGGAATCTCAGCGTCATGAACCACAACGCACCCCTCCCCCTCGCCCACCTCACCGACAACCGCCCCCGCGTGCTGTCGCTGGCCCAGCTCCGGGAGCACGGGGTCACCGCCTCCGACGCCGCCGAGCGGGCCTGGCAGCAGATCCTGCCCGGGGTCTTCCTGCTCCACTCCGGGGCCGCGACCAGCGAGGAGCGGCTGCACGCGGCGCTCCTCTACGCGGGGCGCCGCGGGGACGAGGTCATGATCACCGGGCTGGCGGCCCTCGCGCTGTACCGGTTCTCCTCCGCCCCCGCCCTGCTCGGCCTCCCCCAGATCGACGTGCTCGTCCCGAACACCCGCCGGCTGCGCTCCGCCGGACAGGTCCGCATCGTCCGCACGCACACCCCGCCCCGGCCGGAGGAGGTCACCGGGCTGCCCGTCGCCCCCGTGGCCCGGGCCGTCGCCGACGCCGTCGCCCACCTCTCCGACGCCGGCACGGTCCGCCGCCTGCTCAGCGAAGCCGTCCGCGGCGGACACTGTGAACCGGGTGCCGTGGTGCGGGAGCTGACGGTGGCCCGGCTGCTGAACCGCCCGCACGTGGTGGACGCGGTCGAGTCGCTGCTCGCCGAGGGCCGGGCCATCGCCGAGGACCGGCTGTACCAGCTCGTACGGGGCTTCGAGCTCCCCGAGCCCGTCTGGAACGTGGACCTGCGGCTGCCCGGCGGCCCGCACCTGGGCGGGGTCGACGCGTACTGGCCGGAGCAGGCCGTCGCCGTGGAGATCGACACCCGGGCCCCGCGCCAGGGCGAGGACGAGCAGTGGTCGGAGTCGGTCCGCAAGCGGGAGACCCTGGAGCGGTGCGGGATCACCGTCCTGCACATCACCCCGCGCAAGCTCCGCGACTGGCCCGAGCAGCAGGCGGCCGTCGTACGGACCGCCCTGACGGCGTCCGCCGACCGCGAGCCCGCCGCCTACCTCGTCGTCCTGCCCCGGTGAGGGATCTGCCACCGGGGCGCCTACCCCGCAGGCCGCCAAGGCGGCGCGGGCAGCCCCGGGTTGGCCGGCGAGTACTCCGGGGCGCTCCACCGCAGCCGTCCCGGGTGCACGCTCTCCACGACCGACTCGATCCGGAACCGGACCCGCCGCTCCCCGCCCGCCCCGAACTCGGGCTCCGCCCGGCCGCTGAGCTGGAGCAGCCCCCCGCCCTCCCAGTCCGGGAACAGCAGCCCGGCCCGCGGGTCCGCCAGCAGGTTCCCCAGCGTCAGGAACATCGCGTTGCCCGCGTAGTCCGGCCAGGCCAGTTCGGTCGGGGACAGCACCTCGACGAAGCCCGGCATGCCGCCCCGGTGGCTCGCGTCGGCCCCGTCCGCCCCCGCGGAGGTGGCGACGAAGAAGGTGTCGGCGGCGCGGACGGCCCGTTCCTGGTCGGGGGTGAGCGCGTCCCCGCGCCGCACGACGCCGGCTCCTTCGGCGACGAGCTGGACAGGCTGCCGCTTCTGGAGGTACTTGGGGCAGTTGGCGAAGACCCGTTCGGCCGTCAGCGCGAACCCGCCGGGTGTCACCTCCAGGGTCCCGCCCAACCGCATCCGGCGCCGGGTGCGCGGATCGAGGGAGATGGTCCCGACCCGGGTGCCGGCGGTGGCCAGCGCCCCGGCGAGCGGATCTCCGTCGGGGATCCCTCCCTTGACCGCGATCCGGTCCGGCCCGGTCGCCCGTACGAAGCCGGGGGCGCCGGTCAGCAGTGAGGCCCAGAAGAGGCCTCCGGAATCGGCCGCGCCGACGACCAGGTGCGGCTGCAGCCCCAGGAAGGCCGCGGCCACGTTCTTGATGTGCGGGGTGATGGACTGGCCCACGTGCACGGCGTGCTCGCGGACGCCGACCCGCTCCTGGATGGCCAGTGAGCCCCAGTGGTACCCGGACATTAGAAGAACCCGCAGGTAGGTGCCCCTGCGACGGGAGCCTCGGCGCCCTCGGCGCCGCTCGGCACGGAGATCTCCAGCCGGGTCCCGTCGGGGTCGTGGAAGAAGATCCCGCCCGAAGCCGCCCCCTCGCCGTGGGCGACGACCCCCTCGTAGGCGAAGTCGACGCCCAGGCCGCGCAGCCGCTCCTCGTACTCCCTGACCTCCTCGATGGCGTCCGCGGCGAGCGCGAGGTGGTGCAGTCCGGCCGCGCCGGGTGCGTAGGCCCCCTCGGCCTGCTGCCACAGGGCGAGCACGAGCTCGCCGTCCCGGCCGAGCAGGGCGAAGCGCCGATCCTCTTCCTTGCCCTCGGCGAGCAGCTCGAAGCCGAGGGCGTCCCGGTAGAAGTCGAGCGATCGGGCGAGATCCGTGACGTTCAGGCCCACGTGGCCGGTGCGCAGCTTGCTGATGACGGTCGTCACAACGGTTCCTTCCCCAGAACTGTTCAATTTCTAACCTTCTAAATTGAGATTAGGGGTTAGAGGGCGAGGAGTCAACCGCTCACGTACTCTTGAGGGGTTAGTGGCCACGAGGAGGCGGACATGACGACGGCGGACCCACGACCCCTGACCGGGGAACCGGTGGCCCTGGACCTGCTGAACACCCGCTGGGTTCAGGAGGGAGAATCCCTCGACCTCTTCGCGGGGGCCTTCGGGCTCACCCGCGTCGAAGGGCTCGCGCTCTGGCTGGAGAGCGCCGGGCTGGCCGGCCGCTTCCGCGCCGACGCCTCGACCCTGGTCCACCTGCTCACCGCCCGCGAGGCACTGGCCCGCGCGGTCGCGGACCCCACCGACGAGAGCGCCCGCACCCTGGTCGACGCCGTCCTGGAGCACGGGCGCATCCGGGCTACCCTGACCGCCGAGGGGCCCGGCGAGCGGACCGAGTTCGACGACCCGACCTGGGGTCCGGCCTGGACGGCCGCCCGCGACTACCTGGAGCTGCTGGGCTCCGACCCCGGCCGCATCCGCAAGTGCGCTTCCGAGACCTGCGTGCTGCGCTTCCACGACACCTCGCGCAACGGCACCCGGCGCTGGTGCTCGATGTCGGCCTGCGGAAACCGGGCGAAAGCCTCCCGCCATTACGCGCGCACGCGCGAGCGCTGAACGCCAGAAAGTTGTCACACCCGATCTGAGACCGGGGCCCGCCCCGCCCCTGACACGCGGTCGGGAAGTCTACAAATCCACGTTCAACCCCGAAGGTTCGCACCGGTTCGTTCCGGTACGGGCCTTCTGGCGTATGTCCCGAGCTGGCGGGAGTCCGCCACGGAAGGTATCGGTCCGTGACAACTCTCCCCAAAGAGCTGTCACTTACGCGAGGCTGACCGGTCATCCGGCACCGAAATCCGGACCGTACCTTTCACTTAGCCAGGGATGCTGATGACCCTCGACTCCCCCAGCTCAATACCCGCGACCCGACGCGCCGTGCGCGTCGCGGCCGCGGCCGGCCTGGTGGCCGCCCTCGTGGCCACCGGCGCCATGCCCGTCTTCGCGGCCACCGGCACCGATACCCCCACCGCAAACCCCGCGGTCAAGTCTGCCGACCAGAAGCTCGGTTCGGCCGACGCCGAACTGCTCCAGGAAGCCAAGACCAAGGGCGAGAAGACCGTCACGGTCATGGTCGCGACGGCCCCCGGCGAGACCCAGCAGGTGGCCAAGCAGCTCGACGACGTCCAGGGCGCCTCGGTGGGCCGGACGTACGACAAGCTCGGTTACGTGCGCGCCACCCTGCCGACCGACAAGGCCGACGCCGCGCTGAAGGCGGCCGCCAAGCTGTCCTCCGTGCACGGCATCGACCTGCGGCACGAGATCCAGCTCCCGGACCCCCGTCCGGACGCGGACCGCGAGACGGGGACGGTGAAGCGGACCGCCGCCGAGGCCTATCCCGCGCCGGACAAGAACACCCCGGCGAAGAACCCGTACAACCCGGTCTTCGAGACCGGAACGCTGGACTTCCTCAAGGCGAACCCGAAGGCCGACGGCCGCGGGGTGACCATCGGCATCATGGACTCGGGCGTCGACCTCGGCCACCCGGCGCTCCAGAAGACCACCACCGGCGAGCGCAAGATCGTCGACTGGGTCACCGCGACCGACCCGATCACCGACAGCGACGCCACCTGGCGCGCGCAGATCACCCCGGTCGCCGGCGGCACCTTCACCGCGGGCGGCGGGAGCTGGAAGGCTCCGGAGGGCTCGTTCCAGTGGAGCCGCTTCACCGAGTCGATCACCGCCAACGGTGACATGAAGGGCGACGTCAACCGGGACGGGGACACCACCGACCGGTTCGGCCTGCTCTACGACCCGGTCGCCGGGACCGTCCGCGTCGACACCGACCAGGACAACGACTTCACGAACAACGAGCCGATGAAGCCGTACAAGGACGGCTACCAGATCGGCTACTTCGGCACGGACAACCCGGCGACCGAGGTCGCCGAGCGCATCCCGTTCGTGATCGAGATCCGCAAGGACGTCCCGATGGACCCGCTGGGCGGTGACTGGGTCGGCAAGAAGGCCGACTTCGTCAACGTCGGCATCATCGAGGGCACGCACGGCACGCACGTCGCCGGCATCACCGCCGCCAACGGCCTCTTCGGCGGCGCGATGAACGGCCAGGCGCCCGGCGCCAAGCTCGTCTCCTCGCGCGCCTGCTCCTGGTCCGGCGGCTGCACCAACATCGCGCTGACCGAGGGCATGATCGACCTCGTCGTCAACCGCGGCGTGGACATCGTCAACATGTCGATCGGCGGCCTGCCGGCCCTGAACGACGGCAACAACGCGCGCTCCGAGCTCTACAAGAACCTCATCGACACCTACGGTGTCCAGCTCGTCATCTCGGCGGGCAACGAGGGCCCCGGCATCAACACCATCGGCGACCCGAGTCTCGCGGACAAGGTCGTCTCCGTGGGTGCGGCGGTCTCCAAGGAGACCTGGGCGGCCAACTACGGCTCCGGCGTGGCCAAGAAGTACAACATGTTCCCCTTCTCCTCCCGCGGTCCGCGTGAGGACGGCGGCTTCACGCCGACCATCACGGCCCCCGGTGCCGCCATCAACACCGCGCAGACCTGGATCCCGGGCGCACCGGTGAAGGAGGCCGGCTACACCCTGCCGGCCGGCTACGCGATGCTCCAGGGAACCTCGATGTCCTCGCCGCAGGCGGCGGGCGCCAGCGCCCTGCTGATCTCGGCCGCCAAGCAGCAGAAGGTCGCCCTCACCCCGGCGGCCCTGCGCATCGCGCTCACCAGCAGCGCGAAGAAGATCGAGGACGTTCCGGCGCACGCCCAGGGCGCGGGCCTGATCAACGTCCCCGGCGCGTGGGAGTCCATCCAGCGCGGCGCGAAGGCCAACGAGTTCACCGTCAAGGCCCCGGTCGACACCGCGATCGACCAGTTCCTGAAGGTCCCGGGCTTCGGCACCGGCGTCTACGACCGCGAGGGCGGCCTGAAGGTCGGCCAGAAGAAGGTCTACGACGTCGTCGTCACCCGCACCACGGGCGTCAAGTACGGCACCCCGCACGAGCTGAGCTGGCGCAACAACGACGGCACGTTCAAGGTCATCGGCGGCTACGACTACGTCACCCTGCCGCTGAACAAGCCGGTCACCATCAAGGTCCAGGCCATCGCCAAGACGGCCGGCGTCCACAGCGGCATCCTGCAGCTCGACGACCCCTCCACCGAGGGCATCGACAAGCAGATCCTCTCCACGGTCGTCGTCTCGGCCCCGCTGGCGAAGCCCTCGTACAGCATCTCGGACACGTCCTCCGTGCAGCGCAACAGCCACAAGTCGTACTTCGTGACCGTCCCGGCGGGCGCGAAGACCCTCGAGGTCTCCCTCGGCGGAATCGCGGCCGGCAGCCAGACGCGCTTCATCTCGATCCACCCGTACGGCGTGGGCGTCGAGGACAGCGCGACGACCCAGTGCTACCCGAACTACGACAACCCGGCCAACCAGTGCCGCCCCGACCTGCGTTCGTACCCGAACCCGCAGCCGGGCGTCTGGGAGATCGAGGTCGAGTCGCGCCGTACGTCGGCGCTGCTCGACAACCCGTTCAAGCTGGACGTCTCCGTGCTCGGCGCGGCCTTCGACCCCGCGGTCAAGGTCCTGCCCGAGGTCAAGCAGGGCACCCCGGCGCCGGTCCAGTGGACCGTGAAGAACGAGGGGGCCGCCATCACCGGCGGCAAGCTCCAGGGTGGTCCGCTCGGCTCGGCGAAGGTCGCCAAGCCGACCATCGCCAACGGTGAGACCCACACCACCGAGGTCACGATCGGCGAGGGCGTCTCCCGCCTCGACATCGCGATCGGCAAGGTCTCCGACACCGGAGCCGACCTCGACCTGGACGTGTACAAGGACGGCATCAAGGTCGGCTCCTCCGCCGACGGCGACTCCGAGGAGGCCGTGAGCCTCGTCAACCCGGCCGCGGGCACCTACACCATCGAGGTGTTCGGCTACGCGGTCCCGTCCGGCTCCACCACGTACGACTACCGCGACGTCTACTTCTCGGCCGCCCTGGGCACCGTCCAGGTCGACGAGGCCGCCGCGGTCAACCTCGCCAACGGCGCCTCGGCGACCGTCTCCGCGAACGTGCTGGTCAACAGCGCGGCTCCGGAAGGCCGCCAGTTCTTCGGCGAGGCCAAGCTGCTCAACGCCCGCGGCACCGCCGCCGGCACCGGCAGCGTGCAGATCGAGAAGGTCCTGCCGTAACCCGGTAGGAGCCTGAAAACAGCGGGGGCGGTGCTCGTCAGAGCACCGCCCCTCCTGTTTCCCCCTCCGGTGCGGGCTACTTCCCCAGCGAGCCCAGGTCCTGCGCGTACGTGCCCACCGCGTGGGCGATCACGCCCAGGTTGGTGTCGAAGGCCTTCAGGTCGATGTTCTTCAGGGTGTCCCCCGCCCCGTGGTAGTTCGGGTCGTACGGGGCCCCGGCCGTGCCGCCGTACCGCGCCGCCTGCTCGGGCGTCTTGATGCCCTCGGCTCCGGTGAAGGTGCCGCCGGCCGGGATGCCGTTCGCGATGAACGGCCCGTAGTCGGAGCGGCCGTCGAAGTCGCTTCCCTCGTGCGGCGTGCCCTTCCGGTCGAGGAAGCCGTTGATCAGCGCCTCGATCTGCACCGAGCCGGCCGGGCCGGCGCCCTCGTCCACCTTGTCCGAGTCGTCTCCGTCGTAGACGAACTGCACCGGGTTCGGCGAGGCGATCATGTCGAAGTTCAGGTAGAGCGCGATGTCCTTCGTCTGCCGCTCCGACAACCGCGCCACGTAGTGCCCGGACCCCAGCAGGCCGAGCTCCTCCGCCGACCACCAGGCGAAGCGGACCTTGTGGGCGGTCCGCTTGCCCTTGCCCTTCTTGTTGGCGCCCTCCTCCGCGAGCTTGAGGGCCACCTCCAGCAGGCCGGCCGAGCCGGACCCGTTGTCGTTGATGCCCGGGCCCTCGGGGACCGAGTCCAGGTGGGCGCCGACCGTGACCACGCGGTCGGCGCGGCCGCCCCGGGTCTCGGCGACCACGTTGCGCGTCGTCTTCCTGACGTGCTCCTGGTCGAGCTCCAGCCGGACGTTCACCTCGCCCTTCGCCGCGGCGGCGGTGAGCGCCTCCCCGTCGGCGAGGGTGAGCCCGGCGCTCGGGATGATCCCCTCGGCGGGCGAGGAGAACGTGCCGCGCACCGGGGCGGTTCCGCTGTGGTTGTAGACGAGCACCGCGAGCGCGCCCGGTGAAGGCGCCTGCCGCGTAGTCGGCCGCGTCACAGCCGGGACTCTCGTCGACCCGGGCGAGGGCGATCGGGGCGGTTACCCGGCCTTCTTCAGCGTGTCGTGGACGTAGGCGGCGGAGGCCGCGTGGCCGGGCGTGCCGGCGGCGCGGTTGCCGCCGTTGGCGTCGGCGATCTGCTGGAACTTCGCCAGGTGGCGGTAGGCGCCGCGGGCGGTGACCTCCTCCACCAGCTCCCGGGCCAGGCGGCCGTCGCGCGGGTGGGCGGCGGCCGGCGCGGCGGCCGGCAGGACGGGTGCGGCGACGGCGGCGGCCGCGAGGGCGGCGAGCGCCGGTATGGACCGGCGGCGGTGGCGGATGGCGCGCACGGTGGATCTCCCCGAGTTCGAAGTGCGGAACGCCCGTCCGAATTGCGGACGGGACAGATTGGACCGTAACCGGCTTCGACCAGGCGAAACGCGGGGCGGGAGGCGGTGCAACACGGCTGCCACGGAGTTGTCACGGGGGTTCACACGGAGAACACCGTCCGCTCCTCGGACAATGGATTGGACAAGGCTCGTGGGGTCGAACGCATGATGGCTTCACGCGCGCCCGCGTCGTACGTACCAAGAGGAGTCACCGTGAGGGTCGGAATCGTCGGAGCCACCGGACAGGTCGGCGGAGTCATGCGCGGCATCCTGGCCGAGCGCAAGTTCCCGGTGGACGAGCTGCGGCTGTTCGCCTCGGCCCGTTCGGCCGGCTCCACCCTCGAATGGGAGGGCCGCGAGATCACCATCGAGGACGCCTCCACGGCCGACTACTCCGGCCTGGACATCGTGCTCTTCTCCGCGGGCGGCGCCACCTCCAAGGCCCTCGCCGAGAAGGTCGCCTCGCAGGGCGCCGTCGTGATCGACAACTCCTCCGCCTGGCGCCGCGACCCGGAGGTCCCCCTCGTCGTCTCCGAGGTCAACCCGCACGCCATCAAGAACCGCCCCAAGGGCATCATCGCGAACCCGAACTGCACCACGATGGCCGCGATGCCGGTGCTGCGTCCGCTGCACGACGAGGCCGGCCTGACCGCGCTGATCGCCACCACCTACCAGGCCGTGTCCGGCTCGGGCCTGGCGGGCGTCGCCGAGCTCAAGGGCCAGGCCTGCGCGGTCTCCGAGGCCGCCGACCAGCTGACCTTCGACGGCGACGCGGTGGAGTTCCCGGCGCCTGCCGTCTACAAGCGGCCCATCGCCTACAACGTGATCCCGCTCGCGGGCTCGATCGTCGACGACGGCTCCTTCGAGACCGACGAGGAGCAGAAGCTCCGCAACGAGTCCCGCAAGATCCTGGAGATCCCGGAGCTCAAGGTCTCGGGCACCTGCGTGCGCGTCCCGGTCTTCGCCGGCCACTCCCTCCAGGTCAACGTCCGCTTCGACCGTCCGCTGAGCGTCGAGCGCGCCTACGAGCTGCTGAAGGACGCCCCGGGCGTCGAGCTCTCGGAGATCCCGACCCCGCTGCAGGCCGCCGGCAAGGACGCCTCGTACGTGGGCCGCATCCGGGTCGACGAGACCACCGAGAACGGCCTCGCGCTGTTCCTCTCGAACGACAACCTCCGCAAGGGCGCCGCGCTGAACGCGGTCCAGATCGCGGAGCTGGTCGCGGAGGAGCTGCGCCAGGGCTGACGCCGGTCGCGCGCACGTGTGGGGGCGGCACCGTGACGGTGCCGCCCCTCCGGCGCGTCTAGAGCGCCAGGTGGCGCCGTAGCGCCGCGTCGATCTCCACCATCCGCTGGCGGGGAACCGAACCGACACGCTGGAGGACGCGTTCCGGCGAGACCGCGCGAACCTGCTCGCACTGGACCTTGGAGTCCTTGGGAAGGCTCGTTTCCTCCCCACGAAGGAACACCTGGAAGGTGAGCACCCGCGCCGTGTTCGATGTGAGCGGCACGACCGTCACAACGCCGCGGCCGTTGCGGGCCACTGACTCGTTGGCCGGATTGCTGGAGACGATCACAGCAGGCCTGACCTTGTTCGCCTCACTACCGCGCGCCGGCTCCAAGTCGACCATGAAGATGTCACCACGCCTCATCGGTGATCCCATCCCCTGATGTCCGGTCCCAGAGCTTCGCATCCTCACTCGCGTCCCATTCCGCGAACGCCTCCGTGTACTCGGCCTCCAGGTCGGCAGCCCTCAGTAGGTCGATGGCAGCGTGTATCACCGCCGACCGGGACTCGGCCTCGGTTCTCGACGCATACTCATCGACGAAGCTGACATCCTCCTGCGGCAGGCTCACACTAATCTTCATACCCTGATGCTACCGAGGTATGACCCTTCGCGCCACCGAGAGACCCAGGCCCGTCGGCACCCTCGCGTTCGCCCGTGGATTACTCCGCCGCAGTGGCCCGCCCCGCGTGGAAGGATGGGCCGGAACGTCACCATCGAAGGAGATGACCGCGTGCCAGGCACGAATCTGACCCGTGAAGAGGCTCAGCAGCGCGCAAAGCTGCTCAGTGTCGACTCGTACGAGATCGAGCTCGATCTCAGCGGCGCGCAGGAGGGGGGCACGTACCCCTCCGTGACCACCGTGCGCTTCCAGTCCGCCGAGGCCGGCGCCGAGACCTTCATCGACCTGGTCGCCCCGGCCGTGCACGAGGTCGTCCTCAACGGCAAGTCCCTCGACGTGGCCGCCGTGTTCCGGGACTCCCGGATCGCGCTCGCGCACCTGGCCGCCGGGGCCAACGAGCTCCGCGTCGTCGCCGACTGCGCGTACACCAACACCGGTGAGGGTCTGCACCGCTTCGTCGACCCGGTCGACGAGCAGGCGTACCTGTACACCCAGTTCGAGGTCCCGGACGCGCGCCGCGTGTTCGCGAGCTTCGAGCAGCCCGACCTGAAGGCGACGTTCCGGTTCACCGTGACGGCCCCCGCGGGCTGGACGGTCATCTCGAACTCCCCGACGCCTGCCGCTCCCGCCGACAACGTCTGGCGCTTCGAGCCCACCCCGCGCATCTCCACGTACATCACGGCCCTGATCGTCGGCCCGTACCACGCGGTGCACAGCTCCTACGAGGGCCCGGACGGGCAGTCCGTGCCGCTCGGCATCTACTGCCGTCCCTCGCTCGCCGAGTTCCTCGACGCCGACGAGATCTTCGCCGTGACCCGGCAGGGCTTCACCTGGTTCCAGGAGAAGTTCGCGTACGACTACCCCTTCGCGAAGTACGACCAGCTCTTCGTGCCGGAGTTCAACGCGGGCGCGATGGAGAACGCGGGCGCGGTCACCATCCGCGACCAGTACGTCTTCCGCTCGAAGGTGACGGACGCGGCGTACGAGACGCGCGCCGAGACGATCCTGCACGAGCTCGCGCACATGTGGTTCGGCGACCTGGTCACCATGGAGTGGTGGAACGACCTGTGGCTGAACGAGTCGTTCGCCACCTACACCTCCATCGCCTGCCAGGCGTACGCGGAGGGCTCGAAGTGGCCGCACGCCTGGACCTCCTTCGCCAACTCCATGAAGACCTGGGCGTACCGGCAGGACCAGCTGCCCTCCACGCACCCGATCATGGCCGACATCCGTGACCTGGACGACGTCCTGGTCAACTTCGACGGCATCACGTACGCCAAGGGCGCCTCGGTCCTCAAGCAGCTCGTGGCCTACGTCGGCCAGGACGCCTTCTTCAAGGGTGTGCAGGCGTACTTCAAGGCGCACGCCTTCGGCAACACGCGCCTGTCGGACCTGCTGGGCGCCCTGGAGGAGACCTCCGGCCGCGACCTGACCGCCTGGTCGAAGGCGTGGCTGGAGACGGCCGGCATCAACATCCTGCGCCCGGAGATCGAGACGGACGAGAACGGCGCCATCACCGCCTTCGCCGTCCGCCAGGAGGCCCCGGCGCTGCCGGCCGGTGCCAAGGGCGAGCCGGTCCTGCGCCCGCACCGCATCGCGGTCGGCCTGTACGACCTCGCCGACGGAAAGCTGGTGCGCGGCGAGCGGATCGAGCTGGACATCGACGGCGGCCTGACGGCCGTACCGGAGCTGATCGGCCGGACCCGTCCGGCCGTGGTCCTGCTGAACGACGACGACCTGTCCTACGCGAAGGTCCGCCTGGACGAGGTCTCCCTCGCCAACGTCACCGCGCACCTGGGCGACTTCACCGAGTCGCTGCCGCGCGCGCTGTGCTGGGCCTCGGCCTGGGACATGACCCGCGACGGCGAGCTGGCCACCCGCGACTACCTCGCCCTCGTCCTGTCGGGCATCGGCAAGGAGTCGGACATCGGCGTCGTCCAGTCGCTGCACCGCCAGGTGAAGCTGGCCGTGGACCTGTACGCCGACCCGGCCTGGCGCGACCAGGGCCTGGCCACCTGGACGGAGGCCGCGCTGGAGCACCTGCGCGCGGCCGAGCCGGGCAGCGACCACCAGCTGGCGTGGGCCCGCGCCTTCGCGGCGACGGCCCGCACCGAGGAGCAGCTGACCTACCTCTCGGCACTGCTGGACGGCTCGGCGGAGGTCAAGGGCCTGGCCGTGGACACCGAGCTGCGATGGGCGTTCCTGGAGCGCCTGGTCGCCACCGGGGTCGCCGACGAGGCGGCCATCGCGGCCGAGCTGGAGCGGGACAAGACCGCGGCGGGCGAGCGGCACGCGGCGACCGCCCGGGCGGCGCGGCCGACGGCGGAGGCCAAGGCCGAGGCGTGGGCCTCGGTCGTCGAGGGCGACTCGCTCCCGAACGCGGTGCAGGAGGCGGTGATCGGCGGCTTCGTCCAGACCGACCAGCGCGAGCTCCTCGCCCCGTACACGGCGAAGTACTTCGCCGCGGTCAAGGAGGTCTGGGAGACCCGGAGCCACGAGATCGCCCAGCAGATCGCGGTGGGGCTGTACCCGTCCCTCCAGGTCTCCGCGGAGACCCTCGCGGCGACGGACGCCTGGCTGGCCTCGGCCGAGCCGAACGCGGCGCTGCGCCGCCTGGTCTCGGAGTCCCGCGCGGGCGTCGAGCGCGCGCTGACCGCCCAGGCGGCCGACGCCCGGGCGTAAGCGGCTCGCGCCACTGCCGGGGCTCCGCCCCGAACCCCGCGCCTCACACGCCGGCGGGGCTGAGACGTGCCGCTGCGCGGCAGCTTTTCAGCCCGCCCGGCGTGTGAGGGCACGTGCGCGCAGCGCACGTACGGGGTCCGGGGCGGAGCCCAGGTTTCGGGAAGGGGCGGGGTGGGGGAAGCTCCGCGCAGCGGCCACCCCCGCAGCCGCTAGCCCCTCGCGGCGGCTACGGCGCGCAAGGCCGCCAGGGCGTGGGCTACAGCCGGGGCCGACTCCGAGCCCCTGCGGAGGGCCGCGATGACGTGTCGGGTCGGCCGGTCGTGGGGCAGGTCCCGGACGGCGACGCCAGAGGCGCGGCTCGCCACCATGCGGGGTACCAGCGCCACCCCCATGCCCGCCTCGACCATGGCGAGGATCGCGGTCCAGCCGGACGCCGAGTGCGCCTGCTCGGGGACGAAGCCCGCCGCCTCGCAGGCGTTGCGGGTGATCTCAGACCAGGGCCCGGAGCCGCCGTAGATCCACGCGGCACCCGACAGGTCCGACAGGCGCAGCTCCGCGGCGCCGGCCAGCGGGTGGTCCGGGGGCAGGGCCACGTCGAGGGGGTCCTCCAGCAGGGTCCTGCGGGTGAAGCGGGGATCGCGGGCCGTCGGGGCGTGGGCCGCGAGGGAGAGCGCGAGGTCGACGACCCCGGCGGACAGCAGCTCGTAGGACTCGGCCGCCTCGGTCTCCCGTACGCGGACCTCCACGCCGGGGTGCGAACGCCTCAGGGCGGCGACCGCCGGGACCACGAGGACCGGTACGGCGGTGGAGAAGGCGCCGATCCGCACCTCCCCCGCCTCCCCCGCGAGGTACCCGGTGAGCTCCGCGTCGGCCCGCTCAAGCTGCGCGAACACGGCCTCCGCGTGCCGCAGTACGAGGTGGGCGGCGTCGGTGAGCCGGACCCGGCGGCCCTGGGCCTCCAGCAGCGGGACCCCCAGCGCCCTGGCCAGGTTGGTGAGCTGCTGCGAAACGGCCGAGGGCGTCATGTGCAGCGCCTCGGCCGTCGCGGTCACGGTCCCCCGGTCGGCGAGGGTCCGCAGGATCCGCAGCTTCTTGATGTCCCACTCGATCATGGGACCGAACCTACCGCCGGGCACCCAGACCCACGCCGCCCAGGATCAGTGCCATGCAGAGGAGCTGCGTCGGACCGGTCGTCTCGCCGAGGAGCAGCAGGCCGAGGCCCGCGACGCAGACCGGCTGGAGGTAGTAGACGACTCCGGCACGGGCGGCGCCGATCATCGCGACGGCCTTGTTCCAGGCGAAGAAGGCGACCGCGGAGGAGAAGACCCCGACGTACAGGAGCATTCCGGCGGTGGAAGGGGTGACCTGGAAGCCGCCCTGGACGCGGACGGACACGGCGTAGGCGGGGGCGAGCATCAGCGCGCCGAGGACGAAGGTGGTGAGCAGGAAGGCGAGGCCGCCCAGTTCGGCGGGCTTGCGCTTGAGGAGCGCGCTGTACGTGGCGAAGGACAGGGCGGCGCCGAACATCCACAGGTCGCCGGCGGCGAAGTCGAAGCGGATCGAGCCCTTGCCGACCAGGAGCAGGACGCCGAGGGCCGCGAGGGCCAGGCCGAAGGTGCGCCGGGCGCCGAGCCGTTCGCCGCCGAGCCGGGCGTACAGGGCCATGATGACCGGCGAGGCGGCCATGATCATGCCCATGTTGGAGGCGGAGGTGGTCAGTCCGGCCTGGTGCACGAGCGTGTTGTAGAGGGTGACGCCGAAGAGGGTGGCCAGGGCGATGTAGCCGAAGTGCTTGCGGATCAGGGCCCGCTGCTGCCAGGCCTGCCGGGCCGCGAAGGGGGCGACGGCCACGGTGGCGATCACCCAGCGCCAGTAGACGGCCTGGACGGGCGGGATGCTGTCCGCCATGCCCCGGGTGGCCACGAAGCTGCCGGACCAGACGACCGTCGCGAGCAGGGCGAGGAGGATGCCGAGACCGGCGACCCCCTTCTTCGTCTTGCCGGGCAGTGCTTCCTGCGGGAGTGCTTCCTGCGGCGGTGCTTCCTGCGGGACGGTGCGGACGCGGTCCGTGACGGCCACTGTGTGTCTCTCCCTCGGGATCCGGAGTGTCGGTTCGTTGGCCTACCGTCGCACCGGGTGACCCGTCAGGTCCATCGAATCATTTCGATCGGTCTCTTCACCAGAACTGAACGGTCCGGCCTTCGGTCGCGGCGCGCCCGCCGCGAGCTGCCCCGCGACCGTGGCGCCGAAGGCGACCACCATGCCCAGCACCTGCACCGACGACAGCGCCTGCCCCAGGGCGGCCCAGCCGATGACCGCAGCGGTGAGCGGCGACAGCGGGCCGAGGAGGGTGACCGACGTCGCGGTGAGCTGCCCGATGCCGCGGAACCAGAGCCAGTACGCGATGCCGGTGTTGATCAGCATCATGTAGCCGTAGCCGAGGAGGGCCCCGCCGTCGAGCGCCGGCGGCGCCCCTTCCACCAGCACGGCGACCGGGATGATGATCAGGCCGCCCGCGGTGAGCTGCCAGCCGGTCATGGCCAGCGGACCGACACCCTCGGGGCGCCCCCACCGCTTGGTCATGACGGTGCCCGCACCCATGGAGGCCGAGGAGACGATTCCGGCCATCACCCCCACCAGGTCGAGTTCCGCCTCCGCGGTCAGCACCACCATGCTGACGCCGAAGGCCGCGACGACGGCGGCGAGCACGGTCCGCAGCCGGGCCCGCTCGCCCAGCAGGAGGGCGGCGAGCCCCACGACGAACAGCGGTCCCGCGGAGCCCAGTACGGCCGCCACCCCGCCGGGCAGGCGGTAGGCGGAGAGGAACAGGAGCGGGAAGAAGGCGCCGATGTTGAGCCCGCCCAGGACGGCGGCCTTGCCCCACCACCGGCCCGTGGGCAGCTTCCGCGCGAGGACGGTGAGCAGCAGCCCGGCGGGCAGGGCCCGCATCACCCCGGTGAACAGCGGCCGGTCGGGCGGCAGCAGCTCGGAGGCCACGGCGTAGGTGGAGCCCCAGGAGATGGGGGCGAGGGCGGTCAGGGCGATGGTCGCGGCACGCTTCACGGCTGATGCTCCTCCGGCAGGGACGAGTAGCTCACTCGAAAGTAGCTTAGCACTAAGCTACTTTCGAGTGAGCAACTTTCTTGCGAAGGGACGAGCGGAAGCCGGATACTGCGCCCATGACCGACAAGGACCCCGTCGACGCGATCACCGGCCAGTGGTTCGCCGTGCGACCCGATCTGGACACCACGCCCATGGGGGTCTTCGGCCGGATCTTCCGGATCTCCAAGGCCATGGGTGACGCGATGGACAAGGCCTACACGCGCTACGGAATCGCGCGCGGGGAGTTCGACGTCGTGGCCACGCTGCGCCGAACCGGGCCCCCGTACACCCTCTCGCCCCGCCAGCTCTCGGCCACGCTGATGCTCACCACGGGCGGGATGACGGGACGGCTGGACAAGCTGGAGAAGGCCGGGCTGCTCTGCCGCAACCCAGATCCGGACGACCGGCGCGGGCTCCGGGTGACCATCACCGACCGGGGCCTCGCGCTCATCGACGAGGCGGTCGAGGCGGGCCTGGAAGCACAGCGCGAAGCGCTCACCGGGCTCGACGAGGCGGAGATCGCGGCGCTCACCGGTCTGCTGCGCAAGGTGATGGCAGGGGTTCCGTAACAGGGTACGACGAGGCGCCGGGGGTCCTCATGGACCCCCGGCGCCCCGGAAGAATCGGATCGAGCGAGGAGACCCCGGGAGGGGTCAGCTCTCGTTCTGCGTCTTGCGCGACTTGTCGCCGACCATCACCAGACCGGCGATGACCAGGAACAGCACGATCGGCGCGGCCACGTAGAGGCCGAGCGTCTCGGCGGCACTCAGGCCCGGACCCGGGTCGTCGCCGTCGTCACGGGTGAGCGCGAGGGCGGGAGACGTCATCAGCAGCATCATCAGCGTCGTTCCGGCCGTGACGGCGCCGGCGCGCAGAGCGTTCTTCTTGTCCACGGTGCAAACGTAGCGAACACCTAAACACCGCGCGCGCCCGGGGGTGCCGTACGGGTTCCCGCCGCCCCCCGCACCGCCCCCAGCAGGGCGTTCGCCCGCGGCGACGCGGCCAGCGCCTCCAGGGTCAGCGGCCGGCCGTCCGCGTCGGCGACCGGGAGCCGCCAGTTGGGGTACTGGTCCCAGGTGCCGGGCAGGTTCTGCGGCCGCCGGTCCCCCACCGCGTCGGGCAGCCAGACCCCGAGCAGCCGGGCCGGGGTGCGCAGCAGGAAGCCGTACAGGGCCCGTACGGCGGCCTCCTCGCCCTTGGTGTCGAGCCCGAGGTCCTCCAGCACGTCCAGCCAGCGCGCGGTGTCGGCCGCGTCCTCGGCGCGCTCCCGCTCGGCCGGGCGGGTCAGCAGGCCCAGCCGGTCGCGCAGTTCCACGTGGGAGCCGGCCAGCTTGGCGGCCGTGGGCGGCAGATCGTGGGTGGTCACGGTGGCCAGGCAGTCGGACCGCCAGCGCTCCGGCTCCAGCGGCTCCCCGTCCCCGCCCCAGTCCCGCTCGAACCACAGCACCGAGGTGCCCAGCACCCCGCGCCGGGCCAGCGCCTGACGGACCCCCGGCTGCACGGTGCCGAGGTCCTCGCCGATGACCAGGGCCCCCGCCCGGTGGGCCTCCAGGACCAGCAGGGCGAGCATCGCCTCCCCGTCGTACGAGACGTACGCGCCTTCGGCGGGCGGCGCCCCTTCAGGGATCCACCAGAGCCGGAAGAGTCCCATGACGTGGTCGATGCGCAGGGCGCCGGCGTACCGGAACACCCCCCGCAGCAGGGTCCGCAGCGGCGCGTACCCGGTGGCGGCCAGCCGGTCGGGCCGCCACGGGGGCAGCCCCCAGTCCTGGCCGCGCGCGTTGAAGGCGTCCGGCGGGGCGCCCACGGAGACGGCCCGGGCGTAGTGCGGGGCCCCGAAGGGGGCTCCGGTGGCGTCCGAGCCCTCCGGGTGCACCCCGACGGCCAGGTCGTGCACGATGCCCACCGCCATCCCGGCCTCCTTGGCGGCCCGCTGGGCGGCGGCGAGCTGGGCGTCCGTCAGCCAGACCAGCCAGCGGTGGAAGTCGGCCCGGGCCTCCGGGTCCTCCCCGGCGTGCCCGGCGCACCAGGCGGCGTGCCGGTCCAGCTCCGCGCCCTGGTCGGCGCGGAACTCCCGGTAGGCCGCCTCCTGTTCGGGGGTCCGCGGGACGGCGTACAGCAGCTCCAGGGCGGCCCGCTTGAGGGACCAGACGGCGTCCCGGTCGATCAAAGCCCCCTTCTCCAGCACCTCGCGCCGCAACTCCGCGCCCCGGTCGGCCAGTTCCGCGAGGGCGGCCCGGTCCGGGCAGTCCGCGTACTCGGGGACGTCCTCGATCCGCAGGTGCACCGGGTCGGGGAAGCGGCGCGAGGACGGCCGGTACGGGGAGGGGTCGGTCGGAGTGCCGGGCACGGCCGCGTGCAGCGGGTTGACCTGGACGAAGCCGGCTCCGTGGACGCGGCCCGCCCAGCGCGCCAGCTCCGCCAGGTCGCCCAGGTCCCCCATGCCCCAGGACCGCTCGGAGAGCACCGAGTAGAGCTGGACGAGCAGCCCGTGCGCGCGCTCCGGCGCCGCCGGGGCCCGGTCGGGGGCCACGATCAGGGTGGCGGTGGCGGTGCGGCCGTCCGGGGCCTGCGCGTGGATCCGGTGCACGCCGAGCGGCGGCTCCCCCGCGTCGGCCGCGTCCCAGGCCACCGGCGGCTGCTGGGGGGCCGCGCGGCCCGCCGCCCGCGGCGGCCCGTCCTCCTCCGCCTCCAGCAGGGTCCGGGTCCCCGGCGGCAGCGCGGCCAGCTCCGCGGGCGGCCTGGCCCCGGCCCACCACACCAGCACGCGCGGCAACAGCCTCTGCGCCGCGTCGCGTTCGGCCGCCGCGAGGTCCGCCCGTACGGACTCCGGGGTGTCCGTGTTCACCCCCAGCTCGCGCAGCACGGCGGCCACGGTGGCCTCCGGGACCCGGAGGGTGACGTCCTCGGCGGGCTGGTAGGTGGTGGCGACTCCGTACAGGGCCGCGAGCCGGGCGAGGTCGTCCATCAGGTTCCTTGTCGTCTAGTCACCCGCGGCGGCCGCCGCGGCATGGGTGGTCGGCTCGCTGGTCAGCGGAGCCTCGCAGGCGAGCGGGGGCTCACTGGTCAACGGCGCGTGCGCGGCGTCGGCGAGCGACGGCTCGCTGGTGAGGGGCCGTTCGTCGGGTCCGGACTGCGCCGGCAGGTGGGCGAGCGGCGGACGCCGTTTCGGGGTGGACGTCGATATGGAGGTGGTGGCGTTCTCGGTTTTCACGGCCTCGGTGTTCACCGGCAGGCACTCCTTCGTGCGTGAGGATCGATCAGGACCCGCGGACGGCTCCCACTGTGTCGGTCCGCGCGCCGTCCGCGCACCACCGACAGCGGAAATTCTCCTGTGCGGTCGGTGAATCCGTACAGACGTGCCTGCGTTCGGGCCGCGCGCGGGAGGTGTTGCGGAGGTCCGCGCCGATCACCGCACAGCCGGGCCTTCCGTTCTGGCGTGCGGGAACGCCGGGAGCACCCTCCGGCGCGCGACCCGGAGAACATCCCAGCCATACCCAGTCGGACGCACCGCATTCCTGGCCGATCCAGGTCAGATCACCCGCAGGCGTTGACACCCCTGCCGTACGGATGGTGGGCTCTGGCTCGTTCGTACGAGCGGGGGACGACTCGGGACGGGGTGGCTCCGTGCACACCAGGGGCAGGAAGCGGGCCACGGCCACGGCCGCGGCGGTCGCCGTCATCGGCTCACTGCTCAGCGGCTCGGCGGTCGTGGGCCCCCCCGCCGCCTTCGCCGCGCCGACCTCACCCACCGCGCCGGACGCACCCGCCGGGCCGGGCACCGCCGCGGTTCCCGCGGCGCTGCGCGACCCCGCGCCCGTTCCCGTACCCGCCCCCGTGCTCGACCCCGGCTCCGATCCGGCGCGCACCGCCGCCGAGGGGCCCGCGGTGTGGCCCCGGCCGCAGTCGATGGCCGCCGACCCGGCGCGCACGGTGCCGCTGGGCGCCGAGGCCGTGCTGGTGCTGCCCGCGGACGTGGACCCGTACGCCGCCGAGGTGGTGCGCGACGCCCTGCGCGGAGCGGGCGTACGGACCCTGCACGAGCGGGCCGACGGGGAACCGCTGCCCCCGACGGGCCCCGTCGTACGGCTCCAGGGGCCGTCCGACGGGACCGCCGAGCGGGCGCTGCGGGCCCTGGGCGCGGACGCGGCCGGCGACCTGCCGGCCGGCGGCTACCGGCTGGCGGTGGGCCGCGCCGAGGGACGGGACACCGTCGCGCTGGCCGGCACGGGCGGCGACGGGCTCTTCCACGCGGCGCAGACGCTGCGTCAACTGCTGTCCCAGGACGCCGGGAAGGTGCCCGGGGTCCTCGTACGGGACTGGCCGTCCGCACCGGTGCGCGGGATCGCGGAGGGGTTCTACGGGACTCCGTGGACGGCCGCCCAGCGGCTCGCGCAGGTGGAGTTCATGGGCCGCACCAAGCTGAACCGGCTGCTGCTCGCGCCCGGCGACGACCCGTACCGCACCACGGACTGGCGCCGCGACTATCCGGCGCCGCAGGCGGCGGAACTGCGGGAGCTGGCGGACCGGGCGCGCGCCAACCAGGTGGTGCTCGCCTGGGCGGTGGCGCCCGGGCAGTCGATGTGCCTGGCCTCCTCGGCCGACCGGGCGGCGCTCGCCCGCAAACTGGACGCCATGTGGGACCTCGGATTCCGGGCGTTCCAGGTGCAGTTCCAGGACGTCAGCTACACCGAGTGGGGCTGCCGGGCCGACCGGGAGCGGTACGGCAAGGGCCCGGAGGCGGCCGCGAAGGCGCACGCGGAGGTCGCCGGCGCACTGGCCGCGCACCTGGCCCGGCGCTATCCGGGGGCGCCCGCGCTGTCGCTGCTGCCGACGGAGTACTACCAGGAGGGCGCGACGCCCTACCGGACCGCGCTGACCGGCGCCCTGGACGACCGGGTGGAGGTGGCCTGGACGGGCGTCGGCGTGGTGCCGCGCACGATCACCGGGCAGGAGATGACCGGGGCGCGCTCCGCGCTCGGGCAGCACCCGCTGGTCACCATGGACAACTACCCCGTCAACGACTGGGATCCGGGCCGGATCTTCCTCGGCCCGTACGCGGGACGCGACCCGGTGGTCGCGGGCGGTTCGGCGGCCGTGCTGGCCAACGCGATGCCCCAGGGCACCCTGTCGCGCATCCCGCTGTTCACGGCGGCGGACTTCACGTGGAACCCGCGCGGCTACCGGGCCGCCGACTCCTGGGCGGCGGCCGTGGCCTCGCTCGCCGGACCCGACCCCAAGGCCCGCGAGGCACTGGCCGCGCTGGCCGGGAACAACGCCTCCTCCGGCCTCGCCCAGCCCGAGTCCGCCTATCTGGTCCCGCTGACCGAGGAGTTCTGGCGGGCCCGGAGCTCCGGCGACCCCGCGGCGGGAGACCGGCTGCGGGCCGCCTTCCGCGTCCTGCGCGAGGGCCCGGACCGGCTGCCCGCGCTCGCCGGGGAGGCGGGGCCCTGGCTGTCGCGGCTCGCGCGCTACGGAGCCGCCGGGGAACTGGCCCTCGACGTCCTCCAGGCGCAGGCCCGCGGGGACGGGGCGGCGGCCTGGCAGGCCTCGCAGGCCTTCACCGCCGCCCGCGCGGCACTGTCCGGGGCGGAAGCCGCCCGGGTCGACAAGGCCGTGCTGGACCCCTTCCTGGCGCGGGCCGCGGCCGAGGCCGACGCGTGGACCGGCGCGGCCCTCCGGCCGGGCACGGTGACCCGGCAGCCCGACGCCTGGACGGTCGCGCTGTCCACCGCCCGGCCGGTGTCGGTGGTGACCGTGATGACCGACCCGCTGCCGCCCGGCAGCCGGGGCGCGGTGATCGAGGCCCACGTACCGGGAGAGGGCTGGCGCAAGGTCGCGGAAGCGGCGGCTTCGGGCTGGACCCAGGCGGACGTGGGCGGCCTGCGGGCCGACGCGGTCCGGCTCGTCTGGTCGGGCCCGGCTCCGGCCGTGCACAGCGTGGTCCCGTGGACGGCGGACGGCCCGGAGGCCCGCTTCGAGCTGCCGGAAACCGTGGACGCGGAGATCGGCGGGGCCCCGCGGCGGATCCCGGCGGAACTGTCCGCGCTGCGTCCGGGCGAGGTCCGCGGCCCCCTGTCGGCGACGCCGCCGCCGGGGGTCTCCGTACGCCTGCCGGAGACGGCCGCGGCCGCGCGCGGTACGACGGCGACCGTCCCGGTGGAGGTCACCGTGGCCGCGGGCACGGCGCCGGGCACCTACGAGGTTCCGGTCACCTTCGGCTCCCAGACGCACACGCTGAAGGTGCGCGCCCATCCGCGCACGGCCGGCCCGAACCTGCTGCGCTCCGCCGTGGCCTCGTCCTCGGCCGACGAGACGCCCGCGTTCCCCGCCTCGGGGGCGCTGGACGATTCCCCGACGACCCGCTGGTCCTCGCCCGCCGCCGACGGGGCCTGGTGGCAGGCCGAGCTGCCGGCTCCGGCGCGGATCGGGCTGCTCCGCCTGCGGTGGCAGGAGGCGTACCCGTCCCGGTTCCGGGTGGAGACCTCTGCGGACGGGGTCACCTGGCACCCGTCGGCGACGGTCGCCTCCCGCGGCGGGGTGGACTCCGTCCACCTGGACCCGGCAGCCGCCCCGGCCCGCTACGTCCGGGTCACCTGCGAGACCCGCGCCACCCGCTACGGCTGCAGCCTGCTGGGGGCGGAAGCCTTCGCGGTGGCGCCGTAGCCCTGCGGGGCGGTCCCGTACCCGCCCTACGCTCGTTCCCCGGAGTCCGGGGAACGAGCGGCCCCGCTCAGGGCCTACGACGCGACGGCCGCGGCGGCCGGCAGTCCGATGCGATCGAGCGCATCCTCCGCCCCGTACGGCTGGAGGTACGGCATCCAGCACGGATCCCGGTGCCCCGTCCCGATGATCCGCCAGGCCAGCCCGGACGGCGGAGCCGGCTGGTGCCGCAGCCGCCAGCCGAGGTCGACGAGGTGCCGGTCGGCCTTGACGTGGTTGCAGCGGCGGCACGCGGCGACGACGTTGTCCCAGGCGTGCTGCCCGCCCCGGCTGCGCGGGATCACGTGGTCGACACTGGTGGCGACGGCCCCGCAGTACATGCAACGGCCGCCGTCCCGGGCGAACAGCGCGCGCCGGGTGAGTGGAACGGGCCCCCGGTAGGGGACCCGCACGAAGCGCTTGAGCCGAACCACGCTGGGCGCGGGGACGGCCCTTGTCGCGCTGTGCAGAAAGGCGCCGGATTCTTCCAGGGAGACGGCTTTGTTCTCCAGGACGAGGACGAGCGCGCGACGGAGCGGTACGACGCCGAGGGGCTCGTACGACGCGTTGAGGACCAGGACGTGCGGCACGGACTGCCTCCTTGTACGTCGGCGGCGCGTGGCTCGCGCCGGGACGATCTGCTTTCCAGTCTCCCCTTACGGCTGGTCGAAGCGCCACCACGCGCCCGTAACGGGTCCGAGGTGTTTTCGACCACACCCGGTTCATCCCCGCGTGAGTCTGGTCTCTCCCTCGAACATGGCAACAAGTCCGGGCAAGTGCCCCGTTAGGGTGGATGGTCTGCCCGCCCCACCCCTTCCGCGGGCAGGACGCTACATCTGGAGGTTCCCCCCGTGCCCAGGCCTGCCGCACTGCTCCCGCTCGCAGCCGACAACCCGGACGCGACCCAAACGATCAGAGAAACGCACGAGAGCGTCACGAACGCCGCCAGTTTCATAGAGGAGAACTGGGCCGGATGGCTGTACCTGGGCCTGCGGATCCTCCTCATCCTGGTCATCGCCTTCGCGCTGCGCTCGGTGGTCCGCAAATCGCTGACCAAGCTGATCACCCGGATGAACCGCGGCGCCGACGCCGTCGAGGGCACGGCCCTCAGCGGGCTGCTGGTCAACGCCGAGCGGCGCCGTCAGCGGTCCGAGGCCATCGGTTCCGTGCTGCGTTCGGTGGCCTCGTTCCTGATCCTCGGCACGGCGGGCCTGATGGTGCTCGGCGCGCTCGACATCAACCTGGGACCGCTGCTGGCGAGCGCCGGTGTGGCCGGTGTGGCGATCGGTTTCGGCGCCCGGAACCTGGTCACGGACTTCCTCTCCGGCGTGTTCATGATCCTTGAGGACCAGTACGGCGTCGGCGACAAGATCGATGCCGGTGTGGCCTCGGGCGAGGTCGTCGAGGTGGGTCTGCGCGTCACCAAGCTGCGCGGCGACAACGGCGAGATCTGGTACGTCCGCAACGGCGAGATCAAGCGGATCGGCAACCTCAGCCAGGGCTGGGCCACGGCGAACGTGGCGGTCCAGGTCAAGCCGACCGAGAGCCTCTCCCGCATCCGCGAGGTGGTCAAGGGGATCGCCGACACCCTGGCCAAGGAGTCCCCGTGGGACGAGCGGCTGTGGGGTCCGGTGGAGGTGCTGGGCCTGGACGAGGTGCTGCTGGCCTCCATGACGGTGTCGGTGTCGGCGAAGACGATGCCGGGCCAGCAGTTCGCCGTGGAGCGCGAGCTGCGCTGGCGGATCAAGGACGCCTTCGACGCCGCGGGCATCGGCATCGTCGGGGGCCTGCCGGCGCCCGAGGACGACGCGGCCCCGGCCGACCCCTCGGCCTCCGTCGCCCCGCCGTCGGCGCTGGCGAACCCGACCTCCCCGCAGTCCCTGGCCACCGCGGAGATCCCGCCGCCGGCCGTGGGCGGCGCGGTCTCCGGTCCGCGCATCACGAAGTAGGCGCCTCCCCCGCACGCTCCGCACACCTCTGTGCGACTGCCCCCGCAGATCCGATCTGCGGGGGCAGTCGTGTACGCACTGCCATTGACACGAGCGACCCACCAATAGGAAACTTACCTAACAGTTCATCTCGGTGAGGGAGAAGCCACTCCATGCCCGCCACCCCCGGTACGCCCAGCCTGTTGCGCGCCCTGAACGACCGGGCCGCGCTCGAGCTCCTGCTGACGCACGGCCCGCTGTCCCGGACCCGGATCGGGCATCTCACCGGCCTCTCGAAGCCCACGGCCTCCCAGCTGCTGGCCCGGCTGGAGGCCGCCGGGCTCGTCGTCGCCACCGGCACCGCCACGGGCCGTCCCGGCCCCAACGCGCAGCTCTACGCCGTCAACGCGCGGGCCGCCCACGTCGCCGGACTCGACGTCACCCCGGGCCGGATCCTCGCCTCCGTGGCCGACCTCGCCGGCGAGGTGATCGGCAGCCACGAGCTCCCGTACGCGGAGGGCACCGGGCCGGTCGAGCAGGTCACGCGCGCCCTCGGCGAGGCCGTCAAGGACGCCGGGCTGCACCTCGCCGACATCCACCGGGTGGTCATCGCCACCCCCGGCTCCTTCGACCCCCGCACCGGGGTGCTGCGCTACGCCGACCACCTGGCGGGCTGGCAGTCCCCCACGCTCCTCGACGAGCTCGCCGCGGCCCTGCCGATGCCGGTCGAGTACGAGAACGACGTGAACCTCGCCGCCGTCGCCGAACAGCGGCTCGGGGCCGCCCGCGGCAACGAGGACTTCGTCCTGCTGTGGAACGAGGAGGGCCTCGGGGCCGCCCTCGTCCTCGGCGGCCGGCTGCACCGCGGCTGGACCGGCGGCGCCGGGGAGATCGGCTTCCTGCCGGTCGCCGGGCACCCGCTGGTCCGCCAGGTCACCCGGGTCAACTCCGGCGGCTACCAGGAGCTGGCCGGCGCACAGGTGCTGCCCGCGATGGCGGCCCGGCTCGGCGTCGAAGCACCGCCGGCTGCCGCGGCCGGGGCCGGTTCGGTGCACGGCGCCGTGCACGGCGCCGAGTCCGGGGCCATGGTCGAAGCGGCGGCCGCGCTGCTGGCCCAGGCCGCCGCCGCACCCGAGGGGCCCCACCTGGAACTCCTGCGGGAGTACGCCACAGCCCTCGCCACCGGACTCGCCTCGCTGGTCGCCGTGCTGGACCCGGAGATCGTGATCCTCTCCGGCGCGCTGACCATCGCGGGCGGGGAGCCGCTGCGCGAGCTCCTCGAAGCCGAGCTCGCCGACCTCGCCCCGTCCCGGCCCCGGCTGGTGACCGGCGAGGTGCGGGAACGGCCCGTACTGCGCGGGGCGCTGGAGAGCGCCCTCGCAGCCACCCGCGACGAGGTATTCGACACCTCCCGCCGCTGAACCGCACCACCCGCAGTTCACCGCACCGCACCGCACCCCGCACCTTGCACCGCGTCCCCCGCACGCAGCCCCGGCGCACGCGGCCCCGTACAGCACACCCGCCCCGCACCGCACCTCCCCCGCGTGAGCCCGCACCGCACCGCACCGCTCCTCCCACCCCTCCAGGAAGTCCCCCCGCGCAGAGAGTGACTCCGCCATGCCCGGAATCCGCCGCCTGACCGCCGCCGCCACCGCAGTCGCCGCGATATCCGTACTCGCCACCGCGTGTACGGGCTCCGCCTCCCACACGGCCGCCGACGACCCGAACAAGGACGTCACCCTCAACTTCTGGCACGGCTGGTCCGCCCCCAGCGAGATCAAGGCCATCGAGGACAACATCGCCCGGTTCCGGAAGGCCCACCCGAACATCGAGGTGAACGTCACGGGCAACATGACCGACGACAAGATCAACCAGGCGCTGCGCGCCGGCGGGGAGAAGGCCCCCGACGTGGTGTCCTCCTTCACCACCGACAGCGTCGGCAAGTTCTGCAACACCGGCGCCTTCGCCGACCTGAACCCCTTCCTGGAGAAGTCCGGGATCGAGAAGGAGAAGGTCTTCCCCAAGACCCTGATGCAGTACACCCAGTTCAACGGCAACCAGTGCACGCTGCCCCTGCTGAACGACGCGTACGGCCTCGTCTACAACAAGACCGCCTTCGAGGCCGCCGGGATCACCGAACCGCCCAAGACCTGGAGCCAGTTCGTGGCCGCCGCGCAGAAGCTGACGGTCCCCAAGGGGGATTCGTACCAGCAGCTCGGCATCATGCCCACCTACCACGGCTACGAAACCGCACCCCAGCGCCTGGCCGCCCTGTGGAGCCCGGCGTACTTCGACGCCGACGGCAAGTCCAACCTGGCCAAGGACCCCGGCTTCGCGCAGATGCTGACGGCCCAGAAGGACCTGGTCGGCAAGCTCGGCGGGTACGAGAAGCTGGAGAAGTTCCGCACCACCTTCGGTGACGAGTGGAGCGCCGAGCACCCCTTCCACCTGGGCCTGGTGGCCATGCAGATCGACGGCGAGTGGCGGGCGCCCATGGCGAAGGAGGCAGGGGTGAAGTTCGAGATCGGGACCGCGCCGATGCCCGTCCCGGACGACCGGATCGCCGAGTACGGCAAGGGCTACCTCTCCGGCACGATCATGGGCATCGCCTCGGGCAGCAAGAAGCAGAACGCCGCCTGGGAGCTCACGAAGTACATGACGACCGACACCGAGGCGGTGGTGGAGTTCGCCAACGCCATCCACAACGTGCCCTCCACGCTGGCCGCCCTGGAGTCCCCCAAGCTCCAGGTGAGCCCGGAGTTCAAGACGTTCATCGACATCGCCAAGCACCCGAAGTCGACCACGACCCCCGCGCAGGTGGACGGCGGCACCTACCAGCTGACCTTCACCGACTTCGCGTACGCGGTCGAGAAGGGCGAGGTCGCGGACATCCCGGCCGGTCTCGCCAAGACCGACCAGCAGATCGACACGGACATCGCGAAGGCCGAGTAGCCCGATGGACGGCACCCTCTCCCCCGCACTGCGCACCAAGCGCCGCAGGTCGGCGCTGCGCACGGCGGCGTTCATGTCGCCCTGGATGATCGGGTTCGGCGTCTTCTTCGCCTATCCGCTCGTCTCCACCGTCTACTTCTCCTTCACCCAGTACGACGGCTTCCGGCCGCCCGTCTTCAACGGGCTGGACAACTGGACCTACGTCTTCTCCGACCTCCCGATGTTCTGGCCCGCCATGCGCAACACCCTGTGGCTGGTCGTGGTCATGGTCGCCTGCCGGGTCGCCTTCGGCCTCGGCATCGGCCTGCTCATCACCAAGGTCAAGCTGGGTACGGGCGTCTTCCGCACGCTGTTCTACCTGCCCTACCTGGCCCCTCCGGTGGCGGCGACCCTGGCCTTCGTCTTCCTGCTGAACCCGGGCACCGGCCCGGTCAACACCCTGCTGGACGCGGTCGGGCTGCCCACGCCCGGCTGGTTCACGGACGCCGCCTGGTCCAAGCCCGCGCTGACCGCGCTCGCGGTGTGGGGGGTCGGCGACCTGATGGTCATCTTCATGGCCGCGCTGCTCGACGTACCGCGCGAGCAGTACGAGGCCGCCGAGCTCGACGGGGCCGGGGCGTTGGCGCGCTTCCGCCACATCACCCTGCCGAACATCTCGCCGATCATCCTGTTCGCGGTGGTCACCGGGATCATCCAGGCGATGCAGTTCTACACACAGCCCCTGGTGGCGGGGAAGGTGGCCTCCGGCGTGATGGGCGGCTCGGGCCAGCAGTTCGAGCCGGGGTACCCCGACAAGTCCACGCTGACCCTGCCCCAGGTCATCTACAACGTCGGCTTCCAGCGCTTCGACTACGGCACCGCGTGCGTGGTCGCCCTGGTGCTGTTCGCCCTTTCCATGGCCTTCACCGCACTGCTGATGCGCCGGCGCGGCGGCCTGATCCAGGCAGGTGACTGACAGCCATGAGCCAGAGCCACAGCCAGACCCTCACCCGCGGCCCGCGCCGGACCCCGCGTCCGGCCGCGCCGGATTCCGCGCGGGCCGTGCGCAGCGCGCGCCGCCGGGCCGCCCTGCACTGGGTGGCCGTGCACTCCCTCGGCGTAGCGGCGGCGCTCTTCTTCGTCCTGCCCTTCGTGTTCCTCTTCCTGACCTCGGTGATGAGCGACCAGCAGGCGCTGACCCGCGACCTGTGGCCGCGCGGCTGGGAGTGGGGCAACTACGCGAAGGTGTGGGACACCCCCGGCTTCCTGACCTGGTGGCGCAACACCCTGCTGTACGCGGGGCTCGGCACCCTGCTGTCCGTGGTCTCCTCGGTGCCCGTCGCCTACGCGCTCGCCAAGTTCCGCTTCCGGGGGCGACGGCTGTCGCTGCTGCTGGTCATCGCCATGATGATGCTGCCGCCCCAGGTGGTCGTCATCCCGATGTACCTCTTCTGGGCCAAGCAGCTGGACCTGTCCGGCACCCTGTGGCCGCTGATCATCCCGATGGCCTTCGGCGACGCCTTCTCCATCTTCCTGCTGCGCCAGTTCCTGCTGACGATCCCCGACGAGTACCTGGACGCGGCGAAGGTCGACGGCTGCGGCGAGCTGCGCACCCTGCTGCGGGTGGTCCTGCCGATGGCCAAGCCCGGGATCGCGGCCGTGGCGCTGTTCCAGTTCTTCTACGCCTGGAACGACTACTTCGGCCCGCAGATCTACGCCTCCGACAACCCGGCCGCCTGGACCCTCAGTTACGGACTGGAGTCCTTCAAGGGCGCCCACCACACCAACTGGAACCTCACCATGGCGGCAACAGTGCTGGTCATGGCCCCGGTGATCGTCCTCTTCTTCTTCGCCCAGAAGGCGTTCGTCGAAGGCGTCACCCTAACCGGCGTGAAAGGCTAGTGATCATGAAACTCGCAGTGGTGGGCGGCGGTTCCACCTACACCCCCGAGCTGATCGACGGGTTCGCCCGGCTGCGCGACACCCTGCCCATCAGCGAGCTGGTGCTGATCGACCCGGCCGCCGACCGGCTGGAGCTGATCGGCGGCCTGGCCCGGCGGATCTTCGCCAAGCAGGGACACCCCGGCCTGATCACCACCACCTCCGACCTCGACGCGGGCGTCGCCGACGCGGACGCGGTCCTGCTGCAGCTGCGCATCGGGGGGCAGGCGGCCCGGCTCCAGGACGAGACCTGGCCGCTGGAGTGCGGATGCGTGGGCCAGGAGACCACCGGCGCGGGCGGCCTCGCCAAGGCGCTGCGCACGGTCCCGGTGGTCCTCGACATCGCCGAGCGGGTCCGGCGCTCCAACCCGGACGCGTGGATCATCGACTTCACCAACCCGGTCGGCATCGTCACCCGCGCCCTGCTCCGGGCCGGGCACAAGGCGGTCGGGCTGTGCAACGTGGCCATCGGCTTCCAGCGCAAGTTCGCCGCGCTGCTGGACCTGACCCCGGCCGACATCCACCTCGACCACGTGGGCCTCAACCACCTCACCTGGGAGCTGGGGGTGCGCAAGGGCGGCCCCGAGGGCGAGAACCTGCTGCCGCAGCTCATCGCCCGGCACGGCGACGCCATCGCCGCGGACCTGCACCTGCCGCGCGCGGTGCTGGACCGGCTCGGGGTGGTCCCCTCGTACTACCTGCGCTACTTCTACGCGCACGACGAGGTGGTCCGGGAGCTCGGGACCAAGCCCTCGCGGGCCGCCGAGGTCGCCGCGATGGAGAAGGAACTCCTCGGCCTGTACGGGGATCCCGCGCTGGACGAGAAGCCGGAACTGCTCGCCAAGCGGGGCGGCGCCTTCTACTCGGAGGCCGCCGTGGACCTGGCCGCGGCCCTGCTGGGCGACGGCGGGAGCGCCGGAAGCCCCGTCCAGGTGGTGAACACGCTGAACAACGGCACCCTGCCGTTCCTCCCCGACGACGCGGTCGTCGAGGTGCAGGCACGGGTGGACCGCGCCGGGGCCTCGCCGCTGGCCGTGCCCCGGCTGGACCCGCTGTACGCGGGGCTCATCGCCCACGTCACGGCGTACGAGGACCTCGCGCTGGACGCGGCGCTGCGGGGCGGCCGCGAGCGGGTCTTCAAGGCGCTGCTGGCGCACCCCCTGGTGGGCCAGTTCGACCTCGCCGAAGGGCTGACGGACCGGCTCCTGGCGCACAACAAGGAGCATCTGGCATGGGCGTGAGCCGGCCCCCGAAGGCGGCCGTCCTCGCCGTCGACGCGGGCAACAGCAAGACGGACGTGGCGCTGATCGCCGCCGACGGCCGCGTCCTCGGCACGGGGCGCGCGGGCGGCTTCCAGCCCCCGCGCGTCGGGGTGGAGGCGGCGCTGGACGTCCTCGGGCGGGCCGTCGCCGAGGCGGCCGAGGCCGCCGGACTGCCGGGGCCCGCGGCCGGAGTCCCGTACGCGGGGCCGTACGCCGAGCGGGTCTCGGCCTGCCTGGCCAACGCGGACCTCCCCGTGGAGGAGAGCCGGCTCGCGGAGGCCGTCGGAGCGCGCGGCTGGGGCACGGACACCGAGGTGCGCAACGACACCTTCGCGATCCTGCGGGCCGGGCTCGGCGAGGACGCCGGGGGCCCGCGCGGGGTCGCGGTGGTGTGCGGGGCGGGCATCAACTGCGTGGGCATGCTGCCCGACGGGCGCACGGCCCGGTTCCCGGCGCTCGGGCAGCTCTCCGGCGACTGGGGCGGCGGCGGCGGGCTGGCCGCCGAGGCCATGTGGTGGGCGGCCCGCGCCGAGGACGGCCGCGGCGGTCCCACCGCGCTCGCGGCGGCCCTGCCGGGGCACTTCGGGCTGGAGTCCGTGTACGCGCTGATCGAGGCGGTACACCTGGGCTCCGTCGAGCCCCTACGCATGCACGAGCTGGTGCCCGTGCTGTTCGCGGTGGCCGCGGCCGGCGATCCGGTCGCCGCCGCCCTCGTCGAGCGGCAGGCCGAGGAGGTCGTGGCACTGGCCTCGGTGGCGCTGGAACGGCTCGGGCTGCTCGCCGAGGAGGCGCCCGTCCTGCTCGGCGGCAGCGTCCTGGCCGCCCGGCACCCGCAGCTGAACGGCAGGGTGGAGGCCCTGCTGGCCGAACGGGCCCCGCACGCCCGGGTCTCGGTGGTCACGGCCCCCCCGGTACTGGGCGCCGGCCTGCTGGGCCTGGACGCGCTGGGGGCCGGGCCCGAGGCCTACGGGAAGCTGCGTGCCCATTTCGGTTGAACCTGGGCCCTGCCGGAACCATCGCGTCCCGTGAGGCGTATTGACGGTGAAGGGCAGGAGCGGCACCGGGGTCGGATCGGGGCGGATCGTGTCTGATCCCGGACCGGGTGCTGTGGACGACCGCCACTAAGGCCATACTGCTGCGAAGCACGAAGGACCGAGGGGGAGGTCAGGGTGGCCATCACATCACGCGCGCCCGCGCCCGGCGGCGTCTCGGCGCCCTCCGGGCCGCCGGCGCCGCCGCCCGACGCGCTGCCCCGGCGGGGCACCGCCTGGGCCGAGGGCGTGGAGCGGCTGCGCGCGGCGGCCACCACCGAGCCCGGCCGGCTGCGGATCATCGGCGCGGCCCTGGCCGCGCTGGTCCTGCTGTTCGGCGCGGTGGCCGTCTGGGAGATCTCCGGCCGGGTGTCCGCGGCCGACGACGTCGTGGGCCGCAGCCAGCCGCTGAGCGCCGACGCGGCGAGCATCTACCGCTCCCTCGCGGACGCCGACACCGCCTCCTCCAGCGGTTTCCTCGCGGGCGGCGACGAGCCCCGCGAGGTCCGCAGCCGGTACGAGAAGGACATCGCCAACGCGTCCCGGCTGCTGGTCAACGCGGCCGCCAGCACCACGGCCGGCGAGGACTCCCGCAAGCAGATCACCCTGCTGAGCGAGCTGCTCCCCCGCTACACCGGCCTGATCGAGCAGGCCCGCGCCACCAACAAGCAGGGCCTGCCGCTCGGCGGCGCCTACCTCCGGTACGCGAACGAGCAGATGAGCACCCAGCTCCTGCCCGCCGCGCAGCGGCTCTACGAGGCGGAGACCGGCCGCCTCTACACGGACTACGACGACGCCCGCGCGCTGCCCCTGGCCTCGTTCGGGGCGGGTCTACTCGCACTCGCGGCCCTGGTCTGGTCCCAGCGGCGCAACTACCGGCGTACGCACCGCGTCTTCAACCACGGGCTCGCCGCCGCGACCGCCGCCTCGCTGGTGCTGCTGCTGTGGCTGGCCGCGGGGCACACGGTCGCCAGGTCGGGGCTGAGCGAGGCCCGCACGGACGGGCAGGAGTCCCTCAAGGTGCTCAACGACGCGCGGATCGCCTCGCTCCAGGCGCGGGCCAGCGAGAACCTGACGCTGATCTCGCGCGGCGCCGTACTGGCCGAGGACAAGAAGTCGGACAAGTACGACGTGGACTTCTCGAACGACATGAAGGACCTGGACGCGGGCCTGGCGACGGCGGCGAAGCTGGCCGACGACGCGGCGGGCCGCGGGCCCGTGGCCGGCGCCGCGGACGGCGTGAAGCGGTGGAAGGAACTGCACGCGGCGGCCCGCCGGACGGACTTGACGGGCGACTACCAGGGCGCCGTCGGGCAGGTCATCGGTGACAAGGACCACAAGGAGCCGACGGGGTCCGCCTTCGACACGGTGGACGCCTCGCTGGAACGGGCGGTGGCCCACGAACAGCGTGAGTTCACCCGGGCGGCGCGGGACGGGCTCGGGGCGCTCGACGGTTTGGTGACAGGCACGGCGGCCCTGGCGGTCGTCGGCGCGGTGGCCGCCCTGCTCGGCATCGGGCGCAGGCTTTCGGAGTACAGGTGAGAGCGATGCCGGGACGGGTGAAGCGCACGGACACGGGATCCGGCGGGGCCGGGGGCACCGCGGCCCACGCGACGGCCGCCGAGGGCGCCGCGGAGGGGACCGCGGAGGGGACCGCGGAGCTCCAGGAGCCACGCGGCCTGCGGCGGCTGACGGGCCGGCTGCGCGGCTGGGGCGGGGTCGGGGCGATGGCCGCGGCCTGCGCGCTGACGGCGGCGGCCGTGCTGTTGCCGCTGGCCCAGGCCGCCCCGGGCGGCTCGGGACCCTCCTCGCTGGTGCGCGAGCCGGCCAGGATGGCCGTCGCTCCGCAGGCGCCCGGGGACACCTGTGAGAACCCGGAGGCGAGCCTGCGCCCCAACGGGCTGGACGGCTCCGCCATCCAGCGGATCCGCGCCGCGGGCCACCTCGTCGCGGGCGTGGACCAGAACAGTTTCAAATGGGGCTACCGCAACCCGGCCGGGGAGCTCGACGGTTTCGACATCGCCCTGGTCAAGGCCATAGCGAAGGACATATTCGGCGAGGACGGCAAGGTCATCTACCGGGCCATCCCCACCAGCCAGCGCATCCCCGCGCTCAAGGACGGCACCGTCGACATCGTCGTGCGCACGATGACGGTCAACTGCAAGCGGCTGGAGGACGTCGCCTTCTCGACGGCGTACTTCGAGGCCGGACAGCAGGTCCTGGCCCCCAAGGGCTCGGCGATCACCGGTTACGACGCCTCGCTGAAGGGCCGCCGCATCTGCACGGCGGCCGGCTCCACGGCCGAGGCGGAACTGACCGCCCAGTCCTACGGCGCCGTTCCGGTCAGCGTGCCCAACCAGCTCGACTGCCTGGTCCGCCTGCAGCTGGGCGAGGTGGACGGCATCATCACCGACAACGCCCTCGCCGCCGGCCAGGCGGCGCAGGACCCTTCGATCAGCCTCGTCGGTTCCCCGTTCACCAAGGAGTTCTACGGGGTGGCCATGAACAAGGACGCCGGCGACCTGGTGCGCCGCGTCAACAAGGTGCTGGAGGACTACCGCGCGGGCGGAGACAACAGCCCCTGGATGACGGCCTACAAGGCCCATCTGGAGCCCGTGCTGCCCGGCGTGGGCGGCCCGCCCGCTCCCAAGTACCGGGACTGAGGCCGGTGTCGGATTCTGAGCCCGATGTCACGAGACCGGAGGCGGGATCGGTGGAGGCACATCCTTTGGGGGCCCGGCCTTGGGAAGCGCAGTCTTGGGGAGCCCCGTCTTCGGGGGCGCAGCCGGCCGTGATGGACCGGGACGGTGTGGACCGGGCGCTGGCCCGGCTGGGCGCGGAGCACGAGGCGATCGAGACCTCGCTGCTCGCCCTCCAGGACCACGCCGGCCGGCGGCTCCTGGAGGGCGCCGGGCTGACCGGGGTCACCAAGGAGCGGTGGGCCGAGGCCGACGCGGCCATCACCCGGCTGTGGCGGTACTTCGACGCCTACAGCGGGGCGCTGGGCGCCGCCCGGGCCATCCGCGAGCGGCGCCGCTGGCCCAGCCGCGAGGACCTCGTCGAGCTGACCGACCGGCTGCTCGGGCCGGGGGTGCTCATCTCCGGCGCCGCGGTGGAGGGGGCCCCGCTCGCGGAGCGGTTCTCGCTCGCCGAGCTGGTGGGCCGCATGAACGAGCTGTACGCGAGCTCCCTGGACGTGGTGGTCGCCGCGGATTCCGTCTGGTCGGCGCTGCCCGCCCGGATCGACCTCCTCTCCGCCGAACTGCACCGCACCCGCGCCCTCGCCCACTCGGTGGGCGTCCGGCCGGGGGAACACCCCTCGGGGGACGACCTGGAGGCCATCACGGCCGAGCTGGCGGACCTGCGGGCCCGGGTGATCGAGGACCCGCTGGCGTTCTGGTTCGCGGTGGCCGGGAGCTCCGCGCCGGGCGGCGGCCGTCCGGACACCGGGCGGTACGACCGGGCCGCGCTCGCGCTGGAGGACGTACGCCGGGAGGTCGAGGCGGTGCTGGACGTCCGGCAGGACGCCGAGCAGCGGCTGATGGCGCTGCGGGACGTGCTCTCGCGCGCCGACCGGACCCTGGCGGAGGCCCGGGTGGCCCGGGGCGAGGTGCTGGCGAAGATCGCGGCGTCGGAGGTGCCCGCGGTGAGCGGCCCGCCGACGGCGCTGCAGGAGCAGCTCTCGGCGGCGGCGGAGTACCGGCGCCGGGCCCAGTGGCACCGGCTGTCCCCGCTGCTCGAGTCGCTGGAGGAGCGGGCCGAGGAGGAACTGCGACGGGCCCGCGAATCGTTGACCGCGGTGACGGCGCCGCTGGCGGTACGGGCGGAGCTGCGCGGGCGGCTCGACGCCTACCGGGCGAAGGTGGCCCGGCTGGGCATGGCGGAGGATCCGCTGCTGATGGAGCGGTACGACACCGCCCGGCGGATGCTGTGGAGCGCGCCCTGCGATCTGCGGGCCGCCGATCAGGCGGTGCTGCGCTACCAGTGGGCGGCCGCCGAGGCGCAGCCGGCGCAGCCGCAGGACCGGCAGCAGGACCAGCAGGGGCACCAACCGGTGCGTGAGCGGCCCGACGGGCCGAGGGAGGGGGACGCGTGAGTCTGATCGGAACGGCGTGCATGCGCCCCGGCTGCCCGGGGACGTACGAGGACATGGGCGGCGGCGAGGTCTACTGCGACACCTGCGGGTTGGCGCCGGCCGGCGCCGTCGCGGCGGGCGCCGAGGAGCTGGTGTCGGTGCCGACGGCGATGACGAGCGCGGCCCGCCACGGCGACTCCCAGGGCTCGCACGGGTCCGGGCGGTCCTCGTCCTCCTCGTCCTCGCGGGCTTCCCGCTCCTCGCGGTCGTCGAGGTCCTCTTCCTCCCGGCGCTCCGTGTCGGGCCGGCTCTCGCGCGCCCTCACGGGGGCCGCGTCCACCCGGTCGGTGTCGGTGCGCAGTTCGGGTTCGGCCGCATCGGGATCGGGCCGCAGCCGGCTGGGAGCCGGGCTGGTCAACGTACCGGAGGTGCCTCGTCCGGATCCCTCGGCGGCGGTGCTGGAGAATCCGGAGGTCCCGGAGCGCAAGCGGTTCTGCTCGCGCTCCGACTGCGGGGCGCCCGTGGGGCGGGCCCGCGGGGAGCGGCCGGGACGGACGGAAGGTTTCTGTACCAAGTGCGGGCACCCGTACTCCTTCGTGCCCAAGCTGCGTGCGGGTGACCTCGTCCACGGCCAGTACGAGGTCGCGGGCTGCCTCGCGCACGGCGGGCTGGGCTGGGTCTACCTGGCGGTGGACCGGGCCGTGTCGGACCGGTGGGTGGTGCTCAAGGGCCTGCTGGACACCGGGGACCAGGACGCGATGGCCGCCGCGATCTCCGAGCGGCGCTTCCTCGCGGAGATCGAGCACTCCAACATCGTGCGGATCTACAACTTCGTCGAGCACCTGGACCAGCGGACCGGTTCGCTGGACGGGTACATCGTCATGGAGTACGTGGGCGGCAAGTCGCTCAAGGAGATCGCCAACGAGCGGCGCCGGCCGGACGGCCGCCGCGACCCGCTGCCCGTGGAGCAGGCGTGCGCGTACGGGATCGAGGCGCTGGAGGCGCTCGGCCACCTGCACACCAGGAACCTGCTGTACTGCGACTTCAAGGTCGACAACGCCATCCAGCAGGCCGACCAGCTGAAGCTGATCGACATGGGCGCGGTCCGGCGGATGGACGACGAGGAGTCGGCCATCTACGGCACCGTGGGCTACCAGGCGCCGGAGGTCGCGGAGGTCGGCCCGTCGGTCGCCTCCGACCTGTACACGGTGGCGCGCACGCTGGCCGTGCTGACCTTCGACTTCCAGGGCTACACGAACGTGTTCGTGGACTCGCTGCCCGACCCGCAGCACATCGAGGTGTTCGGACGGTACGAGTCCTTCTACCGGCTGCTGGTACGGGCCACCGACCCGGATCCGGGACGGCGGTTCGCGTCCGCGCAGGAGATGGCGGACCAGCTGACGGGGGTGCTGCGGGAGGTCGTCGCGCTCCAGACGGGCCTTCCGAGGCCCCAGGTCTCCACCCTCTTCGGGCCCGAGCTGCGCGTTCCGGACGACCGGCTGTTCACCGACGACAGGTCGGGCGCGCACGTGTCCCGGCTGGGCGAGCGGCCCGTGCGGCGCTGGCGGCCGGATCCGGAGCCGGCTCCGGCCCGGGTGCCGGCCGCCGCCCCGGTCCAGGCGCCGGTCCCGGATCCGGCCCCGGCCCCGGCCCCGGCTCCGGATCCGGCCGCCGCCGTGGCGGCGGGGGCTCCCGCCGCTCCTCCGGCGGCTTCGCCGATCACCGGGTACGGCACGACCGGGCTGGTCACCACGGCGACGCACCGGGCCGCCGGTCCCGGCGTGCCGGCCCCGCGCCGGGCCCCGGCGGCCGCGCCGCTGCCGCCGGTCGGGATCACCGCCGCGCGGCGGCCGGAGCTGTCCACGCTGGACACCCGCGAGGCCGCGCTGGCCCTGCCCGTGCCGCTGGTCGACGCCGGGGACCCCAACGCCGGTTTCCTGGCGGGCCTGCTGGCCTCCGCGCCGGCCGACCTGCTGGCCGCGCTGGGCTCGGCGCCGGCCGAATCCGCGGAGCTGCGGCTGCGGGAGCTGCGGGCCCGGCTCGAACTGGGCGGGGCCGACGCGCCGCTCGTCGCCGACGCACTGTCCCGGCTGGAGGCGCGGCACCCCGACGACTGGCGCGTGGTGTGGGCCCGGGGCATCGCCTCGCTGGCCATCGGGGAGGACGAGACGGCGGCCCTGTCCTTCGACGCCGTCTACGACGCCTTCCCGGGCGAGCCGGCGCCGAAGCTGGCGCTGGGGCTGTGCGCGGAGGTGCTGGGCCAGTTGGACAACGCCGCCGAGTACTACCGGCTGGTGTGGGCCACGGATCCGGGGTTCGTCGGGGCGGCGTTCGGGCTGGCCCGGGTGCAGTTGGCCGCCGGGGACCGGGCCGGAGCCGTGCGCACGCTGGAATCCGTACCGGAGGCCTCCATCCACCACACCGCCGCACGGGTGGCGGCTGTACGGGCACGCCTGCGCGACCGGTCTGCCCAGGAGGCGCTGCTGCCCGATCTGACGGCGGCCGCGGAGCAGGTGGAGGCACTGGGGAGGTTCGGCCTGGACTCGGTGCGCCACGAGCGGCTCAGGGCGGAAGTTCTGGGCTCGGCCCTGGACTGGGTACTGTCGGGCAGCCGGGGTTCCGACCCCGGCCGTACCTCGCTGCTCGGCTGCCAACTGGACGAGCGGGGGCTTCGCTTCGGCCTGGAGCGCTCGTTCCGCGTGCTGGCACGGCTGGCGCAGCGGGGCGAGGAGAGGATCGAACTGGTGGAGCGGGCAAACCGTTTCCGTCCCCGGACGTGGGTGTGATTGATGTCGATGCATCGGCTGTCGGGCTGCCCCAGCTGCGCGGAACCGCTGGAGGAGGGTGATCGTTTCTGCGGCCTCTGCGGCTACGCCCTCACCGCCTCCGCCGCCACGGAACCCCGAGCCCCGGAAGGACCGGCGGCCCCCGCGGCCCCGGCCGCCGCCCCGGCGGCGGCGGATCCGGCCGCGCCGGGCGCTCCCGCGACGGCTGCCGCGGCGGCTCACGCGGGTACCGCCGGCCGGACATCTCCGGCGGGCGGGATCCCCGCCACGCGCGGGCGCCCGTCGCCCGGCGAAGCCGCCGCGCCCCGGCACGCCGGCGGCCACGCCGAACCGGCGGCCCCCGGGTACGCCGGCGAGGCCGCGCCCGGCTGGGGCAGCGTCTCCACCGCCGCCCCCACCCTGGTGACGGGCCCGAGCGGCTGGTCCGGCCCGCACGGCACGCCTCCGGCCCCCCAGAGCCCGTACACCGCACCCCCTCAGGGCGGCCGGCACCCGGCGGACACCACGCCCTACGGCGCGAGCGCGCAGGGCCCGGGTCCCGCGGGCGGAGCCGGCTACGGCACGCCGGACCCCGAAGAACACGCCGCCCGATACGACCACCCCACCCCGCAGGCGCAACACCCCGCCGGCGAGCCCCCGTACGGCGCCGCCCCCGGCGGACAGGACCCCGCCCAGCACGGCACCGGCCAGAACGGCACCGGCCCCCAGACACCCGACCCGGGGCACGAAGCCCCGTACGGCGGCGACCCCGCCCCGCAGGGACGTCACTCCGGCGGCGAAGCCCCGTACGGCGATCCCGCCCCGCAAGGACAACCCGCCGGCGAGCCTCCGCACGGCGCCGCCCCCGGCGGACAGGACCCCGCCCAGCACGGCGCCGCCCAGCACGACCCCGGCCCCCAGGCACCCGACCCGGGGCACGAAGCCCCGTACGGCGGCCCTGCCCCGCAGGGTGACGCCGGGGGGAAGACCTGTGTGGCCTGCCGGGCCGGGCGGGTGGACACCGACGGGTACTGCGAGCACTGCGGCCACGCGCAGCCGCGGGAGCGGGACCACCTCGAAGAGGAGCTCGGGAGCGTTGCCGCCGTCAGCGACCGCGGGCTGCGCCACCACCGCAACGAGGACTCCTTCGCCGTGGCGGCCACCGCGCTGCCCGACGGCTCCGCCGCCACCGTGGCCATCGTCTGCGACGGCGTCTCCTCCGCCAGCCGCCCCGACGAGGCCTCCGCCGCGGCCGCCGGAGCCGCCAACGAGGCGCTGCTCGACGCCCTCCCCCGCGGCGCCCACCCCCAGGAGGCCATGCACGAGGCGATCCTGGCCGCCGCCGCCGCGGTGAACGCCCTCGCCCCCGAGGTGCCCGGCGCCCAGAACGCGCCCGCCTGCACCCTGGTCGGCGCCGTGGTCAGCAGCGGCCTGCTGACCATCGGCTGGGTCGGCGACAGCCGTGCGTACTGGGTCCCCGACGACCGCGCGGCCCTGCCCCGCCGTCTCACCGAGGACGACTCCTGGGCCGCCCAGATGGTCGCGGCGGGCCTGATGGCCGAGGCCGAGGCCTACGCCGACGCCCGCGCGCACGCCATCACCGGCTGGCTCGGGGCCGACGCGTACGACCTGGAACCGCACACCGCCACCTTCAAGCCCGACCACGACGGCGTGGTCGTGGTCTGCACCGACGGGCTGTGGAACTACGCCGAGTCCGCGCGCGACCTGGCGCAGGTACTCCCGTCCGACGCCGCCGTCCGGCCCCTGCACAGTGCGCAGGTCCTGGTGGGGCACGCCCTCGACGGCGGCGGGCACGACAACGTCACCGTGGCCGTCGTCCCCTTCGCCGCCACCCCGCCGACCGCCCAGACTCCGCCGACCGCCCAGACCCCGCCGCCCCCGCCCGCGGGCCCGGAAGGGCCGACAGGATCCGCAGGCTCGCAGGCCCAGGCCTGATCCCCGTTCCCGAGGAGTACCGACCGATGGCGAACTTCGCCAAGCCGAGCGCCCCGCGCTTCAGCGTCGAGGTGTACCAGAACGAGTTCCTCGCCGAGGGCGCCCGCGACGTCCACGCCATCGTCACGGTCACGTCCAGCGGTGGAGCCACGGCCACCCGGACGGCCGTCGCCACGGGCGGCGCCGCGGTGGTGATCATGGTCGACTGCTCCGGCTCGATGGAGTACCCGCCCGACAAGATGCGCGGCGCCCGCGAGGCGACGGCCGCCGCCGTCGACACCCTCCGCGACGGCACCGCCTTCGCCGTGATCGCCGGTACCCACGTGGCCAAGGAGGTGTACCCCGGCCAGGGCCGCCTCGCCGTCGCCGACCCGGCCACCCGCGCCCAGGCCAAGGAGGCCCTGCGCGGCCTGTCCTCCGGCGGCGGCACCGCCATCGGCACCTGGCTGCGCCTCGCCGACGGCCTGCTGCGCGGGTCCACCGCGGCGATCCGGCACGGCATCCTGCTCACCGACGGCCGCAACGAGCACGAGGACCCAGCCGTGCTCCGCGCCACGCTCGACGCCTGCGCGGGCCGTTTCACCTGCGACGCCCGCGGCGTGGGAACCGACTGGGAGGTCAAGGAGGTCACCGGCATCGCGAGCGCGCTGCTCGGCACGGCCGACATCGTGGCCGATCCGGCCCGGCTGACCGAGGACTTCACGCACGTGATGGAGAAGGTCATGGGCAAGGAGGTGGCGGATGTCTCACTGCGCCTGTGGACCCCGGTGGGCGCGGAGGTCCTGTACGTCAAGCAGGTCGCTCCCGCCGTGCAGGACCTGACCGGCCGCCGCACCGAGGCGTCCCCGCGCGCCGGGGACTATCCGACGGGTTCCTGGGGCGACGAGTCCCGCGAGTACCACGTGTGCGTACGGGTCCCCGGCGCCTCCGTCGGCCAGGAGATGCTCGCCGCCCGCGCCGCCCTCGTCATGCCCGGGGCGCCCGGTGAGGCCCCGGCCGTACTCGCCCAGGGCCTGGTCCGCGCCGTCTGGACGGACGATCTCGCCGCGTCCACCGCCATCAACCCGCAGGTGGCCCACTACACCGGGCAGGCGGAGCTCGCGCAGGCCATCCAGCAGGGTCTGGAGGCGCGCAAACTGGGGGACGTGGGCGGCGCCACGGCCAAGCTGGGCAGGGCCGTGCAGCTGGCGAGCTCCTCGGGCAACGCCGACACCGCCAAGCTGCTCGCGAAGGTGGTGGACGTCGTCGACGCGGCGGCGGGTACTGTGCGGTTGAAGGCAAGGGTCGCCGACGCGGACGAGATGACACTAGAAACGCGTTCCACTCAAACCGTTCGAGTGCGAAAATCTTGACGTAAAGCTTGACGCTCTGATCAGCGCGGATCGGACGCGAAGGAAGAAGACCCTGCCTCGTTGACGCAGGAAGAAGGAGGAAGCGCCGCGATGCCGACCTGCCCGAACGGGCACCAGTCCGCCTCCGACGACTGGTGCGAGGTCTGCGGCCACCGCATGGCCGCACCCACGGGCACCCCCGGGGCGCCCTCCTACGGCTACGGCTACCCTCCCACCGGCGAGCCGACGGCACAGGCCGAGCTCTGCCCGCAGTGCCGGACCCCGCGCGAGGCCATGGCCCCGTACTGCGAGGAGTGCCGGTACAACTTCCTGACGCGCACGGCGACCTCGTACACGCCGCTCTCCCCGGACCTGCCGCAGCCGCCCCCGCCGCCGGGCATGCCCGCGGCTCCGCCGGCGTACTCCCAGGACCACTTCGACTACCAGGGCTCGCGGCCCTCCCGGGTCAACCGCCCGGCCGAGCCGCTGCAGCGCGAGGACGACTGGATGCTGCCGCCTCCGGCGCGCCAGGAGTACCAGCAGCCCCCGTACCAGCAGCAGCCTCCGCCGCCCCCGCAGCAGCACCAGCAGCCTCAGGCACCGCAGGCACCGACGCCGCCGCCGCCGTACCAGCAGCAGCAGCCCTCCCGGACCGGGCAGTACCAGCCGCCGCAGGCACCCCCGCAGCACCAGCAGCAGGCGCCCCAGTCGTACCAGCAGCCGCCCTACCAGCCCCAGGGCGGCGGGTCCTGGACCGCGACCATCGGTCCGGACCGCACGTACTTCATGGCGATGATGCAGCGCAGCGGCCCCGAGGCCGCCGGGCTCGACCTGCCCGCGTACTCCCCGGAGCAGCACCTCCCGCTCGCCGGTGGCCAGATCACCATCGGCCGCCGCCGTGCCTCGACGGGCGAGTCCCCGGACATCGACCTGTCGGTGCCCCCGGAGGACCCGGGCGTCTCGCACCAGCACGCGGTGCTCGTCCAGCAGCCCGACGGAAGCTGGGCCGTGGTGGACCAGAACTCCACCAACGGCACCACGATCAACGGCGGCGAGGACTCGATCCAGCCCTACGTGCCGGTTCCGCTCGCCGACGGGGACCGCGTCCACGTCGGCGCCTGGACCACGATCACCGTCCGGCGCGGCTGACCCGCCCGGCCGAACACGACGAAGCCCTCCGGTGACACCCGGAGGCTTCGTCGTGTCGGGGATGCTCGGCCGCCGGCGGGCGGCGGGGTACGGCCCGTGTCGATGGCCGGCCTAGGGTGCCCCGATCTCCCCGCCCGCCTCCCCCAGGGGCCACACGTAGGGCCCTTGGGGATCGTCGAGCCAGGACCACTGCCCCGCTTCGCCGACCGTCACCCCGAAGCGCTCGCGCGCCGGCCGGCCCTCGCGCCGCCACAGGTCCAGCGCCTCCCTCGGGTGCAGCGCCCCGGAGGTGAGCACCAGCATGAACTGGAAGCGCTCGTTCTCCACCAGCTCGTACGGGAGCCCCTGCGGCATCCCGTACGTGCCGGGCGGCGCGGCCGTGGCCCCGCGCAGCGGCACGAAGTAGGCCGAGGTGTGCAGGAAGCGTCCCTCGGCGAACCCGGCGTCCCGCACCGTGAGCGCGATCAGACCGGTCGACAGCGGGGCCAGGATCCGGGCCCCCGGCCGGCACTGGCCCAGCCAGGCGGGCGGGATCAGCGGGATCGTGCAGGTCACCAGGATCCGGTCGAAGGGGGCTCGGGCGGGGCAGCCGCGGGCCCCGTCGCCCGTGACGACCGCCGGGTGGTAGCCGAGCCGGTCCAGGTGCGCGCGCGCCGACTCGGTGATCTCCTCGTCCAGGTCCACGGTGGTGACCAGCCCGTCTCCGAGCCGATGGCACAGCATGGCCGCGTTGTACCCGGTGCCCGCGCCGATCTCCAGCACGTTGTCCCCGTCGCGCACGTCCAGGGCCTCCAGCATCTTCGCCATCAGCGAGGGCTGGCTGCTGGAGGAGACCAGCTCTCCGTCGCGCAGCCGGGTGGCGAGCGGGGTGTCGGTGTAGACCCCGCGCAGCCAGCGTGCCCGCAGTTCGGGGTCGGGGTCCTCCGCCCAGAGCCGCTCGTGCCCGGCGCCGCGGCCGGTGTAGAAGTACGGGACGAACACGTGCCGGGGCACGGCGGCGAAGGCCGCCCGCCAGCGCGGATCCTCCAGCACCCCGGCGGCGGTCAGCTCCCGTACCTGGGCGGCGTGCGCGGTCTCCCGCACGTCGCGTACCTCGGCGTGTGCGCCCATGTCTCCACTGTCCTGCGGACGCGTCCCGGGTGCGACCGCGCTGCTCCCGCGCCGGGGCCGCCCGCGTGAACGCTCCGCGGCCGCGAGGGACGGTCCTAGGACCGGGGTCCTCCGTCCGGGCGTCTGAGACGATGGTCGGGTGAATGAGATTCCGCGGGGCACGGTCCAGGAGCAGACCTTCTACGAACTGGTGGGCGGCGAGGACACCTTCCGCCGACTGGTCCACCGCTTCTACCAGGGGGTCGCCGAGGACCCGCTGCTGCGCCCGATGTACCCGGAGGGGGACCTCGGTCCCGCCGAGGAGCGGTTCGCGCTCTTCCTGATGCAGTACTGGGGCGGCCCGAACACCTACAGCGAGAACCGCGGCCACCCGCGCCTGCGCATGCGGCACGCGCCCTTCCAGGTGGACGCCGCCGCGCACGACGCGTGGCTGGCCCACATGCGGGTGGCGGTGGACGAGCTCGCCCTCGCGCCGGAGCACGAGGCGCAGCTGTGGCGGTACCTGACGTACGCCGCCGCGTCGATGATCAACACCGCGGGCTAGGACGTACGGGCTCCGGCGCGGGGATCCCGTACGGCGCGGCCGGCTAGACCGGCCGGACGAGCAGGGTGCCCAGACCGCCCGGGCGGCGCGTGGCCACGGACCCGTACGGGGTGCGCAGCCGCAGCCAGCCCCCGGAGGCGAACAGCGCCACCGGCTCGGGGGTGCCGGGCGCGGCGGGGGCGGCGGGCACGGTGGACCGTACGGGCCGCAGGAAGCCCAGGGACTGCGCGGCGTGCACGGCGCGCAGCGGAAGTTCGGTGTCCCCCAGCGTGCGGGACCAGATCTCGCGGCCGATGCGGTCGCGCTCGGAGCGGGTCCGGTGCTGCGGGGGCAGGGCCTCGTCCCGGGCCCGGAACTCGGCGACGGACGCGGCCAGGGCCTCGGCCATCTCCTCGGGGCCGGGCAGCCCGGCGACCGGGGTCCAGCCGCCGCGGGGCGGCAGCACACCGGCCCAGGGCGGTCCGGTGACGGCCGCGGGGACGGCGGCGCCGGCCCGCTCGCCCTCGTCGACGGACTCCAGCAGCTCCCCGGCCGAGACGGTCAGGTCGAGCGGAGCGGAGACGGGTGCGGCGAGCCGCACCGTACGGACGGCCAGGACGTCGAAGGACGGCGGCCGCCCGAAGACGGCGAGCGCGCCGCCGCCGGCCTGCGCCTGCAGGCGGACGGCGGCGGCGCGGTCGTAGTGCACCAGCCGGCCCAGGAAGGCGGCCAGGTCGGCCGCCTCCCCGGAGTCGGCGAAGCGCAGCTGCTGGTTCATGCCGCGATGCCTCCGGCAGGGGCACCGGTCTTCGGCTGTGCCTTCGGCTCGTCCAGGTACTCCTGGAGGAAGAGCTTCTCCTCGGCCGTGATGCGGCGGGGCCGCCCCTCGGCGAGGTTGTAGGGCACGACCACGGTCTCGGCGCGCACGTAGACCGTCTCGGGCGCGTCCTCGGTCGCCTCGTCCTTGACCTCGTAGCGGATGGTCAGGGACGCGGCGCCTATCCGGGTCACCCAGGACTCGATGAGCACCGGCTCGTGACGGTGCACGAGGGGCAGCTTGTAGTCGATCTCGTGGCGGGCCACGACGGAGCCGCCCGTGAAGGACTCACTGCCCTCCCCCGGCGCGAGGCGGAACATGAAGTCGATCCGCGCCTCCTCCAGATAGCGGAGGAAGACGACGTTGTTGACGTGCCCGAAGGCATCCATGTCCGCCCAGCGGAGGGGGCATCGGTAGTGGTGTCTGGCCATGGCCCGTGTCCTCGGCCCTCAGCCTCGGGTGAGCTTCTTGTAGGTGGCGCGGTGCGGACGGGTCGCGTCCGCGCCGAGCCGCTCGACCTTGTTCTTCTCGTACGACTCGAAGTTGCCCTCGAACCAGTACCACTTGGACTCGCCCTCGTACGCCAGGATGTGCGTGGCGACTCGGTCCAGGAACCAGCGGTCGTGGGAGATGACCACGGCCGCGCCCGGGAACTCCAGGAGCGCGTTCTCGAGCGAGGACAGGGTCTCGACGTCGAGGTCGTTGGTGGGCTCGTCGAGGAGCAGCAGGTTGCCGCCCTCCTTGAGCGTCAGCGCCAGGTTCAGGCGGTTGCGCTCACCACCGGAGAGGATGCCGGCGGCCTTCTGCTGGTCCGGACCCTTGAAGCCGAACGCGCTGACGTACGCGCGGGACGGCATCTCGACCTGGCCGACGTTGATGTAGTCCAGCTCGTCCGACACGACGGCCCAGAGGGACTTCTTGGGGTCGATGTTGGCGCGGCTCTGGTCGACGTACGAGATCTTGACGGTCTCGCCGATCTTGACGGAACCGGAGTCCGGCTCCTCCAGACCCAGGAGCATCTTGAAGAGCGTGGTCTTGCCGGCGCCGTTCGGGCCGATGATGCCGACGATGCCGTTGCGCGGCAGCGTGAAGGACAGGTCGTCGACGAGGACCTTGTCACCGAACGCCTTGTTGAGGTTGTTGACCTCGACCACGATCGAGCCCAGACGCGGGCCCGGCGGGATCTGGATCTCCTCGAAGTCCAGCTTCCGCATCTTGTCCGCCTCGGCGGCCATCTCCTCGTAGCGGGCGAGGCGGGCCTTGGACTTGGTCTGACGCCCCTTGGCGTTGGACCGCACCCACTCGAGCTCTTCCTTGAGACGCTTCTGGCGCTTCTCGTCCTTGCGGCCCTCGACCTTGAGACGGGTGGCCTTCTTCTCCAGGTAGGTGGAGTAGTTGCCCTCGTACGGGTGGGCGCGGCCGCGGTCGAGTTCGAGGATCCACTCGGCGACGTTGTTCAGGAAGTACCGGTCGTGGGTGACGGCCACGACGGCGCCCTTGTACTGCGAAAGGTGCTGCTCCAGCCAGTTCACCGACTCGGCGTCGAGGTGGTTGGTGGGCTCGTCGAGGAGGAGCAGGTCCGGGGCCTCGATCAGCAGCTTGCAGAGCGCGACGCGGCGCTTCTCGCCACCGGAGAGGTTCGTGACGGGCCAGTCGCCGGGCGGGCAGCCCAGGGCGTCCATGGCCTGCTCCAGCTGGGCGTCGAGGTCCCAGGCGTTCGCGTGGTCCAGGACCTCCTGGAGCTTGCCCATCTCGTCCAGGAGCGCGTCGGTGTAGTCGGTCGCCATTTCCTCGGCGACCTCGTTGAAGCGCTTCAGCTTGGACATGATGTCGGCCGCGCCGTCCTGGACGTTCTCCAGTACGGTCTTCGACTCGTCGAGCTTGGGCTCCTGCATGAGGATGCCGACGGTGAAGCCGGGAGACAGGTACGCCTCGCCGTTGGACGGCTGCTCCAGCCCCGCCATGATCTTGAGGACGGTGGACTTACCGGCGCCGTTCGGGCCGACCACACCGATCTTCGCGCCGGGCAGGAAGTTCAGGGTGACGTCATCAAGAATCACCTTGTCGCCGTGCGCCTTGCGCGTCTTGCGCATGGTGTAGATGAACTCAGCCAAGAGAAACCGTCCGGCAGATCGATGGGTGGGCAGATACACCCCATCTTGCCTGACGTCCATCCCTCGGGGGAAACCCGTATGGTCCCGGCCCCCTGACCTGGGCCCGACCGCACCGCGCGGAGCACGGGTCGCAAAACGTGTGGCCGCAGCCACTCGTGCGGATGTTCCCCGACGGGGTCGACCCCCGCTCGGCGATGCGCAGCCGGCGCGGGTGCACGCGGAGAACGCGGCCGGGTCCTGGCGATCCCCGGGTCGGCGCCTCCGAAAGCACCCCGAGGCCTTGTGCCGCACGGCAGGATGCCACTGACGAGGGCGTGGCCGGGGGCTGCGCCCGAGGTGGGGTGGGGGGACGCATGGACAGCGGACTGATCGCGCTCGGCGCCGCCGTGGTCGGCGTGGCAGGGACCTTGCTCGCGACGGTGCTTTCGCAGCGGATGCTGGCACGGGTGCAGGCGGCGCAGTTCGAGCGGGAGCAGCGGGTCGCGCAGATGGCGTGGCTGCGGGAACAGGAGCTGGCGGAGCTGGCCCGCCGGCGGGAGTGCTACGCGGCCGCGAACGCCGCCTACCGGCGCTATCGGATCGCCCTCATGTCCTTCCTCTGGCTCGCCCACGGATCGCAGGTCACCCCGGAGGAGCGGGCCGTGCTGGAAGAGGCCCGCAACGGCCATCACGCCGCCTTCGCCGAGGCACAGATGATCGCCTCCGCCACGGTGCTCGCCGAGCTGGACAGCATGACGCGGGGCATGGCGCGGGCCTACGCCCGCACGATGCGGCTGGCGGAGGGCGCCCCCGAACCGGACGGGTCGTTCGAGGAGATCCACGCCCGGCTCGGCGACCTCACGGCGCGCGCCGACGTCATGCGGGGCGTGATGCGGGCCGACCTGGGCGTGGACGCCGCTCCGGTGGCGCGGCCGCCGTCCGCGCCGGGCCTGGCCCCGGGTTCGTGACGGCCGCCCGAGCGGGGCGGGGCGGCCGCGCGACCGGGGCGGAACGGCCGCCCGACCGGGGCGGGAGACGGGACGGCCGTCCGGCCGGGACGGGGCGGGGGCGTCCGGCTCAGCGCGGGCGGTACACGGTGAGGGCGTCCGGGAGCTCCTCCAGGACCAGGGCCTCGGGGGCCTGAGCGTACTCGCCGTCGTACGCGAGCGGGGTGCCGGCGGGGATGTCGCCCACGCGCAGGCTGCGCAGCCGGGTGGCGACGTGGACCGGGGAACGGGTCAGGGGGCCCGCCAAGGCGGCGGCGAGCAGTCGGGGGCCGGGGCGGCCGCCGCCGTGGACGAGGCGGATGTCGAGCAGGCCCTCGCCCAGGCTCTTGCGGTAGCGGGGCGCCGGGCCCGTGCCCTGGTAGGTGCCGTTGCCCGCGAAGAGCAGCCAGACGCTGCGCGGCTTCCCGGCGAGCCTGAGCCGTACCGGGCGCTCGGCGCGCAGCACCCGCCAGGCGGCCAGCAGGGCGGCGAGGCCGCCGCCGATCCGGGGAGCCCAGCGGAGCCGGTGGCCGAGCAGCTCGGGGTAGGCCCCGATGCTGAAGTTGTTCAGGAAGTACCCGGCCCGGGTGTCCTCGGGGTCCGTGCCCGTGCCGGGGCCGGGGGTGAAGCGGCCGACGCCGATGTGGACCGCGTGGCCGGCCGCCACGGCCCGGCAGGTGTCCTCGGTTCCCGCGAGGCCGAGGTCGAGCGCGAAGTGGTTGAGCGTGCCGCCGGGGAACACCGCCAGGGGGATCCCGGCGCGCAGCGCGGCGGTGGCGGCGGCGTTTATGGTGCCGTCGCCGCCGCACACGCCGAGCACGGTGGCCCGCTCGGCGGCCGCGGCCAGTTCCGCGGCGAGTTCCGGCCCGTCGCACTCGACGAGCTCGGCCTTCGGAAGCCGCTCCCGCAGCAGTACGTCGAGCCCCGTCGTGGCGGCCGTGCCGGATCCGGTGTTGACCACCACCGTGAGACCGGCCCCGTCGGGCAGCGCGGGCGCCCCCACGGCGGACCGCTCGTCGCCGGGCACGATCCGTGCCTCCTCGACGTCCCGGGTGAGGCGGCGGACGACGAATCCGGCCGCCACCCCCAGGGCCGCGCCCGCGAGCACGTCCGAGGGGTAGTGCACGCCGGTGTACACGCGGGAGAAGGCGACGGACGCGGCGACCGGGGCCAGCGCGGCGCCCCAGAGCGGGGACTCCAGCGCCACTCCGGCGGTGAAGGCGAACGCGGACGCGGAGTGCCCCGACGGGAAGGAGGTGGTACGCGGCTGCGTGGCGAGCTGCCGCACGGGAGGCACCCCGTCCAGCACCGGGCGGGGCCTGCGCACGGACCACTTGCCGACGGTGTTGATCGTCGCGGAGGCCAGTGCCAGCGACGCGGCCCCGCGCACGGCGGCCTTGCGGGCCCCGGCGGAGCCGAGGACGGCGATCCCGACGGCCGCGCCGCCCCACAGCAGCCCGTGGTTCGCGGCCCGCCCGAGCCGCGGCAGCACCCGGTCGGCCCCGGGCCAGTGCCGCCGGGCCACCACGTCGAACATCCAACGGTCCCCTCGTGCGACCGCGCCCCGCCAGGTCAGCTCTTGATCAGCCATCCTCTGCCTCTACCCGAACGCCCGCATCCGAACCAGCCCGCACCGGGTCCTCCGGGGGTCCCCGCCCGTCCGGTCGCGGCGGACGGGCAGGCCAGGCCGGGCCAGGCCGGGCCAGGACCGCGCGGACCCGGCCGGACCCGCGAGGCACAGCGAGGCCCCGGTCGGAGCAAGGCCGGGGGCCGGGCCGGGGCCGGGCCGGGGGCCCTGCCGGGGCACCGGTTCCCTCTGTGCGTCCTACTCCGGCCGTGCGTCCTACTCCCGCTCTGTCGACCGCTCCGGGCCGGGGCCGTCCTCCAGGGGGCGCTTGCGCAGGAGGAGGACGACCATGCCGCCCAGGACGACCAGGCCCACCGCCAGGGAGGCGATCACCGGGGTGGCCGCCGAGCTGCCGCTGGCGGCCAGCCGTTCCCCGGAGGTGTCCGGGTCCACGGCCGGGGCAGCCTCCGACAGCGCGCCCACTGCGCCCAGTGCGGTCATCGCCCCGCCCGACGCCGCGGCGTCGGCCGGCTGGTCGGCGGGGACCCGCGGCCACTTCGCCGTCGCCGTGGCCACGGCGGCGGACTCGCTGGAGCCGGCCACGATCTGGACCTGCGCCGGGACCCCGCTGGTGAAGACCCGGCCGACCGGCACGCGGGTGGACCCGCGGAGAGTGACTTCGGCGCTGCCGTCCGGCGTCCCCTCCGGCACCTCGAAGAACAGCTTCGCGCCGTTGGCGGCGGAGGTGACCGGCAGGCCCTGGGCGTCCACCACCCGCACCCCCATGGCCACCGCCTCCGCGTCCGGGGTCACGCTCACGCTCTGCGCGCCCGTCCGCACGGTGACCGGCCCGATCCGGGTGCCCAGGGGCCCCGACACCTCTCCGGGATCCACCGCGAGCGATGCCGGCGGTTCGGGCAGCCGCCGCGCCTCCCGCTGGAGGTAGTCGGCCAGCTTCTCCGCCTCCGGGTCGACGGCCTCCACCCATGCGCGCTCGGCCAGCCGCCAGATGGCCACCTGGGTCCCGGCCGCCGCGCTCTCCGCGGTGAGCGCCGCGGCTCCGGCCGCCTTGGCGAGCCCGGCCAGATCGTTCAGCTGGGGGTACGAGTGCTCCAGGACCCAGCGGATCCGGCCCGCCTCGGCGTTCCCGGCGAGCGGTGTGCCGCTCCACCCGATCTCCGTGAACCGGGCCTGGGGCTGCGCGTTCCCCGTGACGCCGACGCCGTAGGTCTGGAGCATGCCGCCGCCGTCGACCCGCATCTCGTACAGCCCGGCCGGGATCTGCCGCACGGTTCCGTCCGTGCCGTGCAGGACGGCCTGTCCGTAGGTCTTCAGCCCGTCGAGGACGGCGCTCGCGCCCTCCGGCGTCCGGGGCGCGGCCGGGCCGGCGTCGGCGGCCGCCACCGCCCCCGGGGCTCCGGCCAGCGCGACGGCGAGCAGGGCCACCGCGATCGGCCGCCGCACGGAGTCCCGTATGGCCGCGGCGACCGTGGTGCGCGTCGCCGGTGCGTCGCAAGCGTGCGCCGCAGCGGGAACCGGAACACCGCCGCCCGGAGCGCCGGCAGGAGCGCCGACAGGAGCAACGCCAATGGCGGTGGCAGGAGCGGAGGGTGCGGGAACGGAAATCGACACAGTCTTCCCCTTCGGGCCGAAGGCCCAGGTGCCCGTGAGTACCGGGGAATCCTAGCCTCCTCGAACACTCAGACCACCGCCGCCGTCTGAGTGCCCATCAGCGGCACGTCCGTCCTGACGACCCGCCGGAAGGCCGCCGTGCCGCGGTTCAGGTCGTGCCCGATGGCGGTCGCGTCGATGTTCGCCGAGAACCACCGGTTCCCCTCCCCGTCGGGCGGGTCCTCGCGCACCCGCAGCCTTCCGTGGACCACCAGCGGTTCGCCGACGGACACGGATCCGGCGAGGTTCACGGCGAGGCCGCGCCGGGCCCACACCGTGTAGAAGCTGGTGGGCGCGTCCGCCCAGCTCTCCTTCTTACGGTCGTAGTACCGCGGGGTGACCGCGAAGCGGAACCGGGCCGCCGGGCCGCTCGCCGTGTCCTTGTAATCGATCTGCGTGGCCACGTAACCCACCAGCGTCACTTGGGTGTCGTTCATCCCGGCCGTCCTTCCGGGGCCCGGCGGCGCTGCTCGACCACGCGCCGCCCGACCCGCATTTCCGTACCCGCCCGGACCATCCGCACGAGGTACGACCATGCTGGCCCGGGCCGCCGGAACCCGCTGGGGGCTGTGGACTACTGACGGCTTGTGGACAACTTCGCCACCGTCGCGTACTGCTCGCGCACTTCCCGGTAGCGCAGCAGCTCCGCCGCCACGGGCTCCAGCACCCGGGCCCGCCCGCAGCCGGCCGCGGCCTCCCGAAGCCGCCGCTCCGCGTCCTGCCCGTAGCGCCGCGCCGGACCCCGGGCACCGATCGAACAGGCCCACTCCACCAGCGGTCCGCCGACGATGCCGGCCACCATCAGCAGCACGGGCGGCATCAGGCTCGGCTCCAGGACCCCGACGATCTGCCCGGCCAGCCACAGGCCGCCGTAGATCTGGAGCAGGGTCATGGCAGCCTGCGCCAGTACCGCCGCCGGCCACCACGAGGGCCGCGGCGGTCTGGTGCTGGGCATCGCGACCGCCGGGCCGAGGGTCACCGCGATCTCGTCCAGCGCCTGCGGGAGCCCTTCGGCGCCGCGGACCGCCGTCTCCCGTACGGCCTGCGCCCAGGGGTCGGGCAGGCCGAGGACCGCCTCGTCGGCGACGGTGCGCACGGCCTGTTCCACCCGCTGGCGGGCCGTCACCTCTTCCTCGACCGGCTGCTCGCCGGCCGCAGGGGAACGCCCGATCGCCGCCAGGGCGGCGAGGCCGGCCAGCGAGCGCGGGGAGCGCCGGCTCTCGTACCACCGCCACAGGCGCAGCCACGGGGTGCCGCAGGCCTTCCCGGCGTTGCGCCGCCAGGCCCGCTCGGCGGCCAGCCCGGCCGCGTACGCGCCGACCGCCTCGGCGAGCCGGTCCTCGAACTCGGCGCGCGCGGTCTCCCCGATCTCCGGGCCGGCGTGGCCGTCGGCCACGTAGAGCGGCCGCAGGCGGGCCGCGGCCTTGTCGACATCGGCGGAGATGCGGCGGGTCGCGGCGCCCTTCTCCTGGGTGAACTGTCCGAGCATCTCGCGCAGTTCCCCGACGCCTTCACCCGTAAGGGCGGAAAGCCCGATCACCGTGGCCCCGGGCTCGCCGTGTTCACCGAGTGCGATCCCGTCGTCGTCGAGGAGCCGGCGCAGGTCGTCCAGGACGAGATCGGCGGATTCCCCGGGCAGCCGGTCCACCTGGTTCAGGACGACGAAGGTCACCTCGGCGTGCCCGGCCAGCGGGCGCAGGTACCGCTCGTGCAGGACGGCGTCCGCGTACTTCTCCGGGTCCACCACCCATACGACCGCGTCGACCAGCGCCAGGACCCGGTCCACGTGGTCGCGGTGGGCGCCGACCGCCGAATCCAGGTCGGGCAGGTCGACCAGGACCATGCCGCGCAGCGCTTCGGCCTCCGAGGTCTCGCGGGGGCGGCGGCGCAGCCGTCCGGGGATCTCCAGCCGGTCCAGCAGGCCCGCGGCTCCGTCGGACCAACTGCACGCGATGGGTGCGGCGGTCGTCGGCCTGCGCAGTCCGGTCTCGGAGATCTGCACTCCGGCGAGTGCGTTGAAGAGCGTGGACTTGCCGCTTCCGGTGGCTCCGGCGATGGCGACGACGGTGTGCTGGGCCGACAGGCCGCGGCGCGCGGCCGCCTCGTCCAGTACGCGGCCGGCTTCGGCGAGGGTCTTTCCGTCGAGGATCCTGGTCCGGGACAGTCCGATGAGCTGGCGCAGCGCGTCGAGGCGGACGCGCAGGGCCTGCGCCTCGGGGCTGAGCGGGGGCGCGGGGGCCTTGCCGCCGTCGCTTCCGGCGCCGGAAACCGCCCGTACGAGTGCTTCGTCGCCCTCCTCGTCGCCGCTCGCGGGCCAGTCGTCCTCGCTGGTCCGGGGGCGCGAGCGGGCGATCAGTCCGTCGTCCCAGCGGTCGTCGGTGCGGTCGGTCAGGGCGGTCACCGCGTCACCTCTCCTTCTGCAGTACGGACAGCGCGGCGATCAGCTCGGCCTGGGGTTCGGGACTCACTTCGAGCGCTTCGATCGGGGCGAGGCGGCGGTCGCGTTCGGCGCGCAACACCTGGTCGAGGTGCTCGGCGACGAGCTCCCCGCCCCGGTCGCGCAGCCGTACGGCGGCCTGTACTCCGATCCGCTCGGCGAGCTTCTCCCCGGCCGGCCGGGCCCGCTTGCCGCCGAGGAGGGCCGCGACCAGCAGGGCGGCGACCCCGTCGGGGTCGGGCGCGGGCTGCTTGTCGAGCCGCGCGACCTCTTCCTCGGCGAGTTCCTCCAGCACGCGCCGCCAGCGGCGTACCGCCATGCCGATGCGTTCCGCCGCCTCGCGGTCGGGGGCGGGCAGGGAGACCGCGCCGGCGGCGGGCTCGCGCCGCCAGGCCTCGGCGATGCGTTCGTCGGCGGCGGCCACGGCGCACTGGAGCAGTGCCGCGAGGGATTCCGCGAGGGAGTCGAGGAGTTCGTCGGCGCTGGTGTCGAGCGGGTAGCCGCGCCAGCGGGTCAGCGCGTCGCCGGCGAGTACGGCGCCCCGGTCCAGGCGGCCCCGGACCCGCTTGCCCTCCCGCTTGTAGGCGTCCTCGACGGCGAAGGTCAGCCGTACGGCGGCGGCGTGCTGGGCCGCGACGGCCGACGCGAGCTCCGGCATCCGGCGCCCGAGGGAGTCGAGCGCGCCGAGCGCGGTGCGCCCGACGGCGTACTGGCGGGCGGCCGGGTCCTGCGCGTGGTGCGCGAGCCAGGCGAACAGCGGGGCCACGGCGCTGGCGGGCAGCAGCCCGCCCCCGCCGGTCGATTCGGGCAGTTCGGGGACCGTGAAGCGGGGCACCTCGCCCAGCCCGGCCCGGGTGAGCAGGGCCCCGTACTGCCGGGAGACCTCGGCGAGCACCTGGTGCGGGACCCGGTCCAGGACGGTGACGAGGGTCGCCTTGTACTGCTTGGCGGTGCGCAGGAGGTGCCAGGGCACGGCGTCGGCGTAGCGCGAGGCGGTCGTGACCATCACCCAGACGTCCGCGGCGCAGATGAGCTGGGCGGCGAGCGTCCGGTTGTCGACCACGAGGGAGTCGATGTCGGGGGCGTCGAGGATGGCGAGGCCGCGGGGCAGGGTGGAGACGGTCTCGATCCGCACCTCGCGGGTGGCGGACGGGTACCCGCGCCCGTGTCTGTCACCCGGCCGGCGGGAGGCCGTCCGGGCGGACGCGGGGGTGTCTTCGTCGTCCTGGGGGGCCCAGACCCGCATCAGATCGGGCAGCACCCGCACCCCGGCGAACCAGTGGTGGTCATCCGGATGGCAGACGAGGACGGGGGTGCGCGTCGTGGGCCGGAGTACGCCGGCTTCACTCACTTGGCGCCCCACGAGGGAGTTGACGAGGGTGGACTTACCGGCCCCGGTGGACCCGCCGACGACGGCGAGCAGCGGCGCCTCCGGCGCCTTCAGCCGGGGTACGAGATAGTCGTCGAGCTGCGCGAGCAGCTCGGCTCTGGTCTGGCGGGCGCGGGGGGCGCCGGGCAAGGGCAGCGGCAGACGCACGGACGCGACCCGGTCGCGCAGGGCGGACAGGGCATCGAGCAGCTGAGGCCGAACATCCAAGGTCACCACATGCGAAGAATGCCCAATTTAGGAGCATTTTTGAAGCTTATACGTCCTCTGCGCGCCGAGCGCGACTCCAGCAGCACATCCCGGACACAGCGGACGAGTGGGGCGCAGGCATAACGAGTGCACAACACCCAGGGCGCCACGGCGCAAAAGCGGTGCGCGAATCGCACCTGCCTGCGATTATCGGGACCGCTTCACCGAACCTCCACATCGTGGCACGCGGGTGAAGCAACCGGGACAAGGCAACCGGAGCCCTATCCTTGACCCGGCACGGACCACAGCCCCACCCCCATCAAGGGGCTCCAGGCCACCACGGCCACCTTCCGGCCCCCGTAGCTCAGTGGATAGAGCAGGTGCCTTCTAAGCACTTGGCCGCAGGTTCGAGTCCTGCCGGGGGCACACTTACCGTCCCACCCCGAAGCCCTCCCCCGTGGAGGGCTTTCGTGCAGGTCAGGGCACCTTAGCGTGGCCGGCGTAGCGCCGCCATAAGCCCCAGATGCTTCCCATCCAGAGTCCGGGGCTGTCCGGCTGTCACCGGTCTCTGCGGGTGGCCACGGAGAATACGCGGTGAAGTTCTCCGTGCCGTTCCGCCGACCTCGGGCACCTCGGGCACCTCGGGCACCTCGGGAAGCTCCCCTCCGTGCTCGATCCGCCGCTTGAGATCAGCAAGCTGACCCGTGACGCACCGGGCTTAGACGGCGAGGAGGACCGGAACGCTGTTCCCAGCCCAGTCAGCCACTTGGGCTGCGGCACCCCGTCATTCAGCCAGTTCGTCGGACAGGTATGCCGCAGGTGGTTGGCGCGACCTCCGTAGCGTTCACGTAAGCCCCTCCGCCATCCTTTGGCCCCTCCGCCACCCCTTGCGGTGGGGTCCGCAGTCCCGCCGAACGGCGAGGCGGCGGCGACCAGTCCGGCGGCGGCGATGACGAACGCAGTGGCAACGCACGCGCACGGCGGGAGCCCGCTCCCCCGGGCCGTCGGGCAGGTGCCCGCCGCCAGGGGGCGGAGGACACGGCGCACTCCACCTCCGACCCCCATCGTCCGAGCATTGGCCCGGACCGCCGCTGACGTCGGGCCCGTCTCGCTGTGACCACGCCGGACGAGGCCGGTGGCAGGGGCACGGGTTGGGCCAGGGCCATGGGCAGGGGCGTAGGTCCGGAGGACTACTCGAAGGCCTTCACGGCCTGGTGGTAGGTCCACGCGGTGCCGTCGCAGGAGGCCTTGCGGGCGCCCGAGTAGCGTGCGCAGACCTGCTTCAGGTCGGCGTGGAACATGTCGTCCAGCCGGGTCTTGGCCGCCTGGAACTCCCCCGCCGCCTTGTAGTTGCGGTAGCCGAAGTCGTGCCGGGCGCAGGCCGTCCGGAAGGGGAAGCCGAAGGGGTTGTCCGGGGACGTGGTGCAGTAGTCCGTGGACCAGTCGAAGCCGTACGGGTCCCACTCGGCCCGGTTCCCGCGCGCCGCGACCCAGGCGCTCTGGCTGGCCGCGCCCGGCTGCGTCCAACCGCTGAGCACCTGAGGCTTGTCCTCCGGAACCAGCGGAGCCCGCCGAGCCGCGGACGCCGCCGGCGCGAGGGCCAGTACGGCCGCCAGGGCGCCGGCGACGAGAGCGGACGCCCGGGCCCCGGCCCGGGCGGGGGGCCGAGCGGGTGATGCAGGGGCGGGGGTGAGGGTGTGACGGTGGGGCACGCTCCCTCTAACGACAGGTGCAACCACGGGTGTCGGGGCGGCCGCGAGCGCGGGCGCCCGGCACCGCCGCTCTTGCCGCTCTTGCCGCTCTTGCCGCTCTTGCCGTTAACGGGAGTTGACGGGAGTTGACGGCCTCCGGGATGGATCCTGACCTGCACCGGAGGGCCGGACCGGTACTCAGGTATGAGCCGATGTCACCCTTCCGGCAGAGATTCGGTTGGTCCTCGGGAGGGACGCGGACTACGGCCGCCGCCGCGAATACTCGTAGACATGAACCGCCGTCCTCTCGTCATCGTCGCCGCCACCGTGGGAGTCCTCGCCACCGCTGCCATCGCCCTGCCCAACCTCCCGCCCAACCCCCTGACCGACACGATCAACGACCGGGTGTTCAAGGAGAAAGGCATGCGCTTCGCGACGGCCGCCGACGCTCCGACGCGCGGGGAGCCGGCGCGCGGAGAGGCTAAGTGGGTGCTGCCGCGCTGGGTGCCGAAGGACGCGACCGACGTGCGAATAATGGCGCGCACCGACGGTGAGGCGCGGCTGCTCCGCTTCACGCTGGGCGCGACCCCGCTGGACGGCCCGCAGTGCTCGGCGGGCACGCCGAGCAAGCACGCGGGGACGGCTCTGGAGGCCAAGTGGTGGCCGGCCGGCACCAGGTCCGAGGAGCGGCCCGAGTGCCGGGGCGCCCACCAGTACCAGGTCACGGTGCGCGGCAAGCAGGTCTACGCCTGGACCGACGGCACCCCGTCCCCCGGGGCGGTGGTGCAGGACGGCACCACGGTCCGGCAGGTGTCGGCCACGACCCCCTGATCCGGGCCCGCCCCGGGTGTCAACGAGGTGTGCGCAGCTCGCGGGCAGCCGAGAGTTCCGTGAGACGGGCCCAGTGGGGGCGCAGCCAGTCCTCCGGTGAGGCGGCCGTCGGCAAGCCCGCCGGCAGGATGTCGTGGAAGGCCGTGGTCTCCGGTTCGACGGCCCGGTGGTGCGTCAGGATCCGCGGTTCCCGGGGGCCCTCCGAAGCCGTGACCACGCTCCGCAGGAACATGGCGTTGGCCACCAGCAGCCATTGCGGCAAGCCCGGTTCGGCGCTGGAGCCGGCGCCGTTGCCGCTCGACAGCGCCCACGGGTCCGGGGCCAGGTAGCGCACCCGCCCGACGCCGGTGAACTCGGCAGCCGCCGCGCACATCGAGCACGGCTCCTGGGTGCTCCACAGCGTCGCCGCGCCCAGGTCCCAGCCCGTCCGGGCGGCCCCCAGCGCGTTCATCTCCGCGTGGGCGAGCGGTGTCCCGCGCAGCGGCCCGGCGCCCGGGCCGTCCTCGTACGCCTCGTTGCGCCCCTCGGCGACCGGCTGCCCGTCGGCGTCCGTCAGCACCGCCCCCACCGCAAGGCCTCCGGCCGCGAGTGCCTCGTAGGCGAGGGCGAGCGCCCTCCGCAAAGGCTCGGGCGCAGCCCACCACTCAGTGTCAAAACCACGCCCCCCGTTACCCATCCGCCCATTATCGCCACCGCCTTCGCCGTCTCTACGGCACCGCCTTCGCCGCCCCGTCGCCGTCTCTACGCCGGCCCTCCGCCGGCCCTTCCCCGCCTCTCCGCCGGCCCTCCGCCGGCCCTTCCCCGCCTCTCCGCCAGCCCTTCCCCGCCCCTTCCCCGCCTCTCCGCCGGCCCTTCCCCGCCTCTCCGCCAGCCCTTCGCCGCCCCTTCCCCGCGACTGCGCCGGCCCTTCGCCAGCAGCCTTCGGCACTTCTCCCGACGCTCCTCCGGCACCCCTCCGACGCTTCCTTCGGGATCCCTCCCGACACTCATTCCGGCCCTTCCCTCAACGCCGCCCAGGACACCGCCGTGGGCAACCCTTCCAGCACCTGCCCAACGCCCTCTCGGCACCGCCATCGGCTTCTTCCCGGCACGCTCCCGGCACCCCTTCCGGCGCCCGCCCCTCCCCTCTCGGCACCGCCGTCGCCCTCCTCTCAACCACCCCTCTCGGCACCGCCGTCGCCCTCCTCTCAACCACCCCTCTCGGCACCGCCGTCGCCTCCCTCCCAGCCAACTCTCCCTGTACCGCCGTCGGCATCCATTCCGGCCCTTTCCCTCGGCGCGGCCATCGCTCCCCTCCCGGCACGCTCCCGGCACCCGTCTCGACACCGCTGCGGGCACGCCTTCCGGCACCCCTCCCAGCCAGCCCCTCTCGGCACCGCCATCGCTCCCCTCCAGGCCCCTTCCCAGACAACTCCTCTCGGGACCGCCACCGCCCTCGTCCAGGCCCCTCCTCGCACCGCCGTCACCCACTCCCAGCACCCTCCTCGGGCCGCCATCGGCACACCTTCCGGCACCTCTCTCGTCGCCTCGCTCGGCGCCGTCATCGGCACGGCTATCGTCATCGCCATGGACATCCGCCCCGCCCTCACCGTTGCCGAACTCCACGCTGCGGAGGCCCTCTTCGACGGTCCCGCCCGCGAGGACTGGTCACAGCGGTTCCTCGCCGCCCCGGGGCACCTGATGCTGATCGCCTACGTGGACGGCGTACCCGTCGGCATGGTCTCCGGCATCGAGATGATCCACCCCGACAAGGGCACCGAGATGTGCCTCTACGAGCTCTCCGTGCATGAGGACCACCGCCGACGCGGCCTCGGCCGGGCCCTGACCGAGGCACTCGCCACCGAGGCCGAGTCGCGCGGCTGCTACGGCATGTGGGTGGGCGTCGACACCGACAACGAGGCCGCGCTGGCCACGTACGGGGCGGCCGGCGCCCGCGACGAAGGCGTCTTCAGGATGCTCGGCTGGCCCTTCGCCCGCTAGGCCCTGTCCTTCGACTCCGGCCGGATCCGACCGCGTCGTCCGGTGCCGGGCGGCGCCGGCCCGGTCTGATCCGAAGTACACGTCCTAGCCGTCCACCGCCCCCTGGGGCGGCGTGTCGTGGGGCCAGTCGGCGCACCCTCCGCGCGGTCGGCCCGTGCCTCGCCGAGCATCGGCGGCATGACCGCATTCACCACGCTGCTCCCGGCCGCCGCCCTGCTGGCGGCGGCCACCGCCCTGCCGCCGTACGCCCCCACCGCCACCGCCGCAGCCGCCGACGTCCCCACCGCCCCCTACGTCGTCGTCCTCAAGGACGGCACCACCCGCGCCTCCGCGGTCGCGGCCACGCGCGCCCTCGCCGCCGAGGCCGAGGCCGCCGGTGACCGGGTCGGGGCCGTCTACGACACCGTCCTGAGCGGCTTCGCCGTCCGTACCACCGCCGCCCGGGCCGCCGAACTCGCGGCCGATCCCCGGGTGGCCTCCGTGGAACCCGACGCCCTCTTCCGGATCAGCGACACCCCGACCAGCGCCACGCCGGCCGACAGCACGCCCGTCACCAGCACCCCGGCCGACAGCGCCCCGGCGGACGGCACCCCCGGCGGTGCCACCACGGCCGACGGCACCCCGCTCGACGCCACTGCCGCCAACGGCAGCACCCCCCTCACCAGCACTCCGGCCGACGACACCCCCGCCAATCGCACCCCCGTCACCAGCACTCCGGCCGACGGCAGCCCGATCAAAGCCACCCCCGCCGACGGCACCCCGGCCGACGGCACGCCCGCCGGCAGCACCCCGCGCGACGACACCGAGGTCGACGACACCCCCCTCGGCGACACCCCCGTCCCGCCCCCCGCCCAGCCCCTCGTCCCGCCCCTCGTCCAGACGCCCGCGCCCTGGGCGCTGGACCGGCTCGACCAGGGGGCGTTGCCCCTCGACGGCTCGTACGCGTATCCGGGCAAGGCCGAGGGGATCACCGCGTACATCGTGGACACCGGGATCAACACCCTGCACCAGGAGTTCGGCGGCCGGGCCCGCTGGGGCGCCAACGCGGTGTTCATGGAACGCGCCACGGACTGCAACGGCCACGGCACGCACGTCGCGGGGACCGTCGGCGGAGCCACCTACGGGGTGGCCAAAGGGGTTTCGCTCGTCGCCGTGAAGGTGGCGGACTGCCGCGGGGACGCGACGCTGTCGGCCATCACGCGCGGCATCGACTGGATGGTGAAGGACGCCCTCAAGTCGCCCGCCACCCCGGCCGTGGCCAACATGAGCCTGGGCGGCGGCCACAGCTTCGCCCTCAACCGGGCGGTGACGCGGGCGATCGCGTCCGGCATCACCTTCGCCGTGGCGGCGGGCAACTCCGGCGAGAACGCCTGCACCGGCTCCCCCGCCGGCGTCCCGCAGGCGCTGACCGTGGGCGCGACGGACGCGCAGGACCGCCGGCCCGCCTTCTCCAACTACGGCTCCTGCGTGGATCTCTCCGCCCCCGGCGTGGCCGTCACGTCCGCCTGGAAGGGCTCCGCCACCGCCACCGCCCGCGCCTCCGGCACCTCGATGGCGGCCCCGCACGTGGCGGGCGCCGCCGCGCTGGTGCTGGCGCGCGGGCTGGCGGCCGGGGGCCCGCGCCAGACGCCCGCGCAGGTGGCCGAAACCCTCGTACGGGACTCCGTGCGGGACCGGGTCACCGGCCTGCCGGCCGGGGCACCGAACCTGCTGCTGCACGTACCGACCGACAAGTAGCCCGTACGGGGCCCCGCACCGGCGGCACCCGCCCCGCTCCGGCGGGCTCCGTCCGGCCCATCGGGCGGCCTGCGCAGAAGGCCCAGGCCACGAGCCCCGTCCGGCCCCGGGCGGGGCCGCCCCGGAACCCCACCCGCCCCGCCCGCACGGCCCACCGGCCGCAGGTATCCGCCCCTCCGCTCCACCCGGCCTGATGGCACATCAATTTCTGTGTGCTTCGGGCGAAAGCAAGTCATTGACTTCTCATCACCGCGACGCGTCAATGTCGGCCACCGCACCGGCTCGACCTCCCCCACACAGCGGGTGGGGGGAGGGTTCGTATGACGAAGGAGTCGCGACCCAGTGAGTACAACGTTTCGACGAAGAGTTCTAGCCGGGGCCGGCGCTCTGTCCCTGGCCCTGACGGGCGCCGTGGTGGGTCTGTCGGGCACCGCGCAGGCCGCGACCCAGACGACGCCCGTCCCGATGGACTGCGTCGCGCCCGCGCCCCAGCCGGGTGGTTCGGGCACCCAGCCCTACACGATCACGCTGCCCGACGGCGCCAAGGCCGGCGACGTGGTCCCGATCACCATCGACCCGGGTGCGAGCCCCGTCATCCCCAGCTTCTCGGTGACGACCACGAACGTCTCCAAGATCACCCTCAAGGTCGGGTCGACCCTCCAGACGGTCGTCAGCCCGCCCGAGACGGTCGACGTGATCGCCGGACAGGCGCTCAACCCCGCCGCCTTCTCCGGCACCGTCAAGATCCCGGACGGTTCCGAAGGCACCACGGTGACCGTGGCCCTGGACCTGGCGGTGACCGACGCGAGCCTCATGGGCTCGGTCTTCACCACCACCTGTACGCCGAACCCCCGCCCGAGCGCCTCGCTCGGCTCGGTCGTCGTGGAGGCCCTGCCCAAGGACCCGATCACCACCAAGCTGTCGCCCAACAGCGGCGAGGCGGGCCAGGAAGTCGTCGTCACGGGCGCCAACTTCCCGGCGGGCGCGGTCACCTGTTCCGCGCTCAAGAACGGTACGGCCACGGGTGACACGGGTAGCGGCACGGCCACCGCGGCCGGTGTCGCGACCTGCAACATCATCGTCAACCAGCCCGCCGACAAGATCCGGATCGACGGCTCGATCCTCCCGTACAAGGACTACATCTTCATCGTTCCGCAGCCGGGCGTGCAGAACCCGGTCGACGTAGAGGTCCTGCCCGGCCCGCTGGCCATCGGCCCGCAGGCGGGCAACCCCGCCGTCAGCTTCGGTTCGGTCACCATCAACGGCAAGTCCCAGTCGGTCGTGGGCCAGTTCACCGCGATGGCCGTCCAGGACTTCCGCGGCGGGACCCTCGGCTGGGACGTGTCGGCGACCCGGACGCCGTTCCTGAACTCGGTCACCGGCCACTCCATGGCCACGGCGCAGATCGGCATCCAGCCGACCTGCAAGGTGACCAACGCGGACAGCCCGAGCACCTGCGCCGCCGGTACGCCCGGTGCGATCTCCGACGTCCCGCTGAAGGTCGCCTCGGCGGCCGCGGGCGGCGACAACCTGACCGGTGGCGAGTTCGAGATCGGCGGCGCCGGAATGATCCAGCTCCCGCCGTTCATGTTCGCGGACAGCTACCAGTCGGTCGTCACCTTCTCGATCGCCTGACCCGTACGACCCCGCTCCACCCCGGGTGGTGCGGCGCTCCGGCGCCGCACCACCCTTCCGCGCACCACCCCTCCCGCGCGATCCGCCGCAATCCCCCAGCGAACCCCCACCCCGTCCGGCCCGACTGGAGAACCGCCCATGCGCACCCGCACCCTCCTCCTCGGCCTGCTCCTCGGCCTCGCCGCCCTGCTGCTCCCCGCCCTCCCCGCGACGGCCGCGGACAACGGCACCTGGGGCGTCTTCCCGACGCCCCCGGCCGGTGCGGCGATGACCGACCGCGCGTACTTCTTCCACCAGGGCGAGGCCGGCACCACCATCAGCGACAGCGCGACGATCGTGAACTCCTCCGACAAGGAGCTGACGTTCCAGATATTCGCCACGGACGCCGTCAACACCCCGGTGGGCGGCGGTTTCGCGCTGCTGCCGGTGGAGACGAAGCCCAAGGACGTGGGCACGTGGGTCGTGCTGCCGCCCGAGACCAAGAACACCGTCACCGTGCCGCCCAAGGGCCGCAAGGACTTCCCGTTCTCCGTGAAGGTCCCCGCGGACGCGACGCCCGGTGACCACGTGGGCGGGATCGTCGCCCTCAACACCGCCGTGGAGGGCATCCAGCAGGAGGGCAAGGTACAGGTCGGGGTGAAGCGCCAGGTCGGCGCCCGCCTGTACTTCCGGGTCCCCGGACCGGTGACCCCGGGGCTGAGCGTCGAGGACGTGAAGATCAGCCGGGCGGCGCCGCTGCTGCCCTGGGTCAAGGACGCCCGTGCCAAGATCACGTACTCCCTGGTCAACCGGGGCAACGTGGTCGTCGAGCCGAAGGTGACGGTCTCCGCCGACGGGCTGTTCGGCCGCCGGGTGCTCGACCGGCCGGCCCGCGAGCTGAAGCTCGTGCTGCTGCCGGGCCAGCGGATCGAGCTGACCGAGGAGTGGGCGGACGCGCCCCAGTCGGACTGGGTCACCGTCGAGATCACCGCCGGCGCCTCGGCCTACCCCGACCTCGTCTCCTCCTCCGCCACTGATCTCCTCGCCGTGCCGTGGACCGCGCTCGGCGCCCTCCTGGTGCTGGTCGGCGCCGCCATCGCCGCCCGGGTACTGCGCCGGCGCCGCCGGGCCGCCGCCGCCGAACGGCCGGAGCCGGCACCGGACTTGGCGGAGGCGCGCTGACCGGAAAAGGTGTCCTCCGGGGGACGGCTGGATCCGGCTCACGCTCCCGCTCGACGGCGGCGGTCCGGCACCGGTTTCACGGTGGACGTGGACGTGGTCGCGGACGCCCGGCGGGTCCCGTGCGGGATCGCCTACCTCCTGCCGGGCGGCGGCCTGAAACCTGAACCTCGCCCACCGGCTGCGCCGCGACGGCCTGCTGGTCGTCGGAGTCACCCCGCCCGAGGACGCCGGGACCGCCGAGGGCACCGGCCCCGACCGGGAGCTCGCGGCGCACCGCCGGGATCTGGCCCGCGGTCACGGATGCGCTGGACGGGGCGTTCGGGCCGGGCCGCGGCGACCACACGCACGGCCCCCGGCTGGTCCGGGCGGCAACCAGCGGGTCCGCTACACCGTCGTCCCGGGCTACGGCCACGGCGACCCCGTCTGGTCGAGGACGGCGACCGCGGACGTCTGGTCGCTGGTCTGAGGCGGGCCGGAAGCCCCGCCGGAAACGGGCTCGCCCCCCGCGGTGAGGGTTGCGGGGGGCGAGCGGTCTTACGAGGCGTGCGCTCTTACGAGGCGTGCGGCCGGACGGGGCTCCGGCCGGGGACCCCGGACGGAGATGAGCCCGGCAACTCCGGCCGAGGGAGCCGCGCGAGGACCCTCGGACGGAGAGCTGCCGCCGGGGTTCCCGTCAGTGGTTGCGCGGGAACCCGAGGTCCACGCCGGCCGGGGCGTCGGACGGGTCGGGCCAGCGGGTCGTGACGACCTTGCCCCGGGTGTAGAAGTGGATGCCGTCGTTGCCGTAGATGTGGTGGTCGCCGAAGAGCGAGTCCTTCCAGCCACCGAAGGAGTGGTAGCCCACCGGCACCGGGATCGGCACGTTGACGCCGACCATGCCCGCCTCGATCTCCAGCTGGAAGCGGCGGGCGGCGCCGCCGTCGCGGGTGAAGATGGCGGTGCCGTTGCCGAACGGCGAGGCGTTCATGAGCGCCACGCCCTCCTCGTAGGTCTCGACGCGCAGCACGCACAGCACCGGGCCGAAGATCTCGTCGCGGTAGGCGTCGGAGTCGGTCTTGACGTTGTCCAGCAGCGAGAGGCCGATCCAGTGGCCGTTCTCGTTGCCCTCCACCGTGTAGCCGGTGCCGTCCAGGACCACGTCGGCGCCCTGCGCGGCCGCGCCCGTCACGTACGAGGCGACCTTGTCGCGGTGGGCGGCGGTGATCAGCGGCCCCATCTCCGAGAGCGGGTCGTTGCCGGGGCCGATCTTGATCTTCTCGGCGCGCTCGCGGATCTTCTCCACGAGGGTGTCGCCGATGGAGCCGACGGCCACGACGGCGGAGATGGCCATGCAGCGCTCGCCGGCCGAGCCGTAGGCGGCCGAGACGGCCGCGTCGGCGGCGGCGTCCAGGTCGGCGTCCGGCAGCACCAGCATGTGGTTCTTGGCGCCGCCCAGGGCCTGTACGCGCTTGCCGTTGGCGGAGGCGGTGGTGTGGATGTGGCGGGCGATCGGGGTCGAACCCACGAAGGAGACGGCCGCGATGTCGGGGTGCGCGAGGAGCGCGTCCACGGCGACCTTGTCACCGTGGACCACGTTCAGCACGCCCGCCGGCAGACCGGCCTGGCTCGCGAGCTGGGCCAGCAGCGTGGAGGCCGAGGGGTCCTTCTCGCTCGGCTTGAGGATGAAGGTGTTGCCGCAGGCCACGGCCAGCGGGAACATCCACATCGGCACCATCGCCGGGAAGTTGAACGGGGTGATGCCCGCGACCACGCCGATGGGCTGGCGGATCGAGGCGACGTCCACGCGGCTGGACACCGAGGTGGACAGCTCGCCCTTGAGCTGCACGGTGATCCCGCAGGCCAGCTCGACGATCTCCAGGCCGCGGGCGACCTCGCCCAGCGCGTCCGAGTGCACCTTGCCGTGCTCGGCGACGATCAGGTCGGCGATCGCGTCGCGGTTGGCGTCCAGCAGGGCGCGGTAGGCGAACAGCACCTTGGTGCGGGCGGCCAGCGAGGACTGCCCCCAGGACAGGAACGCCTCCTTGGCGACCTTCACGGCCGCGTCGACCTCGTCGGCGGACGCGAGGGCGACCTGCGTGGTGACCTCGCCGGTGGCCGGGTCGGTGACCGGGCCGTAGTTGCCCGACGCGCCCTCGACGGTCTTGCCACCGATCCAGTGGTTGACGGTCTTCATGACTGACTCCTTCACAGATGGCGACGTCGCTGCGCGGCTTGCCGGTCGTACTCTTCTCGGGCCCGGGCCGCCGACGCACGGGTCGCGGTCTCGGCCACAGGGACATCCCACCACGCCTGTGCGGGGGGCGGGCCCGACACTGTGTCGGGTGTTCGGGTCTGCGCGTAGACACATGTGGGACGGTCGGCCGACCGCGCCTCCGCGAGGGCTTTGCGCAGGTCACCGATGGTGCGGGGGCGAATTACGGCCATCCCGAGAGAGGCCGCGTTGGCCGCCAGGTCCAGCGGCAGGGGCGCACCGCTGTACGAACCGTCCACCGCCCGGAAGCGGTAGGCGGTTCCGAACCCCTCGGCGCCCACCGCGTCCGAAAGGCCGCCGATCGAGGCGTAGCCGTGGTTGTCGAGGATCACCAGCCTGACCGGGATCCCCTCCTGCACCGCGGTGACGATCTCGGTCGGATTCATCAGGTACGTCCCGTCGCCGACCAGCGCCCACACCGGCCGGCCGGGCGCGGCCAGCGCGGTGCCGATGGCGGCGGGGATCTCGTAGCCCATGCAGGAGTACCCGTACTCGACGTGGTACTGGTCCGCGGAGCGGGCCCGCCACAGCTTGTGCAGGTCCCCGGGGAGCGAGCCGGCGGCATTGATCAGGATGTCGTCACCGTCGACGAGCCCGTCCAGCAGACCCAGCACCTGTGCCTGCGTCGGGACGGCGTCCTCGTCGGGAGCCGCGTAGGCCCGGTCGACCAGCCGCTCCCACGCCCTCTTCCCTTCTTTGTACGCCGCCTCGTACGGGGGGTCCACCCTGTACCCGGCGACCTCGGCCGAGAGTTCCTCCAGGCCCGCCCGCGCATCGCAGACCAGGGGGCTGGCGGCGAGTTTGTGGGCGTCGTACGGGTCGAGGTTGAGCCCGAGGAACCGCACGCCGGGGTGCTGGAACAGCGTCGCGGAGGCGGTGGTGAAATCGGTGAGCCGGGTCCCGGCGGCGATCACCAGATCGGCTTCGCGGGCCAGTGCGTCGGCGGTGGCCGTGCCGGTGTGACCGATCCCGCCCACGTCGGCGGGGTGGTCCCACGGCAGGGCCCCCTTGCCCGCCTGGGTGGAGGCGACCGGGATCCCGGTGGCCTCGGCGAACTCCGCCAGCGCCGCCCCCGCCGCGCTGTGCCGGATCCCGCCGCCGGCGATGATCAGCGGCCGCGCGGAGCCCCGTACGGCCCGGGCGGCCGCCGCCAGCTCGGCCCGGTCGGGCCGGGGCCGGCGTACGCCCCACACCCGCTCGGCGAAGAACTCCTCGGGCCAGTCGTACGCCTCGGCCTGTACGTCCTGCGGCAGCGCGAGGGTGACGGCGCCGGTGCTCACCGGGTCGGTGAGCACCCGTACGGCCTGGAGCACGGCGGGGATCAGGGCTTCGGGACGGGTGACGCGGTCGAAGTGGCGGGAGACCGGGCGCAGGGTGTCGTTGACGGAGACATCACCCGCATGGGGGACCTCCAGCTGCTGGAGCACGGGGTCGGCGGGACGGGTCGCGAAGGCGTCCCCGGGCAGCAGGAGCACCGGGATCCGGTTGATGGTGGCGAGGGCGGCGCCGGTGACGAGGTTGGTGGCGCCCGGGCCGATGGAGGTGGTGACGGCGTGCGCGGACAGCCGCCCGCTCTGCCGGGCGTACCCGACGGCGGCGTGCACCATGGCCTGCTCGTTGCGGCCCTGCAGGAAGGGCATCTCCTCGCGGCCGGTCTCCAGCAGGGCCTGGCCGATGCCGGCGACGTTCCCGTGGCCGAAGATCCCCCAGGTGGCGGCGATCAGGCGCCGGCGGTGCCCGTCGCGCTCGGTGTACTGGCGGGAGAGGAACCGGACGAGGGCCTGCGCGACGGTGAGCCGGACGGTCCGGGTCATGCGGACGGGCTGGGTCATGCGGGGTCCTCCGCTCGGTGGAAGGGCAGCCGGGGGTCGACGTCCCGGCCGGTCCAGGTGGAGCGGATCCACCCGTGGTCGGGGTGGTCCCGGATGAGCCATTCCCGGGTGGCGCCGGGCCCCGCCATGACGTTGAGGTAGTACATGTCGTGGCCGGGCGCGGCGATGGAGGGGCCGTGCCAGCCGTCCGGGATGAGGACCGCGTCGCCGGTCCTCACCTCGGTGAGGATGTCGGTCTTCCCCGCCGGGGAGGGGCTGACACGCTGGTAGCCGAGGCCGGGCGTGTCCCCGTGCGGGGCGATCTCGTAGTAGTAGATCTCCTCCAGCCGGGATTCCACGCCGGGGTGGTGCTCGTCGTGCTTGTGGGGCGGGTACGAGGACCAGTTGCCGCCGGGGGTCAGCACCTCCACGGCGATGAGCCGGTCGCAGTCGAAGACTCCGGCGGCGGCGAAGTTGTTGACCTGGCGGGAGCACTGTCCGGCTCCGCGGAGCTCTACCGGGACCCCCCGGGCGGGCCCGTAGCGGGCCGGCAGGCGGCGCTCGCAGCGGGCGCCGACGAGCGCGAAGCGGCCGCCGGCGGCCGACCGGATCTCGGCGTGGCCGTCCCGGGGGACGTAGGCGAAGTCGGTGGGGCCGTCGAACACCCCGCGTCGCCCCCGGAGTCGGAAGACCTGCGGTCCGCTCCCGGGGCTCCGCCCCGGACCCCGCTCCTCAAACGCCGGAGGGGCTGTATTTTCCCCGGCGTCAGCCGGCACGTGCGCGGGGCGCACCGTACGCCCCGAGGCGCGGGATGCGCCTCCAGCCTCGCCGGCGTTTGAGGCGCGGGGGGCCGGGGGCGGAGCCCCCGCCGGGTCCGGGGCGGAGCCCCGGGACGGGGGGCTGGGGGCAGAGCCACCGGTTTCGGGAAGGGGCGGGGTGGGGGAGGGCTCCGCGCAGCGGACCTCGCAGCCACCCGCCAGGGGGAGCACGATCCACTCCGACTCCCCGCACGGGTGCGCGTACACCTCCCCCGGCCCGAGGTCGAGCACGCGCAGCCTCGTCCACTCCATCGCCCACTCAGACACCACCGGCACGGCCGAGCACCTCCTCCACTTCCCCGGCGAACGGCATCGCCGTCGAGCACGCCAGCCGCGAGGCCACGATCGCGCCGGCCGCGTTCGCGTAGCCGATCACCCGCTCCAACTCCCACCCCGCGAGCAGCCCGTGGCACAGCGCCCCGCCGAAGGCGTCCCCCGCACCGAGGCCGTTGACGACGGTCACCGGCACCGGCGCGGCCTCCACCGCCGTCCCGTCCCGATGGACGGCCAAGACCCCCGCCGGGCCCCGCTTGACCACCGCCAGCTCCACTCCGGCGCCGAGCAGGGCCCGAGCGGCCGCGTACGGCTCGGTCTCACCGGTGGCGATCGCGCACTCCTCGGCGTTGCCCACGGCCACCGTGGCGAGGGACAGCGCCCGGTGGTACCACTCTCCCGGCCCGGCGTCCCGACCACCGCCCCCAGGCCCGGGTCCGGCTCCGGATCCGGCCGTCCCGCCCTCGGGCGCCGGCCCTGACCCGGCCCCCTCCCCCGAGGGCCACAACATCGGGCGCCAGTCCAGGTCGAACACCGTGAGCGGGCTCCTGCCGCGCGCCTCCAGAGCGGCCAGGGTGGCCGTCCGGCTCGGCTCCGCGCTGAGTCCCGTACCGGTCATCCAGAACACCCGCGCCGCCCGCACCGCGTCGAGGTCGAGCTCGTCCGCGGCGATCTCCAGGTCGGGCGCCTTCGGGTGGCGGTAGAAGTACAGCGGGAAGTCGTCCGGCGGGAAGATCTCGCAGAAGGTCACCGGCGTCGGATAGGCCGCCACCTCACCGGCCCACCGGTCGTCCACCCCGAACCCGCGCAGCTCCGCGCGGAGATACGCGCCGAACGGGTCCGCGCCGGTCCGGGTGATCACCGCCGTCCGCCGTCCGAGCCGGGCGGCCGCGACGGCGACGTTGGCCGGGGAACCCCCCAGGAACTTCCCGAAGGTGTCCGCCTCGCCGAGCGGTACGCCCGTCTTCAGGGGGTAGAGATCCACCCCGATGCGCCCCATCGTGATCAGGTCGAACGCCAACGGATCCGCAGCCATCACCACACCATTCCTCCCGACCGAGTGCTCCCCGTACCCCAGAGCCTCGCACCCTAAGGTGGCCGTATGACGTCCTCACCACCCGCGTTGACCCGTATCCGCGTCGGTTCGGCTCCGGACTCCTGGGGGGTCTGGTTCCCCGACGATCCCCGTCAGACACCGTGGGAGCGGTTCCTCGACGAGGTCGCCGAAGCCGGGTACGAGTGGATCGAGCTCGGCCCCTACGGCTATCTCCCCACCGATCCCGGCCGGCTCGCCGAGGAGATCGGGGCGCGCGGCCTGCGGGTCTCCGCGGGAACCGTCTTCACCGGACTCCATCACGGGCCCGCCGTGTGGGAGGACACCTGGGAGCACGTGTCGCGGATCGCGGAGCTCACCCGGGCCATGGGCGCGGCCCACCTCGTCGTGATCCCGTCCTTCTGGCGGGACGACAAGACCGGCGAGGTGCTGGAGGACCGCACCCTCGGTCCCGGGGCCTGGCGCGAACTGACCACGCAGACCGAGCGGCTGGGGAAGCGGGTCCAGGACGAGTACGGGCTGCGGATCGTCGTACACCCGCACGCGGACACGCACATCGACACCCCCGAGAACGTGGCGCGCTTCCTCGACGCCACCGATCCCGCGCTGGTCTCCCTCTGCCTGGACACCGGGCACTACGCGTACTGCGGCGGGGACAGCGTCCGGGCCATCGAGACCTTCGGCGAGCGGATCGGCTACCTGCACCTCAAGCAGGTCGATCCGCGGATCCTCGCCGAAGTCGTCCGGGACCAGGTCCCCTTCGGTCCGGCCGTGGCCCGCGGGGTGATGTGCGAGCCGCCTGCGGGGGTGCCACCGCTGGAACCGGTGCTGGCGGCCGCCGAGCGGCTCGGTGTGGACCTGTTCGCCATCGTGGAACAGGACATGTACCCGTGCCCGCCCGACCGGCCGCTGCCGATCGCCCGCCGCACCCGCGCGCACCTGCGCTCCTGCGGCGCCCGCTGAACCGGAATTCGCCGGCCGTACGAACCCTCGTGGAGGAAACAGAACATGACCAGCACGCTCGGCATCGCCGTCATCGGTACCGGGAAGATGGGCTCCGACCACGTCCGCCGCTTCGGCCGGACGGTCGGCGGGGCCCGGGTGGCGGCCGTGGCCGACCCGGACGGGGACCGGGTCAAGGAGGTCGCGGCCGGTCTGGAGGGGGCGAGCGCGCACACCGACCCGGCGGCCGCGATAGCGGCGCCCGGGGTGGACGCCGTACTGATCGCCTCGCCCGGGCCCGCCCATGAGGAAGCGATCCTGTACGCGCTGGAGCGGCGGCTGCCGGTGCTCTGCGAGAAGCCGCTGACCCCCGATCCGGCGGGCGCACTGCGGATCATGGAGGCGGAGGCGCGGCTGGGCCGCCGGCTCGTCCAGGTCGGCTTCATGCGGCGCTACGACGCCGAGTACGCGCGGCTCAAGGAGCTGCTCGACGCGGGCGGCATCGGGCGGCCGCTGTTCCTGCACTGCCGGCACCGCAACGCCTCCTCGCCGTCCTTCTTCACCAGCGACATGCTGATCAGCGATTCGGTGGTGCACGAGGTGGACGCGGCCCGCTGGCTGCTGGGCCAGGAGATCACCGCCGTGACCGTGTTCTCCCCGACGCCCGCCTCGGCCGCCCGGGAGGGGCTGCGCGACCCCCGGTTCGTCCTCATGGAGACCTCGGGAGGCGCCGTGGTCGACGTGGAGATCTTCGTCAACTGCGGCTTCGGCTACCAGGTGCAGTGCGAGGCGGTCGGCGAGTCCGGCACCGCCCGGATCGGCGACGGCCACGCGATGGTCGTCCAGTCGGAGGGCCGGTGGGGCGGGGAGATCGACCAGGACTTCACGGTGCGGTTCGCCGACGCCTACGACCGCCAGCTCCGCCGCTGGGTCGCGGCGGCCGCGCGGGGCGGGGTGGACGGCCCCGACGCATGGGACGGGTACGCGGCCGCTGCCGTCTCCGAGGCGGGCCTGGCCGCGGCACGCAGCGGCGTACGGACCGGGGTGGCGCTGGCCCAACGCCCGTCCCTCTACCGCTGATCCGCCCGCCCCGGCCGCGGGACGCACCCCCTCGGCCGGCTTGGTCTGGCCGCCCAAGGAGCACCACTTCGGCGTCGGTTACGGCGACCGCCTGCTGGCACACGCGGGCCTGCTCCGGCTGACCGTTGCCATCGGCGGCGCCGAGACGGAGGTGGTGGGCGTCGGAGGAGTGGCCGTCGCACCCGACGTACGGGGGCGCGGACTGGCCCTCGGGGCCGGTACGGCTGTTCTCCCTGCCGATGTGACGCGTCACCGCGGTGCGCTCCACATGTGCCACCGGTGTCACGACGGTCGCCCTCGTGTCACGCATGTCCGCATTACGCGGGTCTTCCGTCACAGGCGGACGACAGCCCCTCCCCTGACGTCGCCCTGCGTCGTTCCCCCGGCACAACCTGAGTGATCGTCAGTGTCCACGCGCCGGCTCCCCCGACGGCCTCCCGGCCGGCCCCGCGGCGTGGACAAGGAGGTGTCGAGGATGAGCGACCGACAGCTGTGGTCGTACAAAGAGATCGCCGCTCACATCCGGGTCCAGCCGGACACGGTGCGCTCCTACCGCAAGCACGGGCTGCTGCCCGCACCCGACCACGTGGAGAGCGGAAAGCCCTACTGGTACGCCGATACCATCCGCGCCTGGGTGGCGCGCCGGCCCGGCAACCGCGGACGCCGCGAGGACTGACACGGCGTCCGGTCCAGGGACGGGACCCTTCCGGGCCCCGTCCGCTAGCGGCTTCCGGCGGTTACCGGCTCGGGATCGGACTCCGGCTCGGGCCGCTCGGCGGCCGGCGCCGGCTCCCCCTCGCTCAGCCCGAAGCGTTCGTGCAGTCTGCGCAGCGGCGCCGGCGCCCACCAGGTGGCCTTCCCGGTCAGCTTCATCACCGCCGGCACCAGCAGGCTCCGCACGACCATCGCGTCCATCAGCACCGCCAGCGCGATCCCCAGGCCGAGCATCTTGGTGTTCGTCACCCGCGAGCTGCCGATGGCGACCATCACCACCGCCAGGATCACGGCGGCCGCGGTGATCAGTCCGCCCGTGCGGGTCAGCCCGGCGCGCACCGCGCCCTCGTGGTCCCCGGTCCGGTCGTACTCCTCCTTGATCCGGGATATGAGGAACACCCCGTAGTCCATGGAGAGCCCGAAGGCGATGCAGAACATCAGCACGGGCAGGGTCGTCTCGATGTCTCCGGTCGGGGTGAAGGAGAGCAGTCCGGAGAGGTGCCCTTCCTGGAACACCCACACCACCGCCCCGAACATGGCCGTCAGGCTCAGCGCGTTGAGCAGCACGGCCTGGACGGGTATCAGCAGGCTGCCGGTGAGCAGGAAGACCAGGAGCAGCGTGGCCAGCACCACGACGGCCAGGGCCAGGGGCAGTTTCTCGGCTATGGCCTCGCGGGCGTCGACGAGCACCGCCGCCTGTCCGGTCACGGAGGTGTCGAAGGGCGCGTCCACCGCCCTGACCAGGCCCACGAGGTCCTGGGCCTCCTCTCCCACCTCCTCGCCTTCGGTGAGCACCGAGAAGTAGGCGTATCCGGTGCCGGCCGCCGAACTCACCGGCCCTTCCACCCCCACCACGCCGGGCAGGGCTTCCACCCGCCGCTTGTAGGCGTCGAGATCGGCGGTGCCGGAGGCCCCCTCGGTCAGTACGGTCAGCGCTCCGCCGGGGCTGCCCGGGAAGCCGGAGCGGATCTGCTCCTGCACCACGTGCGATGCGGCGGTCGCCGGCAGTTGCCGGTCGTCCACGGTGCCGAACTTCACGCCGAGGAAGGGCAGTCCGAGGAGCAGCAGGCCGGCCGTGGTGGCCACGGCGAACACCGGAGCACGCCGCATCACCAGGCCGGTCAGCCGGGCCCAGCCCCGCCCGCCCCCGGCCCGGCCCGGGTCGCTCCCGGCCGGCCCGGCCCGGCGCCACAGCCGGCGCAGATCGAAGGAGTTGACCCGCTCCCCCAGCAGCACCAGCGCCGCGGGCAGCAGGATGAGCGCGGCCGCCGCGGCGAGCAGGACCACCGCGACTCCGGAGTAGGCGAAGGAGCGCAGGAAGTACATCGGGAAGAAGAGCATGGCCGAGAGGGCCACGGCCACGGTCAGCGCCGAGAACAGGACCGTCCGCCCGGCGGTGCGCAGGGTGATCCCGACGGCCGCCACCGGGTCGTGCCCGGCGGCCAGCTCCTCGCGGAACCTCCGGACGATGAACAGGGCGTAGTCGACGGCGAGTCCGAGCCCGAGGGCGGTGGTGAGGTTCTGCGCGAAGACGGAGACCTCGGTGAACTCGGTGAGCCCGCGCAGCACGGCATTGGTTCCGAGGACGGCGACGATGCCGACCCCGAGGGGCAGCAGGGCGGCGACGGCGCTGCCGAAGACGAGGACGAGCAGGACGAGCGTCACGGGCAGGGCGATCAGCTCGGCGCGCAGCAGGTCCTCCTGGACGGTGGAGGTCACCTCGCGCTGGACGGCGGCCGGCCCGCCCAGGGAGACCTTCACCGGTCCGTGCACGCCGCGGTAGCTCGGGGCGATCCGGTCCAGGACGGCGTTGGCCGCCTTCTCGTCGCCGAGCACCCGGGCAACGATCAGGGCCTGCCGGCCGTCCTCGGAGCGCAGGGTCGGCAGAGCGGTCCGCCAGTACGAGCCCACGCCGGTCACCCCCTGCTCGGCGGCGAGCCGCGCCGTCAGCCGCTCCGCTTCCGCGGCGACGGCGGGGTCGTCCACCCCGGCCACCCCAGCGGCCCCGGCGGCCCCGGCGTCGACGAGCAGCAGCAAATTGGGCTGGGAGCCGGGGAACTCGCGCTCCAGCGCCTTGGTGGCGTAGGTGGAGCGGGCGCCGGGATCCTCCCAGCCCCCGCTTCCCAGACGGTCGGCGACGCCGCCGCCGGCGAAGACGGCCAGAGCCGTGACCACGAGGGCGAGCAGCAGCGAGAGCCTCGGCCGTGTGGTGACGAACCCCGTCCACCGGCCGCCCTCCCCAGGCGACGGCGGTTTCTTGACTTCGGACATGTCTCGGTGTCCCCTTCACCGTGTTGCCAGGGCACTTAGACTGGCAAACACGAGCAGTCGCTCGCGTTTCTCCAGAATGCGAGCGACCTCTCGTGTTTGTCAATCACCCACGGGAAGCAACGGGAAGCAAGGGATGGGACATGCGGGAGACCTCTCGGGCCGAGAGCGCGGCCGAAGCGGGTGAAACGACCGCGGAGACGGCCCTTGGCGCAACTCCGGGAACAGCCCCGGAGAGCACCCCGGAAGCCGCCCCCCGCCGCCGCCAGGCCCGCGGCGAGCGCCGGATCGCCCAGCTCCTGGCAGCCGCCGCCGGGGTGTTCTGCCGTACGGGTTACGCGGCGGCCAGCACCAACGCCATCGCCCGCGAGGCCGGCGTCTCCCCGGGCACGCTCTACCAGTTCTTCCCGAACAAGGAGGCCATCGCCGTCGAGCTCGGCGGCCACCTCCTCCAGCGCGCCCACGAGGCGCACGGCCGGGCGTTCCTCCCCGAGAACCTGGACCGGCCGCTGCCCGAACTGCTCGACGCCGTCCTGGACCCGGTCATCGCGTTCAACTGCGAGAACCCGGCCTTCTGGGCGCTCATGCACGGCTCCGGCGTCCCCGGCATCGCCCAGGAGCACGACGAGCTGCACGTCGGCATGCTGACCCGCGTCGAAGAGGTGCTGCGCGCCTGCGTCACCCCGGCGCCGGACACCACCCCCGCCGAGCTCACCCACGTCGCCCACATGGTGCTCGGGATCGTCAAGACCTCCCTCGAACTGATCCTGGCCAGCGAAGGAGCCGAACGGGCCGCGTACGTCGCGGAGCTGAAGACGGTCCTGTTCCGCTACCTGGACCCGATGATCACCACGCCTCCTCCTCGCTGACCATCTTCCCGACGTCCCCGGACCCACCGGACCCGGACCCGCCCGTGCCGGACCCACCGGACCCTGACCCACCGGTGCCGGACGCGTCACCGGATCCCGCCCGCAGCCGCAGCCCCACCAGCGGGAAGACGAGTACGGAGACCATCCCGGCCCCGACCAGCGCCGCCGCCTCCCCGGACTCCAGCTTCCCGTCCTGCACGCCCAGGGTGGTGATCGCCACCACCAGCGGCAGCGCCGTGGAGCCGAACAGCACCAGCGCCGACCGGTCCCGGCGCCCGAGGTCCCGGGGAGCCAGCAGCCACATCGGCAGCCCCCGCACCAGGAGGAAGAGCAGCAGGAACACCGGGAGCAACACCAGCGCCCACCCGCCGCCGAGCAGGGCGGCGAGGTCGAACTCGATCCCGGTGACCACGAAGAACAGCGGCACCAGGAAGCCGAAACCGATGGCCTCCACCTTCGACAGCACGGCCTCGCTGCTCTCCGGGGCGGCCCCCTGCAGCACGAGCCTGGTGATCAGGCCGGCGGCGAAGGCGCCGAGCAGGACGTCGAGGCCGAGCACCTCGGAGAGCGCCAGGAACGCGACGAGGATCAGCACGACCAGGCGCACCGCGAACTGACCGCTGCTGTGCAGGGTCTTGGAGATGACCCGGGCGAACCACGGCGGCTTGGGCCGCATCGCCCAGAACACGGCGCCGGCCGTGAGCACCGCGAAGCCGATCAGCAGCGCCGCCGACTGCCCCGGCGCCCGGCCGCTGAGCAGCAGCGCCATCGCGATGATCGGCCCGAACTCGCCGACCGCGCCCATCGCCATCATCACCGAGCCGAACCGGCTCTGGAGGTCCCCGGAGTCCCGCAGGACCGGCAGGATCGTGCCGAGGGCGGTACTGGTGAGCGCGGTGCCGATGTAGACGCCCTTCTCCCATCCGCCGCCAGACAGCAGCAGGCCGATCCCGAGCCCCAGCGCGAGGGCGGCCGCCCAGGCCCACACCGACCGTTTCAGGGTGTCGCCCTTGACCTGGGCGAACTGGATCTCGTACCCGGCCAGGAAGATCAGCATCGCGAGGCCGAGCTCGCTGAGTACGTCGATGACCTCGGTCGACCGTGCCCAGCCGAGGACGTCGGGCCCGACCAGGACACCGAGCACGATCTCGAAGATCACCAGCGGAACCGGGAGCCAGCGCGAGACCCCGTACGCGAGCAGGGGCGCGAGCACTGCGATCGACATGATCAGAATGAGAGTGGTCCCCGAGTGCGCCATGTGTGCCATTTACATACGGTTCACGGCGATTGTCCACCGCAAAAGATCTCTCCGAATCCTCGCGTTGATACCCCCTAGGGGTATAGTCTCGGAGTGTCGGGATGAACGGTGGACTCTCCACGAGCGATCCGCCGTCTTCCGGCCGCCCGGAAACGCCCTTGAAGAGGAGAACGACATGAGCGCCGACACGGACACCCAGACCACCACCGTCTACCGGGTGACCGGCATGACCTGCGGGCACTGCGAGGGTGCGGTGACCACCGAGCTCTCCGCCCTGCCGGGCGTCAGCTCGGTCAAGGCCGTCGCGGCGACCGGCGAGGTCACCGTGGTCTCGGCCGCCCCGCTCGACGAGGCCGCCGTACGCGCCGCCGTGGACGAGGCCGGCTACGAGTTCGCCGGCCAGGCCTGAGCACCCCCTCCTCCGCACGCATCTCTCAAGGCACAGCCCCGCCGGGCCGTACCGGCCAGCTCATACTGGTTCCGTACGGCCCGGCCCAACCCCTACCTCGGCGGGGAGCCCGGATCATGAGCAGCAGCACAGTGCACGACGGACCCATAACGGCGGCCGGCGCCGCAGCGCCCACGGCCGAGGTCGAGCTGACCATCGGCGGGATGACCTGCGCCTCCTGCGCGGCCCGCATCGAGAAGAAGCTGAACCGGATGGACGGGGTCACCGCCTCGGTGAACTACGCCACCGAGAAGGCCAAGGTCTCGTACGGCGCCGACGTGCGGGTCGCCGACCTCATCGCGACGGTCGTCAAGACCGGCTACACCGCCGAGGAGCCCCCGCCGCCGGAGCCCGAGAGCGTGGCGGAGACCGCCGCGCCCGAAGAGGCGCGCGACCCCGAGCTGGCCGCGCTGCGCCAGCGCCTCCTGGTCTCCGTGGCGCTCTCGCTGCCCGTCGTCCTGCTCGCGATGGTCCCGGCCCTCCAGTTCGACAACTGGCAGTGGCTCTCGCTGACCCTCGCCTCCCCCGTCGTCGTCTGGGGCGCCCTCCCCTTCCACAGGGCCGCCTGGACCAACGCCCGGCACGGCGCCGCGACCATGGACACCCTGGTCTCGGTGGGTACCGGGGCCGCCTTCGCCTGGTCGCTGTGGGCCCTGTTCTTCGGCCACGCCGGAATGCCCGGCATGCGGCACGGCTTCGACTTCTCGGTCTCCCGTACGGACGGCTCCTCGGCGATCTACCTGGAGGTGGCGGCCGGAGTCGTCAGCTTCATCCTGCTCGGCCGCTACCTGGAGGCCCGCTCGAAGCGGAAGGCCGGCGCGGCCCTCAAGGCCCTCATGCGGCTCGGCGCCAAGGACGTGGCGGTCCTGCGCGGGGGGACCGAGGTACGGATCCCCGTGAGCGCGCTCGCGGTGGGCGACCGCTTCCTCGTCCGGCCCGGCGAGAAGATCGCCACCGACGGCACGGTCGTCGAGGGCAGCTCCGCCGTGGACGCCGCGATGCTGACCGGCGAATCGGTCCCGGTCGAGGTCACCGTGGGCGACACCGTCACCGGAGCCACGGTCAACACCTCGGGCCGCCTCGTCGTCGAGGCCACCCGCGTCGGCTCGGACACCCAGCTCGCCCGGATGGCCAAGCTGGTCGAGGAGGCGCAGAACGGCAAGGCCGAGGTCCAGCGCCTCGCCGACCGGATCTCCGGGGTCTTCGTACCGATCGTGCTCGTCCTGGCCCTGGGCACCTGGGCCACCTGGCTGCTGATCACCGACGACCCGACGGCCGCCTTCACCGCCGCCGTGGCCGTCCTGATCATCGCCTGCCCGTGCGCCCTGGGCCTGGCCACCCCGACCGCGCTGATGGTCGGCACCGGCCGGGGCGCGCAGCTCGGCATCCTGATCAAGGGCCCGGAGGTGCTGGAGTCCACCCGCCGCGTGGACACCGTCGTCCTGGACAAGACCGGCACCGTCACCACCGGCCGGATGACCCTGATCGCCGCCCACCCCGCCGAGGGCGTGGACCCTGCCCGACTGCTGCGCCTGGCCGGGTCCCTGGAGCACGCCTCCGAGCACCCGATCGCCCGGGCCATCGCGGCGGGCGCCGCGGAAGTCCCCGGCGGCCTGTCCGTCCCGGAGGGCTTCGAGAACCACGGCGGACTCGGCGTCCAGGGCGTGGTCGACGGACACGCCGTCCTGGTGGGCCGCGAGAAGCTGCTCGCCGACTGGTCGATCGCGCTGCCCGCCGCCCTCGCGGAGGTCAAGGCCGCCGCCGAGGCCGAGGGTTCCACCGCCGTCCTGGTCGCCTGGGACGGGGAGGCCCGCGGGGTGCTGACCGTGGCCGACGCGGTCAAGGAGACCAGCGCCGAGGCCGTGTCCCGGCTGCGGGCGCTGGGCCTGACCCCGGTGCTGCTGACCGGAGACAACCAGGCCGTCGCGGAAACGGTGGCCCGCGCGGTGGGCATCGACGAGGTCATCGCCGAAGTCCTCCCGCAGGACAAGGTGGACGTCGTACGCCGGCTCCAGGCCGAGGGCCGTACGGTCGCCATGGTCGGCGACGGGGTCAACGACGCGGCCGCGCTGGCCCAGGCCGACCTGGGCCTGGCCATGGGAACCGGCACCGACGCGGCGATCGAGGCGAGCGATCTGACCCTCGTACGGGGCGACTTGCGGGTCGCGGCGGACGCGATCCGGCTCTCGCGCCGGACCCTGGCCACCATCAAGGGCAACCTCTTCTGGGCCTTCGGCTACAACGTCGCGGCGCTGCCGCTGGCCGCCGCCGGACTGCTCAACCCGATGATCGCGGGGGCCGCGATGGCCTTCTCCTCGGTCTTCGTGGTCACCAACAGCCTGCGGCTGCGCTCCTTCCGCTAGTGATCACCCTTCACGTCTCACGCACACCCTCTTCACACGAGACGCAGATCACAGCGACCCCAACGTAACCATCGGGCGGCCCCGCGGGTCTAATGGGGCGATGCCGGAAACGTGTTGGGATGACTACACGTTGCCTCGGCACGCAGACACCCGGTCCGGGTCCCGTGGGGGGAATCCGTTCCGGGGTAAGGAAAGCGCCCCGACCTTCGACCCGTGGGGGGATCGATGGCGGGGCGCTTTTCCTGCATTGAGCGTTCTACGAGTCCTGCGGGTACTGCTGCGGCTCGACCCTCGGGTCAGCGGGACTCGACCGGAACGAAGTCGCGCAGGACCTCGCCGGTGTAGATCTGGCGCGGGCGGCCGATGCGGGAGCCGGGCTCCTTGATCATCTCGTGCCACTGGGCGATCCAGCCGGGCAGCCGGCCGATCGCGAAGAGCACGGTGAACATCTCGGTCGGGAAGCCCATGGCCCGGTAGATCAGGCCGGTGTAGAAGTCGACGTTCGGGTAGAGGTTGCGCTCGACGAAGTACTCGTCGGCCAGCGCGTGCTCTTCCAGCTTCAGGGCGATGTCGAGGAGCTCGTCGTCCTTGCCGAGCGCCGAGAGGACATCGTGCGCCGCCGCCTTGATGATCTTCGCCCGGGGGTCGAAGCTCTTGTAGACGCGGTGCCCGAAGCCCATCAGGCGGACGCCGTCTTCCTTGTTCTTCACCTTGCGGATGAAGGCGTCGACGTCGCCGCCGTCGTTCTTGATGCCTTCGAGCATCTCCAGAACCGACTGGTTGGCGCCACCGTGCAGCGGACCCCACAGGGCCGAGATGCCGGCGGAGATCGAGGCGAACATGTTCGCCTGCGAGGAGCCGACCAGGCGCACGGTGGAGGTCGAACAGTTCTGCTCGTGGTCCGCGTGCAGGATCAGCAGCTTGTCGAGCGCGGCGACCACGACCGGGTCCAGGTCGTACTCCTGGGCCGGCACCGAGAAGGTCATGCGCAGGAAGTTCTCGACGTAGCCGAGGTCGTTGCGCGGGTAGACCACCGGGTGGCCGACCGACTTCTTGTACGCGTACGCCGCGATCGTCGGGAGCTTGGCCAGCAGCCGGATCGTCGAGAGGTTGCGCTGCTTCTCGTCGAACGGGTTGTGGCTGTCCTGGTAGAACGTCGACAGCGCGCTGACCACGGAGGACAGCATCGCCATCGGGTGCGCGTCGCGCGGGAAGCCGTCGTAGAAGCGCTTGACGTCCTCGTGCAGCAGCGTGTGCTGGGTGATCTCGTTGCGGAACGACGCGAGCTGGTCGACGGTCGGCAGCTCCCCGTTGATCAGCAGGTAGGCGACCTCGATGAAGGTCGAGCGCTCCGCCAGCTGCTCGATCGGGTAACCGCGGTAGCGCAGGATTCCCTGCTCACCGTCGAGATAAGTAATGGCGGACTTATAGGCGGCGGTGTTTCCGTAGCCGCTGTCCAGGGTGACCAGCCCGGTCTGAGCCCTGAGCTTCGAGATGTCGAAGCCCTGGTCACCGACGGTGCTCTCGACCACCGGGTAGGTGTATTCACCGTCCGCGTACCGCAGTACTACAGAGTTGTCGCTCACGTCATCCCTCACCGACGTAGTGCCTCTTCTTCGAGGTGCCCTGACTGCCTCTACCTTCCCCCATTTGGCGCAGGTGAGTGCACTCGGGGTCGAGCTTTGGTGTTTTTGACGGCACTCAGTGCCGCCCAGCCTGCACATCCTGCCCCCTCCGCCACCTTGTAGGAACCCCAAATGATCGATCATCTAGGTGATGTTTCCCACCGGTATGCGGCCGGACAGCCTGGCCGCGACGGCCGTGTACCTCCTGCCTGCGGAAACCGTACGCACCGCCTGCCCCAGGGCTTTGCGTGACCCGACCAGGACGACCAGTTTCTTCGCCCGGGTGACGGCGGTGTACAGAAGGTTCCGTTGGAGCATCATCCAAGCGCCGGTCGTGACCGGGATCACCACGGCCGGATATTCACTCCCCTGGGAGCGGTGGATGGTGACGGCGTACGCGTGGGCCAGCTCGTCGAGCTCCGCGAACTCGTAGGCCACTTCCTCGTCTTCGTCCGTGCGCACCGTCAGCCGCTGTTCTTCCAGGTCAAGGCCGGTGACCACGCCGACCGTGCCGTTGAAGACCCCGTTGGCGCCCTTGTCGTAGTTGTTCCGGATCTGGGTGACCTTGTCGCCGACCCGGAAGACGCGGCCGCCGAACCGCTTCTCGGGCAGGCCCGGCCGGGCCGGGGTGATGGCCTGCTGGAGCAGCGCGTTGAGGTTTCCGGCGCCGGCCGGGCCGCGGTGCATGGGGGCGAGGACCTGGATGTCCCGCCTCGGGTCCAGGCCGAATCTGGCCGGAATACGACGTGCGGCGACGTCGACGGCCAGCTTTCCGGCCTCCTCGGTGTCCTCTTCGGGGAAGAGGAAGAAGTCGGGCAGGCCGTCGGTGATCGGCGGCAGGCCGGTGTTGATCCGGTGGGCGTTGGTGACCACGCCGGACTGCTGGGCCTGCCGGAAGATGGTGGTCAGCCGGACGGCCGGAACCGGCCCGCCCTCGGCGAGCAGATCGCGCAGCACCTCCCCCGCGCCGACCGAGGGCAACTGGTCCACGTCCCCGACCAGCAGCAGGTGTGCACCCGGTGCCACCGCCTTGACGAGCTTGTTCGCCAGGAGCAGGTCGAGCATCGAAGCCTCGTCCACGACGACCAGGTCCGCGTCGAGCGGCCGCTCCCGGTCGTACGCCGCGTCCCCGCCCGGTTTGAGCTCCAGGAGTCGGTGCACGGTGGAGGCTTCCGCCCCGGTGAGCTCGGCCAGCCGCTTCGCCGCCCGGCCGGTGGGGGCGGCGAGCACCACCTTGGCCTTCTTGGCCCGGGCCAGCTCCACGATCGAGCGGACGGTGAAGGACTTCCCGCAGCCCGGCCCGCCGGTGAGGACGGCGACCCGGCGGGTGAGGGCGAGGCGGACCGCGTCCCGCTGCGCGGGGGCCAGCGTGGCCCCGGTCCGCCCGGCGAGCCAGCCCAGGGCCTTGTCCCAGTCCACGTCCCGGAAGGCGGGCAGCCGGTCCTCCTCCGCCTGCAGGAGGCGGCGCACCTGCCCGGCCAGGGACAGCTCGGCGCGGTGGAACGGCACCAGGTACACGGCGGTGAGGGGGTCCGGGCCGCCCTGCGGGTCGGGCACGGATTCCCGTACGACCCCTTCCGGGTCGGCGGCGAGCTCGGCCAGGCAGTCGATGACCAGCCCGGTGTCCACCTGGAGCAGCTTGACCCCGTCGGCGATGAGCCGGTCCTCGGGCAGGAAGCAGTGCCCCTGGTCGGCGGACTGGGACAGGGCGTACTGGAGTCCGGCCTTGACCCGATCCGGACTGTCGTGCGGGATCCCGACGGCCTGGGCGATGCGGTCGGCGGTGAGGAAGCCGATGCCCCAGACGTCGGCGGCGAGCCGGTACGGCTGGTTGCGCACCACGGAGATGGAGGCGTCGGCGTACTTCTTGTAGATGCGCACCGCGATGGAGGTGGAGACGCCGACCCCCTGGAGGAAGACCATGACCTCCTTGATGGCCTTCTGCTCCTCCCAGGCCGCGCCGATCATCCTGGTGCGCTTGGGGCCGAGGCCGGGCACTTCGATCAGCCGTTTCGGCTGCTCCTCGATGACGTCGAGGGTGTCGAGGCCGAAGTGCTCCACGATCCGGTCGGCGATCTTCGGGCCGATGCCCTTGATCAGGCCGGAACCGAGGTAGCGCCGGATCCCCTGGATGGTCGCGGGCAGCAGCGTCGTGTAGTTCTCCACGGTGAACTGCCTGCCGTACTGGGGGTGCGAGCCCCAACGGCCCTCCATGCGCAGCGATTCACCCGGCTGGGCCCCGAGGAGGGAGCCGACGACCGTGAGCAGGTCACCGGCACCGCGCCCGGTGTCCACGCGGGCGATCGTGTATCCGCTCTCCTCGTTGGCGTAGGTGATGCGCTCCAGCACCCCCTCGACCACCGCCGGCGCCACGGCCGCGTTCGTCGTCATGGCCCGAAGCTACAGCCCGGGTGCGACAGGCCCGCCGGGCCTGTGGAAAAAAGGCGACCCCCCGGAAGCGGCCAACCAAAAGGGGGTCCCGCCTTCCGGCCGGACCCCCTCACGGTTACCCCTCCCTCATCGGACTTCCCGATCCCCCCGGATCCCCCCCGGAAGTCCCGACGCACCATACGACCCGCGACCCCTGCCCGTGGTTGCACGGGAATCCGGAACTTTGCCTTTCCATTACCCAAGAGGGCTCGGGACGCCATCCGAGGTGCCGCCGAATCGCCACAGAAGTAGCGTTTCAGGCATGAGCGAACCTTCTTTCCAGGACGACGTGCTGACCGAGCTCGGCGACGACCGGCTGACCGAGATCGCCGGCCTCCTCGGCACCGACACGAACGGCGCCCGTGACACGGTCGCCACCACGGTCGGAGCGATGACCGGCGACCTCCAGCAGAAGGCCGGCGCCGACGACGACGACGGCAACGAGGTCCGCCAGGCCTTCGCCGAGGTCACCCAGGCCCCTCTGGAGGGCGTGGCCACCCTCGGCGGCGGTCTGGGCGGCATGCTCAGCGGCGGGATGATGGCCGGAGTGCTCGCCAAGGTGAGCAGGCCCGTGGCCAATGCCGTCTCGAAGAAGACCGGCATCCCGGCGCCCACCGTCGCCCGGGTCATCGAGCTGCTGATCCCGGTCCTGCTGGCGGTCTTCGCCAAGCGCGCGGCCTCCAAGAACGGCGGCGGCGCGGCCCCGACGGCGGCCGGCGGCGAATCCCCCATCCCGTCCCCCGGAGCGGTACCGGGAGCGGCGGGCGCCCCCGCGGGTCAGGCCGGCGCGGCCCCGGCGGCCGGAGGCGGCCTCGGCGACCTGCTCGGCCAGATCCTCGGCGGCGGCAAGAAGTAGCGAGGTTCACCCGTTCGGACGAAGCGGACCCGGGCCGGGTTCCGGACCGCACCAGCGGTCCCGAACCCGGCCCGCGCGTCAGATCGCCGGGCGGTAGAAGAAGGTCTTGCGGCGCTCGATCCTGCCGTCGCGCACGAGGTACGTGTCGGCGAAGGCCTCGTCCAGGACCTTGCCGTCCTTGTCGGCGCCCTGGAACCGCCCCCAGCAGGCGGCCGCGGCCAGGCCGCCGGTCACCTGGCTGACCTCGTGCGCGCCCGAGGTGATGATCCGCTCGTGCTCGTAGAACCGGCGGATCCGGTCGAGCCCCTCCAGTGCCGGGTAGCCCGGCCGTTCGTACACGGCGTCCGGCGCGAAGACCTCGCCGAGCCGGTCCCACGAGCGGGTGTCGATCACCTGGAACAGCCGGGCCACCAGGGATTCGGCGGTCACCGGTGCGGGCGACGTCGTTGTCACGGCCTTGCTCCTTAAGGGTGTGGACGAAAGACGGAAGACGAAAGACGAAAGACGGAAGACGGAACGGTCACGGCCCGTCGGCGAGGGCCTTCTCCCAGGCCGCGGCCAGCCGCGAAACCCCTTCCCGGCGCTGCGCGCCGTCCAGGGAGGCGAAGGACAGCCGCAGGACCCGCGAGCCGTCCTCCTCTATGCAGAACGGCGTACCGGGCACGATGGCCACTCCCTGCGCCAGCGCGTGCGCGTACAGCGCGTCCGACCCGACCCGGGGATCGGTCAGCCGGCACCAGAAGAAGAGCCCGCCGCGCGGCCGTTCGAAGTCCAGCCAGGGCAGCCGCTCGCGCAGCAGCGTCTCCATGGCCTCGGCCCGGCCGCCGTACAGCGTGCGCAGGCCCGCCAGGTGGGCCGGCAGGAATTCCGGGTCCCCCAGCAGATCGGCGAGGAGGTACTGGCCGAAGGTGTTGGTCTGCAGGTCCCCGCACTGCTTGGCGGCGACCAGCTCCCCGAGCAGCTCGGCCGGGGCGACCAGACCGGCCACCCGCAGACCCGGGCAGACCGTCTTGGAGAGGCTCATGAGCCGGATCACCCGCCCGCTGTGGACGTCGGTGGACGTCAGCCGGCTCCCCTCGAAGGCCAGGTCCCCGTACGGGTCGTCCTCGACGACGAGGAAGCCGAACCGCTCGGCCAGAGCGGCCAGGTGGCGGCGCCGCTCCTCGGAGAGCACGGCTCCGGTGGGGTTGTGGAAGTGCGGTACGACGTAGACGAGTTTGGGCCGGGCCCCGGCGAGGAGGCGCTGCTCCAGGACGTCGGTGCGCATCCCCGCCGCGTCGCCGGGCACCGGCAGCAGCCGTGCTCCGGCCCGCCGGAAGACCTGTACGGCACCCAGGTAGCTCGGGTCGTCCAGGGCCACCTCGTCGCCCTCGTCGACGATGGTCTGTGCCACGAGGTCCAGGCCCTGCTGGCTGCCCGCGGTGACCATCACCCGGTCGGGGCCGACCGGGGCCCCGGTCGCGCTCGCCCGGGCCGCGATCACCTCGCGCATCGGCGCGATGCCGTCCGTGGGGGCGTACTGGAGCGCCCGTACGGCTCCCCCGCCCGCTCCGGCGAACAGCCGGTCGGTCGCCTCGGCGAGCCGGGCCACCGGGAAGCTGTCGGGGGCCGGGATCCCGCCGGCCATCGAGAGCACCCCGGGGGCGGCGGCCGCCGCCAGGATCCGGCTCACCGCGTCGGAGCGGCCCCAGCCGGTCCGGCGGGCGAGCAGGCTGCCGATGGCGCCGGGGGCCGGCGCCTGCGGTGTGGGGCTCACCTTGCGTCCACCTTCCGCGGCTGCGCGACGATCTGGGGCGGGAAGTCCTTGAGTCGCCACACCGGCGATTTCACGACCACCAGGACCGCGGTCAGGAAGAGCGCGGCGGTGACGAAGAGCGTTTCCCGCAGCCCGATGAGGTCGCCGAGCCAGCCGCCCAGCAGGGCGCCGAGCGGGAGCGTGCCCCAGGAGACGAAGCGGTACCCGGCGTTCATCCGGCCCAGGAGGTGGTCCGGGGTCATGGACTGCCGCAGGCTGATGATGTGGATGTTGGCGATGGTGCCGCCCGCGCCGATCAGGGCGAACGCGGCGACGAACAGGACCAGCGAGAGCGCCCCGCCGTTCGCCGGTGCGGCCGGGATGGCCACCGGGGCCAGGCAGCACAGCAGCAGCGCCGTCAGGATGGCCGGGCCGAGCCCGGTCTTGCGCTTGAGCCACTGCGCGAGCATCGAGCCGACCAGGGAGCCCACCGCGCCCGTGCCCAGCAGCAGGCCGATGCCGCCGGGCGAGATGCCGAGCGTGCGGGCCGCGTAGAGCACGAACACCGTCTGGAGGGACATCCAGCACAGGTTGTACAGCCCCGACTGGAGGGCGCAGGCCCGCAGGTGGGCGCTGTCCCAGATGATCCGGATGCCCTCGGCGATGCTGGTCCGGATCCCGGTCCGCTCCTGCTGGGGCTCCGGCTCCGGCTCGACGCGCCGTACGGCGAGCAGCGTGATCACGGAGACGAGGTACGAGATCCCGTTGATCAGCAGCGCGTAGGGGGCGGTGACCCAGCCGATGAGCAGACCCGCCAGTCCGGGCCCGCCGATCTGGGCCAGCGAACTGGTGCCCTGGAGCTTGCTGTTGCCCTCCACCAGGTGCTGCTTGCCGACCAGGGTCGGCAGGTAGGACTGGTAGGAGACGTCGAAGACCACCGTGAGGGTGCCCACGAGCAGCGCCGCGACGTACACGTGCTCGATGCGGAGCAGGTCGAGGACGGCCAGCAGCGGCACCGCGCTGACCAGCAGCGCACGCCCCACGTTGGCCATGATCATCAGGGGCCTGCGCCGCACCCGGTCGACCCAGACGCCGACCAGGAGGGTGACCATCAGGAACGGGGCGTAGGAGGCCGCGTTGACGAAGCCCACCTGGGAGGAGCTGGCGTCGAGCGTCAGCACCGCGGTGAGCGGCAGCGCCAGGGTCGTGACCTGGGCCCCGACCTGCGAGATCGCCTCCCCGGACCAGAACTTGAGGAACTCCGGGTCCCGCCAGAGCGTGGCGGGCGCGGCGGCGGCCGGAGCTCCGGCCGCCTCCTCCTCCACCGGCTCGGCGGCCCCGTTCCCGATGTCGGTCATTTCGCTTCCACTCCCTCTGCCGCCGGGTCGACGTGGAACGCGCAGCCGATCTGGGCGCCGCGCAGCATGCTCACGATGCCCACGGCCGGGTCGGTGACGCCGCGGGCCAGGGTGCCGGCGTAGCGTCCGTCGACCATCAGCGTCCCGTAGGCGACGGCCATGTCCTCGCAGGTCTCGCCGTCCTCGGAGAGGAACCGCTCGGTGGTCGGCAGCAGGCGGTGCTGGAGGACGTACGGGCCGTCGACGGCCTGGCGGAGCTTGGCGACCCATTCCTTCTGGTCGGTGGTCCAGCCGGGGGTGACGCCTACGCCGCCGTAGAGCAGGGTGGGCTTGAGGACCAGGTGGTCCTTGTTGGCGATGGCGTAGGGCAGCAGGTCGATCTTCTCGCCGCCGAAGGTGACCTTCTCGTCGCGGACGAAGCGGGTCCAGGGCAGGATCCGGTCGATCAGCTCGCGCTCGGCCTCGGTGAAGACGGCGCGGTTGCGCTCGTCGCTGAGCATCGCGAGGCTGCCCTTGTTGCCGTACAGCTCGCAGTCGAGCGGGGCGAACAGTTCGACCGTGCCGGCCTCGACGGCGTCGAGCAGCGGGTTGACGAGATCGTAGGTGCGGGGCTCGTCGGGCATTTCGCCGGGCAGGAACATCCGGTAGACCACGTCGACCTTGCGGCCCTCGTGGAGGACGTTTCCGTTCTCGTAGGCGAAGTCGCCCAGGTGGCAGACGACGGTCTCGAAGCCGAGTCGCTCGAATGCCGGTACGACGAACTCCATCCAGCACTTGGACTTCTCGAAGCCCTCGGGCCAGTCGGTGATCGCCAGCAGCGGCCGCTCGATGCCTTCGAGGGAGGGCGCCTGGCGGCGCAGCACGTCGGTGATGCGGGCGAGCGGGTCGGGGTAGACCAGGCCCTCGGCGGCCGCGAACTCGGCGAAGTCGGCGTCCTGGATCAGGGCGCGGGCGAACTCGCCCATCTGCCAGCCGCCCAGCGAGGAGCCGGTGTTGAGCTCCATGACGCGGAAGCCGCCGGTCTCGCGGTACAGGTCGGCGCGGGAGAGCGGGGCGAGCTCGTCCACGGAGCCGCGCAGGACCAGGTCGGCCTGGGTGGGGGACATCCCGACGGCGGTGGCGAAGGCGCGCAGGTCGCCGCCGAAGAGCCGGGCGGGCACCGCCTTGAGCAGGTCGAAGAGGCCGTTCAGGTCGTTCTCCAGGCCCGCGACGTCGGCCTCGCTGAGGAAGACGGGGCGGTTGAGCCCCTCGCCGCCGCCGGCTCCGTAGCGGAACCACTCCACGCCGCGGACGCCGGAGACGGTCTGGCGGCGCGCGGTGCGCTCGTGGTCGAAGAAGCGGCGGGTCACCGCGTTCTCGACGCGGGCGCCGAGCCGGTGCGCGGCGACTCCGGAGACCTCGGTACGGGAGAGCGCCTCGGCGCGGTCCAGGGCGCGGCGGGTGCCGGCCGGGGTCTCGCTGACCGCGACGAGGGCGGCGGAGCGGGGGGTCAGGCCGCGGGGCGGGAGCAGCAGCTCGTCGCCGGGCTCCACCAGGGCGACGGCCTCGGCCAGGTCCTGGACGTCCCCGGGGCCGGGCAGGACGACGCGGTCGACGGCGCCGTCGTAGGCCGGGTAGAGGAAGCGGACCTCGGCGCTCAGGGCGCGGGTCGGGGTGATGTCCGGGGTCTCCTCGAAGGCGATCCGGGCGGCGGCCAGCGGCAGGTCCACGCCGGTGGCGAGCTCGTTCAGGTGCGGGATGAGGTCGCCGCCGAGGCGGCCGTTGAGCTCGATCAGGCGGGGGCCGTCCGCGGAGACGCGCAGTTCGGTGTGGGTGACGCCGTAGTCGACTCCGGCGGCGCGGTGGGAGTCCTGGACCAGCCGGGTGACGGCCTCCGCCCACGGCTCGTGGCGCCAGTCGGTGACGAGGTGGCCGACCTCTTCGAAGTACGGGTGGGCGCCGAGGCGCTTGCGGGCCACGCAGACCGGGGTGGCCACGCCGTCCACGACGACGCTGTCCACGCTCAGTTCGGGGCCTTCGACGAACTCCTCGATCAGGACCGAGGCGGTGGTGCCGGCGCCGCGCAGCCGGCTGGTGGAGGCGAGCCGGAAGGCCCGGCGCAGGCCGTCGACGTCCCGGGCCATCATCACGCCGAAGCTGCCGCCGAGGGTGCGGGGCTTGACGACGACGGGGAAGCCGATGGTTTCGGCGGCGGCGACGGCCTCGTCCTCGGTGGTGGCGGGGATGTAGCGGACGGCGGCCATGCCGGCCGCTTCGAGGGCCTGGCGGGTGGCGTACTTGTCGCGGCAGATCTTGGCGGCGGCCGGGTCCATGGCCCGCATGCCGAGCTTCTTGGCCACCGAGGACACGGCGACGAGCGACCACTCGTCCCAGGTGACGATCGCGGCGTCGGCGACCTCGCCGCGCAGGTCGGCGACCGGGGCGTACAGCTTGGCGGCGTCCGTGGTGTCGGCGATCCGGTGGGTCTCCACGTAGCGGGCCTGCCAGGTGGGCGCCTCCGGCGCGACGAGCGTCACCTCGTAGTGCCGGGCGAGGGAAGCCAGGGCGTATTCCCGGTACTGCTGTATGCGGCTGCCCACGAGGATGACGCGGCGGGGTTCAGAGGTCATGACGACCACGGTGGATTCCTTTCCGGTACGGGGCGTGGAGCTGGTTCGCCCCGAAGAACAGGGGGTGCGAGGGGTGGTACGAGGGGTGCGGTGGGGGTCAGCCCGCGTCGGCGGGCGGGGCCCCGACCGGTACGCAGGTCAGCCGGAAGGAGTTCGCGGACTCGGTGATGGCCGCCTCGACCTCCCGGGTGGTGGCGCCGCGGAAGCGGAAGCGGGTCCCGACGTGCTCGTAGCCGCTGATCGCCGGGGCCGTGGAGCCGACCGGGGCGTGTTTGACGGCGTACGGGAGCCGGCCCGGCCCGGGTTCCCGTACCCAGCCGGCCGCTTCGACCCGGCAGGGGGCGGGGACCGGGAGCGGGAGCAGCAGGTAGCCGCCGACCTCGCCGGTCTTGAGCGGCGGCAGGACCGGGGTCAGGCCGAGCTGGATGTCCACGGCTGCGGCCATCAGGTCGATGCCGTGGACGTCGCGCCAGGTGAAGGGGATCTCCCCGCCGCCCACCCGTGCCCCGCACTCCAGGAAGACCAGCGCGGGTCCGCCGCCGGGCGCCGGGGTGACGAAGGCCTCCAGGTGGAAGACCCAGGGCTGGGAGCCGCCGAGGGCGGGTCCGACCGCGGTGGCGAAGGCCTCGACCGCGTCCAGCAGCGCGGGGTCGTCCTCCTCCACGGAGCCGAGCCAGGTGCCCTGGGTGAAGTCGGCGCAGGTGCCGCCCACGTAGCGGGAGACGGTCCAGCTGCCGAGCGAACCGCCTTCCCACAGGCCGTCGATGTGCAGGATCGGCCCGTCCACGTAGCTCTGCACGAGGTGCGGCTCGGCGGCCAGAGCGGCGGCCAGCCCGCCCGCCCGGCCGGGTGCACCGGTCAGCGCGGCCAGGTCGGCGGCGGAGTCGATCTGGACCACGCCACGGCTGGCGGTGCCGCGGTGCGGTTTGACCACCAGCGGCCAGCCGTGTAACTCGCCGAAGGCGAGCACGGCGGCCGCGTCGGGTGCGGGGGCGAAGGCGGGCACCGGCAGGCCGGCGGCCTCGGCGGTGCGGCACATGGTCAGCTTGTCGCGGAACACGGCCAGTTCGGCGGTGTGCTGGCCGGGGATCGCGAACTCCTCGCGGATCAGCGCGGCCGTGTCCAGGTCCCCCTCGTTGAGGGCGATGAGCCGCGCCGGGGTGCCGAAGCGGGCCACGAGTCCGGCGACGGCCGCGCGGACGGCGGGCAGGTCGTCGGTCAGCCCGACGGTGGTCACCGCGGCGGCGGCCTCCGGCAACGAGGCACGGCCGAGCTCGGTGCTCACGTAGGTGACGTGGGCGGAGCCGTGGTCGAGGTAGTCGGCGTAGTGCGCGTGGGTGTCCCGCCAGCGGTGCAGGACGATGATGTGCGGCCGGTCGGCGCTCATGCCGTCTCGCCCCCCTCGCCCGCGTCGGCGACGGCCGGGGAGGCCGCGAGCCAGGGCAGGGCGGCCGTCGCCATCGTGCGGACGCCGACGGACAGCGCGGGTCCGGCGACCGGCGCGAAGGTGGAGGAGTGGTTCTGCGGGAGCTCGTCCAGCTTGCCGGCCGCGAAGGCCTCGCCGAAGGCCTGCGGGTCGAGGCCGCCGTAGAACCAGTACACGGAGGGGACTTGGGCGGTGGTGGCGAGGATCCCGAAGTCCTCGCTGGCGGTGGTCGGGCCCATCGTCATGACGGCTCCGGCCCCGAAGTGCTCGCGGTGCGCGTCGGCGACCCGCTCGGCGGCCGCCGTGTCGTTGACGGTCATCGGCAGGTGGTAGACGGAGGTGATCTCCGGGTCGGCGGTCGCCCCCGCGGCGGCCGATTCGGCGCGGGCGAGCCGCTCGATGGCCGCGAGGACCTTCTCGCGGACCGGCGCGGAGCTGGTGCGCACGTTGATGCCGAGCTCGGCGGTGTCGGGTATGACCGCGGCGGTGGTGCCGGCGTGCAGCTTGCCCACGGTGACCACCACCGGTTCCTGGGCGGCGATCTCGCGGGAGACCACCGTCTGGAGCCGCAGCACGAGCGAGGCCGCCATCACCACGGGGTCCACGGCCGCCTCGGGCTTGGAGCCGTGGCCGCCGCGCCCGAAGAGCGTGACGGTGATGGAGTCGGTGGCGCCCATGACCGTGCCCGGCAGGGTCGCGATGAGGCCGACGGGTCCGGGGCCCACGTGCGAGCCGAGGATCACGTCGGGGCGCGGGAAGCGCTCGAAGAGGCCGTCCTCGACCATCTCGCGGGCTCCGTAGCCGCTCTCCTCCCCCGGCTGGAAGACGGCGACGACGGTGCCGCGCCAGGCCCCGCGGTTGCGGGCGAACAGGGCGCAGGACCCGATCAGCGCGGCCACGTGCAGGTCGTGGCCGCAGGCGTGCATCACCGGGACCTCGGTGCCCGATTCGTCGGTGGCCGTCTCGGTGCTCGCGTAGGGCAGCCCGGTGGCCTCCTTGACGGGCAGCGCGTCCATGTCGGCGCGCAGCATGGCCACCGGTCCCTCGCCGTTGCGCAGGACGGCGACCACGCCGGTGCGGCCGACGCCGGTGGTGATCTCCCAGCCGCCCTGGGCGGTGAGCCGCTCGGCGACGAGGGCCGCCGTCCGCTTCTCCTGGAAGGCGAGTTCGGGGTGGGCGTGCAGTTCGCGGTAGTCGGCCTCCAGGGCCGGCATCAGCGCGTCGAGGCCTTCGAGCAGTGCGGTCGTGTCGGTCATAGCGGTGACGTCCTTATCGGGCATGAGGGGTTACGGACGCGGGGTGTTCGCGCACACCCCAGGAGGCGGCCAGCGCCGCCGCGGCGGTCAGTGCGGGCCACCACGGCAGCCAGGCGTTGTGGCCGGCCGACCTCAGGAGCTCCGCGAGCATCGGGAACGTGCCGCCGAACAGGCTGATCGCGGCCGCGGTCGGCAGGCCGACGGCGACGGCGCGCACCGCCGGCGGGAAGAGCTGCCCCGCGAAGACGTTGCTCACCGCGAGCGGGAGGCCCAGCAGGAAGAGCAGGACCACGGTGACGACGGGGACCGGGACCCGTCCGGCGGTCATGGCCGCCAGCAGCGGCACGGTGCCCAGGGCGAGCCCGGCGAAGCCCAGGCGCAGCACCGGCAGGGCGCCGAACCGGTCGGCCGCCTTGCCGCCGCCGAGCATCGCCGCGAGCAGCGCCACCATGCCGAGGAGCAGTGCGGCGGAGGTCTCCTCCTTGGTGGCGGCGCCCGCGGCGGCCGCGTAGGACGGGAAGTCGACGGTGACGAAGTAGAAGGCGGTGGTGGCCCCGGAGGTGATGGCGAACACCACGGCCAGGCGCCGGAGGTGGGCCCGCAGCACGGGCCAGGGGCTCGGCGCCTTGGTCTTCGGTGCCGCCTTCCCCCCGGCCGCGGTGCCGGCGGTGGCCGCCTTCCCCGTGGCGGCCGTGAAGACCGCGCTCTCCGCCGCCCCGCGCCGGATCCACAGGGCGGTCAGGCCGAGCAGTCCGCCGAAGGCGAAGCCGTAGCGCCAGGCGCCGTCCTCGACCCCGCTCTCCCCGAACACCCCGAGCAGGACGTTCATGACGATGAAGGAGAGCGCGCTGCCCAGCACCACGCCCCCGTAGGAGACCGCGCTGTAGAAGTAGCGGCGCCCGGACGGCGCGGTCTCGGTGACGTACGCGGCCACGCTCGGGTTCTCCGCCCCGACCGACAGGCCCTGCACCAGCCGGGCCCCGACCACCAGGAGCGGAGCCGCCAGGCCGATGGAGGCGTAGCCCGGTACGACGGCCAGGAACAGGGAGCCCGCGGCGATCAGGCCGACGGTGAGGGTCAGTCCGTAGCGGCGGCCGCGGGTGTCGGTGAGCCGGCCGATGAGCACGCTGCCCAGCGGGCGGACCAGGAAGCCGAGTGCGAAGCCCAGGTAGGCGGCGATGAGTTTGGCGGTGGGCGAGGTGCCGGGGAACAGCGCCTCGGCGAAGTAGGGGGCGAGGATCCCGTAGATGGTCCAGTCGTAGGCCTCGACGACCGAGCCGACGGTGGCGGCGGCCAGTTCCCTGCGGGGGCGCCGGGCCGGTGCGGCGGCGGTGGCCGCCGCCGCACCGGTCGCCGGGAGGCCGCCCCGCACGTGGCGGTCAGCCTTGGTGCTGGTCATCTGTTACTCCGTAGACCCTGATCAGTGAGTTGTCCCGGCCGGGGAAGGGCACGGCGTGCAGCCGGACCCCGGTCGCCGGGAGGGCGTCCAGGCCGGTCAGGCCCGTGAGGGCGGGGAGGCCCGCGGCGGCGAGCGCCGCCGCCGCCGGGCCGTTGCCCTCGCGGCTGTCCGTGGCGACGAGGAGCGCGCCCTGCCCGGCGAGCAGCGCCACGGCGTCCTCGGTGAGGTACGGGCCGGCCGCGCGGCCGGTCTGCACGACGACGGCGTGCCCCGCGAGGTCGAAGGGCGCCAGCGCGAGCCGGTCGGCGACCGGCTGTCCGGCTCCGAGGAGCCGGACCAGGACCACGGGAAGGTCCACCAGGCCGGCCAGGCCCGGTGCGGCGCCGCCCGCGCCCGCCGGCCAGGCAGCCCGGGTCGCGGGGCCGGTCAGGTCCGTCGTGGTGCGGGCCGAGCCGGCGGAGCCGGGGGTCCCGGAGTCGGTGTTCCGGGACCCCTTGTGGGGCTCCTGGAGCAGCTCCCGGCGGGTGATCTTCGTACTGCCGACCATCAGCAGCCCGAGGTGGCGGACGATCAGTTCGCCCAGCTCCCCCTCGGCGATGTCGTCGCCGGGGATGTCCAGGCGGAACCCCTGCATCTGCAGGGCGCCTCCGTTGCTGAAGACGACCTCCGCGTCGAAGTCGACCCGCCACTGACGGCTGTTGTTCGTTCCCGTGGCCATGTTTTCCGTCCTCGCGTTCGTGGATCCACAGCTCGGTGGATCCGTGCTCTGCCGTGCCGAGCCGGCCGATCCGGCTCAGGCGCAGTCGATCAGAGCTTTCTCCAGAGCCGCTGCCATCTCGTGGATCTCCTCGCCGGTGATCACCAGTGGCGGGAGCAGCCGGAGCACGGCGCCGTGCCGGCCGCCGCTCTCCAGCAGCAGCCCGTGGTCCAGGCAGGCGCGCTTGATGCGCTTGGCCCGGGCCCCGTCGGCGGGTAGCGACCCGAGCCGGTCGGCCGGGCCCGCGGGGTCGACGATCTCGATGCCCCACATGAGGCCCCGGCCGCGGATCTGGCCGATCTCGGGGTGGCCGGCGGCCAGCCGGCCGAGCAGGGTGCCGATCAACTCGCCCTTGGCGGCGGCCTTTTCGATGAGCCCCTCGGACTCCGTGACCCGCATGGCGGCGAGTCCCGCGACCAGCGCGATCTGGTTGCCGCGGAAGGTGCCCGCGTGGGCTCCGGGCGCCCAGGCGTCGTACTTGCCGTGGTAGAGCAGCAGCGACAGCGGGAAGCCGCCGCCGGCCGCCTTGGACACGAGGACGGCGTCCGGCTCGATCCCGGACTCCTCGAAGGCCCACATGGTGCCGGTGCGTCCGAAGCCGGCCTGGATCTCGTCCAGGACCAGCGGGATGTCCAGCCGGGCGGTGATCTCCCGCAGCCCGCGCAGCCAGGCGGCCGGCGCCGGGATCACGCCGCCCTCGCCCTGCACCGCTTCGACGAAGATCGCGGCCGGTGTGGTGATGCCGCTCTCCGGGTCGGTGAGCAGCCGCTCGATGTAGGTCAGGCCGGCCTGGATGCCCGCCTCGCCGCCGATTCCGAAGGGGCAGCGGTAGTCGTAGGGGTAGGGCAGGTGGTGGACGTCCGGCATCAGGGAGGGCACGGACTCCTTGGCGCCCAGGTTGCCGGTGAGCGCGAGGGCGCCCGCCGTCATGCCGTGGTACGCGCCGTGGAAGGAGATCACCGTCCGGCGGCCGGTGGCGATCTTGAACAGCTTGATGGCGGCTTCGGTGGCGTCGGTGCCCGCCGGTCCGCAGAACTGCGTCTTGAAGGTGTCCGCCATGGTGCCCGGCAGCCGCGCGTACAGCGCCCTGAGGTACTCGTACTTGGCCGGGGTGGTCAGGTCCAGTGCCTGCTGGACCTGACCGGAGGCGAGGTACTCCCCCACCGCGGCCAGTACGCCGGGGTGGTTGTGCCCCAGGGCGAGGGTGCCCGCCGCGGCGAGGCAGTCCAGGTACTCGCGGCCGTGGCCGTCGCGGATCCGTGCGCCGTGGCCTTCGGCGAGGAGCTTGCCGAAGGCGCTGGCGTAGGTCCGGGCGCCCGATTCGCGCGCCTCGACGAAGGTGTACATCTCGTCCGGCGTGAGGGTGGTCACGTCGTCACTCCTCTTCAATTCCTCAGGCGTGAGCGGGCGTCCGCGACCATGACCTGGCCGAGGGCGATCCCTCCGTCATTGGTCGGGACGAGCCGGTGGACATAGGTGTCGAAACCGTCGGCGGTCAGCCCGGTCAGACAGTTGAGCAGCAGGAACTCGTTGAGGAACACGCCTCCGGACAGGGCGACCTGGTTGACCCCGGTCTCCTCCCGCAGGGCCTTGCAGCGCTCGCGCACCATCTCGACGACGGCCGTGTGGAACCGGCGGCTGATCCGGTCCACGGGCAGTCCGGCGGCGATGTCGGCGGCCATGGCCCGGATCACGGGCCGCGGGTCCACCTCGGTCAGCCCGTCCGCCCCGTAGGCCCCGAAGCGGTACGAGGCCTGCGGCTCCGGGGCGGCGTCGCGGTCGAGCAGCCCCTCCAGCTCGATCGGGCCCTGGGCCTCGTACTCGGCCTTGGCGCAGACCCCGGCGAGGGCGGCGGCTCCGTCGAAGAGCCGGCCCATGCTGGAGGTGGGCGGGGAGTTGATCCCGCGGGCGGCCATCGTGGCGAAGACCTGGCGGCGCTGCTCGTCGAGGGCGGCGAGGGCGGGGAAGCCCGCCAGGGCCCGGTCCCCGTCCCCGTCGAAGGCGTCCAGGGCGAGCGCGTACCCGGTGCGGATGGGTTCGCGTACGGCCTGGTCCCCGCCGATCAGCGGCAGGCCGCGCATCCGGCCGACCCGGCGGTAGGCGGCGAAGTCCCCGAGGAGGAACTCCCCGCCCCAGACCGTGCCGTCCTCGCCGTAGCCGAAGCCGTCGAAGATCACGCCGAGGGTCGTGCCGCTCACGTGGTTCTCCGCCATGCAGGAGGCCATGTGGGCGTGGTGGTGCTGGACTTCCACGGTCGGGAGCGCCGGGCCCGCGCCGTCGTCGTCCAGGGCGGCCCGGGTGGAGCGGAACTGCGGGTGCATGTCGTGCGCCGTGACCTCCGGCTTGAGCGCGTAGAGCTGCGCCAGGTGCCGGGCGGTGCGGTGGTGCGCGGCGAAGGTCTCGTCGTTCTTGAGGTCGCCGATGTGCTGGCTGAGGAAGACCTGGGAGCCGTTGGTGAGGGCGACGGTCGTCTTCAGTTCGGCGCCGAGGGCGACCACGGGGACCACCTCGCGGCCGACGTCCACCGGGTACGGGGCGTAGCCGCGGGCCCGGCGGATGAACTGGAGGAGCGGTTCGTCCAGTTCGGGGTGGTCGGAGAGGCGGACCACCGAGTCGTCGACGCGGATCTCGATGTCGCGGTCGTGGTAGAGGATCACGTCCGCGATCTCGAAGAGCTGCTCCAGTGCCTCTTCGTTGCGGTAGGCGATGGGGTAGCCGGAGATGTTGCCGCTGGTGGCGACGAGCGCTTCGAGGCCGGGCTCGTCCAGCAGCAGGTGGTGGTGGGGTGCCGAGGGCAGCATGATCCCCAGGTTGGGGTTGCGCGGCGCCACGGACTCCGGGAGGGAGCCCGCCCGCTTGCGGGCCAGCAGGATCGGCCGGGCCGGCGAGCGCAGGACGTCGATCTCCGCCTCGGAGAGCTCCACCAGGCCCTGCGCCGTGGTGAGGTCGCGGACCATCACCGCGAACGGCTTGGAGTCGCGGCGCTTGCGGCTGCGCAGCAGCGCCACGGCCTCGGCGTTGGTCGCGTCCACCACGAGGTGGAAGCCGCCGACGCTCTTCATGGCCGCGATCCCGCCGTCCGCGAGGACCCGGGCGGCCCGCAGGAGCGCCTCGTCCCCTTCGGCCGTGTTCCCCTCGCGGTCCTGGAGCAGCAGCCGGGGGCCGCAGTCCGGGCACGCGTTGGGCTGCGCGTGGTAGCGCCGGTCCATCGGGTCCTCGTACTCGTTCTTGCAGTCCGCGCACATGGTGAAGGTGGCCATGGTGGTCATCGGACGGTCGTACGGCAGGTCCTGGATGATGGAGTACCGGGGCCCGCAGTTGGTGCAGTTGATGAAGGGGTAGCGGTGCCGGCGGTCCTTCGGGTCGCGAAGTTCCGCCTGGCAGTCGCCACAGACGTGGGTGTCCGCCGGGAGCAGCGCGGACCGGGCTCCGGTGTGCTCGCTGTGCACGATGGTGAACGGGCCCGCGGGCACGGTGCCGCGGTCCAGTCCCCGGGTCGGCCGGACCTCGTCCACCCGGGCGAGCTCGGGGGCGCGGCCGCTGAGGCCCGCCGCGAACTCCTCCAGGACGGCCACCGGTCCGGACGCCTCCACCAGCACACCCTCGGGGTCGTTGCGAACCCAGCCGGCGAGGCCGAGTTCACGGGCCAGCTTGTAGACGAACGGCCGGTAGCCGACGCCCTGGACCACGCCGGTGACGCGGATGCGCCACTCCTCAACGGCGCTGTTGGTCCTGTCGGCCGTGTCGGCCGCGTCGGGCCGCTCCGTGACGGTCTGCTCGGTGCTCATGGCGGTTACCTCGGTCCCTTTCTCAGCAGAGCCGGGGGAGTTCGGCGCCGAGGAGCTCCTCGAGCTGGGTCTCGCGGCCGTCCTTGTCGCGCAGCAGCACCAGTGCCTCGGTGTCCTCGGAGATCTCGCCGATGGTGACCGCGTGCTTGCCGTAGGGCAGCGAGCGCAGGGCGGCCAGTACGTCGGCCTCCGCCTCCGGGGCCACGAAGACCGCGAGGCAGCCCTCGTTGGCGCAGTGCAGCGGGTTGATGCCGAGCATGTCGGCGGCCATCGCGGTCTCGTGCTGGATGGGCAGGTCGTCCTGGGCGACGCGGATCGTGCGGCCGAGCTTGTGGGCGTACTCGTGGAGCACGGCGGTCAGGCCGCCGCGGGTGACGTCGCGCATCGAGCGGACCGCGCCGGCCTCCACGGTCGACAGGACGGTGTCGACCAGGCCGTTGAGCGGCGCGCAGTCGCTGTCCACGCGCTGTTCGAAGCCGAGGCCCTCGCGGATGGAGAGCAGGTGCACCGTGTGGTTGCCGATGGGGCCGCTGAGGATCACCTTGTCGCCGGGGCGCACGTCGGTCATGGTGAGCGGCTCGCGCTCGAAGACCCCGACGCCCGCGGTGTTCAGGTAGATCTGGTCGGCCTCGCCCTTGCGGACCACCTTGGTGTCCCCGCCGACGATCTGCACGCCGGCCTCGCGGGCGGTGTCGCGGATCGACTCCAGGACCTGGACCAGCTTGGGGATGGGGAGCCCGGTCTCCAGGATCATCCCGAGGGTGAGGTACTTGGGCCGGGCGCCGGCCACGGCCAGGTCGTTGACGGTGCCGCAGACCGCGATCTTCCCGATGTCCCCGTTGCCGAAGAACGGCGGGTCGATCACGAAGGAGTCGGTGGTCATCGCGATGCGGTCGCCCTCGATCTTGAGGACCGCGCTGTCCTCCATGATGCCGACGTACACGTCGCCGAGGGTCGCCGCGATCAGCTGCACCAGGTCCTGGCTCAGCTTCGCGCCGGTTCCGTGGTCGAGGACGATGAATTCGGTGGGATCCACGCTCGTGGTCATGCCTGTTCCTTTCTGGAACGGGGAGGTGTGGGGAGGGGCGTGGTCACGGGGTCTTGATGTTCTTGCGGGGCAGCCCGCCCTCGGCGTCGAGGACCTTGATGACCTCGGCGGAGTCGCTCACCGTGGCGCAGTAGCCCTCCAGCCAGTCCAGGGCGCGCTGCTTGTCGTCCAGGCGGGCCGAGACGACGCAGTCGGACGGGACCCAGATGTTGTAGCCGCGGAAGAACGCGTCGGCGGCGGTGGTCTGGACGCATATCTGCGTCTGCATGCCGGTGATCAGCACGGTGTCCACGCCGAGGGCCTGGAGGCGGTCGTGCAGGTCGGTCTCGTAGAAGCCCGAGTCCTTGCTCTTCTCCATGACGACGTCCTCGGGGGCCAGGAAGGCCTCGATGATGTCGGCGCCGTGGGTGCCGCGCTGGACCGGGAGGTAGCCGTCGTAGCGCTCGGCGTTCGGGTCGTCCGGGTCGTTGACGAGCTGCAGGTGGAAGATGTGGTGGCCGCGGCTGCGCATCTCGTCGAGGAAGCCGGTGAAGTGGGGGGTCGCGGCCTCGACGGCGGCGACGCGCTCCGGGTTCTTCTCGACCAGTTCGTACTGGAGGTCGTTGGTCAGTACGGCGATCTTGGACATGGCTGTGCCCTTCGGTGGAGTGGGGTGGTCCCGGAGCCCGGCCGGCGCACGTCGACGTGCGCCCCGGCGGGCGGTGGGTCAGCTGAGAGCGGTGGTGGGGCGAGGGTGCGCACCGGCCGGTCGGCCGCGAAGGGCCGTGGCGCACGGGCGGATCGGCCCGGCGGCGGTGTACGGCGTGCTCGGTACGGCGTGCTCGGTACGGCGTGCTCGGTACGGCGTGCTCGGTACGGCGTGCTCGGTACGGCGTGCTCGCTGCGCGGGGGCCTGCGCGGCCGGTTCGGGCGGCGCGGCGGTCAGGAGGGGCGCGGGTGCGGGTGCGCGGGACGTACGTCAGGCGTGGTGCGCGTACGGCGTGCTACGCGTACGGCCTGCTGGTGGGGACGTCAGCCCGCGACCGCGACGCGGTCGGAGTCGACCTCGTGCAGCCAGGTGCCGGTGGCCTCGAAGTGGGCCGTGATGTCGGCGAGCCGGGCGTGCATGTAGAAGCCGGTGACGGGGCGGCCGTCGGCGCGGGCGTAGTCGGGCAGCCGGCCGTATTCGCGGAAGCCCAGGCGCTGCCAGAGCACGGAGGGGCCGTCGTCGCGGACTTCGAGGGTGATGACGTCGCAGCCCATCTCGCCGACCTTGCGCAGGGCCTCGGCCCAGCCTTCGAGCAGGAACTGCCCGCGGTAGTCGGGGGCCACGACGCAGCGGCGCATCTCGACGATGTGGCGCCGGGCGGGCAGCGGGGCCCGGGCGAGCGTCACCATGCCGACGATGCGGCCCTCGTCGGTGCGGACGTGGAGGAGGTCGACGGCGCCCTTGCGCAGGTCGGCCTCGAAGGCCCGCATCAGGGGCAGGCCCTTCTCCAGGCCCACCGGTTCGTAGAAGCCGAGGGTCATCTCCTTGACCGCGACGGCGTCCATCAGCTCGATCATTTCGCGCATGTCCTGTTCGGACAGCTCGCGAGGCCATGAATAGTGCATCGTCTTCCTTGGTGAGTAGACGGGTGGAGCAGCCGGACCCCGGACATCGCGGCGCGGCCCCGTGGGGGCTGTGCGGCACATCTGGAACGCAATGCCCGGGATCGCCGGACTGCGGGAGTGTCGGCCCATCAAGACGTCACCGGCAGGTGTGGGCCGGTCGGTCAGACCGAAGCGGTGGCCTTCGTCTGCAGGTTGGTCTGTACGGCGGCGGCCGGTGCGGCCTGGGTCAGCAGCGAGGCGTCGGCGCCGGCGCCGAGCACGGTGGCCGCGTAGACCTCGACGAAGTAGGACACGAACAGCGAGTTGATCTTGATGAGGTGATCGACGAAGCGCTCCTCGTCGGCCTCGTCCTTGATGACGCGCATGATGAGGTTCCAGACCATGTCGACGTGGTCGTCGTCCTCGTCGAGGGCCAGGTGGGCGCGGGCGCCCTTGGTGTTGGCGGCGCCGACGTGCTGCTCCATGATGTCGAGCCAGTCGGGCTGGGTCTTGCCCGCGATGTACTCCAGGTAGAACCCGCTGATCATCGCGGCCAGCGGACCCTCGGTGGCCATCGTGTAGTAGAAGTAGCCGTTGAGCAGCTCGGTGGCGAAGGTCGGACGGATCGCGTAGATCTCCTCGTCCGTCATGCCGACCTTGTGCAGGTCGCCGGCGAACATGCGGTCGTGGCGGCCCTCTTCCGCGCCGTACATGCCCCACTCCTTGCAGAGCTGCGGGTCGCGGGTGGCCCAGTAGTTGGCGATGAGCGGGTCGACGGCGCGCTTGAGGCCGATCCGGATCATCGTCTCGACGTTGTGCCGCTTGTACAGCTCGAGGTCGAACTTCTCCTTGTCCAGCATCCCGTCGGCGCCCGCGCTGCGCTCGTAGAAGTCCCGCTCGAACTTCAGCAGGAGTTCGTCGACGCGCTTGCGGAAATCAGGGCGCTGCAGGTTGGAGTACGTGTTGTACGACTTACTACGAGGCATCTCATCCCCAGCCGAGATCGTTGGCTACCTGACCCGGACCAGTGGCGCCGGCGAGGTTCGCCGCACCACTAGTCGACGGGGCGAGGAAGACGGTCACCGAGAAAGTTGCCGCAATGGCGATGAGGAAACTCGCTATACGTGGCATGCTTGCCTGCCCCTCAAGATGGCTTGCGGTCCGGATCAGCTTCGGCCTCATCCTGTCGCTCGTACTACATCCGGAGCCATCCCTTTCTGGGATCATGTTGCCGCTGGCGAAAACATGACAGGGGGATGAATTGAACACAATCAGACAAGTCCACCCTTTTCCCGTGCCCCGGCTCACCCCTGCCGGAGACCGTCTCTACCGGTTCTGTACACAGACACCGGGAACAACGTGCGATACGGCCTCCGCGGCCCTCGGCATGACCACCGAGGACACAGAGGCGGCCGCGGCCTCCCTGGAGTCCCTGGGACTGCTCGGCAAGTGCCCCGTGACCGAGATCTACACCCCGTACCCCGTGGACCACGCACGCATCAAGGTCCTCAACCCGGCGCAGCACAGCCTGAACGAGACCCAGACCTTCCTCGATCAACTACGGGGCGACTTAGACCTGTTGACCCTGACGACGGCACACCTGAAGGACGACACGGCACTGGAGTTGGTGCCGGGCGTGGGGGACGTGCGCAAACTCATCGCCGGCCTCGCGGTCGGCTGCCGCACCGAGGTCATGACCTCCCAGCCCGGCGGAGCCCGGGACACGGAGGTGCTCGAGGAGAGCATGGAACGCACCGAACGACTGCTGGAACGCGGCGTACGGATGCGGACCCTGTACCAGCACACGGCCCGGTTCAGCCCGGCCACCGCCTCCTTCGTCGGGCGGGTCGCACCGCTCGGCGCAGAGGTGTGCACGCTCGCGCACGGCTTTCCGCGCTGCATCATCTTCGACAAAGAAGTAGCGATCTTGCCGCTCTCGGACGGATCCCACGGTGCGGCAGTATCGAAAAACAGCCACCTTGTCTCATTTCTTGTGGAGGCATTCGAGCGGGCCTGGAGCGCGGCGGAGAAATTCACCTCGGACGACGACCGGCCCGCACGCGCAGCGATTACCTCCGATATTCAGCAGACGATCGTCTCGCTGCTCATTCAGGGTGAATCGGACAACCGAATAGCTCATGTCGTCGGTATATCGTTGCGCAATTGCCAGCGTCACATCGCAAACATCATGAAGAGCATCGGAGCCCGCAACCGGCTGCACGCCGGATATCTGCTGGGCAAGGAGCCTTTCAACGGCGTCTGAGCCCGCGGCCGCCCGCGCCGCGCAGGTGCGGCCCGGCGTCCGGGAGCCTGCCGCGTTCCCGCTAGCGACCGCCCGCGGCCGGAAGCGGAACCGATCCGGGGTCGGCCGCGGGCCCGGCCGCGGCCCCGGGCGCGGACGCCGCCGGCTCGGGCCCGGACGCCGCCGGCTCGGGCCCGGACGCCGCCGGCTCGGGCCCGGACGCCCCGGCGGGGCGGGGCTTCGACGGCACCAGCGAGGTCACCGCCACGCCGCCGACCAGCAGCACGGCCGCCACCCAGCGCAGCCCGCTCACGTCCTCCCCCAGCACCAGCGCCGCCGAGCTCATCCCGAAGACCGGCACCAGCAGCGAGAAGGGGGCCACCGAGGAGGCCGGATAGGTGCGCAGCAGGAACCCCCACGCCCCGAAGCCGAACACCGTGGTGATCCAGGCGAGGTACACGATGACCCCGACCCCGCTCCAGTCGAGCCCGCGCAGCGCCGCCAAGTCCCGCTCAGGGCCCTCCAGCAGGAGCGAGAGCCCGGCCAGCGGCAGCACCGGCACCACGCTCACCCACACCATGAAGTTCAGCGCGTCGGGCGGGGACGCCTTGCGGGTCAGCACGTTGGACACGCCCCAGCACGCGGCGGCCGCGATCACCATCGTGAAGCCCAGCACCGGCCCGGAGGCGCCCTCGTCCACGGCGGCCACGGCGATCCCCGCGAAGGCCACGGCCATGCCCGCGATCCGCAGCAGGCCCGGCCGCTCCTTCAGCACGACCGCCGCGAACACGGCCGTGAACACCGCCTGCGCCTGGAGGACCAGCGAGGACAGCCCCGCCGGCATCCCGTTGTCCATCCCGGAGAACAGCAGCCCGAACTTCGCGATGCCGAGGACCACGCCGACCGCGATCACCCACTTCCAGGCCACCTTGGGCCGCCCGACGAAGAACACCGCCGGCAGGGCCGCGACCAGGAAGCGCAGGGCGGACAGCAGCAGCGGAGGGAAGGATCCGAGCCCGAACTCGATGACGACGAAGTTGAAACCCCAGACCGCGGCCACGAGGACCGCGAGGGCAGTGTGCATGGGTCGCATGATCCGAGCATCGGCCCATCAACCGTTTAGCACCAGCACAGATGTCTTCAGGGTCGGATGTAGCAATGCTTCATCCAGCGACCCGCCGGGCCTAAGCTGACCGGCATGCTCGACCTCTCCAGGCTGCGCGCCCTGCACGCCGTCTCCGTCCACGGCTCGGTCGGCGCCGCCGCGGCCGCCCTCGGCTACACCCCCTCCGCCGTCTCCCAGCAGATCGCCAAGCTGGAGCGGGAGACCCGCACCACCCTGCTCGAACGCCACGGCCGCGGGGTCGCCCTCACCGAGGAGGCCAAGCTGCTGGCCGCGACGGCCCAGCAGCTGATGGACATCTCGGAGCAGGCCGAGACCGCGCTGGAGGAGTCCCGCGGCCAGCCCATCGGCCGGCTGCGGGTCGCCGCCTTCGCCTCGGCGGCCCGCGGCCTGCTCCCCGAGGTCCTCGCCGACCTGGCGCACCGTCACCCGGCCCTGGAGGTACGGCTCACCGAGATCAATCCGCACCTCTCGATGGACCTGGTCTCGCGCGGGGTCACCGACCTGGCCGTGACCCACGACTGGGACATCGCCCCGCTGCCCGCCCCCGAGGGCGTGGAGCAGGCGGTGATCGGGGACGACCGCTGCGACCTCCTCGTGCCCGCCGGGCACCCCTTCACCTCCCGCTCCGTCATCCGCCGCTCGGACCTGGGCGGCCAGCGCTGGGTCTGCCAGCCGCCCGGCCGGGTGTGTCACGACTGGCTGGTACGGACCCTGCGCACGGCCGGGTTCGAGCCCGACATCACGCACGTCGCCGAGGAGAACCACACCATCGTCGCGCTGGTCGCCGCCGGGCTCGGGGTGGCCGTCGTACCGCGGCTGGGCACCGGGACGCTGCCGCCCGGCGCGGTGGCCGTACCGCTGGAGCCGGGACCCGTACGCCGGGTGTACGCCCTGTGGCGGACCGGGGCGGCCCGCCGGCCGGCGATCACCGAGGCCGTACGGACCCTGCGCGAGCACTGGCCCCGGGTCGCCCCCCGTCCGGGGGACTCCGCGAGTGTCCGCCGCTCCGGGGACCCGGCCCCGCAGTAGGGTCCGGCGCGTGCCGAACCACGCCTCCCGCCGGACCCTGCTCACCGTGGCCGCCGTGGCCGCCGTCACCGCGGCGGGGGCCGCGTCCACCGCGGTGGGCACCGCCCCGAACCCCGGCGGCCCGGCCCCCGACGACCCCCGGCCGGGCGACCGCGCACCGGGACGCACCCCGGCCCCCCGGCTCCGGCCGCGCGAGACGATGGCGCGGATGAGCCTGGCCGAACTGGTCGGGCAGCTCTTCGTATCGCGGGCGTACGGGCATTCCGCGACCGAGCCCGACCCCGAGGACGCCGCGCTCAACCAGCGGCTGTTCGGGGTGCGCACCCCCGCCGAGCTGGTCGCCCGCTACCACCTCGGCGGGATCGTCTACTTCGGCTGGGCGCACAACACCCGCTCCCCGCGCCAACTCGCCGAGCTGTCGGCCGGGCTCCAGCGGGCGGCCGCCGGCTCGGGCGCGGGCGTCCCGCTGCTGCTCTCCATCGACCAGGAGCACGGCGCCGTGGCCCGCGTGGGCCGGCCCGCGACCCTGCTCCCGGGGGCCATGGCGCTGGGGGCCCTGGCCCTGGGGACCGGCGGGTCCACCGCCGAGGCCCGCCGGGCCGCGCGCATCGCGGGCGCCGAGCTGGCGGCCATGGGCATCCGGCACAACTACGCCCCGGTGGCCGACGTGAACGTCGACCCCGCCAATCCCGTCATCGGCGTACGGTCCTTCGGCGCCGACCCGCACGCCGTGGCGGCCCTGGTCGCCGCCCAGGTCCGCGGCTACCAGGGCGCCGGGGTGGCCGCCACCGCGAAGCACTTCCCCGGGCACGGGGACACCGGGACCGACAGCCACGTCGGGCTGCCGATGATGAAGCACACCCGGGCGCAGTGGGAGGAGCTGGACGAGCCGCCGTTCCGGGCGGCCGTGGAGGCGGGCGTGGACGTGGTGATGACGGCGCACATCGTCTTCCCCGCGCTCGACCCCTCGGGCGATCCGGCGACCCTCTCCCGGCCGATCGTCACCGGGATCCTGCGCGAACGCCTGGGCTTTCGCGGGGTGGTGGTCACCGACGCCCTCGACATGGCCGGGGTCCGCCAGAAGTACGGGGACGACCGGGTCCCGGTGCTGGCCCTGAAGGCGGGCTGCGACCAGCTGCTGAACCCGCCGGACCTGGGGCTGGCCGTCCGCAGCGTGCTGGCGGCCGTGGAGTCCGGGGAGCTGACGCGGGCCCGGATCGAGGAGTCGGTGCTGCGGATCCTGGAACTGAAGTCCCGCCGGGCCCTGTTCGGCGCGGCCGCGCAGCCGGCGACGGAGGCGGCCGGGGCGGCCCGGGCGAGGGACGCGGTGGACGCCGTGGTCGGCATCCCGGCGCACCTGGCGGCCGCCGGGGAGATCGCGGACCGTACGACGACGCTGCTGGCCAATCCGGTGAAGCTGCTGCCGCTGGATCCGTCGGCCCGGCCGCTGCTCCTGGTCACCGGCACCGACCCGGTCTCCCCCACGGGTACGACGGGGCCCCCTACCGCGGTACTGGCCCGGGAGCTGTCCGCGCTGGGCTGCCGGGCGACGGCCCTGCCGCCCGGCCGCGCGGTGGCGGCCGCCCCCGGCAACGCGGCCGTGCTGGTGTGCACGTACAACGTCCCCGAGGGCGAGAGCCCGCAGCGCGAGCTGGTCACCCGGCTGCAGGCCACCGGGGTGCCGGTGGTCCTGGTGGCGATCCGCAACCCCTACGACCCGGCCCGGCTGCCGGCCTGCGCGGCCGAACTGGCCACGTACACCTGGACGGACCTGGAGCTGCGGGCGGCGGCCCGGGTGGTCACCGGGACCGTACGCCCCACGGGGCGCCTGCCGGTCCCGGTGCCGGGCCGCTACCCGCTGGGCCACGGGCTGGCGTACGGGTAGTCCCCGTACCCCCTCCCGCGGCCGAGCGGGTCGTCCTGTGGAGCTGTGGAGCTACCGGCGCAGCATCGGCTCGCGCTCGATGTCGCGCTGGTCGAGCTGCGCGTCCGGCGCGGCCAGCGGCGCGGCCTTCGCCGCACCGGTGGGCGCGGTGGCCGGGGCCACTCCGGCCCACTGCAGGATCTTCTCGGTGGCCAGTGCCTTCTCGGCCTCCATGAGCTTGGAGACGTTGGCCCCGTGGTTGGCGCCCGGAGCGGTCATCACGTAGCTGTCGCGGGCCCCGTAGCCCAGGCGGAACGGTTCTGCACCCCAGGGGTCGTTCTGCCCGTTGACGAAGAGCATCTGGTGCGCGTTGTTCTTCACCCAGGTGTCGATGTCCCGCATGGCCGCCGGTTGGAAGGTCATCGGGATGTCGCGGGGCACGAAGTTGCGCGGCGGCTGGTAGCCGTAGCGGCTCAGGTCACCGAGGTGGGGCTGCTTGATGTCGGGGGAACCGAGCTGGGTGCCCGCCTGGTAGTAGTACGGGGTGTAGGTCTGCAGGCCCTGGTCGGCGTAGGCCGAGAACCCGGAGATCGCGTCGATCGTGTCCCAGATCTCCTGGTCGCTCGCGGTGGCGGCGGCCGGGATGGCGGCGCAGTCGGCGAGCAGGCTGTACTGCCAGAAGGCCCACACGTAGTCGAGCACGACGGCCTCGTAGGCCTTGTCGAGGTTGCCGACGGTGGTGAAGGTCCAGCCGTTCTCGGCGGCGGCGGCCGCGTACTTGGCCTCCAGCGGGACGCGGCGCACGAGCGCCTCGCGCTGCACGGCGTTCAGCCTGTCGCGGCACTCCTTGGTGCCGACCGTGGCGAAGAACCGGTCGTAGGCCGAGTCCTCCTTGTTCACCACGTCGTTGGGGGCGACGTACGCGACGACGCCGTCCATGTCGCGGGGGTAGAAGCGCTCGAAGTAGGTGGCCGTCATGCCGCCCTTGCTGCCGCCCGTGGACAGCCAGTTCTTCTTGTAGACCTTCTTCAGGGCGGTGAAGATCCGGTGCTGGTCACTGGCGGCCTGCCAGATGTCCAGGTTGGCCCAGTTGGCCGGGTCGGGCCGGGAGGGAGTGAAGAACCGGTACTCCATCGACACCTGGTTGCCGTCGATTATGGTCGTCGGCTCGCTGCGGCGCGGGTTGGTGTTGACGTTGTAGCCGGAGGTGAAGAACACCGTGGGCCGGCTGACGTCCTTGTGCAGCAGGGTCAGGCGCTGCTTGAAGGTGCCCTTCCACGGGGCGCGGTGGTCGACCGGCTGCTCGTAGTTCAGTACGAAGAAGCGGTAGCCGGGGTACGGCTTCTCCTCGATCAGGCTCATCCCCGGGATCGCGAGGATCCGGTCCTTGATGTCTTCCGTGGCGGCAGTGGCATCCATTGCGGTGGCATCCGTTGCGGCGGACGGTTCCGCGGCGGTGGCCGCTTGCGCCGTGGTGCCGGCCGCACCCATGGTGCCGATCAGCACCACGAGCGACAGCAGCCATCCGAGCTTCTTGCGCATTCACACTCCCCATTGGGTTCACGTCGGTCGCCGTGAACCTAGCCGGGAGAACATGGGGCTGAACAGACCTAGTTGGGCCGCTCCATCAGCAAAGGATCCAGCCGGAGGCGACGGATCCGGACCCGACGCTGCCCTTGACGTACACACAGCGGTTGATCGCGTGGGCGGTGACGGGTCCGGCGTAGCGGGTGAACTGACCCGCGTCGCGCACCGGGTAGCCGCCGCGCGGCTGGATGCTCACCGACATCGCCCGCCGCCGGCCGGGCTCCCGGGCGACCGCCACCGCGCAGGCCCGGTCGCGGGTCTTGTACACGCGCACCTCCCCCGTGGAGAACGGCAGCGTCCGCACCAGGTTCCCCGCGCACCCGCCGGTCGCCGCCTGCGCCGGCTGCGCCGCCATCAGTCCGGCCGCGCCCAGCCACAGCGTCACCGTGACCACCACGGTACGGGCGGCCCGTCGCCCGTTGCGGTTCCGCGCCTTCAACACCCTGTCCCCCATCGGTCGTACGTACAACGTGCGCACGTTCGTACGACGCCCGACCCCCTCGAATGGTTGCGTGGAACGAGGAATCAGCCCGTGGGGCCCGCCGGGCCGGTCGGTGCGCCGGGGTCCGCCCCGCACGCCGCCGCGTGGTCGAAGACCGACTCCCGCGGCCGGACCAGGGTGGCCACGGCGATCGACTGGAGGTGGGTTGTGCGCACGGCGGGCAGGTTGGCCTCGCCGAAGATCCCGCCCGTCGCTCCCGTGCCGCCGTTGTACGGGATCCCCGGCAGGCAGCCGATGTGCGAGTCGTTGACCTTCAGCATGCCGCCGTTGACAACCTCCTCGCAGAACCGCTCGACGACCCGCTCGTCCCGGGTCCACAGGGAGTTGCGCAGGCCGTAGCGGTTGGAGTTGAGGAAGCCGATGGCCTCCTCCAGCCGGACCGGCTCCTCGGGTACGACCACGCACAACAGCGGGAAGAAGGTCTCCTCGCGAAAGGCGCGCAGCCGGGCGGCCCGGGCCAGCCCGTCCACCCGGACGACCGCCGGGCGGATGAACGGCCCCGCCGCCGCCGGCTCGTCGTCGACGTCCACGAACTCCCCGCCGCACAGCAGCTCCCCGCCGGCCGCCAGCACCTCCCCGAGCACCTCGGTGAACTCCGCCCGCTTGACCACCGGGCTCAGCACCGTGCGCGGATCCTCCGGCGGCCCGGGCCGGATCTCCCGCACCTGCTCCACGAGCTCCTTCAGCAGCCGGTCGGCCACCTCCGGGTGGACGATGGCGAACTTCGGGGTCATGCAGATCTGCCCGGAGCCGTAGTACCGCTCGCACAGGGCCCGCGCGGCGAGATCGGCCTCGGCGTCGTGCCACACCAGCACCCCGTCGTTGCCCGACAGTTCGAGTACGGGCTTCTTCCCCGCGGCCACGCACTCCCGCTCCAGCTTGAGGCCCTGCTCGGACCCGCCGAAGAAGACCAGGTCGTCGCAGTCGGGGCTGTCCAGCCACTGGCGCACCACGGCGCGGGCGTGCGTACAGACCACGTTCAGGGTGCCGGGCGGGGCGCCGAGCCGCTCCAGGAGGGGGGCCACGATCTCCCGGTAGACGAAGCTGACGCCCAGCGGGGCGGTGGGCGGCGCGTTGACGACCAGGCTGTTGCCCGCGGCGAGCGCCAGTACCCCGTAGAAGGAGTTGGAGGTCGGTGCGTTGCGCGGCGGGCTCAGGCACACGACCCCGTCCGGCTTGCGCACCATCCGGGTCCGCCGGCCGGCCGTGGTCCGCTCGGGCTCCCGCAGCCGCCCGGCGAAGTCGGCGACGGAGTCCGGGTGGAAGGAGGCCGCGACGGAGTCCAGCTCCCAGGCGGCCAGCCGTACGGGGTGGCCTTCGGCGACCAGCAGGCCGGTCAGCTCCTCGCGCCGCTCGACGACGGCCCGGTGGATTCCGCGCAGCAGCTCCATCCGGTCCGCGAGCGGGACCGCCGCCCATCCCGGCTGGGCCGCGCGGGCGGCGGCCAGGGCGCGCAGTCCCTGCTCGGGGGCGGACATGGCGACGCGGCCGGCCAGCAGCCGGTCGTCGTACGGCAGGTCCTCGCCGCGCTCCAGCCGGGCCTTGAGCCCGAGCACCTCGTACGGCTCGCGCAGGAGTTGACCCACCCGGGGCCAGTAGATCCAACGGGTTCCGGGCTCCTCGGCGCCGTTGACCCATACCTCGTAAGAGTGCATCCACAACTTCCTAGCGGGATAACGGGAGTTCGTGATCACGCAGGAGATTACGCTAGGTGAGCGAGAGAACTCGCACCGTAGCCGTGGAAGGCACTTGAAATGACGAACGACCTGCTCGACCGCAAGCTGGACCGCGCCTTCGCCCACCTCGACGTCAACGAGGACCAGGTGATCGACGAGCACGACATCATCGGGCTCGGTTCCCGCCTGCTGTCGGCCCTCGGCGAGCCGGCGACCTCGCCCAAGGCGACCCAGGTGATGGGCGGGCTGGTCGACTTCTGGCAGGAGCTCTTCACCGAGCTGGACATGGACCGGGACGGGAAGGTCACGCCCGAGGAGTACAAGCAGGGCATGAGGCGCCTGTTCCAGGACGACCGCGCCGCGTACGACAAGTCGTTCCGGCCGATGGCGCACGCGATGCTCCTGGTCGCCGACAAGGACGACGACGGCCGGATCAGCCCCGAGGAGTTCCAGAAGGCCCAGACGGCCTTCGACACGAAGCTCGGCCGCGAGGACACGGAGGCGCTCTTCGCCCGGATCGACGCGGACCACGACGGGTTCCTGTCGGTGGACGAACTCCTCGGCGCGGTGCGGGAGTACTACACCGGCACCGAGGAGGACGCCCCCGGCAACCTGCTCTTCGGGGAGCTCTAGGCCCGCGCTACGCCGCGGCGGCCGGCTCGTCCTCGCCCGCGAAGGTGCGCCACAGCTCGGCGTACCGGCCGCCGTGGGCCAGCAGTTCGGCGTGGGTGCCGTCCTCCGCCACCCGGCCGCGGTCCATGACCACGACCCGGTCGGCGCGCGCGGCGGTGGTCAGCCGGTGCGCCACGACCAGGGTGGTGCGCTTGCCCGCGAGCCGGTCGGTGGCCTGGTTGACCAGGGCCTCGGTGGCCAGGTCGAGGGCGGCGGTGGCCTCGTCGAGGAGCAGCACGTCGGGGTCGACGAGCTCGGCGCGGGCCAGTGCGATCAGCTGCCGCTGGCCCGCCGAGAGGTTGCGGCCGCGCTCGGTGACGGTGTGCAGGTAGCCGCCGTCCAGCGTGGCGATCATGGCGTGGGCGCCGACCGCGCGGGCGGCGGCCTCCACCTGGGCGTCGCTCGCCCCGGGCCGCCCGTACGCGATGGCGTCGCGGACCGTCCCCGGGAAGAGGTACGGCTCCTGGGGGACGACGCCGAGGCGGTGCCGGTAGCCCGTCAGGTCCAGCTCGCGCAGGTCCACCCCGTCGGCGGTGACCCGGCCGGAGGTCGGATCGTAGAACCGGGCCACCATCTTGACCAGCGTGGACTTCCCGGCTCCGGTCTCGCCGACGAAGGCGACGGTCTGCCCGGCGGGGATGCGCAGGCTGATCCCGGTGAGCGCCTGCTCCTTCTCCCCGCGCTCCTCGGCCGTGCCGTACGAGAAGTGCACCCCCTCGAAGGCGATCTCGCCGCGCAGCTCGGGGACCGGGCGGGGGTCGGCCGGGCGGGGGGTGCTGGTGGGCTCGCGCAGCAGGCCCTGGATCCGGCCCAGGGACACGGTGGCCTGCTGGTAGCCGTCGAAGACCTGCGAGAGCTGCTGGACGGGGGCGAAGAACAGGTCGATGTAGAGCAGGTACGCGACCAGCGCGCCGGTGGTGAGCGTGCCGGCCTCCACCCGGCCCGCGCCGACGATCAGCACGGCGGCCGCGGCCCCGGAGGACAGCAGCTGGACGAAGGGGAAGTAGACGGATATCAGCCACTGGCCGCGGACCCGGGCCTCGCGGTACGAGTCGCTGCGCTCGGCGAACCGGACGGCGCCGGCCCGCTGGCGGCGGAAGGCCTGGACGATGCGCAGTCCGGCCACGGACTCCTGGAGGTCGGCGTTGACCAGTCCGACCCGGTCGCGGGCGAGCTCGTAGGCGGCCACGGACTTCCGGCGGAAGAAGACGGTGCCGATGATCAGCACGGGCAGCGTGGCGAAGACGATCAGCGCCAGCTCCACGTCCAGGACCAGCAGGGCGACCAGGATGCCGAAGAAGGTGAGGACGGAGACGACGGCGGTGACGAGCCCGGTCTGCAGGAAGCTGGACAGGGCGTCCACGTCGGTGGTCATCCGGGTCATGATCTTGCCGGTCAGCTCGCGCTCGTAGAAGTCGAGGCCGAGGCGCTGGAGCTGGGCGAAGATCTTGACGCGCAGGGCGTAGAGCACGCGCTCGCCGGTGCGGCCGGTCATCCGGGTCTCGGCGAACTGCGCGGCCCACTGGGCCAGGACGACGCCGAGCGCGAGGAAGGACGCCACCCAGACGGCGCCGAGGGCGGCCGCTTCGACGCCCTGGTCGATGCCGTGCCGGATCAGGATGGGCAGGAGCAGTCCGGAGCCCGCGTCGAGGGCGACGAGGCCGAGGGATATCGCGAGCGGGGCCCAGAAGCCGCGCAGCAGGCGGCCCAGGTTGTAGCTGTCCTCGGCGGACGCGGCGCGGGTCTCGTCCACGTCGGGGGTGTCGTCGGCGGGCGGCAGCGCGGCCACCTGCGCGAGCAGTTCGGGGGTGGCGGACATCCCGGCGGGGGCGGTGGTCTTCTCGTCCGCCTCCTCCTGGCGCTGCCAGAGCTCGGGGGTGACCCCGCCGGCCACCCGGCGCTTGGCGTTGACGGGCTCGGAGTCGATCTCGGCCTCGAGCTCGATGTCCCGCTCGATGTCGCGCTCGAACTCCTCCATCACGGGCGCCTCGGGCGTCCGCGGGGAGCCCGCGCCCAGCGCGTCCGGGTCGGTGAGCAGCCGCCGGTAGAGGGCGGAGCGGCGCTCCAGCTCCTCGTGCGTACCCACGTCGGAGAGCCGCCCGTGGTCCAGTACGGCGATCCGGTCGGCGAGCGCGAGCGTGGAGCGGCGGTGGGCGATGAGCAGCGTGGTGCGGCCGGCCATGACCGCGCGCAGCGCCTCGTGGATCTCGTGCTCGACGCGGGCGTCGACGGCGGAGGTGGCGTCGTCGAGGAGCAGCAGCCGGGGGTCGGTGAGGATGGCGCGGGCGAGCGCGATGCGCTGGCGCTGGCCGCCGGAGAGGGTCAGGCCCTGCTCGCCGACCTTGGTGTCGTACCCGGCGGGCAGCGCCTCGATGAACCCTTCGGCCTGGGCGGCCCGGGCGGCGGCCCGGATCTGCTCGTCGGTGGCGCCGGGGTGCCCGTAGGCGATGTTGGCGCGGATGGTGTCGGAGAAGAGGAAGGAGTCCTCGGGCACGAGCCCGATGGCATCGCGCAGGGAGTCGTAGGTCAGCTCGCGCACGTCGTGGCCGCCGACGCGGACGGCGCCGCGGTCGGCGTCGTAGAAGCGCGGCAGCAGCAGCGACACCGTGGACTTCCCGCTGCCCGAGGAACCGACGAGGGCGACGGTCTCCCCCTCGGCGATCGACAGGCTGAACCCGTCGAGCACGGGCCGCTCGGGGTCGTACCCGAACCGCACGTCGTCGAACTCGACGGTGGCGGGCGCGTCCGCGGGAAGCTCCTGCGTCCCCTCCCGGATCACCGGCTCGGTGTCGATGAGCTCGAAGACCCGCTCCACGCCGGCGCGGGCCTGCTGGCCGACGGTGAGCACCATGGCGAGCATGCGGACGGGGCCGACGAGCTGGGCGAGGTAGGTGGAGAAGGCGACGAACGTACCGAGGGTGACCTGCCCCCTGGTGGCCATCCAGCCGCCGAGGGCCAGCATGGCGACCTGGCCGAGGGCCGGTACGGCCTGCAGCGCGGGGGTGTAGCGGGAGTTCAGCCGGATGCCGCGCATCCGCCCGGCGAACAGCCGGCGGCCGGCGTCGCGGAGCTTGCCGGTCTCCTGCTCCTCCTGGCCGAAGCCCTTGACGACGCGGACGCCGGTGACGGCTCCGTCGACGACGGTGGCGACGGCGGCGGCCTGGCTCTGGGCGTACCAGGTGGCGGGGAAGAGCTTCTTGCGGCTGCGCTTGGCGATGAACCAGAGGGCGGGGGCCATGAGCAGCGCGACGACCGTCAGCAGCGGCGAGAGCCACAGCATGATCCCGAGGGATATCCCGAAGAGCAGGAAGTTGCCGATGGTCATGGGCAGCATGAAGAGCAGCCCTTGGATCAGCTGGAGGTCGGTGGTCGCCCGCCCGACGACCTGCCCGGTGGACAGCTCGTCCTGGCGGCGGCCGTCGAGCCGGGCGATGGTGTCGTACATGTCGGTGCGCAGGTCGTGCTGCACGTCGAGGGCGAGCCGCCCGCCGTAGTACCTGCGGATGTAGGTCAGCACGTACACGAGGACCGCGGCGGCTATGAGCATCCCGGCCCAGGGGCCCATGGGCTTGCTCTGGTCGCCGATGACGTCGTCGAGGATGACCTTGGTGACGAGCGGCACGAGCGCCATGACGGCCATGCCGCCGAGCGAGGACCCGAGCGCCAGCAGCACGTTGGCCTTGTACCGCCAGGTGTAGGCGGCGAGCCGCCTCCCCCACCCCTGTTTGCTTCCAGCCGCCGTTCCCGCCGTCGCCGTAGCCACGTACTGCCTCCCCGTTCGTCCTGCCCTGCCGGAAGCGCCAACGCTCCGACCGGCGGATTTCATCCCGCCGCAACAATTCGAACTGGGTTGCGCGGGTTCCGCGCGCGGGATTGCTCCTACGGGGCTTCGAACTCGTACCGAGGTCAGCGCGTAGGCGACGGCGACGGCGACGGCATCGGGAGCTGCTTCACCACGGGGGCCCGCTTCAGCGGCTTGTTCTCGCAGCCGAGGGCTTCGGTGACGCGGCGGGCCATGAGATAGGTGAAGGCGGTCTGCCGGTCCCGGTCCGCCTGGGTCATGTCCGTCCGAGGGACGCGGATTCCGAAGGAGCCCTCCACCGACAGCAGGGCCCTGTCGGACAGGCCCCGCAGGTCGCCGGGCATGTCGCAGCGCACGCGCAGCAGCGACCCGATGTCGTCGGCCGTGCCGACGGCCCCGCTCACCTCGAAGGGAGCGCTGCCCTTCGGGATCTGCTCCCGGTTCTCCTGGGGCTGCCAGCGGACCTGCAGTTGCACGCGGCCGCCGTCCTTCCCCTGCGCGGGGACGTACCCGCACATGAGCCACGGCGACGACGGCAACGCCCGCAAGTCCGTCTTGAGGCTGTCCACCAGGTGCTCGGTGGTGGCGTTGATCCGCGTGTCGAAGTCACGGGACCCGGTGATCTCCCTCAGGAGATCCCTCTCGCCCGACGGATCGGCGATCGCGCAGGGGTCGGCAGCTCGGGGCCCGGGTTCCTCTACGGAACACCCGGCCGCAGCCACCAAGCAGACGAGGGCGAGCACTGACCGCTTGGCTGCGGCCGCGATGGCGGTCATGCGGGCGTCCTCCGTGCTGTTTTCACAGGTGCGTGTTGACGATGTGCTGGTGATCGGTACCAACCTAACCCGGCCCGCGCACCCCTCAGACGTGGGTGGGTGCGAACATCCTCAGCTTGGCCGGGAGGACCAGGAGCGAAGGGCCCGGGGTCTTCAGGGACGCGGCCAGGTCCTCGCGGAGGGATTCCGGGCTGGTCGTGCTCGCCGGGATGTCGAAGGAGGCCGCCAGGGCCACGAAGTCGGGGCGGGTCAGGGTCGTGCCCGTCTCGCAGCCGTACTCGCGCAGGATGCCGTAGCCGCCGTCGTCCACGATCAGCCAGGTGACGTCCAGGTCGTGCTGGCGGGCGGTGGCCAGGTCGGCGATCGAGTACATCGCGCCGCCGTCGCCGGAGACCGCGAGGACCGGGGTGTCCGGCTCCGCGACGGCCGCGCCGAGGGCAGCCGGGAAGGCGTAGCCGAGGCCGCCCGCGCCCTGCGCCGAGTGCATGGTGTTGGGGTGCTTGGCGTCGAAGGCCGACCAGGCCCAGTAGGACAGGATCGTCATGTCCCAGAAGGACGGGGAGCGGGGCGGGAGAGCCTGTCGGATCGAGGTCAGGAGCTGCTGCTCCAGGGTCAGGTCCTGCTCGCCCAGGCGGGCGGCGATGTCGGCGAGGAGCAGGCTGACGCGCTCGGGGGCCTGCGGGTCCGGGCGTTCGGCGACCGTTTCGAGGAGCGCCTGCAGGGCGAGGCGGGCGTCCGCGTGGATGCCGAGGCCCGCGTGGTTGGACTCCAGTTTGCCGAGGTCCGCCTCGATCTGGACGACCCGGCCCTCCGGGAAGAACGTGTGGTAGTTCGAGGACAGTTCGCCCAGGCCCGAGCCGACCACCAGCAGGACGTCAGCGTCCTCCAGGAAGTCCGTCATGTGGCGGTCCTCCAGCCAGGACTGGAGGGAGAGCGGGTGGGTCCAGGGGAAGGCGCCCTTGCCGCCGAAGGTGGTGACGACGGGGGCGTTCAGGCGTTCCGCGAGCTGCTTCAGCTTGCCCGCGGCGTCCGAGCGGATCACCCCGCCGCCCGCGATGATCACCGGACGCTCGGCGTTCTCCAGCCAGTGCGCGGCCAGCGCGGTGAGCTCCGGGCGCGGGGCCGGCTCGTGCGGGGTCGCGTCCATGCCGGTGACCTGCGGGATGACGGTTTCCGCGCGCAGTACGTCTTCGGGGATCTCCACCCACACCGGCCCGTGCGGGGCCGTCAGCGCCGATTCCCAGGCCTCCGCGACCACCGACGGGATCTGGGAGGGGGTACGGGCGGTGTGGACGGACTTGACCACGTCCCGGAAGGACGCCGACTGGTCGCGCAGCTCGTGCAGGTGACCGCGCCGGCCGCCGCCCAGGCCGGGGGTCGGGACCTGCGAGGAGATCGCCAGGACGGGGGCGGAGGCCGCCGCCGCCTCGGCCAGCGCCGGGAGCGCCATGAGCGCGCCCGGGCCGGTGGACAGGAGGAGGGGGGCCGCTTCGCCGGTCACCCGGCCGTACGCGTCGGCGGCGAACCCGGCGTTGTTCTCCGTACGGAGTCCGACGAGGCGCAGGTCCGAGCGGCCGACCGCGTCGAAGAGGCCGAGCGCGTGCTGGCCGGGCAGCCCGAAGACGGTGGTCGCGCCGAGCGAGCGCAGCGTCTCCACGACCAGGTCTCCGCCCGTGCGCCCCGGCGGCGGCGCGAGCGCGGCCGCCGTCTGGGCTTCGGTGGGACGGAGTACCAGGTCGTGGTCGTGCGTCACGTGCGCTTACTCGCCCTTCGGGTTCGCCCTCGCCTGCGCGCTGCGCCTACTTGACGCCGCGTGCCGCAGAGATCTGGCGGCTCATGATCGTGGTCAGTTCGTACGCGGTGTGCGAGGCCGCGACCGAAGTGATCTCCGCGTGATCGTACGCCGGGGCGACCTCGACGACGTCCGCCGAGACCAGGTTGCAGGAGGAGAGACCGCGGATGATCTCCAGCAGCTCGCGGGAGGTCATGCCGCCCGCCTCCGGGGTGCCCGTACCGGGCGCGTGCGCGGGGTCCAGCACGTCGATGTCGATGGAGATGTACAGCGGACGGTCGCCGATGCGCTGGCGCAGCTGGTCCGCGACCTCGTCGGCGCCGCGGCGGTAGACGTCGGCCGAGGTGACGATGCCGAAGCCCATCTTGGCGTCGTCGTCCAGGTCCTGCTTGCCGTACAGCGGGCCGCGCGTGCCGACGTGGGACAGGGCCTCGGTGTCGAGGATGCCCTCCTCGACGGCGCGGCGGAACGGGGTGCCGTGCGTGTACTCGGCGCCGAAGTACGTGTCCCAGGTGTCCAGGTGGGCGTCGAAGTGGAGCAGGGCCACCGGGCCGTGCTTCTTCGCCACCGAGCGGAGCAGGGGCAGCGCGATGGTGTGGTCGCCGCCGAGGGTCATCAGGCGGGAGCCGTTGCCGATCAGCTCGTCGGCGGCGGCCTCGATCGTGTCGACGGCCTCGTTGATGTTGAAGGGGTTCGCGGCGATGTCGCCGGCGTCGGCGACCTGCGCGAGCGCGAACGGCGAGGCGTCCTGCGCCGGGTTGTACGGGCGCAGCAGCCGGGAGGCCTCACGGATGGCGTTGCCGCCGAAGCGGGCGCCGGGGCGGTACGAGACTCCGGAGTCGAACGGCACGCCGACGACGGCCACGTCGGCCTTGCCGCCGACCTCGTCGAGGCGGGGCAGCCGGGCGAAGGTCGCGGGGCCCGCGTAGCGCGGGATGCGGGAGGAGTCGACGGGGCCGCGCGGCTGCGTGCTCATGGGGGGCCTTCCGGGGAGGTGTGCGGTGCGGTCCTTCGAGCGTAAACGGACACCTCGGGCCGACGAAGTGTACGTTTCATCCATCAGGCTCCCCCGATGTGTACGGAGTATCCACTCATGGAAGCCCCTCCCACCCCACCGGTCGCGCTCGGCCGGCTGCTCGCCGACCACGAGCTGGGGCTGCGCCACCTGGCCGGCCCCGCCGAGGCCGAACTGCACGGGGTCCACGCCTCCGAGATGGCGGACCCGTCCCCGTACCTGCTGGGCGGCGAACTCCTCCTGACGGCGGGCGCGGGCCTCACCGGGGCGGGCCTCGCCGGGGCGGGCCTCGCCGGGGCGGAGGCCGGCCCCGGCCCGGACCAGCCCGACGCCGGGCCCTACGTCGCCGGGCTGGTCCGGGCCGGAGTCGGGGCCGTCGGCTTCGGGGTGACCCCGGTGTACACGACCGTGCCGCGGTCCCTCGTCGAGGCCTGCGAGCGGTACGGGCTACCCCTGGTCGAGGTGCCGCCCGGGACCCCGTTCACCGCGGTCGGCCGGGGCGTCTGGCGCCTGATGGCCCGGGCCCGGACCGCCGAACTCCGCCGGGTGACCGAGGCCCAGCAGTCCCTGGCGGCAGCCGCCGCCCGACCCGACCCGGTCCCGGCGGTCCTACGCCGACTGGCGACGACCCTGGGCGGCTGGGCCGGTCTCCTCCCCACCCCGGGCCCGGACACCCCTTCGGCCACCGGGGCCGGGCCCGAGCTTGCACCCACCGGGGCAGGCGCGCCGGAAGGCCAGGACGCCCGCCCGGAGCAGGACCTCGGCGCGGGCGGCGCCGGAACCGCCCGCGCCACCCCCAGTCCCTCCGCCGGAACGGCGCCCGGTCCCTCCGCCGGAACGGCGCCCGCCCCCGAGGCGCTCGACGTGCTCACCGAACTCGCCCGACGGGTCGCGCCCGGCTCCGCGGTCACCGCCACGGCGGCCCACGGCGGGCTCCACCTCAGCGTCCACGCCCTCGGCGCCGGGCGGGCCCTCGCCCTCGCGACGCCGACGCGGGCGCCCGGGGACCACACCATCGCCTCGGTCGCGGCCGTCCTGCTGACCCTGCTCACCGCACACCGCCCGGCCGGGGCGGAGGCCGCCCTGACCCGGCTGCTGCTCGGCGGGGACCCGGCCGCGGCACTGGGCGCCGGGCCCTGGTACGCCGTCCACGCCCGCGGCACCGGGGACCCGCGGGCCCTGGCGGCCGCGCTGGGCACCGTACTGCTGGACCCGCGCGGGGACTCCGCACCCGGAGACCCCCTGCGCGAGGACTCCCCACGCGCAGGCTCCGCACACGCAGGCTCCGTACGCCTGCTCACCGACCGCGAGCCCACCCCCCAGCCCGGCTGGCGGCTCGGGGTGAGCGCCGCGGCCGAGCCCGGAGGCCTGCCCGGCGCCGACGCGCAGGCCGGGCGGGCCCTGGAGCGTGCCGAGGCGGCCCGTACCCCGCTGGCCCGGCACCGGGACCCCGGCCTCGCCGGCCTGGTCGGCGCGGCCGAGGCCCGGGCGCACGCCGAGGCCCTGCTCGCCCCGCTCTCCCCCGCGCTCCGGGAGACCCTGCGCGCCTGGCTGGCCCACCACGGCAGCTGGGACCGCAGCGCGGCCGCCCTCGGCATCCACCGCAACACCGTCCGCCAGCGCATCACCCGCACCGCCGACCTACTGAACGGGGCCGACCTGGACGACCCGGACATCCGGATGGAGCTGTGGTTCGCGCTGCGCCACACCGACGGCGCGGACGCCCCGTAGGCCGCGTCGCGGCGCGCTACGAGCGGGGTGACGCTGAGGACATGACCCGCCCGGACACCCCCTCGGAACCTTCGGAATCCCGCCGATGGGCACCGCGCCCGCCCCAGCACCCACCTCAGGGCGCACCTGCCGCACCCCAGCAGCCGTACCCGGCCCCATACCCGTACCCGTACCCACCGCCGCCGCGGAGGCGCCGCCGCTGGCCGTGGGTGCTGCTCGCCCTGTTCCTGCTGCTGCTCGGCGGCTGCACCGCGCTCTTCGCCGTCTTCGTCAGCGAGGTGTCCGAGGAGGCCGCACGGCCCGCCCGGATCGCGTACGCGGCCACCGGCACCGCCTCCGGCGTGGCCATCACCTACTCGACCTGGCGCGACGGGACCCTGTCCACCAGCCAGGCCGGCGACCGGACCCTGCCCTGGACGAAGGAGATCACCACGAAGGGCTTCGTGAAGGGCGGCTCCCTCGTCGTCACCCTCGGCCCCGACGGCGGCACCGCCACCTGCTCGGTGACCGTCGACGACTCCGCGCCGATCACGGCGACGGCCACCGGCCCCTTCGCCTCCGCCGTCTGCAACGGCTTCTGAAGGGCTTTCCCACGACCTCCGGCGGACGTGCCCCACCTCACTCTGGACAGCACGACCAACTCGCCGGTAACTTAATCTGAGCAAGCGCTTAGATTGGGCGGCTGACTGCCGCGACGAAGGGAGTCGGCCGTGCGCCGTACGGTGTTCAACGAGGACCACGAGTCGTTCCGCGAGACCATCCGCGCCTTCATCGAGGCCGAGGTCGTCCCGGTCTACGACGAATGGTTCGCGGCCGGCCAGGCACCTCGCGAGTTCTACTACAAGCTCGGCGAGCTGGGCATCTTCGGGATCAACGTCCCCGAGGAGTTCGGCGGCGCGGGCCTGGACACCCACAAGTTCGAGGCCGTCCTCTACGAAGAGACCTCCCGCGCGGGCGTCAACTTCGGCGGCTCCGGCGTGCACGTGCTGCTCGCCCTCCCCTACATCAAGATGCTGGCGGGCGACGAGCAGAAGAAGCGCTTCCTGCCGAAGTTCGTCTCCGGCGAGGAGATGTGGGCCCTGGCGATGACCGAGCCGGGCACCGGCTCCGACGTCGCGGGCATGAAGACCACCGCCAAGCTCTCCGAGGACGGCACGCACTACGTCCTCAACGGCTCCAAGACCTTCATCACCGGCGGCGTGCACGCCGACCGCGTGATCGTCTGCGCCCGCACCTCCGCCCCCCGCGAGGACGACCGCCGCTTCGGCATCTCCCTCTTCGCCGTGGACACCAAGTCCGAGGGCTACTCCATCGGCCGCAAGCTCGACAAGCTCGGCCTGCGCACCTCCGACACCGCCGAGCTGGCGTTCGTCGACGTGAAGGTCCCGGTCGAGGACCTGCTCGGCGAGGAGAACAAGGGCTTCTACTACCTCGGCGCCAACCTGCCGTCCGAGCGCTGGGGCATCGCCTTCGGCGCGTACGCGCAGTCCAAGGCCGCAGTCCGCTTCGCCCAGCAGTACGTGACGGACCGCACCGTCTTCGGCAAGCCGGTCGCGCACTTCCAGAACACCAAGTTCGAACTGGCCGCCTGCCAGGCCGAGGTGGACGCCGCCGAGGCCGTCGCCGACCGCGCCCTGGAGGCCCTGGACGCCGGTGAGCTCACCGCCGCCGAAGCCGCTTCCGCGAAGCTGTTCTGCACCGAGGTCGCGCACCGCGTCATCGACAAGTGCCTCCAGCTGCACGGCGGCTACGGCTACATGAACGAGTACCCGATCGCCCGCCTGTACGCCGACAACCGCGTGAACCGCATCTACGGCGGCACCAGCGAGGTCATGAAGTCCATCATCGCCAAGTCGATGGGCCTGTAAGGCACCTAGCCTTCACTCCATGAACGAGGCACTGACGACGCTCCTCGATCTGCTCGACCTCGAGCAGATCGAGGAGAACATCTTCCGCGGTACCAGTCGTCCTTCGCTGGTACCGCGGGTCTTCGGCGGCCAGGTCGCGGCCCAGGCGCTGGTAGCCGCGGGCCGGACCGTCCCCGCGGACCGCACCGCGCACTCACTGCACTCGTACTTCCTGCGCGCCGGGGACCCGGGCGCCCCCATCGTGTACTCGGTCGACCGGATCCGCGACGGACGCTCCTTCACCACGCGCCGCGTCGTCGCCGTCCAGCACGGGCAGCCGATCTTCCACCTCTCCGCGTCCTTCCAGACGTACGAGGAGGGCCTCGACCACCAGGCCGCGATGCCCGACGCCCCCGATCCGGAGACCCTCCCGACGGCCGCCGAATCGCTCCCGCTCTACCGGGAGGTCTTCCGCGACCCGGGCACGGCGGAACGCCTCATCGAGGCGCGCGGCGCGGTGGACCTGCGGTACGCGACGGTCCCGCCCTGGGGCAGCGTCGGCGAACCGGTCGAACCGCGCTCGCAGGTGTGGTTCCGTACCGCCGGCAAGCTGGAGAGCGACGACGCGCTCCTGCACACCTGCCTGGCCACCTACGTCTCCGACATGACCCTGCTCGACTCGGTGCTGCTCGCGCACGGGAAGGGCGGCTGGGCGGTCGGGGACGTCGTCGGCGCCTCGCTGGACCACGCGATGTGGTTCCACCGGCCGTTCCGCGCCGACGAATGGCTCCTGTACGACCAGGAGTCGCCCTCGGCGGCCGCCGGCCGGGGCCTGGGCCAGGCCCGGATCTGGACCCAGGACGGCAGGCTCGCCGTGACGGTCATCCAGGAGGGCGTGGTGCGCGTCCCGCGCGCGTAGTACGGCCGTCCGACGTAACGTCACACCATGTCCAGCAGCGATGCGATGGTGAACGGAATCGGCGGCCCGGGCGGGAGCCCGGACGGGGACGAGAGCGTCGGAACGGTCATCGTCGCCGTCGTCACGAACCTCGGCATCGCCGCGGCCAAGGCCCTGGGCGGGATCGTCAGCGGATCGAGCGCGATGCTCTCCGAGGCGGCGCACTCGGTGGCCGACACGGTGACCGAGGTACTGCTCCTGACCTCGCTCAAGCGGAGCGCGAAGCCGGCCGACGAGGCGCACCCGCTGGGCTACGGACCGGAGCGGTACATCTGGGCACTCCTCGCGTCGATCGCCACCTTCGTCGGCGGCGCGGTGTTCGCCGTCTACGACGGCATCCACACCCTGGTCCACGGCGAGGAGCCGGGCGACCCCACGCTCTCCTACATCATCCTGGGCGTCGCCGCCCTCCTTGAGGGCTACTCGCTCCTGGTCGCCTGGCGGCAGGTCAGGGGCGAGGCGACACGGTTGCGGGCGCCGCTGGGACTGTACGTGAAGCACACCCCGGACACGGCGGTGAAGGCCGTCCTCCTGGAGAACGTGGCCGCGCTGATCGGGCTCGCACTGGCCGCGGGCGGACTGCTGGGGGCGCAGCTCACGGGGTCGGGCGCGTACGACGGCGTGGCCTCCCTCCTCATCGGGCTGCTGCTGGTCTGGGTGGCGTGGGAGCTGGGGCGCTCGAACGCGCAGTACCTGATCGGGCGTCCGCTGCCCGAAGGGATGCGGGCGGAGGTCCGGGAGGAGCTGCTGTCGGTGCTGCACATCGAGGGCGTGCTGGAGCTGACCACGCTGGTGCAGGGGCCGTCCGAGGTGCTGATCGCCGCGAAGATCGACTTCCACGATCTGGCGTCCGCCGCACAGGTGGAGGCGGCGTGTGAGCTCGCGGAGGCGCAGCTCCGGGACCGCTTCCCGGCGATCCGCCGCGTCTACTTGGACCCGACTCCTACTCCTTCCTAACGCACCCCTCGCACGGTGCGGCCCTGGCGGGCCTTACCGGCTTCGCGCCGCTGCGCCGGACTCCGTCCGGCGGTGGCCGGGCGGGGTGCTCGCCACCGCCGTCCCGGCGTTTGGCCCGGTGGGCGGGTGCGGGTGGGGCGGCCCTGCGGGGCGAAGTCCCCTACCCGCCCTTCCACCGTTCCCCGGGCTCCGCCCGGACCCGCGCCTCAAACGCCGGCGAGGCTGAGAGGGCCCCCGGGCCAGCCCGGACCCGGTCCTCAAACGCCGGACGGCTGAAAAGAACACCCCCGGCCGGGGTCGGGAGGCGGCCCGGGGCGGGGACGGGGGCGGGGTGGGGTGTCGGCCGGGACGTAAAGCGTGATTTGTGGCGCAGAAGAAGCCCGCGCCCTGTCGAACGTAAAGCACAGGGCGCCTAAATCATGCAGTCCAGGCCGACACCCCACCCCGCCCCCGGCACCGGCCCCACCCGCAGCAAGCGCCGCCCGGCAACACCCCAGCCCCGCCGGCGTTCGAGGCGCAGGGGCCCGGGGACCGGTCCCCGGCAACGGCGCCGCACCCCGACCCCCGGAGGGTTATCGCAGGCCCGCCGCCGCGAGCAGATACGCGACCATCGGGTCGTAGAAGCGGGGGTCGCGGACGTGGTCGTCCAGGGGGACCGCCACCTGGAGCGTGCCTTCGGCCTCGGCCAGGAAGAGCGCCGGGTCGTTGCAGTCGGCGTAGCCCACCGCGTCCAGCCCGCGCTGCGCCGCGCAGCCCGCCCAGCCGTGGTCGGCGACGACCAGGTCGGGCTGGGGGCGGCCCTGGGCGGCCAAGCCGTCCAGGATCGCCGCCATCGGCTCCGGGGAGTGGGTGTGCCACAGCGTCGCGCCCCGCTCCAGGACCGCGACGTCCGCGAACTGCCACACCGAGCCCTCGTCGGCGACCAGCCCCGGCGGGATCACCACGATCTCGCAGCCCGCCGCCCGCAGCGCCTCGGCCGTGGCCCGGTGGACGTCCAGCAGCCCGCCCGGGTGCCCCGTGGCCAGCAGCACGCTCTGCCGGTCCAGCGCGGCCTTGTGCAGCCGCGCGGCCATCCGGTCCAGGGCGGACACGGTGAGTTCGGGGTCGATGGTGTCCTGGCCGAAGCGGTGGGTCGCCTCGTCGACGACCCCGCAGCGCTCCGCCATCACCGCGAGCACGTCCTGCTCGTCCGTCCAGCGATCGCCCAGCTCCAGGCCCAGCCAGTAGTGGCGGTCGCCGTTGGCGAGCTTGCGGTAGTGGGAGAGGTTGTTGTCGCGCGGGGTGGCGACGTCCCCCGCGATCCGCGTGCGGACCAGGTGGTCGACGAGTTCGGCTCGGCTGGGGACAGGCGTCTCTATCGGCTTCGGCATGCGGCCCATTCTGCCGCCGCCCGCCCGGAGCCGTCCCTTCCATCCCGCCCCCCGGACACCCCGGCCGCGCCGCGTCATCCCGACAGCGCCCCGAAGGCCCCGTTCGCCAGCCGACGCAGCAGCGACTCCGTCGCGTCCCGGCCGAGCGCGGCCAGGTGCGGGGTGGAGTTGAGCAGGCCGAAGACCGCGTGCACGGAGACGCGCACCTCCGCCTCGCCCACCTCGGGGTGCAGCTCCCGTACGACGTCGACCCACAGCTCGACGTACTTGCGCTGGAGCTGCCGCACGAGCTTGCGGTCGGCCTCGCGCAGCCGGTCCAGCTCACGGTCGTGGAGGGTGATCAGCGCCCGGTCGTCGAGCGCGAAGTCGATGTGGCCGTCGATGAGGGAGGCCAGTACGCCGTACGGGTCGCCGGCCGCCTCCTCCACCCGTCGGCGGCCGCCCGTGAGCAGCCGCTCGCTGATGCCGACGAGCAGCTCGGCGAGCATCGCGTCCTTGCCCGCGAAATGCCGGTACAGGCCGGGGCCGCTGATGCCCACCGCGGCCCCTATCTCGTCCACGCCCACGCCGTGGAAACCGCGCTCGGCGAAGAGGCGCGCAGCCTCGCCGAGGATCTGTTCGCGCCTGGTGGGGGCGGCCGCTCTGGTGCTCATGGGAATCCATTCTAGACAGGGCCGTTAGCGGTCGTTAACCTAAGTCCCACATGCGTTAACGCTCATTAACAAGAGCGCACCGAGCAAGGGAGCTCGACCGATGCAGCAGGCACCAGTGCTGACGAGCGCCGCCGACCCGGCGTCCGACGCCTGGCGGGCCAACGAGGCCGCCCACCGCGAGCTCTCCGAGGGCCTGCGGGCCCGGCTGGAGGCGGCGCGGCTCGGCGGCGGCGAGAAGGCGCGCGCCCGCCACACCGCCCGCGGGAAGCTGCTGCCGCGCGACCGCGTGGACGCCCTCCTCGACCCCGGATCCCCCTTCCTGGAGCTGGCCCCGCTGGCCGCCGAGGGCATGTACGGGGGCGCGGCCCCGGCCGCCGGGGTGATCGCCGGCATCGGCCGGGTCAGCGGCCGCGAGTGCGTCATCGTCGCGAACGACGCCACCGTCAAGGGCGGCACGTACTACCCGATGACCGTGAAGAAGCACCTGCGCGCCCAGGAGGTGGCTCTGGAGAATCGTCTCCCCTGCCTCTACCTGGTCGACTCGGGCGGCGCCTTCCTCCCCATGCAGGACGAGGTCTTCCCCGACCGGGACCACTTCGGCCGCATCTTCTACAACCAGGCCCGCATGTCGGGGGCCGGCATCCCGCAGATCGCCGCCGTCCTCGGCTCCTGCACGGCGGGCGGCGCGTACGTCCCCGCCATGAGCGACGAGGCCGTCATCGTCCGCGGCCAGGGCACGATCTTCCTCGGCGGTCCGCCCCTGGTGAAGGCCGCCACCGGCGAGGTGGTCACGGCCGAGGAGCTGGGCGGCGGCGAGGTGCACTCCCGGGTCTCCGGGGTCACCGACCACCTCGCGGAGGACGACGCGCACGCGCTGCGGATCGTACGGAACATCGTGGCCACCCTGCCCGAGCGCCAGGCCCTGCCCTGGTCGGTCGAGGCTCCGCAGGAGCCCAAGGTGGACCCGTACGGGCTGTACGGCGCGGTGCCGGTCGACTCCCGCACCCCCTACGACGCCCGCGAGATCATCGCCCGGATCGTGGACGGCTCCCGCTTCCAGGAGTTCAAGGCGGAGTACGGGCAGACCCTGGTCACCGGCTTCGCCCGGATCCACGGGCACCCGGTCGGCATCGTCGCCAACAACGGCATCCTGTTCTCCGAATCGGCCCAGAAGGGCGCGCACTTCATCGAGCTGTGCGACCAGCGCGGCATCCCGCTGCTCTTCCTCCAGAACATCTCCGGCTTCATGGTCGGCCGCGACTACGAGGCGGGCGGCATCGCCAAGCACGGCGCCAAGATGGTGACGGCCGTGGCCTGCACCCGGGTCCCGAAGCTCACGGTGGTGGTCGGCGGCTCGTACGGCGCGGGCAACTACTCGATGTGCGGCCGGGCGTACAGCCCCCGCTTCCTGTGGATGTGGCCCAACGCCAAGATCTCCGTGATGGGCGGCGAGCAGGCGGCCTCCGTCCTGGCGACGGTCAAGCGCGACCAGATCGAGGGCGCGGGCCAGGACTGGCCGGCCGAGGACGAGGAGGCCTTCAAGGCCCCGGTCCGGGCGCAGTACGAGGAGCAGGGCAACGCGTACTACGCCACGGCGCGGCTGTGGGACGACGGGGTCATCGACCCGATGGAGACCCGGCAGGTGCTGGGGCTGGCCCTGACCGCATGCGCGAACGCTCCCCTGGGCGACTCGGGCTTCGGCATCTTCCGTATGTGACGTGAGGACCTCACTGATGTTCAGCACTGTTCTGGTCGCCAACCGGGGCGAGATCGCGGTCCGCGTCATCCGCACCCTGCGGGAGCTCGGCATCCGTTCCGTGGCCGTCTTCAGCGACGCCGACGCGGACGCCCGGCACGTGCGGGAGGCCGACACGGCCGTCCGCATCGGCCCGGCGGCGGCCGCCGAGAGCTACCTGTCGGTGGAGCGGCTGCTCGACGCGGCGCGCCGCACGGGCGCCGAAGCCGTCCACCCCGGCTACGGGTTCCTCGCGGAGAACGCCGCCTTCGCGGCCGCCTGCGCGGACGCGGGCCTGGCCTTCATCGGGCCGCCGGCCTCGGCGATCTCCCTGATGGGCGACAAGATCCGCGCCAAGGAGACCGTCAAGGCCGCGGGCGTGCCCGTGGTCCCCGGCTCCTCGGGCAGCGGACTGTCCGACGCCGAACTGGTCTCCGCCGCCGAGAAGATCGGCATGCCGGTCCTGCTGAAGCCCTCGGCGGGCGGCGGCGGCAAGGGCATGCGGCTCGTACGGGACTCCGCGCTGCTCGGCGAGGAGATCGCGGCGGCCCGGCGCGAGGCGAAGTCCTCCTTCGGCGACGACACCCTGCTCGTGGAGCGCTGGGTGGACCGGCCCCGGCACATCGAGATCCAGGTGCTGGCGGACGCGCACGGGAACGTGGTCCACCTCGGGGAGCGCGAGTGCTCGCTCCAGCGGCGCCACCAGAAGGTGATCGAGGAGGCCCCGTCGGTCCTGCTCACGCCGGAGCTGCGGGCCTCGATGGGCGCGGCGGCGGTGGAGGCGGCGCGGTCCTGCGGGTACGTCGGGGCGGGGACGGTGGAGTTCATCGTCCCGGGCCACGACCCCGCCTCGTACTACTTCATGGAGATGAACACCCGGCTCCAGGTGGAGCACCCGGTGACCGAGCTGATCACCGGACTGGACCTGGTGGAGCAGCAGCTCCGGGTCGCGGCGGGCGCGGAGCTGGGCTTCGGCCAGTCGGAGGTCCGGCTGACCGGGCACGCGATCGAGGCCCGCGTCTGCGCGGAGGACCCGGCGCGGGGCTTCCTGCCGTCCGGCGGCATGGTGCTGGCGCTGTCGGAGCCGTCCGGCGGCTCCGTCCGTACGGACTCCGGGCTGGCGGCGGGGGTCGACACCGGATCCACGTACGACCCGATGCTGTCGAAGGTCATCGCCTACGGGCCCGACCGGGCGGCTGCCCTGCGGGTGCTGCGGGGCGCCCTCGCGGACACCGTGATCCTGGGCGTGCAGACCAACACGGGCTTTTTGCGCCGCCTGTTGGCCCACCCGGACGTGGTGTCCGGCGACCTGGACACCGGACTGGTCGAGCGGGACCTGTCCCAGCTCCTCCCCGAGGGGGTGCCCGCGGAGGTGTACGCGGCCGCCGCACTGCTCTCCTCCCCCCACCCCGCCCCTTCCCGGAACCCCGCCGGGGGCTCCCAGGACAGCCGGACCGGCGGCTCGGCCGCCTGGGTCGACCCGTTCGACTCCGCCAACGGCTGGCGCCTCGGCGGCACCCCCGCCTGGACGGTCCACCACTTCCGCCTCCCGGGCCAGGACCCGGTAACGGTCCGCACCCGCCCCGCCGGAACGGGCCCGGACACGGAGCTGCTGCTGGACGGCGGCGCCGAGCCACATCCAGCCCCGTCGGCGTTTGAGCGGGGTCTGGGGCAGAGCCCCAGCGCCCCGGCCCGGGGCCGGATCGTCGAGCTCACCCCCGACCACCTCACGGTCGAACTCGACGGCGTCACGCACCGCTTCGCCTACGCCCCCTCCCCGGAGGGGACCTGGCTAGGCCGCGACGGCGACTCCTGGCACGTCCAGGCCCACGACCCGGTAGAGGCGAACCTCCGCGGCGCCGGACGCGGCGGCGCCGACACCCTCGCGGCCCCGATGCCCGGCACCGTCACGGTGGTCAAGGTGACCGTCGGCGAGAAGGTGGCCGCCGGTCAGAGCCTGCTCGTCGTCGAGGCCATGAAGATGGAGCACGTCATCTCCGCCCCGCACGCCGGCACCGTCACCGAACTCGACGTCACCCCCGGCAGCACCGTCGCCATGGACCAGGTCCTGGCCGTGGTCACCCCGGACGAAGAGGTGACGGGCGAATGAACGGGCTTCCGATGAGCTTCGCGGACCAGGGCCTCCCGGCCCGGATCCGGATCCACGAGGTGGGCGCCCGCGACGGGCTGCAGAACGAGAAGTCGACCGTTCCGACCCATGTGAAGGCCGAGTTCGTCCACCGGCTGGCCGCCGCCGGCCTCACCACCATCGAGGCCACCAGCTTCGTGCACCCCAAGTGGGTCCCCCAGCTGGCCGACGCCGAGGAGCTGTTCCCCCTCCTCGCCGACGTGCGGGCCGCGCTGCCGGTCCTCGTCCCCAACGAGCGCGGCCTCGACCGCGCGCTCGCGCTCGGGGCCACCCGGATCGCGGTGTTCGGTTCCGCCACCGAGACCTTCGCCTCCCGCAACCTCAACCGCACCGTCGCCGAGTCCCTCGCGATGTTCGAGCCCGTCGTGGCCCGCGCCAAGGACCACGGGGCCCACGTCCGCGGCTACCTCTCCATGTGCTTCGGCGACCCCTGGGAGGGCCCGGTCCCGGTCCACCAGGTGGTCGGCGTCGCCAAGGCCCTCCTGGACCTCGGCTGTGACGAGCTGAGCCTCGGCGACACCATCGGCGTCGCCACGCCGGGGCACGTGCGGACCCTCCTCGCGGCGCTCAACGAGGAGGGCGTGGGCACCGACCGGATCGGCGTGCACTTCCACGACACCTACGGCCAGGCCCTGTCCAACACCCTCGCCGCGCTCCAGCACGGCGTGACCACCGTCGACTCCTCCGCGGGCGGCCTCGGCGGATGCCCGTACGCCAAGAGCGCCACCGGCAATCTCGCGACCGAGGACCTCGTCTGGATGCTCGACGGCCTCGGCATCGAGACCGGGGTCGATCTGGCCGCCCTCACCGCCACGAGCATGTGGATGGCCGAGCAGTTGGGGCGCACCAGCCCCTCCCGTACCGTCCGCGCCCTCTCCCACAAGGAGTAACGAAGACCATGGCCCTCGACCACCGGCTCACCCCCGAACACGAGGAACTCCGCCGCACCGTAGAGGCGTTCGCGCACGATGTGGTGGCACCCAAGATCGGCGACCTGTACGAGCGCCACGAGTTCCCGTACGAGATCGTCCGCGAGATGGGCCGCATGGGCCTGTTCGGCCTGCCCTTCCCGGAGGAGTACGGCGGCATGGGCGGCGACTACCTCGCCCTCGGCATCGCCCTGGAGGAGCTGGCCCGCGTCGACTCCTCGGTCGCCATCACCCTGGAGGCCGGCGTCTCGCTCGGCGCGATGCCGCTCTACCTCTTCGGTACCGAGGAGCAGAAGCAGCAGTGGCTGCCGAAGATGTGCTCCGGCGAGATCCTCGGCGCCTTCGGCCTGACCGAGCCGGGCGCGGGCTCCGACGCGGGCGGCACCCGTACGACCGCCGTCCGGGACGGCGACGAGTGGGTGATCAACGGCTCCAAGTGCTTCATCACCAACTCCGGTACGGACATCACCGGGCTGGTCACCGTCACCGCCGTGACGGCCCGCAAGGCGGACGGCCGCCCGGAGATCTCCTCGATCATCGTCCCGTCCGGCACCCCCGGCTTCACGGTGGCCGCGCCCTACTCCAAGGTCGGCTGGAACTCCTCGGACACCCGTGAGCTGTCCTTCGACGGCGTACGGGTCCCCCTCGCCAACCTGGTCGGCGAAGAGGGCCGCGGCTACGCCCAGTTCCTGCGGATCCTCGACGAGGGCCGCGTGGCCATCTCGGCGCTCGCGACGGGCCTGGCGCAGGGCTGCGTGGACGAGTCGGTGAAGTACGCCAAGGAGCGGCACGCCTTCGGCAAGGCGATCGGCGACAACCAGGTCATCCAGTTCAAGCTGGCGGACATGGAGATGCGCGCCCACATGGCCCGGATCGGCTGGCGCGACGCGGCCTCCCGGCTCGTGGCCGGGGAGCCGTTCAAGAAGGAGGCGGCCATCGCGAAGCTGTACTCCTCGACGGTGGCGGTCGACAACGCCCGCGACGCCACGCAGATCCACGGCGGCTACGGGTTCATGAACGAGTACCCGGTGGCCCGTATGTGGCGTGACTCGAAGATCCTGGAGATCGGCGAGGGCACGAGCGAGGTGCAGCGCATGCTGATCGCCCGTGAGCTGGGAGTTTCCGCCTGACGGCAGTCGGTGGTGCGGTACGGGGCCCTCCGCGAGGAGGGCCCCTTGTTGTTTCCAGCCAAGGTTAGGCTAACCTTCCTACCGAACGTCCGAGCCTCCCAGTACGTACGAAAGTGGACATCCCCATGCCCAAGTCCCGCTCCTCCCTCCTCACCCGTCGCGGTCTCATCGCGGCAGGCGGCGCCCTCGGCCTCGTGGCCGCGCTCACCGCTTGCGGTGGCAGCGACTCCGCCAAGGACGGGTCGGGCGACAAGGGCACGGGCACCGCCTCGGGCGCGTGGAGCTTCAAGGACGACATGGGCAAGGACGTCACCGCCGCGTCCACGCCGAAGAACATCGTCGCCTTCACCGGCACCGCGGCCGCGCTGTACGACTACGGGGTCGGCGTCACGGGCGTGTTCGGCCCGACGAAGACCGCCGACGGCAAGGCCGACGTGCAGGCCGGCTCGATGGACATCTCCAAGGTCGAGATCATCGGCAACGTCTACGACGAGTTCAACGTCGAGAAGTACGCGGCCCTCCAGCCCGACCTCCTGGTGACCAACACCTGGGAGAAGGACAGCTACTGGTACCTGCCCGAGGCCTCCAAGGACAAGATCCTGAAGCTGGCCCCGGCCGCCGCGATCGGCGTGGGCGGCGACGTCACCATGGACAACGCACTGGCCCGCACCGCGGAGCTCGCCGGCTCCCTGGGTGCCGACCTGAACGCCAAGAAGACCGTCGACGCCAAGGCCCGCTTCGAGGCCGCCTCCGCGAAGCTCCGCGAGGCCACCAAGGCGAACCCCGGCATCAAGGTGCTCGTCGGTTCCGGCGCCGCCGACCTGTTCTACGTCTCCACCCCGGCCACCTCCGCCGACCTGAAGTACTTCCAGTCGCTCGGCGTCGAGTTCGTCACCCCGGACAAGGTCGAGGGCGGCTTCTACGAGAGCCTCAGCTGGGAGAACGCCGGCAAGTACAAGGCCGACGTGGTCCTCCTCGACAACCGCACCGGCACCCTCCAGCCGGAGGAGCTGAAGGCGAAGCCGACCTGGGCCGAGATGCCCGCCGTCAAGGCCGGTCAGATCACCCCCCGCGTGACCGAGCCGATCTACTCCTACGAGAAGTGCGCGCAGATCGTCGAAGAGCTCACCAAGGCCATCCAGAACGCCAAGAAGGTCGGCTGACCCCGAGCCGTCCGGCCCCGGCGCCTCACCCAGGCGCCGGGGCCTTCTGCTTCGCCCGTCCGTAACGCAACGCACCGCACGCACCGCACGCACCGCACCCAGGGGGGACCCGCCACATGACCGCCAACGCCAACGCCAACGCCACCGCCGGCGACACCGAACCCGGGGCGGCGCCCGAGGCCGAGATCCCCCACTTCCGGTTCTTCGACCTCGAGGTGCTCCGCACGCGCCGCCTCGGCCACTCCTTCCTGCGGATCACCTTCGGCGGCGCGTCCCTGACGGACTTCCGCTCGGGCGGCTACGACCAGAGCCTCTCCCTCTTCCTGCCGCCCGCCGGCCGGGAGCACACGGTGCTGCCGTCCACGGGCGAGGACACCTGGTTCGCGGACTGGCGCGGGATGCCGGACGAGGAGCGCCCGGTGATGCGCTCGTACACGGTCCGCGAACAGCGCCGGACCGCCGACGGCGTGGACGAGGTCGACATCGACTTCGTCCTGCACGGCACCTCCTCCCCCGCCTCCTCGTGGGCGGGGCGCGCGGTGACCGGCCGCCGGATCATGGCCATCGGCCCGGCCGTCGCGGAGAACAAGTCCGTACGCTTCCAGCCGCCGGCCGCCACCGACGCGTTCCTCCTGTACGCGGACGAGACCGCCCTGCCCGCGGCCGCGGCGATCCTGGACCGGCTCCCCGAGGGCACCCCGGTCAGGGCCTGGTTCGAGGTCCCGCACGAGGACGACCGGCTGTACCTCCAGGCGCCCGCCGACGCGGACATCACCTGGGTCGTACGGGAGACGGGCGCCGGCCGGGAACGCACCGACCGGGTGCTGGAGGCGCTCCGGGCGGCCGGACGGCCCGCCGCCGGAGCCCCGTACGCCTGGATCGCGGGCGAGTCCGCGACGATCCGCGCGGTCCGCAGGCACGTCGTCCAGGACTGCGGCGTCGACCGGCGCGCGGTGCGCTTCACCGGCTACTGGCGGCTCGGCGCGAGCGAGGAGCAGCTCCTCGCGGAGGCCTACGCGGGCCGGGCCCCGGACGAGGACCCGACGGCGGAGCTGTAGGCCCCGCCCCGGCCCCTCACGAGGGCGACGGCCGCCATCTCCCACTCCGGCAGGGAGAACCAGCCGACCGCGAGGTCGTGACCCACCCGCCCGGCGATCTCGTCTACTCGCCCTCCGGGTCCGGCAGGCCCCCGCCGCCCGCCTCCGCCCAGCGCGCGCAGAAGTCACTTCCCCGAGCACCGCCGCCAACCGGGGTCCGTGCGGGCCGTCACCGGCCCCACGGCACGTCCGGCGCCCGGAAGAAGGCGACGTCCTGGGCGTCCAGGCGCGGGCCCTGGGCCGCCAGGCGCAGCCGGTACGAGGTCCAGTCGCGGGCGGCCGCCGGGGACCAGCCCAGCTCGGCGAGGCCCAGCACGCGCGGGAAGGCCATCAGCTCCCAGTCCCCCCGCGTCGCGACGGTCTCCGTCCACAGCGGGGCCTCCACCCCGAGCACCGCGGACTCCGGGAGGCCGGCCAGGTAGGCGCCCGGATCCCAGTCGTAGGCCCGGCGCACCGGTACGTAGCCGGCCCAGGCCAGCCCCGGCTTGGTCTCCCTGTCGTACTTCATGTCCAGGTAGAGCCGGTCCGCCGGGGACAGGATCACCGGGCTGCCCGCCTTGGCCGCCGCGGCCACCGCCGCCTTCTCGGCCGCCGCCGTGCGGTCGTGGCCCCAGTACTGGAGCACCGCGCCGGGGGCGGGCCGGGCCGTGGCGAGCTGGTGCCAGGCCACCACCGTCTTGCCGTGCTTGGCCACCACCGCCTGCGCCCGGTCCATGAAGGCCGCGTAGTCCGCCGCGGGCGTGGAGTGCGCCTCGTCGCCGCCGATGTGCAGGTACTTGCCCGGGGTCAGCTCCGCGATCTCCCCCAGCACCTGGTCGATGAACTCGTAGGTCCGCTCCTTGCCCACGCACAGCGAGCTGAAGCCGACCTTGATCCCCGTGTAGCGCTCGCGCGCCTTGCCGTCGCAGTTCAGCTCGGCATAGGCGGCCTGCGCGGCGTTCACGTGGCCGGGCATGTCGATCTCCGGGACCACGTCCACGTACCGCTCCGAGGCGTAGGCCACCAGGTCCCGGTACTCGTCCTTCGTCCAGTGCCCGCCGGGTCCGCCGCCGACCTCGCTCGCGCCCCCGTACTCCGCCAGCCTCGGCCAGGAGTCGATCGCGATGCGCCAGCCCTGGTCGTCGGTCAGGTGCAGGTGCAGGGTGTTGACCTTGTACTGCGCGAGCTGGTCCACGTACCTCTTCACCTGCTCCACCGTGAAGAAGTGGCGGGCCACGTCCACCATCGCGCCCCGGTACGCGAAGCGCGGCGCGTCGGTGACCGTGCCGCCCGGCACCGTCCCCGGACCGGACACCGGCAGGAGCTGGCGGAGCGTCTGGCCCGCGTGGAAGAGGCCGGCGGGCGTGCGGGCGGTGAGGGTGACCCCGCCGGGCCCGGACTCCAGCCGGTAGCCCTCCTCCCCCGCCCCCTCGGCCCCGGCGTCGATCCGCAGCCGGACGCCGTCGCCCCGCAGGCCGTCGACCACGGGCAGCGGCAGCCCGCTGGGGCCGCGCAGCTGCTCGGCGAGGAGTTCGCCGACCCTGCGGACCTCCTCGTCGCCGGTCGGGCCGGTACGGATGACCGTGCCCGGGCCGAAGGCGTACCCCGGGCCTTCGGCCCGGGCCGAGACGGGAGCCGGCAGGAGCCGCTCGTAGGGCGCGAGCGCGGCGGGCGGCTCGTCGCCGGGGCGGGCGTCGTCCCCCCGGGCGGCGCTGCCGCAGGAGGCGGCCGCGGGGACGGCGGCGAGGACCAGGAGGGCGGCGAGCGTGCGTCGCGGGACTCTCATGGGCACAGGTATAGGCCAACCGGGCCCGTGGGGCCGGTGCGAGAATCCGAAGATGGCGGAAATCATCCAGAAGGACGGCACATGGACCTTCGACGGGGACGCGGTGCGCATCGTGCCGGGCCGCGACAAGGGGGTGGGACTGCTGCGCCAGACACTGGGCGAGGTGCTCGTCCCGCTGCGCGCGCTCGCCGGGATCTCCTACGAACCGGGGCGCAAGACGGGCCGGCTGCGCCTGCGGCTGCGTGACGGCGCCGACCCGCTGCTCCAGGTGACGGGCGGCCGGCTGCCGGAGGCCTCCGATCCGTACCGGCTGACCGTGGAACCGGACCGCGGCGGGGTGGCGGAGTACTTCGTGGACGCGGTGCGCAACGCACTGCTGCTGGACCAGGTGGATGCCGGGCCCGCGGACTCCTACCTCCTGCCGGGTCCCGCCGTGCCGATCACGGTCGGCGCGGGCGACGGGACGGTGGCCTTCGACGGGGACCGGGTGTCCCTGGAGTGGAACTGGACCACCGAGGAGGCCAAGCGGTCCGGCGGGCCCCGGGAGTTCCGGATCGGGAACGTCCGGTCGGTGGAGTGGGCCCCGTCACGGGGGCTGGAGAACGGGTGGATCCGCTTCGCCTTGACCGGCCACTCCGCGCAGCCGGTCCCGCCGAAGTACGACCCGCACGCGGTGGAGCTGTTCGGGTTCAAGAAGGATCCGTTGATGGCGCTGGTCGCGGCGGCGGTCGCCGTGCGCATGCCGCACCCGGCGGCACTCGCGTCCGAGCCTCCGCTCCCGCATCCGCTCCCGCCCGGGACACCGCCGGACGCCGTCCCGCCGGCCCCCGCCCCGGCCGCCCCCGCCCTCGCATCCGCCCGTGCCGCCGCCCCGGCCGCCCCCGCGGAGGACCACGACGCCCTGCTGCGCCGGCTGCGCGAGCTGGGAGAGCTGCATCAGGCGGGGATCCTCACCGCCGAGGAGTTCGCCACAGCGAAAGCAGCGGTTTTGGGTCGTTTCTGATCCCAGAAGACCGGAATCAACCCTTCCCCTGGTCCAGACCAGCGCAATCCTGCCCGATTCCGGGCAGGATTTTTGCGTTCTGCGGCTCGTACCGCCAATATCGACGGATGCCCGACCGCCGCCCGTCGCACGACGACCTCGTCGACCACTTGGTGCGCAGCACCTCGCTCCAGCGGGGCGAAGCCGCCCGAGTGGTGCTCGACGTGCTCGCGTACTTCGACGAGAGCACCGAGGAGTTCGTCCGCCGGCGCCACCGTGAGCTCCAGTCCGGGGGCGCGGTCAACGCGGACATCTTCGAGCGGATCGCGGCCGAACTGCCGCACCGCGCCGTGGCACCGCCGGAGCTGTCGCTCCGGCAACTGCGCCGCATCGTCTACGGCTGAGCCATCCACAGCTGGGTCGTCCCCAGCTGAGCACCACCTGCCGGGAATCCGGGCAGCGGCAAGAGCAAACGAACTTCAGGAGGGGAAAGACCTTATGTGCGGAATCGTGGGTTACATCGGCAAGCGTGACGTGGCACCGCTACTGCTGGAGGGCCTGCAGCGACTGGAGTACCGCGGTTACGACTCCGCGGGCATCGTGGTCAACAGCCCGAAGGCCGCGGCCCTGAAGGTCGTCAAGGCCAAGGGCCGCGTACGCGAGCTGGAGTCCCGGGTACCCAAGCGCTTCGCCGGCACCACCGGCATCGCCCACACCCGCTGGGCCACCCACGGCGCCCCGAGCGACCTCAACTCCCACCCGCACCTGGACGCCGACAACAAGGTCGCCGTCGTCCACAACGGGATCGTCGACAACGCCTCCGAGCTGCGCGCCAAGCTGGAGGCCGACGGGGTCGTCTTCCTCTCGGAGACCGACACCGAGGTGCTCGTCCACCTCATCGCCCGCGCCCAGGCCGACACCCTGGAGGAGAAGGTCCGCGAGGCGCTCAAGGTCGTCGAGGGCACCTACGGCATCGCCGTCATGCACTCCGACTTCGCCGACCGCATCGTCGTGGCCCGCAACGGCTCCCCGGTCGTCCTCGGCATCGGCGAGAAGGAGATGTTCGTCGCCTCGGACATCGCCGCGCTCGTCTCCCACACCCGCCAGATCGTCACCCTCGACGACGGCGAGATGGCGACCCTGAAGGCCGACGACTTCCGGACCTACACCACCTCCGGTACGACGACCACCGCCACGCCCGAGACCGTGGAGTGGGAGGCCGCCTCCTACGACATGGGCGGCCACGACACGTACATGCACAAGGAGATCTCCGAGCAGGCCGACGCGGTCGACCGCGTCCTGCGCGGCCGGATCGACGACCGGTTCAACACCGTCCACCTGGGCGGCCTGAACCTGGACCCGCGCGAGGCGCGCGGCATCCGCCGGGTCAAGATCCTGGGCTGCGGCACCTCGTACCACGCCGGCCTCATCGGCGCGGGCCTCATCGAGAGCCTGGCCCGCATCCCCGCCGACGCCGAGCCGGCCTCGGAGTTCCGCTACCGCAACCCGGTCGTGGACCCCGACACCCTCTACATCGCGGTCTCCCAGTCCGGTGAGACGTACGACGTGCTCGCGGCGGTGCAGGAGCTCAAGCGCAAGGGCGCCCGCGTCCTCGGCGTGGTCAACGTGGTCGGCTCCGCGATCGCCCGCGCCGCCGACGGCGGCGTGTACGTGCACGCCGGCCCCGAGGTCTGCGTCGTCTCCACCAAGTGCTTCACCAACACGGTCGTGGCCTTCGCGCTGCTCGCCGTGCACCTGGGCCGCATCCGCGACCTGTCCGTCACCGACGGCAAGCGGATCATCGACGGCCTGCGCAAGCTGCCCGCGCAGATCCAGGAGATCCTGGACGGCGAAGAGGACATCAAGAAGCTGGCCGCCGAGTACGCCGAGGCCAAGTCGATGATGTTCATCGGCCGCGTCCGGGGCTACCCGGTGGCCCTGGAGGCCTCCCTGAAGCTCAAGGAGATCTCCTACATCCACGCCGAGGCCTACCCGGCCTCCGAGCTCAAGCACGGTCCGCTCGCCCTCATCGAGCCCTCGCTGCCGACGGTCGCGATCGTCCCGGACGACGACCTGCTGGAGAAGAACCGCGCGGCGCTGGAGGAGATCAAGGCCCGCAGTGGCCGGATCCTGGCGGTCGCCCACGCCAAGCAGGAGAAGGCCGACCACACCATCCTCGTCCCCAAGAACGAGGACGAGCTGGACCCGATCCTGATGGGCATCCCGCTGCAGCTGCTGGCGTACCACACCGCCCTGGCCATGGGCCGGGACATCGACAAGCCGCGCAACCTGGCGAAGTCCGTCACCGTCGAGTAGGTCGGGTGGTCGAGCAGGTCGCGTAGACCGGCGTGACCGCGCAGACCGCGCGCACGAAGAAGGCCCCCGGGGAACCCCCGGGGGCCTTCTCGTGCGGTGCGCGGTGCGCGGTCCGTCAGCTCGCGGCGACCGCGCGGCCGCGCGAACCCTTTCCGAAGGCCATCGGCCAGCTCGCCAGCGCCGCGGTGGCCCCGTACCAGGCCAGCAGTCCGGAGAGCGCCGCCACCCAGCCGGCCGCCTTGGCCAGCCCGCCGCTCTCGGCGAAGGTGCCTATCGCCAGGAGCAGCAGGGAGAGGGTGAACAGGCCGTACACGCCCTGACCGAACAGCCCGCCCGAAGCGGCGGCGGTGAGGGTCAGTGCCAGCATGGCGAACAGCACGAGGAACATTCCGGCCGCGTCTGCCGAAACCTTTCCGTCGGCCCCGCTGGCCCAGATGAACCAGAAGGTGCCGATGCCCGCGAAGGCCGTGCCGTTGAAGCCGTTGCCACCGCGGTACTCGAGGACTCCGAGGACGAACAGGGCGAGTCCGCCGAGGTACATGGCGAGCGAAACGGAGTTGGCTGCGGTCACACCGTCGATGATGCCGGTGGTGCCGATACCGAACGCGAGAAGGGTGAGACCCAGGGCGATGTGCCCGAGGGTCGAAGTCGAGGCCGTGCTTCCCGCAGAGACACCGTTGTCCACGGCGGGCTCCCTTCGATCTGCAGTTGTTTGCTGCGTCCCAGCAGCCTTTATCTACCCCTTACATGGGGGTGCACAACCGCACAATCGACATACAGTCGGTTACGGGATGACAACGACCGGTCGCTGCGCCCGCTTGGCCAGCCGGCCCGCCACCGATCCGAAGATCCGGCCGACGATGCCGTGCGTGGAGCCGACCACGATGGCGTCCGCCGAGTACTCCCGGCCGACCTCCTCCAGCTCGTGGCAGATGTCCCCGCCCCGCTCCACGAGGATCCACGGAACCTCGGAGAGGTAGTCCGCGCAGGCCAGCTCCAGCCCCAGCACCTCGGTGCGGTGGTCCGGCACGTCCACGAAGACCGGCGGCTCGCAGCCGGCCCACACGGTGGTGGGCAACCGGTTCGCGACGTGGACGATGATCAGACCGGAGCCGGAGCGGCGGGCCATGCCGATCGCGTACGCGAGGGCGCGCTCACTGGACGTGGATCCGTCGAAGCCCACCACGACCCCGTGCCGGAAGGCCGGGTCGCAGGGATGGCGTGGCTGTTCCACCGCGCGCAGGTCCGCCGATTCGGGATCGGCGAGGCGTTTGCGCTTACGGTCCGCGGGTTCGGAGAATTCGTGACCGGCCATGGGTGTCTCGGCGAAGAGGTCCTCAGGGGAAGGGACAAGGGGACGGGGCGCCAGTAGGCGGAAGCGACGATTCAAGCGGGACGATTCCAGAAAACGACAACTCAGTGTGACCGAGCTCTGTCCGGGAAGCATCTTCCCAAGCCCATACCCACCAGGGTACGGCGACACTCCTGTGCTGCACAGGTCATGCCGCCCTTGGAGAGCGTCCCAGGGAGCATGCCGCAGCCACGCCTCCTTGGCAATGTCCGCTGTCCCCTACAGCCAGTGACGAGGAGCACCCCATCGGGTGTGCGCCACCCGTGCGCGCAGTGACCGAGCCGCGCCGCGGGCCGTTGGACACGAGTCCGACCGTCCAGGAAGAGCCCGCAGGGAGCACGCCGTGCCCGGTCATACGCGAGGCCATCGAGGTCTTGGCCCCGTCCAGCCCGCTCAGCCACCCGCCCAGCCGCCCGCTCAGCCGACGCAGTCCGTCCACACGCCGCCCCCTCCCCTTCACCCGTCCGTGCAGTCCGCTCGGCGGCCGCACGAGGACCCCGCGGGTGACGTGGTGCGCTGGGCGGCTTTCAGCTGCCTGCTCGTCCCCGTGGTCCTCGTCGTCTACGGGACCTCCTTCGGCGGGGCCGCCGTCGCCACCCTGGGCCTCGCGGCCGTTACGGCGGCCTGCCGGGTGCTGCTGCGCCACTCGGAGCAGGTGGAGCGGAATGCCGCGCGGATCACCTCGGAAGACCGGTTGCCGCCCGCGCATCGGGGCCGGCACTCGCGCGCCGGGGCCGGAACGCAGCGCGGATGTCAGGTTTCCGGCGGGATGTCCCCTCGCGGCTGACCGATTCGCACATCCACACCCGCATGTTTTCAGCCAACTTCCCGGCAGGTCGCCCCCCTTGCCGGAATGTCCCCCCACCCCCCTCACCATCAGCGACTACGGCGCGACGGGGGCGCTTTGACCCTACGAGTACTGGCCATGGCCGGACAGTGCGCTTTCCACCCGGGTAGCGGAGTGGAACGCTTCCTGATCGAATGCTTTTCGCCAAGTTGCCAAGTCGACATAGCGCTGCGTGCTGAACTTGTCACGCCGACACCACGGGACGCAGTAGATTCGATCATGTATTTACGGCGGGGGAGCCACGTGCAAGGCCGAGGGGATACGTGCAGGTGCGACCAGACCAAGGAGTCGCGACACCCAAGGGGGGCTTAGCGCCATGAGCCAGGATTCCACCGCCGTCGTAGACGGCAGGAAGCTCGCGGGGCGTCGCCGCAGGGAGATCGTCGCGGTGCTGCTCTTCAGCGGCGGACCGATCTTCGAGAGCTCCATTCCACTTTCCGTGTTCGGCATTGACCGGCAGGACGCGGGAGTTCCACGCTACCGATTGCTCGTGTGCGCCGGTGAGGACGGTCCACTGCGGACCACCGGCGGACTCGAGCTGACCGCGCCATACGGGCTGGAGGCGATCGCCCGGGCAGGCACGGTCGTCGTGCCCGCGTGGCGTTCCATCACCTCACCGCCGCCGCCGGAGGCGCTCGAAGCGCTGCGCCTGGCGCACGAGGAGGGTGCCCGGATCGTCGGACTGTGCACGGGGGCATTCGTGCTCGCCGCCGCCGGTCTGCTGGACGGGCGGCCCGCGACGACGCACTGGATGTACGCGCCGACGCTGGCCAAGCGCTACCCGTCCGTCCACGTCGATCCGCGCGAGCTGTTCGTCGACGACGGCGACGTGCTGACGTCCGCGGGCACCGCGGCCGGAATCGACCTGTGCCTGCACATCGTGCGCACGGACCACGGCAGCGAGGCGGCGGGGGCACTGGCCCGCAGGCTCGTCGTACCGCCGCGCCGCACGGGTGGCCAGGAACGCTACCTCGACCGGTCGCTGCCGGAGGAGATCGGCGCCGACCCGCTGGCCGAGGTCGTCGCCTGGGCACTGGAGCACCTCCACGAGCAGTTCGACGTGGAGACGCTGGCAGCGCGCGCCTACATGAGCAGGCGCACGTTCGACCGGCGGTTCCGCTCGCTCACCGGCAGCGCGCCGCTGCAGTGGCTGATCACCCAGCGGGTGCTCCAGGCACAGCGGCTGCTGGAGACCTCCGACTACTCGGTCGACGAGGTCGCCGGACGCTGCGGGTTCCGCTCGCCGGTCGCGCTGCGCGGGCACTTCCGCCGCCAGCTGGGGTCCTCCCCGGCCGCCTACCGCTCCGCCTACCGGGCTCGCCGCCCGCAGGCGGACGTGGTCCAGGTGGCTCAGCTCTCGGACTCGCCGGTCCCGCACCAGCGCACTCCGCAGCCCCAGCGGGCCGCCGCGGCGCTGGCCGCGGCCGGTCCCACGGTGACGGAGCTGTACGCTCCGGGCCGGGTGCTGCGCGAGCACGCGTAACGAGGTCCTTGGAAGGTCCCCCGCATCAGTGGTCACCTCGGTGGTCGCCGATGCGGGGGACCTTCCGCATAAGGTGGGGCGCATGAACGATCGCATGGTGTGGATCGACTGCGAGATGACCGGGCTCTCGTTGACGGACGACGCACTTATCGAGGTGGCCGCACTGGTCACCGACTCGGAGCTCAACGTGCTCGGCGAAGGCGTGGACATTGTGATCCGCCCGCCGGACGCGGCCCTGGAAACCATGCCCGACGTGGTGCGCGAGATGCACACGGCGTCCGGCCTGCTCGACGAGCTGGCCGGCGGGACCACCCTCGCGGACGCCGAGGCACAGGTCCTGGCCTACGTACGGGAACACGTGAAGGAACCCCGCAAGGCCCCGCTCTGCGGAAACACGGTCGGCACCGACCGCGGCTTCCTGCTGCGCGACATGGCCGCGCTGGAGGGTTACCTGCACTACCGGATCGTGGACGTGTCCTCGATCAAGGAGCTGGCACGCCGCTGGTACCCGCGCGCCTACTTCAACAGCCCGCCGAAGAACGGCAACCACCGGGCGCTCGCGGACATCAAGGAGTCCATCGCCGAGCTGCGCTACTACCGGGAGGCCGTCTTCGTGCCGCAGCCCGGTCCGGACTCGGACACGGCGCGCACCATCGCCGCCAAGCACGTCGTCCCCGGCGCCTAGCACCCACCGGAGAGGGGTGCGGGGAAAGGGGGGAGCGAGCACCCTTCCGGACCCTGTACCCTTTTCTTCGGCCGGTCGGTTTTCCGACCGGACATGGTGGGTGTAGCTCAGTTGGTAGAGCACCTGGTTGTGGTCCAGGTGGCCGCGGGTTCAAGTCCCGTCACTCACCCTGTTGAAAGGCCCCGGTCCGCGCAAGCGGACCGGGGCCTTTCTCATTGACCTACGGGGTCAGCCCGTTCTCAGATGCGGTGGACCGTGCGGAGCGACGTCGCGTATTTGCCTGCGCCGTCGAGGAGCGAGGAACCAGCCAGGTCGGCCATGGTGGGACCGTTGCCGGTCTTGCGGCTGGAGAGGAAGCGGCGCTTGCCCGTGATGTCCAGGCCGAGGTAGATGCCGACGTGGTCTACGGGGTGGTCGTTCGGCTCGGTCGGGTCGACCCCGGTCGCGTCGAACAGGACCAGGTCCCCCGGCTGGATCGGGGCGTCGGCCGCAAGGACGGTCAGGTCGGCCGGCTTGGTCGCGACGCGCACCCCGGGGGCGTGGTCGACCATGTCGCCCGATGTGCGGGGCAGCGCCTCCTTCGTCGCGTGCACGCCGTGGTACATCGGGACGCCCATGTGGTAGCCGTAGACCATCCGCACGTACCCCGAGCAGTCGAGGTTCTTGGCCTGGCCGTCGTACTGCCAGTACGTGTCGGGGAAGGTCCAGCTCCGCCCCATGTAGTCGTGGAAGTCCGCGCCGACCGGGCGCAGCCCCTGCGCATCCATATTGCCGTATCCGGCCTCGCCCATGACCTGCGAGCCCGCGGCCTGGGCGGTGGCGCTGGTGACCGCCGGAGCACCCGCGAGGAACATGGCCGCGTAGGCCAGGACGTCCGGGCTGGGGGAACCGGCCCAGCCGCGGATGGTCTGCTCCAGGGCCTGGGTCCAGGTGCCGTCGAAGGGCGCGGGGAGGACGCGTACCCAGCTGTCGTGGGTGACGGTCGCCGGCTGCTCCCAGGTCGAGGCGTCGACCCTGAAGCTGCTCACGGACAGCGTGGGCGCGTTCGTGCAACCGGTGCTGGCCACTGCCCGCACGCCCACCCGCCCCTTGGGGAAGGTGTCGTCCGGGTCCGCGGTGTCCACGGCCCAGCCGGGCTCGTCGGTGCCCGTACGCCAGGCCTTGGCCTGTATGCGGGAGCCCTCGCGGCGCACGCGGATCGTGAAGTTGGTGTTCGCCGGGATTCCGGTGCCGACGACGGTGGGGGCGGTGGCACCCGACGGGAGCCGGGTGATCGAGTTGAGGTGCTCCTTCTCGACCCGCAGTTCCACCGCACCCGTGGTCAGGAAGGACAGCCTGGCCCGGTAGCTGTTGTCGATGTTGCCGTAGCCGAAGGACAGCGCGAACGAGCAGGCCTGGCCGGCGGGCACCTTGTCGAACTTTGCGGTCATGCTGACGTCGACGTCGGTGATCTGGCTGTCCACGAGCGTGACGTGGCGGCTCGCGTCTAGGCTGCTGAGCTTGATGGTGCCACTGCCCGGCGCCACCGCGAAGTCGGCGGCGTAAGGGTCCTCGATGGACCATACGCCGCCGCCGGGGGACGTCCCCCAGCCCGAGACGGTGCGCTTGAACTCGTCCACGAAGGACTTCTTGTTCTCGATGAACGTGCGCTCGGCGCCCTTGAGGACCACCGTGCGGGCGCCCTTGGTCAGGACGGCCACGCGCTGGGAGCCGGCGGTGACCTCCAGGCGCTCGGGCGTCCCCGGCAGCACCTTCGTGGCGAAGGTGCCGAGGGCGACCTCTCGGTAGAAGTTGGGGTCCAGCCCGGCGACCCATACGGCGGACCGGGGCGAGGTGAGCGTCCCCGTGCCCGCGGGCAGGGTCGAAACGGCCGGCGCGAGGGTGGGCGCGGCCACGACGGCGGATCTGGGCGAGGCGGCCGCGGTCAGGGTGCCGAGTGGAACGGAGGCCGCGGCCCCGGCGAAAACGGCAAGGACATTGCGTCGAGAAGTGTTTGACATGCGGTAATGATCTACGTGCCGTCAGCTGGAGCGGTCGCCGCCCCCTCAAGTTCGCAGGAGCGGCCTGGGCGCGGAAGACATCGGCACCGTCCGTGGGTACCGAACCGGAAGCTCCGGCATTAGCCTCCCGCCCAACGGGCAACAGCGCGCGCCGGAGAAACGGGAGGGTCGGCGTGCGGCTGGAGGTTGTCCATGCCCACGCCGTTGCCCACACCGTCCCCCACGTCCACAGCCCCGCCCACGCCCGCCGGCTTCCGGGGGGTGTTCGCCCTCGGCGGCCCCGCCCTGCCCGTCTACGGGTTCCTGGCCCGGCTCCCCGCCGCGCTGTGCCCCATCGGCACCCTGCTGCTCATCAACGAGCGCGACGGCATCGGCGACGCCGGGACCATCGCCGCCGCCCTCTGGCTCGGCCAGGCCCTCGGCGGACCGTTCATCGGCCGGCTCGCCGACCGGCGCGGCCACCGGCCCGTCCTGCTGGTCGCCTGCGCCGCGAACGCCGCCGTGCTCCTCGCCCTCGTCGCCGCCGTCCTCGGCGGGCTGCCGCTCGCCGCCCGCCTCGCGCTCGCCGTCGCCGCCGGCCTCACGGCGGCGCAGGTCGGTCCGCTGGCCCGGGCCCGGTGGGCGCGGCTGGCCGGAGAGGACGAGGCCCTGGTCGGGGCCGCGCTCTCCTTCGACACCACCCTGGACGAGGTCGGCTTCATGGTGGGGCCCGCACTGGCCGGCATCCTCGCGGTGACGGTCCATCCCGCGTCGGCCCTGATCCTCGCGGCCGCCCTGGGCCTGGTGTTCGGGACGCTCTTCGCCCTGCACCGCACGGCGCCCGGGCCGACGGGTCCGGGCGCCGCCGCGCGGGGCGGCGTACGGCTGTGGTCTCCGGGGCTCGCGCTGCTGTTCGTCGTGGCCGTCCTGCAGGGCGCCGCATGGGGCGGGGCCAACACCGGGGTCAACGCGCTCGCCGTGGCGGTGGGATCCCCCGGGGCCGCCGGTCTCGTCTGGGCCGCCATGGCCGTGACCAGCTCGGTCGCCGGCTTCGTGACCGTGGCCCGGCCCGGGACGGCCGGCCTGACCGTCCGGCTGCGCTGGACCATCGCCGCCCAGGCGCTGCTGACGCTTCCGCTGCTCGCCGTCTCCGGCCTGTGGGGCGCGGCCTTCGCCGTCGCCGGCATCGGGCTGGCCGTCGCCCCGCACCTCATCGCGCTGTTCGGGCTCGTCGAACGGACCGGCCCGGCGCGGCGGATGGGCGAGGCCATGACCCTGGCCGGCAGCGGTCTGATCATCGGCCAGGCACTGGCCGCGGCGGCCGCCGGTCCGCTCGCCGCGGCGTACGGCCACCGGGCTGCCTTCGCCGTCTCGTGCGCGGCCGCGGCCGCCTCCGCGGTGCTGGTGTGGGCGGCCGCCGACCGGGTGCTGGGGCCGGGGCTCAGCCGGGCGAGGCCTTCATCGCCGCCAGCCCCTTCGTCAGGTCCTCGGCGTTCATCACCGGGGACACCTCCAGCTCGGCGTTGAACTGGAGCAACAGGTCCTCGAAGAGGGGCGGCAGCTGAGAGCTGTCCTGGAGGTCGAAGACGACCCAGCAGGACCGGACGCCCTCGTCGAGACCGAAGTAGGCGGCCTCCGGCTTCACCTTGTCCATGAGCGCCTTGAGGGCCGCCGGAAGGGCGCCGCTCTTGATGCCCTCGTTCGTCGCCGCCGTGTCCATATGGGCCTTGAGCATGACTCTCATGCACGGCTCCTTTCGTCACGGCCACCCTGAGCGCGGGTGCGGGGGGCGGCAACATCTCCGCCTCCGTCCGGGCGCGGGCTACTCCGTCCGGTTCGCGCCCTGGATGTGGAAGTTGAAGTCCGTGTGGCCGAGGGTGCCCATCAGCCGGAGCCAGAGCGGCAGCAGCATCTCCGTACCGCGCGCCGTCTCGATCCCGCCCAGGTCGATGACGGTGTGCTCGCGCCAGTCGAAGGAGTACAGGAGCTCCCGTACGGCCTTCTTGGCCCCGGCGTCCTCACCCGAGAGGAAGACGGTGTGGTCGCCGGGGACCCTGGCCGGGTCGACCATGACCTGGCAGTTCATCGTGTTCAGCGCCTTGACCACGCGCAGCCCCGGGAAGGTCCGCTGGATCAGCTCGCCCAGGCTGTCGCCGTCCACCGGGTCGAGGCCGGGCGGGAACCCGCGGGAGAAGTCCAGCGGGTTCGCGATGTCGATCAGGATCTTGCCGTCCAGGTGGGCGGCGTCCGCCTGCGTCAGGGCGGCCACGCTGACCTGCCCGCCCGTGGCGTTGACGAGCGTCTCGCCGAGCCGCGCCGCCTCCGCGAAGGGGGCGAGGCCCGCCTCCGGGTGGGCCTGCTGCCACGCGGCGTACTCGGTGCGCTCGAGGGTGGCTCCGGGGTCCCGGGTGCCGATGACGACCTCGTGGCCGAGGGAGAGCAGCCGGGCGGCCACCGTACGGCCGACGATCCCGGTACCGAGCACTGCGTAGCGCATGACGGCTTCCCATCGCAGACGGAAGGAACGGAAGGACCAAGGAGAGGGGCGGCCCCACTCAAGCAGGTCGGGCGGATTCCCGCGCGGAGGGCGTCAACTCCGCGCCAACCTCAGCTAGTCGAGGATCCCCACGTCGTAGAAGAACTGGTAGCGCGACGGGTCGTCCGGCAGGAACCAGTGGAAGCCCTCCTCCAGGAAGACGGCCACGGTGTTCACGGCGATCACCAGCCCCAGGAACCACAGGGCGGCCATCCCCACCGTGCGGTACGGACCCGGGTCCTCCGCCGGGACGGCCCGGTCCGCGGTGGCGTGGGCGAAGGCCAGGACGATGCCGACGGCGACGACCGAGGCCTGGAAGAGGATCCACGCCCAGACGTACAGGTGCAGGCCGAACACCTCGCTCCCGTACCCCTTGTCGCCCGGCAGGACGTGCAGCATCGTCTGGCGCCACGAGGCGAACGATCCGGCGGTCACGGCGACCAGGGACAGGCCCCAGCCCATCATGTAGTCGCGGCCGGTCACCGCCCCGCGCGTCAGCGCCGTCCGGATGATGTGGGCCGCCCCCATCGCCGCCATCAGCATGAACATCCGCTGCACGATGCAGAGCGGGCAGGGGTACTCCCACATCCCGAACTGGTAGAAGAGCCCGCCGCACACCACCCCCGTCCAGCCGATGGCGAAGGCGCACGCGAACCAGAACTGGACCCGGCCCAGCAGGCCGCCCTCCAGGGGAGCCTCCGGGAGGAGGCTGGACATGGCGGCCACGGTCAGTAGCTCAAGGTGAGGGCGAGACCGCTGGTGATGTGGTGCGCCATCAGCAGGATCACGGCGAGGAGCATGAGCCACCAGGCGCCGAGCACGACGAACCGCGGGGCGTCCCGGTACATCGCGATCAGCGTGGCGAGGAGGCCGCCGAAGATGAGGGTGTCCATGGCGCGGACCGTACCGACCGGGGGACATACCGGGCGCGCGGCGCGCCCCCGCCGGTCGCAGGGTTACGTCAGTTGCGCCGCCGTTTGCGTCGGCTGCGTCCCGCCCGCCCGGCTTCCCGCCGCGCCCGCCCGTCCAGACCGATCCACACCCGCACCTCGGTGCCGCCGAGCACCGAGCGCCCCAGCCGCACGTCCCCGCCCGTCGACTCCGCGACCCGCCGGACGATGTCCAGCCCCAGGCCCGTGGACCCGTCGCGGCCGCCGTCGTTGCCGCGCCGCAGGGCCGCGTCCGGATCGGCGATGCCGCCTCCCGCGTCCGAGACGAGCACGATGACCGCGTCCCCGGCGTCGTGGACGTCCACCGCGAAGGGGGTGCCCTCCGGGGTGTGCCGGAACACGTTGCCCAGCATGGCGTCCAGTGCCGCCGCGAGCTCCGGCCGGGCCACGGGGATCCGTACCGTACGGTCGACCCCCGCGAGCCGCACCTCGCGGCCCTCGTCCTCCGCCAGCGCCGACCAGAACCCCATCCGGTCGCGGATCACCTCGGAGGCGTCGCAGCCCGCGCCCGGCCCCTGCGCGGCGGCCGGCCGCTGCTCGCGGGCCGTACGGATGATCGTGTCGACCTCCCGCTCCAGCTGCTCCACGGCCGCCCGGGTCTGCTCCGCCGCCGGGCCGTCGCCCAGCGAGGCCGCGTTGAGCCGCAGCACCGTCAGCGGGGTCCGCAGCCGGTGCGACAGGTCGGCGGCCAGCTCCCGCTCGTTGGCCAGGAGTTCCACCACCTGGTCCGCCATCGAGTTGAACGCGACGGCCGCCGAGCGGAGCTCCTTCGGCCCCTCCTCCGGGACCCGCGCCCCCAACCGCCCCTCGCCCAGCCGGTGCGCGGCGTCCGCGAGCCGCTCCGCCGGCCGCACCAGGCGGGCGCCGAGCCGGTCCGCGACCGCCACCGAGCCCACGACGAGGGCGAGGCCGACGCCCGCGAGGACCACCCAGGCGGTGGCGACCCCGTTGCTGACCTCGCGCTCCGGGACGAGGATCTCCACCACGGCGATGTCCCCGGAGCCGAGCGCCACGGGCTGGAGCAGCGCGAAGCCGCCGCCCGCCACCGGGGCCGTCGCGGCCCGGCCGATCCGCCGGGTCTCGGAGACGGCGCGCTCGCCGGCCCAGCCGTCGCCGATGTCCACCCGCGGGGTGTCCCCGACGGCCGGCACGTGCACGGCCATCCGCCGGTCGGCGCCCATCTGCGTGGACTCCACGGCCCTGCGCAACTGCACCGGGTCGGTGGTGATGGACAGCGTCGGCCCGATGGTCGCGGCCTGCCGCTCGGCGTTGGAGAACGCCCGGTCGCTGGCCATCTCCTGGACGACCAGCCCGAGCGGTACGGCGAAGGCCACGACCACCATCACGGTGACCGCGAGGCACACCTTGACCAGCGCCCACCTCATCGGCGCATCACTGCGGGGGCTCCAGCTTGACTCCGACCCCCCGCAGCGTGTGCAGGTAGCGCGGACTGGCGGCGGTCTCGCCGAGCTTGCGGCGCAACCACGACAGGTGGACGTCGATGGTCTGGTCGTCGCCGTAGGACTGCTGCCAGACCTCTGCGAGCAGCTCCCGGCGGGCCACGACCACGCCCGGCCGCCCGGCCAGGAAGGCCAGCAGGTCGAACTCCCGCCGCGTGAGGTCCAGCACGGCCCCGTCCAGCTCGGCCTGGCGGCGCAGCGGGTCGATGGCGAGGCCGCCGACGCGCAGCACGCGCGAGGGCGGTTCCGCGCCGGCGGCGGAGCGGGCGCGGCGCAGGACGGCGGCCATCCGGGCGGAGAGGTGTTCCACGGAGAAGGGTTTGGTCAGGTAGTCGTCGGCGCCGTCGTTGAGCAGCCGGACGATCTCCGCCTCGTCGTCCCGGGCGGTCGCGATGATCACGGGCACATCGGTGATCCCGCGCAGCATCTTGAGCGCCTCGGCCCCGTCCAGGTCGGGCAGTCCGAGGTCGAGGATCACCACGTCGAAGCGGTTGTGGGCGACCTCGCGCAGCGCCTCCAGGGCGGTGCCGACGCTGCGCACGGTGTGCGAGGCCTCGGTCAGGTGCCGGATGAGGGCGGAACGTACGAACTGGTCGTCCTCGACCACGAGCACACTTGCCATGGCCCGCACCGTAGCCCATTCGGGGGAGGCCGAGGGGTGCCGGGCAGGGTCTGGGCCCGGTGGTGCAGTATGTCCCCCGATGCGACGAGGACTTGTCGGTAGAGCAGTCGGCCATGCCGGGGCGTGGACCCTGGCGACCGGGGCGGCGGTGACGCTGTCCTGGTGGGGCGTGCACTCGGTCATGTCCGGTACCGCCTACGATCCGCCGCTCGCGGTGCCGCTGGCCACGCAGCCCCTCTCCTCCTCCACGCACCGGGCCCAGCCGCCGGAGCCGTCGCCCTCCTCGGTGCCGTCCCCGTCTCCGTCCGGGTCCGCGTCCTCGTCGGCGTCGGCGTCCTCCTCCCCGTCCGCCTCCGCCAGGGCCTCCGCGCCGCCCGCCCCGCAGCCGCGGCCGCAGGGGTCCCCGAGCGGGAACGTGAAGGCGTACAGCGTCTCGGGCGGCCGGGTCGTCTTCGATCTCGGCGCCTCCTCCGCCGAGCTGGTCTCGGCGACCCCGCTGGCCGGCTGGCGGATGCAGATCTGGAAGCAGCCGTCGTGGATCCGCGTCACCTTCACCCGTGACGGCCGCGAGGTGTCCGTGTTCTGCACCTGGCACGACCACCCGCCGCTGGTGGAGATCGTCGACCCGTAGGGGCGGGTCCTTCGGCTCGGGCCCTGCGGATACCGTGGCGCCATGAGCACCGGCGCGCGCTACGTCACCGACCTGATCGACGCCTGCGAGCGGTACGCGGACCGGCCCGCCCTCGGGTCCGGGCCCTGGGTCCTGACCCACTCCGAGGTGCTGGCCTGGACGTACCGGCTGGCGGGCGCCCTGGCCGACCTGGGGATCCGGCGCGGCTCCGGGCTGGCCTGCGTATCGGCGGGCAATCCCCCCGAGACCCTGCTCGTGCGGCTCGCCGCACACGTGCTGGGGGCCCGGCTGACCCACGTGTGCGTCGGCCCCACCACCCACGGACTCGACCACCTCCTACGGGACTGCGAGCCCGCCCTGGTCGTCCACGACACCCCGGTGCCGCCGGGGCCCGCGGCCCGCATCGGCCTGGCCGCACTGCTGGAGCTGGCCTCCGCCCGGGAGGCGCTGCCCGTCGCGGTGGCGGCGCGCGGCGAGGACGTGGCCCGGGTGACCTACACGGGCGGTACCACGGGCCGGCCGAAGGGGGTGGCCTCGACCTTCGCCGCGATGGCGGCCCGTACGGCCACCCGCACCGACTCCCCCGGCTCCGACGGCTCCGACGGCGCCGCCCCGCTGGTGTTCGTATCGACCGACGCGCTCTCCCAGCGCTCCGGCGGCCGGTGCCTGGAGCAGTTGCGGATCGGCGGCCGCTCCGAGGTCGTGCACCCGCTCGGCACCCGGGAGTTCGCCGAGGCCTGCCGGCGGCTCGGACCCGCGGCCACGTACCTGACGCCCTCGATGCTGTACCGGCTGCTCGACGACCCGGAGACCGCCGACGGAGTGCCCGGCCTGGTGCGGGTCTCCTACGGCGACTCCCCCGTCCACCCGGAGCGGCTGCGGCAGGCGCTGACCCGCTGGGGTCCCCGGGTGCGCTGGACCCAGGGCTACGGGATGAACGAGGCCGGGGTGCTCAGCAGGCTCTCCCCGGCCGACCACGACGCGGCGGCCACCGACCGCCCCCACCTGCTCGGCTCCGTCGGCCGTCCGGCGCCCGGGGTGGAGGTCGAGGTACGGGGCTCCGCGCCCGGGGCCACCGGGGAGGTGTGGGTGCGGTCCCCGATGGTGATGGCCGGCTACCGCAACCAGCCCGCCCTGACGGCCGAGACCCTGCGCGACGGCTGGCTGCGCACGGGGGACGTCGGGCATTTCGACGCCGACGGGTACCTGTACCTCGACGACCGGGTCAAGGACGTGGTCATGGTGCACGGGGCGAACATCTACTGCGGCCCGATCGAGACGGCCCTGACCCGGCACCCCGCCGTGGCCCGGGCGGCCGTCGTGGGGCGGACGGACCCGGTCACCGGGGAGGCGGTGTGCGCCTTCCTCGTCGCGGCCCCCGGCCACGCCCCGACGGACGCGGCGGCGGCCGAGGCGTGCGCACTGGTCGCGGCGGAGCTGGCGCCCGGCCAGCGGCCGGCGGCGGTGTTCTGGCTGCCGGCGCTCCCGCTGACGGGCCGGGGCAAGCCGGACAAGGGCCGCCTGCGCGAGATCGCGGCGGCGTCGGCCGAGCGGTAGGGCGGCGGTGGGCCGGGCGGTAGGCCCGGGCCTCAGCGGAAGACCGACGGCGGGGGCTCCGGCGATGCCACCGCCGAGGCGTCCGAGACCGGGACGGCCCCGCCCGCGAAGTCGGTGAGGGCGCGGCCGTGTTCGACCCGGCCGGGGTGCGGATCGCTCGCCACCCGGCGGGTGAACTCGGCGACGGGAAGCTCCCGGTCGGCCGCCACCAGCACGGCGTTGCCGAAGCGTTTCCCCCGCCACACCACGGGGTCGGCGGCCAGCGCCAGTTCCGTGAAGCGGGACGCGGCCGTGGCGATCTGACCCCGCAGATGGGAGAGCGGCGGACCGTCCGCGAGGTTCGCCACGTACCAGCCGCCCGGCGCCAGGGCCCGGCGTACGTCGTCCAGGAACTCCGCGCTCGTCAGGTGCGCCGGGGTGCGGGCCCCGCTGAACACGTCGGCGATCACCAGGTCGGCCCAGCCGTCCGGGATCTTCGCCAGCCCGGCCCGGGCGTCGACCGCGCGGACCCGGACGCGGGCCTGCGGGTCCAGCGGCAGGTGCTCCCGTACGAACGCCACGAGCCCGGCGTCGATCTCGACGATCTGCTGCGTCGAGCGGGGACGGGCGGCGGCCGTGTAGCGCGCGAGGGTGAAGGCGCCGCCGCCGAGGTGGAGCACGTTCAGGGGCTGGCGGGCGGGGGCGAAGAGGTCGATCAGGTGGCCGATGCGGCGCTGGTACGCGAAGTCCAGGTGCCCGGGGTCGTCCAGGTCCACGTGGGACTGCGGGGCTCCGTCGATCAGCAGGGTCCAGGCGCGCGACCGCTCCCGGTCGGGCTCCAGCGCGGCGTGGCCGCCGTCCACCGGCCCGGCCGGCGCCTCGGAGGTCTCGCGCCCGCGCCGCTTCTCATTGCCCTTGCCCTTGCTCGCCACACCCTCATTATGGCTGGTCAGGGCCCGGGGGCGGAGGTCGACGGAGGTCGGGGGCCCGACAGGCCCTAGCGGCAGTTGTCGGCGGCCTCGATCAGCCGTGCCGCCTCGCCGAGCGCCGCCCGCAGCACCTCCGGGTCGGTGACCGGCCCGACGGCCTCCGGCGGCAGCAGCCAGCCGGTGTCGCCCGCGGTGGGCGAGGTGTCGCCGAAGCGCATGCCGCGCCCGTTGGTGTGCGTACAGGCACTGCCCGGGAGGTCCCAGGCGTCGGCGGTGCCGGGCGGGACGAGGAAGCCGAGGGTGCTGCCCGAGCCGTCGTGCAGGACCGGGCCGACGCCGCCCGCGCGGCTGGCCTGGCCGGCGGCCCGCTGGATGATGTCGACGGCCTCCAGCCCCTGCCGGGTGGGCACGGTGACCAGGTCCGGGGCGCCCGGGACGAAGGACGCCCCGCCGGCCATGAGGGGCGCTCCGGGGTTCGAGGGCGCTCCGGTCTTCAGGGCCGATCCGGGCTCGGGCGCGGTGTTCGTGTCCGTGCTCTCCATGCCGCCCTCCACCAAGGGAAACCCCTCCTCAGATCCGCGTACGAGCATCGCGGGAGCGGTCCCGGAAGCCGGCGGGCTTCCTCCCACTCCGCATAGGTTCAACGCACGGGAACGTCAACAGGTGCGGTGGCAAGACGCTGCAAAGGATGGCAGTTCATGGCGGATCGCGGGTGAGATATCCGTTTTGTAGCCAAACACCGGGTCAACCCTCCACCGCTGGCGGTACGTTCGTGCCCGCCGGGCAGCGCGTCACAGGCACCACACAGTCACCGGCAGCGCAATCACTTGCCCAGAGAGGCCGCGTCCATGGCGACGTCCCCCCACTCACCCAACATTCCCTTCCGGCGGCTGCGCGGTCAGCACTCCCCGGCCGAGTTCGCCGCGTTGGTGCGCAGGGCGGCGAAGGAAATCGGAGAAACGGTTTCCTGCGACGCCCGTTACATCGGCCGGGTCGAGTCCGGTGAGATCCGCTGCCCCAACTACGCCTACGAGCGGGTCTTCCTCCACATGTTCCCCGGCCGCACCCTGGCCGACCTGGGGTTCCCCCCGCGCGAGACGGTACGGGGCCGACTGGCGCAGCGCGAACAGGCCGCGTCCTTCGGCTCGTTCGCCAAGCGCTCCCACCCCGCCGGCTCCCCTGCCCCTTCGCGTTCCAAGGAGAGCGACGTGCTGCGTCGCGCGTTCATGGCGGGGGGCTCCGCGACCGTGGCGGCCGCGACCCTCAGCCTCACCCTGCTCGGCGACACCCGCCGGCTCCCCTCCCGCGCCGGCGAGTCCGAGGCGGCCGCCGTCGAGGAAGCCGTGCGCCAGATCCGGCTGCTGGACGACCGGCACGGAGCGGACGCCCTGTACCGGCGGGCCGCCGAACCCCTGCGCACCGCCTACGCGTTGCTCGACGCGGGGGCGACCCGGCAGTCCACGGAGGACCGGCTGCACGCGGGCGCGGGCGAGCTGGCCATCTCGGTGGGCTGGCTCGCGCACGACTCGGGCCGGTTCGACGACGCCCGCTCGCACTACGCGGAGGCGCTCGCCACGGCCCGGGTCGCCGGGGACGCCGGCCTGGAGGCGCACGCCTTCAGCAACATGGCCTTCCTCGCCCGGGACTGCGGGCGGCCCCGCGAATCGGTACGGGCGGCCCAGGCGGGCCGCCGGGCCGCCCGTTCGCTCGGTTCCCCGCGGCTCCTGTCGCTGCTCGCCCTGCGGGAGGCCGGCGGCTGGGCGGGGCTGGCCGACCGCAAGGCCTGCGAGGAGGCGCTGGCCCGGGCGCACACGGAGTTCTCGCGCGGCGAGGCGGGGGCGGACCCGGAGTGGATGTCCTTCTTCGGCGAGGCCGAGCTCGAGTCCCTGGAGTCCCGCTGCTGGGCCGCGCTCGGCGAGCACGCCCGGGCGGCCCGGCACGCCCGCCGGGCGGCGGACCTCCAGGATCCGCACTTCGCCCGCAACGTCGCCCTCTACACCGCCGAGCTGGCCGACAACCTGGCCCACGCGGGCGCCCCCGACGAGGCCGCCTGGGCGGGCGGCCGGGTGCTGGGGCTGCTGGACGAGGTCCAGTCGACCCGGATCCGGTCCATGCTGGCGGCCACGGCCCGCACCCTGGTCCCGCACCAGCGCTCCCCGCGCGTGGGGGCGTTCCTCGGCCGGCACGCGTCGGCGTGACCCGCCGGGGGCCTACTCCAGGTGCCCCGTATCGTTCCAGCGCTCCAGCGCGGGCGCCCCGTACGCCCAGCCCAGGACCGACAGCGAGGTCGGCTCCAGCCTGATGCGGGCGCCGAAGGAGGCGTCGAAGCCGAGCCAGCGCGCCGCCAGGGTGCGCAGGACATGGCCGTGCGCGAAGACGAGGACGTCGCGTTCGGCCGAGCGGGCCCAGGTGACGACCTCGTCCGCGCGGGCCGAGATCTCCGCGACGGACTCGCCGCCCGGGACCCCGTCGCGCCAGATCAGCCAGCCGGGCCGGATCGCCTGGATCTCGGCCGGGGTCATGCCCTCGTAGTCGCCGTAGTCCCACTCCATCAGCGCGTCCCACGGCTCCGCCTGGACACCGAAGCCGGCCAGGTCGCAGCTCTCGCTCGCCCGCACGAGGGGGCTGGTGCGCACCTCCAGCCCGCGCAGGCTCGCCCACGGGTCGCGGGCGAGGCGCTCGCCGAGCAGCTTCGCGCCGCGCTTCCCCTCCTCCAGCAGGGGCACGTCCGTGCGTCCGGTGTGCTTGCCGAGCTGGGACCACGCCGTCTGGCCGTGGCGGGCCAAGAGGATGCGGGGGGCCATATGAGTTCTCCCGGTCGAGGGGTGAGAGGGGCGGGACCTACCAGCATCGACGGCCCGACCATTCGCACTGCTTTGCGAGGTTACGTCGCCGCTCCATCATCCATCACTTGGCATCGTCCCCTCCCTGACGGGAGGGGGTTCCTACGGCTCGCACCGTGGGGTTTTCTGCTTCGTCGCCGAATGCCCGCCCGGAGTGCTCCGTTGAGGTCTTACACCGGCTCCACAGACGGACACGGCCAGCCCGGCCGCCAGAATGTTCTTCGCCGCGTTCACGTCGCGGTCGTGGGTCACGCCGCAGCCGCACGTCCACTCACGGATATGCAGCGGCATCTTCGCCGCGATGGTGCCGCAGGCGGAGCACAGCTTGGAGGAGGGGAACCAGCGGTCGATGGTGACCAGGTTCCTTCCGTACCAGGCGCTCTTGTACTCCAGCATGTGGCGCATCGTGGTCCAGGCCGCGTCCGAGATCGCGCGGGCCATGGTGTGGTTCTTGACCATGTTGCGTACGGTCAGGTCCTCGATCACGATCGTTTGGTTTTCACGAACGAGCCGAGTGGTCAGCTTGTGCAGGTGGTCACGCCTGCGGTCGGCGATCCGGGCATGGATCTTGGCAACCTTGCGTCGGGCCCTGGCCCGGTTGGCGCCGTCACCCTTGGTCTTGCGGGACAGGTTCCGCTGAGCCCTGGCCAGGCGGGCACGGTCCTTGCGTTCGAACTTCGGATTGGCGACTTTCTCCCCGGTGGAGAGCGTCACCAGGCTGGTGATGCCTGCGTCGATCCCGACAGTCTCGGCGGTCGCGGCCATGGGCACGGGGATGTCGTCGCACAGCAGGGAGACGAACCAACGCCCGGCCGCGTCCTGCGACACGGTCACCGTCGTAGGCGTCGCACCCCCGGGCAGCGGCCTCGACCACACGATGCGCAGCGGCTCGCCCATCTTCGCCAAGGTCAGCGCACCATCCCGGTAGCGGAAACCGCTGGACGTGTACTCGGCGGACCTGCGGGACTTCTTCCGCGATTTGAAGCACGGGTACTTGCCCCGCTTGGCGAAGAAGTTGGCGAACGCGCCTTGCAGATGCCGAAGCCCCTGCTGGAGCGGAACGGAAGAGACCTCCGAGAGGTAGGACAGTTCCTCAGTCTTCTTCCACGCCGTCAGCATTGTCGAAGTTGCGTTGTAGTTGACCCGCTCCTGCCTCGCCCATGCCTCCGTGCGGGCTGCGAGGGCCAAGTTGTAGACCTTCCGCACGCAACCGAAGGTGCGCGACAGCTCAGCTGCCTGCGCATCAGTCGGATAGAAGCGGTACTTGAACGCACGCTTCACGTGGCTTGCGGTCACGCTCACAAACTAGCGAGGGTGTATGTAATGGCCAAACATGCAGGTCAGTGCACTGCAATCCACGCTGGCATCAAATCCCAGCTCTTTGCCCCGCTCCGCAGGTCCGATTCCTCCCTGCCCTTAGGACGGGTTTCCAACGGAGATCTCCGATGAACGGCGCAACCCTTGCGTCTTCACACACGTCATACGCCGTATGACTAATAGGCGGCAGCCTCCACGCTGGTGGGCCGAACTGCTGCTGCTGGGGCTCGTCTACGCGGCGTACTCGGGCGGCAGGCTCCTCGCCCGGGGCGACGTCGGGCTGGCCGTGGAGCACGGGCTCGCGATCCTGCGCCTGGAGGAACGCCTCGCCATCGACCTGGAGCGGCCGCTCAACCGGCTCTTCACCGGCCGGCCGGTCCTCGGCATACCCGCCGACTTCGTCTACGCCTCCCTGCACTACCTCGTCACCCCGGCGGTGCTGGTCCGGCTCTACCGGCGCCGCCCCCAGCAGTATCGTTTCGCCCGCACCTGGCTGATGCTCTCCACCCTCCTCGGGCTCGTCGGCTTCGCCCTGGTCCCCACCTGCCCGCCCCGGCTGCTCGACGCCTCGTACGGGTTCACCGACACGATGGCCCGGTACAGCGCCTACGGCTGGTGGGGCGGGGAGGCCAGCGCGCCGCGCGGGCTCGGCTCCTTCACCAACCAGTTCGCGGCCATGCCCAGCCTGCACGTGGGATGGGCGCTGTGGTGCGGGGTCGTGCTGTGGTGCTGCGCGCGCCGACCGCTGGTGCGCGCGCTCGGCGCCGCGTACCCCGCCGTCACCACCCTCGTGGTCATGGGCACGGCCAACCACTACTTCCTCGACGCCGTCGCCGGAGCCGCCGTGATGGGGGTCGGCTACGTCGCCGCCCGCGCCCTGCCCGCCGGGATCGCCGGGATCGCCGGGGCCACCGGGCTCGCCGGATCCCCCGCACCTGCCGCACCTGCCGCACCTGCCGGGTCCGCCGGGTCCGCCGGGGCGCCCCCGCACAGCACCCGAACAGCCGGTTTCCGCGGTAAGTCCACGATTGTCGGTGGCGGATGGGAGACTTCCGCGGGTGAGCTCCTACCCGTCCAGCGGTCAGCCGCCGCAGACCCCGCCGCGGTCCCCCGCGCCGACGGCGCGGCCGGCGGCATGGCAGACCACCCAGGCCGCACGGCCGGCCACGCCCCCGAATCCCCCGAAGACGCTGCGGCAGCGGCTCGCTGATCTACGCGGCCCCGCCGTCGCACCGCGCCCGCTCGACGCCCGCGCCCTGGCGGCCCTCGCCGCCAACCCCGGCTGCGGCAGACGCGCCCTGCTCGACGGCGCCGGCGTGGACAAGACCGCCCTCGCGGCGGCCCTCGGCTCCCCCGCGGCCTTCGGACAGTCGCAGTTCGCCATCGTGCGCGGCAACTCCTTCGAGGCCAAGGTCAAGGGAGACGGCGGAGCCGAGCTCCTGCGGCTGGTGTACGAACACCTCGGCGCGGGATCCGGCGGCGCGGCCGCCCCGCCCGGACCGGACGCCCTCACCCCCGACCTCACCGCCGCCGGCCCCCAGGGCCGCGCCGCCCGCACGGCGCTCGCGCTGCGCGAGGCGACCGCCGCCGGGGCCTGGACCCTGCTGGACCACCCCATGCTCGCGCTGGAGGTGGCCGGCTCCCCCGCCTACCTGGAGCCGGACGCCGTCGTCGTGCACCCCGACGGGCGCTGGTCCGTCGTGGAGATCAAGTCGTTTCCGATGATCGACGGGGCCGCCGACGCCGCGAAGGTGGGCGCCGCCGCCCGCCAGGCCGCCGTCTACGTCCTCGCCCTGGAGACGACCGCCGCGAAGGTGGCCGGCGCCGAGGTCGGGCACACGGTGCTGCTCGTCTGCCCCAAGGACTTCTCCAACCTGCCCACCGCCGCCCCGGTGGACATCCGCCGCGAGCGCTCCGTGACCCGGCGCCAGCTGGAGCGGCTCACCCGGGTCGAGGAACTCGCCGAGAACCTGCCCGCGGGCCTCACCTTCGATCCGGCGTGCTCCGCCGAGGAACTGACCGAGGCCGTGTCGGCCGTGTCCGCCGCCTACGCCCCCGAGTGCCTGGCCGCCTGCGAGCTGGCCTTCCACTGCCGGGACCGGGCGCGCGGGGCCGGTGAGGTGACCGCGCTCGGCCGCTCCGTACGGGGCGAGCTGGGCGGGCTGACCACGGTCGAGGCCGCCCTCGCGGCGGCCTCGGGGTGCGGGTCTCCCGATGACGCGGCGCCCGAGGACCCCACGGCCGCCGCACTGCGGCAGGCGGCCCGGCTGCGCGCCGAGGCGCTGGAGCAGGCCCCCGCCCGCATCCGCACGGAGGCTGCCGCATGTCCCTGCTGAACACCCTGGCCCGGCTGGAGGCCGTCCGCGCCGGGCGGGCCCAGCCGCTGGCGACCGTACGCCACCGGCACCTGAGCGAGCGGCCGCTGGTCTTCGTACCGCTGACCACGGCGGGCGAGGCGGGTGCTCCGCTCGGCGCGATGGTCGGCACCGATCCGGACCGGCCGCACGTCCTGGCCATACCGCAGCCGCGCGACCGGGACCTGCGGTGGGAATTCCTGGCGGAGCTGGCCGGGCAGGTGGTCCCGTACATCGAGGGCTACGCGGACGCCGTCGAGCCGGTGGAGCGCACCGAGACCGACCCGGAGACGGGCAAGCGGGTCAAGGTGGAGGCCGAGCTCTGCCTGGACGCGCCGCAGTTGATCGTGCCGAGCCGCGCGGGCATCGAGTACGTCCGGCTGCTGGGGCGGTCCATGCGGTTCCGGCGGACCGCCGAGGAGGACCCCGAGCACCCGTACCCGGCACCCGCGCGGGTGCCGCTGCTCGGGCGCTGGTTCACGCACCTCGCCGAGCGCTCCCGGGTGCCCGGTTCCTCGATGCTGCTGTCGGCGACGGACCTGCTGTCCCGGCACTGGGCGACCGGGCAGAGCAACCTGGAGGACCAGCACCTCGGCGCCCTGCTGGCGTGGATCGACCCGCCGGAGGGGGAATCCGGCGCCGCGCGGGCGCTGCGCGCGGAGCTCGGCCGGGACCCGCGGGGCCTGCTGCTGGTCCCGCCGGCCGGTCCGGCCACCGATCCGGCCTTCGACAACAAGCTGCTGGCCCCGGCGATCGCGAAGTTCGACGCGGCACGGGCGGTCGAGTCCCGGGACGGGGACGGACCCCCCGCGGCCGCCGAACAGGCGGTCCGGCGGCTGGTCGCGGAGCAGATGGAGGGCACCTGGCGGGCGGTCTGGGCATCGATCGCCCTGCTGCGCGAACTGCCTCCCGGGCAGCGGACCGAGGACCGCTGGACCGGTGACCGCTGGTCGTACACGGGCCACCGGGACCGGGTCCGGGCGGGCGAGGGCCCGCAGCCGCGCCGCGACGACGCGGTGACGGCCGCGCGCAAGCTCGCGACGCGCGAGACCGAGCAGGTGCGGCTCGACGCCCAGGAGGCGCTGGACGACCTGCTGGTGATGGCGGGCCGGCGGCTCGCGGGCGAGGCGTTCGCCGGCGAGGTCACCGAAGTGGTCATGGAGTGGACGGAGTCGAAGCGGCCGAGCCCGCGTCCGCTGGTGTGGGTGGCCACGGAGGACCGGCCGCAGCTCACCGAGGACGGCGGTGGCGGCGGCGGTGGCGGCGGTGGCGGCGGCGGCGGACCGAAGGTGTACCGCTCGCTGGACGGGCGCCCGCAGAGCGCGCAGTTCGTGCGCCGGGAGGAGGACGGCCGGCTCGTGCTGCGCGTCCTCGACAAGATGGGCCGCGGCAAGGACCCGGAGCCGGGCTCGGTGCCGGAGAAGGGCGACCGGGTGTGCTGGACGCTGTTCGAACACGATGCGCGCGGCGGCCCGAAGCTGCCGGACGCCGAGCGGACGCCGTGGACCCACGGCGGGCCGCCCGCGCACCTGACCGGTGACGCCCCCGCGCTGCCGCTGCCCGACCCCGTGACCGCCGAGGACCTCCTGTGAGCACCGCTTTCGATCCGGGCGCGGCCGCCGGCCGGGCCACCGACGCCATCCTGCGCGACACCCTGCACGGCGGGGCCCGGGGCGTGGTCGTCGACTCCCCGCCCGGGGCCGGGAAGTCCACCCTCGTGGTGCGGGCGGCCCGGGACCTGGCGGCGGCGGGGCGCCGGCTGATGGTGGTCGCGCAGACCAACGCGCAGGTCGACGACCTGGTGCTGCGGCTGCACGCGAAGGACCCGGAGCTGAAGGTGGGCCGGCTGCACAGCAGCGAGGGCGACGCCTACGATCCGGCCCTGCGCGAGCTGGACTCGGTGGTCCTCTCGGCGAAGCCGGCGGAGCTCGCGGGGCTGCCGGTGACCATCTCGACGGCGGCCAAGTGGGCGTGGGTCAAGGACGTGGAGCCCTGGGAGCACGCCATCGTGGACGAGGCGTACCAGATGCGCTCGGACGCGCTGCTGGCCGTGGCCGGGCTGTTCGACCGGGCGCTGTTCGTGGGCGACCCGGGGCAGCTGGACCCCTTCAGCGTGGTCGGGGCCGAGCAGTGGGCGGGCCTGTCCTACGACCCCTCCGCCTCGGCGGTGTCCACCCTCCTCGCGCACAACCCGGACCTGCCGCAGCACCGGCTGCCGGTGTCCTGGCGGCTGCCGGCCTCGGCCGCGCCGCTGGTCTCCCGCGCCTTCTACCCGTACACGCGGTTCCGCAGCGGTACGGGCCCCGGCGAGCGGCGGATGTCCTTCGGGGTCGCGGGCGACGGCTCGGGCCCCGACCGAGTGCTGGACGAGGCCGCCGAGTCGGGGTGGGGGCTGCTGGAGCTGCCGGCCCGGCACACTCCGCGGACCGACCCGGAGGCGGTGCGGGCGGTGGCCCTGGTGGTGCGCCGGGCGCTGGACCGGGGTGCGGTGACGGTGGACGAGCAGGCGGCCGGCCCGTCCCCGCTGACGGCGGACCGGATCGCGGTCGGCACCGCCCACCGCGACCAGGCGGCGGCGGTCCGGGCGGCCCTGTCGGCGCTCGGCGTCACCGGGGTCACGGTGGACACGGCCAACCGGCTCCAGGGCCGCGAGTACGACCTCACGGTGGTCCTGCACCCCCTGTCGGGCCGCCCGGACGCGACCGCCTTCCACCTGGAGACGGGCCGGCTCTGCGTCCTGGCCTCACGGCACCGGCACGCCTGCGTGGTGGTGGCCAGGGCGGGGATAGCGGAGCTCCTGGACGCCCACCCGTCCTCGGAACCGGTGCAGTTGGGCGTGACGATGAAGTTCCCGGACGGCTGGGAGGCCAACCATTCGGTGCTGGCCCACCTGGCGGAGCACCGGGTGGCCTGGCGGCCGTAGCCCCGCAGGAGCCCCCTCGCTCCCGTATGTAAGGATCACGCGACCGTACAAGTGATCATTTGAGAAGGGGGCTCGTACGTCCATGTCGTCTCGCTCCACCCGCATACCGTGCCGCGGCCGGTCGAGGATCGCGGCGGCCCCATGTCGCTGACCCGCCGTACCCTCCTGACCGCTGTGGCCGCCGTGGCCGCCACGCCGGTCATCACCCCCGCCAGGACCGCGCAGGCGGCCGGCCTCCAGGTCGCCCCCGCAGCCGTCGCCGCACTGCCGGCCGGGCCGGCCCTGCACGCAGGGCACAGGTTCGACCTGCGGGCCCAGCCGGTCGCCCTGTTCGGCGGGGAGATCCTGCTCGCCCAGGGCAGGGTGCACCAGCAGGTCGCCTTCGATCCGGTGACCGGTCTGGCCTACGTGACGCAGCTCATCAGTGACGGCCGCCGGCTGGCCGACGAGCCCGCCCGCCTGCCCGACGGCGCGCGCGCCCTCCGGGGCGACCTGTGCGTCAACGAGCTCGCTCCGGACGGCACCGTCCGCGCCGTCATGTTCCTGAGGGGCTTCGGCCACGGCGGCGGACTGGGCGTCGAGCACGTCGACGGCCGGGCCTGGCTCTGGCTGGAGACCGACGCCGACCCCGTCACCACCGGCCTCGCCTACGGCAAGCGCATCGGCCGCCTGGAGTTCACGCCCAATGCCATCGTCGATGCGGGGGACGCCCGCATCGAGGTGTTCGACCCCGTTCCGGGGTCCTCCCGGGTCACCCCGTCCCTGGACGTCGAACACGGCCGCATCGGGGTGCGCCACGGGCTGCCCGGCGCCGACGAGTACCGCGTCTACGAGCTCGATGCCTTCAAACGCCGCGCCTTCACGCCGCTGTACGGCTTCCCGGCCCGGTACACCACCCAGTCCTGGTGCCTGTACGGGAACCTCGTGTACCAGAACGAGGGCGGCGCCTACAGCGCCACCAACCCGCTCCCCGGCAATTCCTGGTGGAACGTCTACGACATCACCACCGGGAAGACCATCGAGCGGCGGTTCAACACCACGGCCCTCGACCTGTCCCACCGCGAGACCGAATCCATCACCGTCCGCCGAACGCCCGACGGGCCGCAGCTCGTCTTCGGCTTCGCCACCCGAGAACCAGGACCGCGCCACATGGCCCTCTACGGCATCACCGCCACCACCGACGGCACGGGCGAGCACGTCCCGTGGACCAACCTGGACTACGACACCGCCGTCTACACCCCCAACTCCAGCAACTACGTTCCCCAGTACCGCCAGCTCGGCAACCGCGTCGACCTCCACCTGCGGCTGGCCCGCACCGACGGTGCTCCGTGGACCAACGGCGAGAAGATCCTCACCCTGCCGCCGCACATCCGGCCCAACCGCACCCAGGGCCTGGTCGGCGTGACCACCGGCTCCGGGGTCTCCGACTCCCTCACCATCCGCTGGGAGGTCCTTACCGACGGCTCGCTGGTCGTCTACGACCAGCGCCAGCTCACCGGCTGGATCGGGCTCGACGCCGGCTACTTCACCAGCTGAGCCTTCCCGGACGGCTCAGCGGGTCTTGCGCTCCACGCCGAGGCGGGTGCGGAGCAGTTCGCCCACCTCGGCGAAGGTGCGCAGCTGCTCCGGGGTCAGGATGTCGATCAGGTGGCGGCGCACCGATTCCACGTGGAGCGGGGCGGCCGTCATGATCGTGGTGACGCCCTGCTCGGTGAGCACCACTTCGGCGCCGCGCCCGTCGTCGGCCACCTCTTCGCGGCGGACGATGCCCCGCTGCTCCATCCGGGTGAGCTGGTGGGAGAGCCGGCTGCGGGACCACTGCATGAGGACGGCCAGGGCGCTGATGCGCATGCGGTGGCCGTCGGTGGAGCCGAGGACGGACAGGACGTCGTAGTCGGCTTCGGAGAGCCCGCTGTCCTGGGTCAGGTCGCGCGCAATATCGGCGTTGACCAGCGGGAACATCCGTCGCCAGGCGTACCAGGCCTGCTGTTCGGGCTCACTGAGCCAGCGAGGGCCGGCCCCGCCCCCACCCTCACTCCCGCTCTCATAGGTGACACGTCAACAAAACCTTTCCGGTCGCGAGGAGCCCGCCATGAACCCCCGTCCGATCCGCCTCCACGTCGTCTCCGCCTCCGTCCGCCCCACCTCCGCGGCCCGCCCCCTCGCCCGCTGGGCCGCCGACCTGGCACGCGAGCGGGGACCGGCGCAGGGGCAGGGACCCTTCGAGGTCACCCCCGTCGACCTCGCCGAGATCGCCCTGCCCTTCCTCGACGAGCCCGAGTACGCCTCCACCGGGATCTACACCCACCCCCACACCCGCGCGTGGAGCGCCCTGGTCGACTCCGCCGACGCCTTCCTCTTCGTCCTGCCGATGTACAACGGCGGCTTCACCGCCCCCTTCAAGAACGCCATCGACTTCCTCTACCGCGAATGGCGGGGCAAGCCGGCCGGGCTGCTCTCCTACAGCGCGGGCGGCTCCGGCGGCGCCCCCGCCGGCCGGATGCTGCGGCCGGTGCTGGAGGCCGTCGGCATGGTGCCCACCGAGTCCTCGGTGGCCGTCCCGGGCATCACCGGTCTGGTCACGGCCGACGGGTTCCGGGCCCCGGAGGGCCTCGCGGCCGAGCTGGCAGCCGTACTGGACGAACTCGCCGCCCTTGCCAGGACGCCGGTCAGCGCGTGACGAGGGCCCCCGCCAGGTGGTCGTACGCGGCGTGCGCGTGCAGCCGCACGCCCGTGATCAGGGTGGCGTCGTCGGCGTAGAAGGCGGGGTGGTGGTTGCCCGCCAGGCCCCGGCCGCCGGGGACCGCCACGGGTTCGCCGTTCGCCGGGTCCAGGGCGGCGTCCTGGACCCCGAGCATCACGTACAGCCCGCCGAAGCGGGTGATGAACTCGGAGACGTCGTCGTAACCGAGCGTGCCGCCGACCTCCACCACCCGGTCCGCGCCCGCGACCCGGCGCAGAGTGGGCAGCGCGGCCTCGACCCAGGCCGCGTCGTTGCGCACGGCGGGCACGTCCTGGAGCAGCTCGACGGCCGCGGAGGCCCCGTAGGCCTCGGCCGTGTGCTCGGCGAGCACGGTCAGCCGCCGCTTCACCTCGGCCATGTCCCGCTCCTCGGCGCAGCGGATGGTGCCCCACAAGGTGACCGTTTCACCGATGACGTTGTACCGGCCGACGTCCTCGATGTGGCCGATGGAGACGGTGACCGGGGAGAACGCCGACACCTGCCGGTAGAGCTGGCCGATCCCGGTCAGCAGCGCCCCGACGGCGGGCATCGGGTCGATGCCGTACCAGGGGGAGGAGGCGTGGGACTGCCGGCCGGTGACGGTGACCCGGACCAGGCAGGAAGCCCCGTACATCGGCCCGGACTTGTAGCCGACCCAGCCCTTGGGGTGCGGGGTGACGTGCATGCCGAAGGCCATCGTGGGGACGGGATCCTCGAAGGCCCCCTCGGCCACCATCAGGCGCGCCCCGCCCTCCTCGCCGACCGGCGGGCCCTCCTCGGCGGGCTGGAACACGAACAGCACGGTTCCGGGCAGCCGTTCCCGTACCCGTACGTCGGCCAGTGCGCGCGGCTCCGAGGAGCATCGCGGTGTGGCAGTCGTGGCCGCAGGCGTGCGAGGCCCGCCCGGTGGCGGCGAAGTCCGCGCCGCAGCGGTCGGGGACGGGCAGCGCGTCCATGTCGGCCCGCAGCGCCGCCACCCGGTCCCCGGGCCGGCCGCCGCTCAGCACCCCGACCACCCCGTGCCCGGCGATGCCGGTCCGCACCTCGTCCAGCCCGAACCCGGCGAGCTCCCGCGCCACGAGCCGCGCGGTGGCGGCCTCGCGGTTGGGCAGCTCCGGATTGTGGTGCAGATGGCGGCGCCAGCCGATCACCTGCTCGATGCCCTCGTCACAGAGCTTGTCCAGCGCCTCGTGCACACCATCGGCCATACGCACGTTCCAGCCCATGCGCCGGGACCTTCGGGCGCCCTTGCGTGAAGCTGGACAATGGACGGTGGCCCGGAAGCTTTTCTCACGTCCAGCAGGAGGACACGCATGGCAGAGCCCGAGCGGACCGAGCGGAGGCTGCGGCCCGCGCAGTTGCTCTTCGAGCCGTCGGAGACCGTCACCGACCCGGAGCACTTCTTCGACCTCGAATCGATCGAGGACCCGAGGGAACTGCTGGTCCGGGCGACGGAGCTGACCCTGGCCTTCCGGGCCGCCCAGGAGCGGGCGGTGGAGTTCCAGGCGGTGGCCGCGGCGCAGCTGGCGGATCCCCGGCGGTTCGACCGGCTGTCGGCGGCCGCGATCGCGGAGCAGGCGGAGTGGACCGAGGACTACGCCCGCAAGATGATCGAATTCGGCGAGTCCCTGCTGCGCGGCACCTCCCCCGAGGGTGCCTGAGGGCACGCCCGGCCGCGACGCCTGGCATATGCGAGGCGCAACATACCCCAGTCCCACCCGGCCTGTCCCGGTTTCCCGTAACTCCCGGAGACCGGTCCGCTACCCCGGGTAGACCTTGACGCATGACGACCCTGACCGGCTGCCCCGCTCCCGACCTGCGGACGACGACCGCCTCCGCGACCCACGTCACCCCGGCCGGCGCCGCCTGGCTGGCCTCGGCGTCCGCCCGGCCCGGCGGCACGCTGGCCGCCTGGCAGGCCCGGCCCACCGCGCCCGCCGTGCTGCCCTGCGGGACCGCCTTCGACGTCGTCAACGTCCCCCTCGTCCCCGGGCGCCGGATGCTCGACCTGCTCTGGGCCGAAGGCCCCGGCTCCGGACCGGCCGCCGTGCACCGCGGGCGGACCCTGCTCTTCGCCAGCCCCGGCACCGCTCACCGGCTCCCGGCCCTGCTGGCCTGGGAGGAGTGGAGCACCCCCGTGCCCGCCCCCCTCTGCCACGGCCCCGGCGACGCCGTCACCGTGCCCCCGCTGGCCGCCGACGGAGGGCCCTCGCGCTGGCTCGTGGCCCCCGACACCCGGCTGCCCTGGCTGCCCGGGCCGGAGGCGCTGCTGTGGGCGTTCGTCCGTGCCACCCGAGCTGCGGATATCGATTTTTCCGATCGCCGGTCGGGGTGCTAATGTCTTCCTCGTCACCAAGCGCCGCTAGCTCAGTTGGTTAGAGCAGCTGACTCTTAATCAGCGGGTCCGGGGTTCGAGTCCCTGGCGGCGCACAGACGGAAAAAGACCCCCACGCGAGTGGGGGTCTTCTTCGTATCCCGGGTCCGGGATACGGGTCCGGGATCCGGGACACCAGGTCCCTCACCCCGCCTCGCGCGTGATCTTCACCGTGTACGCGCCCGACTGGGTGCGGTCCGCCACCTCGACGGTGATCCCCTCGCCCGGGACGGTGAAGGCCTCCCCCACCTCCAGCGGGGCGTCCGCCAGCGGCGGGTACACCGACCGGTCCCAGCAGGCCTCGGTGTCGGGGTGCGCGTCCACGACCTCGATCGGCCCGCCGCCCGAGGCCGCCTCGTTGCGGACCCGGTAGATGAGGACGCCTTCGGTGCAGGTGTCCCCGTCGTTGCCGGCGGAGCCCCGCGCCTCGACGGCGATCGCGCTGCCGGGGCCCGTACGGATCACCGCGAGCCGGGTGCCGCCCGTACCGCCGGGGCGCGGGGCCTCGGAGAGCGGCTGGAGGGTGTGCAGGGAGGAGCCGGTTCCCACGCAGTCGACCTGGGAGGCGTCCAGCCAGCCGAGCTTCCACTTCTGCCACGCGAAGAGGTCCGGGGCCATGCCGAACTGGCTGCCCATGACGTCCCAGTCCCCGACGTAGGTGTCCCAGTCGCCCTTGCCGTCCGAGGGCCGGTGGTAGAGGTCCGGCAGGTCGAAGACGTGCCCGGTCTCGTGGGCCAGCACGTTGCGGTCCGGCGGGTGCTTCTCGAAGACCGTGACGATGCGGCGCAGGTCGGTGCCGTCCGCCCGGATCGGCTGCTCGAAGTTGACGACCTTGGTGGCGTCGGAGTCCACGCCGGGCGCGTCCGGGTCGGCGACGAAGTAGACGACGTCGTACTGGCTGAAGTCCACCGCCGGATCGGCTCGGGTCACCGCGTCGCGCAGGTAGGCGGCCCGGTCCGCGGGGGCCCAGTCGCGCTGTATCCCGTACGCGGCGGACGGCTTCGGCATCTGGATCCACTGCTTCTGCGGGTGCGGGACCAGCCGGAAGCGGCCGTAGGAGGCCCGCTCGAAGAACTCGCTGGTCGCCGGGAAGTAGTCGGCGGTGAGTTCCTCGGTGGTCAGGGTGGTGCGGTGGTCGGGGAAGGAGAGGAAGACCATGACCGCGTTGAGGGTGCGCTCGGGCTTGGGATAGGCGCCGTTCCAGCTGTCCAGGCCCAGGGAGTGGTGGGCCGCGGTACGGGTCAGCGCGCAGGGGCCGGCTCCGGGGGAGGCGACCGCGGGTCCCGCGACGAGCGACATGGCGGCGAGCGCCGTCAAGGAAGTGAGCGCCGCCGCCGTGGTTCGCATGCGGGAGCGGTCCACTCCCCCGGGTGTCTGCTGTCGCGGCACATCGACCTCCGGTGGTGGATTAATACCTCTTTATCCACCTTGGGGCGATTGTCTTACTAATGCCCTGTTCCGCTGCCCCACACGAGTGAGCACTAGGGCAAGCCGGTGACGCCGGGTTTCGCACATGCGCCTACGGAAAGTCACGACCGATCAGGTCGGATCAGCGATGGGTGCCGGATGCTCACAGCCGTGCGGAAACGATCAGGCACCGTCATGCCGACAATCCGTCATCACGCGCAACTCCCGCGTCACATACGGCGTCGCCGCTGGATGGGGCCGTCCGGGAGCCTCTATGATCGGCACACTTTCCTGCACGGACACTCACACGCACTGCGGGAGCCAACGGTGAGCGGAACCCCAGATGGAACCGGTTCGGCGGCCGACAGCATCCGACCGGCCATGACGCAGCGTCACCCGGCAGCGTCGGCGACGACGGCAACCCCGGACCGCGCGGATCACCAGGCCGAGTACGAGGCCGGCCTCCAGGCCGGCCACCGGGCCGACTACCGGGCCGCCTTCAACGCGGCCCACCTCCCCATGGCCGTCGTCGACCGCACCGGCCACATCTCCGGTGCCAACCAGGCCCTCGGCGAGCTCCTCGGCTCCGAGCCGCACCTCCTCGCCGGCCAGTCCGCCGCCGACCTGGTGGACCTGGCCTCCGAGGCCCGGACCTGGCAGGCGTACCAGGAGGTGCTGCGCGGCCGGCAGGCCCGGCTCCGCTGCACCCGCCGGCTCAAGCACCCCGACGGGCACTCCCTGTGGACCGAGATCACCCTCGGCCCCGTACCCGGGACCGACACCGGTGACGTACTGCTCTCCGTCGCCGACATCAGCGACCGGCGCGACCTCCAGGCCCGGCTCCGCCACCTCCAGATGCACGATCCGGTGACCCGGCTGCCCAACCGGGCGCTCTTCTTCGAGCGGCTCTCCGCCGCCCTGGAAGCCTCCTCGTACGGGCAGAGCGGCACGGGCCGGATCGGGCTCTGCTACCTGGACCTCGACGGCTTCAAGGCCGTCAACGACACCCTGGGCCACCGGGTCGGCGACCGGCTGCTGGCCGCCGTCGCCGGGCGGCTCACCCAGTGCGCCGACCAGTCCGGCTACGGGCGCACCGGCGGGCACCTGGTGGCACGGCTCGGCGGCGACGAGTTCGCCCTGCTGGTCGAGGAGTCCACCGGCACCGAGCAGCTCGCGGACCTGGCGCGGAGCGTGCTGGCCTCCGTACAGGAGCCCTTCGACCTGGCCGGTCAGCGGCTGTCGGTCTCCGCGTCGATCGGGGTGGTGGAGCGGGCGGCCGCCGGGACCTCGGCGACCGGGCTGATGCAGGCCGCGGACACGACCCTCTACTGGGCCAAGGCGGACGGCAAGGCCCGCTGGACCCTCTTCGACCCGGAGCGCAACGCGCACCGCATGACCCGCCAGGCCCTCTCCTCGACGCTGCGGCCGGCCGTGGAGCGCGGCGAGTTCAACGTGGAGTACCAGCCGCTGGTGGACCTGGAGAGCGGGGCGGTGCGCGGGGTGGAGGCGCTGGTGCGCTGGAACCACCCGCAGTTCGGCACGCTGACGCCGAATCGGTTCATCGGAATTGCCGAAGAGGACGGGTCCATCGTCCAGTTGGGCCGCTGGGTGCTGCGGACCGCCTGCCGGCAGGCCCGGCGCTGGCAGATCGAGCAGCCCAGCGACTCCCCCGTCTTCGTCTCCGTCAACGTGGCCGTACGCCAGGTCTGGGACTCCGACCTGGTCGGCGACGTGGCCGAGATCCTCGCGGAGACCGGCCTGGCACCCCAGCTCCTGCAGCTCGAACTGACCGAGTCGGCCGTCATGGGCTCGGCGGGCCGTCCGCTCCAGGCCCTCCAGGCACTGAGCGACATGGGGGTGCGGATCGCCATCGACGATTTCGGCACCGGGTACTCGAACCTCGCCTACCTCAGCCGCCTGCCCGTCTCCGTCCTCAAACTGGACGGCTCCTTCGTCCGCGGCTTCCGCTACGAGGAGGGCTCCCACCCGAACCCGGCCGACGAGACCATCGTCGAGGCCCTGGTGCAGCTCGCGCACCGGCTGGGCCTGACCGTGACGGCCGAGTGCGTGGAGACCGCCGGCCAGGCGGCCCGCCTGCGGCGCGTCGGCTGCGACACCGGCCAGGGCTGGCTGTACTCCCGGGCGGTGGCCCCGGAGGCGATCGCCGGCATCATCAGCCGTCAGGCGGCGGAGGCGACGGCGCGGGCGGAGACGGGTGCGGAGACGGGCACGGGGCCCGCCCCACCTGAAGGGCCGGCCCCGCACCCCCCGGTCTGAGGGGGCCCTGCTGCCTCTTAGTAGACGAAGAGGCTCGGGCGCGCGCGCTGCTCGGCCTCCATCGCCGCGATGGCGTCACGGCAGGCGTTGGCGAACTTCCAGAACTCCGTGTTGGTGGTGGACGCGCGGTTGGCCGCACCGGAGAAGTTGCCGAAGAGGCTCGCGCGGAGTTCGGTGGTGATCTCCAGCTGGCCACCGCCCTCGCCCGTCAGGGTGCGGTTGCAGATGTTCTCCGGCAGGTCGCCGTTGAGGTTCTCCGGGTTGCCGCCGAGCACCTGGAAGCCCGCGGCGGCCAGCTTCGCGGACAGCAGCTGGCGGAAGCGGGCGTTGAGGCCGCCGACCACGACCGCCTTGGGCGAGCCCGCGGGGGCGCCGGCCTGGGCGGCGGTGCAGCCGTGCAGGCTGAGGACGTTGGCGCTGCCGGCGGCGATGGAGCGTGCGATCGGGTCGTCACAGTGCGAGGAGGTGACGTGCAGCTCGCCGTTGTTGGAGGAGCGCATGCCTTCGAGCATCCAGTAGTCGTACACCGGGGCGCCGACCGTGACGGGGGCGAGGGTCTCGGGGTGGTATCCGGCTATGCCCAGGCAGAGCTCGGAGGTGCCCATCTCGATGCCGCCGCCGTGGATGGCGAGCACACTGCTCAGACGCGGGGCCGGGGTGGTGGGCTTGTCGTTGTCGAAGGCCTCGTGGCGCTTGAAGCGGCGCGCGAAGTCCGTGCCCTCGATGGTCTTCGCGTACAGGTCCGAGTTCGTGTTGTAGAGGTCGCCGCCGACGGCGGCCGCCGGGGACGCGGCGAGGCCGGTCAGGAGCGGACCGCCCGCGGCCGCGGCCACGAGGGTGGCGAGGATGGTCCGGCGACTGGCGTGGGACTGGGACATCTGTGTTCCTTCAGTGCTGCGCGGGCCGACCCGCGGATGCGTGCGATGCCGGGGTCCCGGCTCGAAGCGGGGAGGACGGCGATCGCCACGCGGCGGCATGACTGAAGAGTCGGCCCCCCTTCCGATGGCCGGAAGTGTAGCCGCTCCCCGTTCGCGCTGGTCAGCGGGTATTACAGGTTCCGGACGAAAGCCTCGAACGCCTCCGGCGCGACGGTGAAGGCGGGCCCGTCGGGACGCTTGGAGTCGCGGACGGCGACCCGGCAGGGCTGGGCGGCGACCTCTACGCAGTCGCCGCCGGAGGTGCCGCTGTACGAGGCCTTGCGCCAGGCGGCGGTGCCGAGGGGAGCACACTCGACGCAGTCGCCGCCGCTGGAGCCGCTGTAGGACGACTTGCGCCACATTGCGCCCGCCAGGTTCTGGTTACTTCCCATAGCGTTCCTCCATCACGCGAGCGATCAGCTCTGCCGACGCCCGCGGAGAGAGGGCCTCGGCTTGCAAGCGAGCGTAACCGACCGAACGCTCTTTGATCACTTGCGGGTTGGCGGTCATGTGCCCGGAGTCATAGCTCTCGCTGTAGTGGAGGTCCGGGTCGTCGTCGAAGCGCAGCAGGTTGAACGAACCCATCATTCCCGTGTGCTGACCGACCTTGAACGGCAGTACCTGAACCTCTAGCCACGGCCGCTCCCGGAGGCTCAGCAGGTGGGCCAGTTGGTCCCTCATGACCGTGCGGCCTCCGATCTCCCGGAGCAGCGCGGCCTCGTCCAGCACCACCCACAGCACCGGCGGGCTCTCGCGGCCCAGTATGCGCTGCCGGTCCATGCGTGCGGCCACGGCAGCATCGAGAGTGTCCGGATTCTCGACTCCCAGCACCGCTCGCGCGTAGGCCTCCGTCTGAAGGAGCCCGTAGACCAACTGGCACTGGTACGTGGAGATGAACGTCGCCCGCGCCTCCATCTCCGCGTACGCCTGAAACCACGGCGGCAGCACGCTCCGCAGAACCAGCCCCACCAGTCGGGAGAAGTGCCCGTCCGTACCCAGTGCGGCGTCGAGCCGTTCCGAGAAGTCGCGGGTCGGGACCTTCTTGGTCGTCTCCACCTGTCCGATCAGGGAGGCGGTGCAGAAGATGATGTCGCCGAGCTGCCCCTGCTTCAGGCCCGCGGCCTCCCGCAGGCGGCGGAGTTCGTAGCCGTAGTAGTCCAGCGGCGAGGCGCTGGGATCGAGAGCGCGGATGTTGACCATGGGCGGTCACCCCCATGAGGACGCGTGCGGATCCAACTCATCGCCGAGCGTAGTGACTTCGGCACGCTCCGGTACGGGGAATCCGGCAACCATGTCACACAGCGGCCCCCACACCCGGAGAGAAGGGTGCGGGGGCTGCCGGCGCTCGGCGCGGGGTGGGGGGATCAGCAGGCGCCGAGGTCCTTCCAGACACCCCATTCACCGGTGGTGCCGGGCACCTCGTTCTGCGTCCACCACTGGGCCTTGTACTTGCGGCCGTTGTGCGAGACCTCGCTGCCACCGGTGTAGACGGTGCCCGCGACGTACGCCGGAGCCGTGCAGCCCGAGGTGGGCGTGGCGGTGGGGGTCGCCGTCGGGGTGGCGGTCGGGGTCGAGGTCGGCGTGGCAGTCGGGGTGACCGGAGGCTGCGTGGTGCCGCCCAGGGAGTCCGAGATCTGGTTCAGCAGGGTCGCGTTGGCGTCCAGGCCGAGCAGGGAGTACATCATCGCGCCGGCCAGGCCGCGCTGCTTGCCGTAGTCGACCCGGGCCTGGATGGACTTCTGGTTCAGGCCGGTGAAGAACTCGCCGTCCTTGAAGAAGTACGAGGCCTTGGCCTGGTCGTCCCAGAAGGTGGTCGCCGGGTTGTCGACGATGCCGCCGAGCTCCTTGTAGAGCGCGATGCCGGCCTGCTGGCTGGTCGGACGGGCGGCGGAGCCCTGGGTGGCGGGCTGGGCGAGGCCGTTGGTGGTGCCGGGCGTGACGCCCTTCCAGCCGCGGTAGTAGAACTCGTAGCCCAGGGTCAGCTTGTTGGCGGGGAAGCCGCCGGTGATGCCGTAGGCCGCGTTGCCGTCGATCCAGGAGTCGATGGCGTTCTTGATGCTGTACTTCTCGGTGCCCGGGGCGATCGGGTCGGTCGGGTCGGACGACGAGGGCAGCAGCGGGGACTGGTGGTACGTCGGGCCGTCCGAGTCCCAGGCGCCGTGCATGTCGTACGTCATGATGTTCGCGTAGTCGAGGTACGCGCCGATCTTGTCCGTCTCGATGTACTTGATCTTGTCCTGGCCTGCCGGGAGGGCCGAGGTCAGCAGGTACTTCTTGCCGCCGTTGGCCGCGCCGTGGGCGTCGAGCTGCTGGCGGAACTCCTTGAGCAGGAGCGTGAAGTTCTGCTTGTCCTCGGGGGCGTAGTGGTTGCCGAGGTGGCCGCCCGACGAGCCCGGGTACTCCCAGTCGATGTCGATGCCGTCGAAGATGCCGGCCGCGCTGCCCACGCCGCCGTAGCCGCCCTCGACGGGCAGGTTGCCCTTGATGTACTGGTCGATGCAGGAGGTGACGAGCTTCTTGCGGGAAGCGTCGGTCTTGGCCGCGTCGCTGAAGTACTTCGAGTAGGTCCAGCCGCCGAGCGAAATGTTGATCTTCAGGTTCGGGTACTTCGCCTTGAGCTGCTTGAACTGGTTGAAGACGCCGACGATGGGCTGGTCCCACTTGTCGGCGACGCCGCTGACGCTGTCGGCCGCGCTGAAGGACTTCTGGTAGTCGGCGTACGAGTCGCCCGCACCGTCACCGGCGTTGGGGTTGTTGTCGTCACCCGCCGCCTTGTTCGCCTCGAAACAGGTGAGGTTGGTGGGGTGGATGTTGCCGAACGAGTAGTTGATGATGTCCAACTTGCTCGCTATGCCGCGGGTATCGAGGTGCTTGGGATAAAAGGCGTTCCCGTACACGCTCCACTGGTCGTAGTAGGCGATCTTGACGTTGCCGGCCGTCGCGGTGGTCCCGGCCTCGGCGGCCGAGGCGGTGGTGAGTCCCGCGAAGGCGGCCAGCGTCCCGCCGGCCAGCGCGGCCGTGGCGGCGGCCGCGATGAGGGATTTACGGATGTGCATGAACTGCCTCCGGGGAAGTGGGAGGGGAAGGCAAGACTTCAGGTGGGGATAGTGATAGCGATCACGCCGGGTCCGAGTCAATGGTTTGGACCAAAGAAGGACTAGACCACTCCCCGGCCAGAAGCCCACGTCAGGGACTTGGGACCGCACCAAAAATCGCCCGCCACCCTTCGTGACGAGCGATTTAAGGCTGCCTTCATTCACCCTCCGGCAAGGTTTCGGCAACAAACCAGCCAAACTCCGGTCGCCCGCTCGTGCGGGTCCCTCCGGGCTTCCTCGGGGCTCGTGTACACCCGTAAACCGTTCCTAGCCAGTGTGCAGGAGTGAGTCTTGGACCCACTGGTGCGTACTGGGCGCATCCCGAACGGTTTTGGATGCGCTGGGTCCCCGCGTTCTCTTCCCGCTCGGCGCCGGCTCTCCGTGGAGCCGGTCCGTGGTGGGTGGGCGGTTTCCCTCACGCCTGCGGGCGCCTGATCCAGCCTGGGCGGTCCGATGCCCCGCACGATCACTCTGGTCGTGTGGGGGCGGTGCCGTCCGTCGCCGGATCGGGTGTCCGAGGGCGCGTCGCCCGATCGCGATACCGGCGGCATCGTGACGGGACATCTTTCGGCGCGGGGTGACCAGCGGTTTCTGCCAGTGCTGGCCTCCCCACTGGGAGGTGTAGGCGGGATCGACCGCGACGACGGCCAGCCCGTGCTCTGCGGCCATAGACACGAGCCGGGCCTTGAGCTTGCCGGTCGGGATGCCGGAAATCAGCTGCCGGAACCGCTTCCTGCGGCCGTGCTTCTCCCGTGTCTTCTCGGCGGCGAAGTCGAGGTCCTCAATCGCGATGGCGTTGACGCCCACTTGCCTGGCCCAGTGCAGTACCTGGGTGATGGCGTGGCGGATCTGCGCGTCGCGGTGGTCGGCCGATCCGCTGAGATCGTAAGGGAAGTGCTGCGGCTCGCCGATCGGGTTGCCATGCGGGTCGAGCCGGTAGGCGGCGAAGTGGTCGGCGTTGGTATCGACACCCACCATGCCCTTCGCGCGCGCGGTGGCTAGCGGGATCGTCTGAATGACGGGGCGTTGCCAGGAGGCGGTCAGATACCAGCGACCGCGTGCGGCATCCAGGTGGATGCGATAGGCCACGGCCCGATTCGCTGCGATGCGGTCGGCCCATTCCGCGCCCCGGTGCGCGAACGAGATCCGGCAGGCCAGAACGTACCGCCCGTGCTTGCTGTTGGCCAGATGCGCGAGCGGGGCCGGGAGCTTGATACTGATCTCGCCGTCGGGGGTGACGCGGATCGTCTCGTTCCCGAACCGTTTCCCGGACTCGCCGTCGGCGGCCAGGAACCAGCGTTCGGCTTCCCAGCGGGCCCGCCACTGCTCCTCGGTGAGCTGCGCCTTGTCCAGATGGTGCCGGGTGTTCGCCAGCCGCTTCCCACCCCGGACCACCCGGACCCGACCAGCCCGCCAGTCTGTGAGAGCGGCTTCACGGCGGGCCTCCAGGACGACGAGACGGCGGGACTTGGTGAACCACTCGCTCTTGGAGCCGTAGCCGCCCGCAGCACGTTTGCTGCCCTTCGCCCTGATCGGCAGGGCGAGACGGCGCCTCAGCGTCTTGATGCCGGCGTCCAGGTTCCGGATGTGCGCGGCCTGGCAGCGGCGGGCAAGGGCCCATTGATCGTGGCTGGCCTTGGTGATCGCCCCGGCGATCCGCGACGACGACTCCCCCGTCAGTCCCCGCTTACGGGCCGCCCATGTCTCGGTGGAGTGGTCCGGACCGTCCGCGCACCGCTGCTTGAGATCGCGGGAAGCCAGAGCCCCCTGATGCGCGCCGACCAGCCGCAGAACCCCCTCGTCCTCGACGCTCAGATTCTTCAGGCGGTCGCGTACCGACACACCGGACGGACCGAGCGCCACAAACGAAGGAGCGATCGCACGCAACTCCTTGACCGGATCAGCCATCCCCGACCGCCACGGACAGAGCCCTGCACGCCCGCAACTTCTCGGAGGACCGTCCGTGTAAGCCGGCGCAGAAGCCTGTCAGCCAACTGCCCTTACGGAACCAGCGATACGCACCTTGGGGACGTACACCCCGTGCCCTCGCCGACTCCTTGAGATCCATACAGACGACCGTAACGACACTCACCCAAATGGACCATCACTCACAAGAGTGGACCAAGGAACCAGCAGTTCCCTACCCTTCCGGTCGGGCGCGCATCGGCGGCAGAATCAGCCGGATGATCGGCAAGCGAACCACCCATCGCGTCGTGGATGGCGTCCACATACCCGGCACCTGGCGGCCCGCCTTCATCCACAACGGCGGCTACTTCCTGACCGACCTCTTCATCTACGCCGACGGGCTCATCGACTGCTGGGGCCTGGTCACCCTCGAGGAGTTCGAGGAGAAGGTCCGGACCGGCTGGGTGGCCACCACCCAGCCCGACGGCGGCCAGGCGTCCGCACACGGGCTGGCACGCTGGAAGTTCGGCGAGCCCCGGATCCAGCTCACCCCTGACCTGCTGGTCGAGGAAATCCGCGACACCATCGACCGGCTGAACGAGCGGCCCGACTCAGTGGGCCGCTGCCTCGCCGCCGTCAAGGCCTTCCTCGCCGATCGGACGGAGGACAACCGGACCGCTGCCCGGACCGCGTTCCTGGCCGTCCCCGTCTCGCGGCGCCGCAGTGCGCTGAGCGACATGGACAGCAAGGACTGGCCACTGCGGGTCCTGGTGGCGGGGCCCGGCGGCCGGACCTACCTGCCCGTCGACCCGCCGGTCACGCAGGAGGCGTACGACAGGGCCGTCGCGTACTTCGAGCAGCGGGCCGACGAGCTGACGAAGTGGCAGGCGCGCGCCTCGGCAGACGGACCGGTTGCTTCGTACGCTCCGTCGGTCCATCTCCACCACTGGGTTCCGAAGGAGCCGGTGGCCGAGCCCGGACGGCTCGGGCTGCGCAACGACTACCCCGCCCCGATCACCGTGGACAAGGCCGACTACCCCTCGGTCGCCCATGCCTACTGGGCCCTGTCGGCCGCTCGGCCGGAGGTCCGCGCCGCGATCGCGGCCGCGGCCACCTATGCCGCGGCACGGGACCTCGCGATTGCGGCGCCGCGCCGCGAGGACTGGGAGCACGTCCGGACCGGCGTCATGACCGACCTGCTGCGCGCCAAGTACGACCGGCATCCCGGGCTGGCCGAGATTCTGCTCGCGACGGGCGATGCCACCCTGGTCTACGAGGACGTGGACTCGGCCTTCTGGGGGCACGCCGGCGGCCGGGGCCGCAACTGGACGGGCCGGCTCCTCGAACTCGTCCGGTCCGAACTGCACATGCGGCGGGCCGGGATCCCCGGTCCGTAGGCGGACCGGGGATGGTCGGGGCTCAGGCGTCGAGGACCGGCATGCCGTACGCGTCCGCGACGAGGCCGTACGAGCGGAGGCGGGCGTCCCCGCTGTGGGCGTTGGCGGTCAGCATCAACTCGTCCGCGCCCGTCAGCTTCGCGAGGTCGTCCAGGCCCTCGGTGACCTCGTCGGGGGTGCCGTGGACCACGCTCGCGAGCCGGTCGTCCACGAACTCCCGCTCCAGCGGCGTGTACGGGTACGCCGCCGCCTCCTCCGGCGTCGGGACCAGCCCGGGGCGCCCGCCGCGCAACCGGAGCATCGCCAGCGCGCCGGTCAGCACCTGGGCGCGGGCCTCCGCGGCGGTGTCGGCGGCGAGGGCCGCGACTCCGATGACGGCGTACGGGGCGTCCAGGACGGCCGAGGGGCGGAACGACTGCCGGTAGAGGTCGAGGGCGGGCAGGGTCCCGGCCGGGGAGAAGTGGTGCGCGTAGGCGAAGGGCAGCCCGAGTCCGCCGGCGAGGCGGGCGCTGAAGCCGGAGGAGCCGAGCAGCCACACCGGCGGACGCCCGGCGGGACCCTGCACGGGGCCCGGCACCGCGTGCACGCGGGCGTACGGGTGCCCGTCGGGGAAGTCGTCGTCGAGGAAGCGGATCAGCTCCGCGAGCTGCCGGGGGAACTCGTCCACGGCCTCGTCGCGGCGCCCGGGCCCGCGCAGCGCGGCGGCCGTGTGCCCGTCGGTGCCGGGTGCGCGGCCGAGGCCGAGGTCGATCCGGCCCGGGGCCAGGGCCTCCAGGGTCCCGAACTGCTCCGCGATGGCGAGCGGGGCGTGGTTGGGCAGCATGACCCCGCCCGAGCCGAGCCGGATCCGGGAGGTGTGGGCGGCGAGGTGGGCCAGGATCACGGCCGGGGAGGAGCTGGCGACCCCCGGCATGGAGTGGTGTTCGGCGACCCAGTGCCGGTGGTAGCCGCGGGACTCGGCGAGCCGGGCCAGGCCGACGCTGGTGCGCAGGGCGGCGTGGGCGGTGCTGCCGGCGCCGACGGTGACGAGGTCGAGCACCGAAAGCGGCACCGGCGCCCGGCCGAGGGCCGCCCCGCGGATCCCCTGGGCTCCGCCGCCCGATCCGAAGCCCGATCCAGAGCCCGATCCAGAGCCCGATCCATCGGCCGTTCCGCCGCCCGAGCGGTCGGCTCCCCGTCGTCCAGCGTCCCCCGCGTCTCCGGTGTCACTCATCGTCTCTCCCGCTCCGTTTTCCGTCCGTCCTCGTCCGTACGAAGAACCCGAACCGCGCCGCCGGTCCGGGCATTCCCGGCACTCTCGGACACCGTCCATGACCCAGGCATATGCCAGAGGAGTAGATCCAGGCAGACCGGTGTGATTGAGCCATCAATCTCATCAACAGGCGCTCCACACGGGCCTCTTGATGGCTATCGTGTGAGAGCAAGCGGTAACAACCTGCTAGGGGGAAACCGTGGCGCTGAAGCCCGAGCCGACCGCGCCGTTCCACTCGGTGCAGTACGCCCTGCGCGTACTCGAAACGGTCGCCCGCCATACCGGCGGCGTGACCGATGTACAGATCGCGCGTGAGACCGGCCTGCCCGCGGTCCATCTCGCCCCCATGCTCCTCATGCTGCGCCGGGAGGGGTACGTACTGCAGGTGTCCGACGGCGCCTACGCCATAGGGGACTCCCTCGTCCTCCTCGGCTCCGGTGTCGACCGCCAGCAGGCGTTGCAGGACAAGCTCCAGGACACCCTGGACCGGCTGCGGGACTCCGTCGGCGCCGCGGTCTACATCAGCAGGTACGTGGACGGCGAGGTCCGGATCACGCAGTTCGCGGACAGCCCGCGCACCCCCAAGGTCCACGAGTGGGTCGACTTCCGCTCGGCGGCGCACGCCAGCGCGGTCGGCAAGTGCCTGCTGACCCAGCTCGACCTCGACGGCCGGCGCGACCACCTGTCCCGGCACAAGATCGCCCGGCTGACGTCGAAGACCATCGTGAACGAGCGGATCCTCTTCTCGAAGCTGGACAGCCAGCCCGCCACGGTGCCCACGCTCGACCTGCAGGAGTACGCCGTCGGCACGGTCTGCGCGGCCGTCCCGATCACGGCGGGAGCCTCGGTGGGCTGCCTCGCCCTGTCCCTGCCCGTGGAGCACGCCCACCGGCTGCGGGCCGCGGCCGACGTGCTGAACCGCAAGGCCGCGCCGCTGCTGCTCTCGCTCACCCTCTGAGCACGGGCGGCGGGGGCCGATCGGCCCGGAAAACACTTCGGGCGGTTCCCGGTGAACCGGAAACCGCCCGAAGGACAGGTGCGCCGCCAGGGACTCGAACCCCGGACCCGCTGATTAAGAGTCAGCTGCTCTAACCAACTGAGCTAGCGGCGCCTGCTGACAGAGAAAATACTACCTGCTCCTCCGGGGTGCTCAAAACCGCTTCCGCGGACGCCCCCGGCGGCCCCGCAGGCGCCCCCGTCAGCGCCGCAGCAGATCGGCCCGCCCCTGGGCCTCGTAGGCCGCCAGGAGCCCGGCCAGGTCCTCCGCCTCCAGCCTCCGGTACGCGTCCTCGCCCGGCGGCCGCCACCAGACAGGGTCGGTGGTCTGGAAGGCCTCGCCGCGCAGGGAGACCCGGTGGACCTTGTTGGTCGCGGTGGTGGGCATGGCGGAGACGACGCGCACGTAGCGCGGGGCCATCTTCGTGCCGAGGTCGGGCTGGGCGGCGAGGAAGGCCGCGAACCCCTGCGGGGAGAAGACGGCCCCCGCCCGCAGGGCCACGGCGGCCATGACCTGGTCTCCCGCCACCTCGTCCGGTACGGCGTACACGGCCACGGCGGCCGCCCGGGTCCAGCGGGCGAGGATGTTCTCGATCACCGCCGCGGCCAGGTTCTCGCTGTCGACGCGCAGCCGGTCGTCGGTGCGGCCGGCGAAGTAGAGGAAGCCGTCGGGGTCGCGGAAGAAGAGGTCTCCGGTCCAGTACCAGCCGTCGCGGGTGCGGGCGGCCTCCGCGTCGGGGTTGCGCCAGTAGCCCTCGAAGAGGCTGCGGCCCTTGTTGACCAGCTCGCCGATGGCCTCGGCGCCGTTGAGCAGCCGGCCCCTCGGGTCGAGCACGGCCGGCGGGCACTCGCGGCCCGTCTCGGGGTCGATGACGGCCAGGTCGTCGCCCGCGCCCGCGCGGCCGAGTGCGCCCGGCGGGGTGTCGGGGGTGCGCTGGACGGAGGCGCCGCCCTCGGTGGCGCCGTAGCCCTCGACGAGGCGGACCCCGAAGCGATCGGCGAAGCGCGCCGCGTCGACCGCGCCCGCCTCGGTGCCGAAACCGAGGCGCAGGGTGTGCGCGCGGTCGTCGGGGCGGGGCGGGGTGGCGAGGAGGTACTGCACGGCCCGTCCGACGTAGGTGAAGTACGTCGCCCCGTAGGCCCGTACGTCGTCCAGGAACGCGGAGGCCGAGAAGCGGCGGCGCAGGGCCACGGCGGCGCCGCCGGCGAGGGCGGGCAGCCAGTCGGCGATGACGGCGTTGCCGTGGAAGAGGGGCATGCAGATGTAGTGGACGTCGTCCGGGGTGACTGAAAAGTGCCGTGCGAGCGAGGCGCCGGCGCCGGCCAGGCGGCCCTGGGTGCAGATGGCGGCCTTGGGGGCTCCGGTGGAGCCCGAGGTGAAGTAGAGGAGCAGCCGGGAGGACGGGGCCGGGCCGGGGCCGAGCGTCGCGTCGCCGGGCTTCGCGCCGGCGTACGGGGCGAGCAGGGCCGCGTACTCCTCCGTGTCCGTGACCAGGAGCCGTACGCCGGGCAGGTCGAGGCCGCGCAGGAGGGGCAGGTGGGTCCGCTCGGTCACCAGGATCCGGCAGTCGGTGTGCAGGATGTCGCGGGCCAGCTCGGGACCGCGCCGGGTGGGGTTGATCCCGGCGACGGCGGCCCCGGCGAGGGCCGCCGCGCCGAGCCAGAACGGGAACTCGGGGGTGTTGTCGAGCAGCACCCCGATGTGCGGCTCCGCCCCCGGCGGCAGCAGGTCGACGAGGAGCGCGGCGCGCGCCGCGGCCTCCCGGGCGGTCCGGTGGTGGCTGAGGACGCCGTCGGCGTACTTCAGACCGGGCCGGTGGTCGCCCCATTGGCTCGCGATGAGCTCCGCGACGGTTTCGGGTGTCGTCGTCCGCATGCCGCCGGACAATAGCTGACGTTCCGTCAGAACTGAACGCCGGGCGGGGAGCCTGCGGTCTCCGGTGGTCGCCGGTGGCCGCTGGTGGTCAGAACTGGACGTCGGAGCAGGAGTAGAAGGCCATCGGGGTGTCGTTGACGGTCCACACGGCGAGGATCAGGTGCCGGCCGGTCTTGCCGCTCGGCATGGCGCCCTGGTGGACGGTGGTCATGGCGGGGCGGGCGCCGTTGTAGGCGACCGTCAGGAAGGGCTGCGGGTCGAGGGCGGCGCGGGTGAGCGGCTTGGTGGAGTCCCAGCCGTTCTTGGTGACGTAGTACCGGAAGTCGGTGGTGGAGTGGTTCGCGGTGAACTGCCAGCGGAAGCCGTAGCTCTGCCCGCCGGTCACCGGGGTGGCCGGCCAGGCGCCCCCGCGCGGGTCGTCGAGCTGGGCGAACTCCGGGTGGTTGCCCGCACATATGCGGCCGTCGGCGGGACCTGCGGCGGGGAACCCCTTGAGGCCCTCGACGCTCTGGGGCTCCCACTGGATGGGGCCGCAGTCGGAGACGGTCTTGTTGGCGCAGAGCTTCTGGCGGCTGATCGGGGTGTCGGTGTACCCGTGGCTGCTGGCGGTGGGGGCCGTGACGAGCGCGAGGGCGGCGACGACTCCGAGGCCGACGGTGGTGGCGGTGGCCGTGGCGGCGGCCCGCTTGGTTCTGGGCATGCGGAAGGAACGCATGATGCTGGTGCTCCTTGAACGTGGGGGGATGTCCGGAGAGAGCGTGCGCACGCGTGGGGATGGGCCGTACCGGTGTCGGCGGCACGGCCCGTTCGCGAGTTCTGGTTTTAGGTCTAGACCAAGTCCCACAGTATTGACGGGAGTTGGCCATGTCCAGACCAATGGGAGAACGGGTGGTCCGGTCCACCCGGATCCACCCGTTCTTCCGTCGGCCCGGGGACGGCGGGCCTCGCCCGCCGTCCGGTGAGGGCTACTCCGCGCGGCCCGTGTAGAAGGCGACGGTCAGGTCCTTCACGAGGGCCTTGCGCTCGTAGTCGTCGAGCTCCACGATCCCGCGCGAGGTGAGGCGGTGGACGGTGTCGTCCACCGCGTCGACCACCGAGGTCAGGACGGTGTCCCGGTGCTTGGCGTCGATCGCCGCGACCCGGCGCCGGCGCATGGCGTCCGCGACCTCCGGGGCGTACTCGATCCGGGTGGGCTGCGCCGAGAACACCTCCACACCGACCGCCTCGGTCTCGGCCGCCAGCATCCGGGTCAGCGCGTCACCGACGGCTTCGGCGTCGCGCAGGGTCGGGGCGGCCTCGTGGAAGGCGTCGGCGGGGAGCTGGGACAGGACGCGGGCCATGGCCGATTCGACCTGCTCGGCGAGGTAGTCCACGTGGTCTTCCACGGCCAGGGTGGCGCGGGCGGTGTCCTTGACCTGCCAGACCACCTGGACGACGACCTGGAGGGCGAGCCCGCCGGAGTCGACGGCGGGCATCGGGTCGCTGCGCCAGTGCCGCAGCCGGACGTCGACCCGGCGGCGCAGCAGCAGGGGGCTGATCCAGGTCAGGCCGGTACGGCGGACGGTGCCGCGGTAGCGGCCGAAGAGGGTGAGCACCCAGGCGTGGCCGGCCCGGCCCCGGCCCAGCCCGCCGAGGGCGAGGAGGGCGACGACCCCGAGGAAGGCGAGCGGCGGCCAGAATCGCGCCTGCAGTCCCCGGTAGGGGCGGGGCTCCGCGCCGAACGCCAGCGCGAGGGAGTCGGGGACGGCCCCGGCCCGCCAGAGCACGACGGCGCAGCCGGCGAGCGCGATCCCGCCGACGGCCACCCCGATCCAGCCGGGCAGCACCGGGCCGCGGTGCTCGTGGAGCCGGTCGTCGCCACGGGGCACGCGGCGGCCGGGGGCGGACGGGGGCGTGGCGACGGCCCGCGCCTTCGGCTGCGGCTGCCTCGGCTTCTGCTCCTGCTCCTGCTCCTGCTTCTGCTCCTGCTCCTGCTCCTGCTCCTGCTCCTGCTGCGGGTTCGGCTGCTTCGGCTGGGCGGCGCCGCGGAACGGGAGGTGCACCGGCACCTCGGTCACCGCGACCCCGCGCGCCGGGGCGACCAGGGGCAGGTCCTGCGTGTCGTCCTCCGCGATCCGCGCCACGGCTCGTGCGACGACCTCGGCCACCTCTGCCGCCCCGGGCCCGGGGACGACTCCGCCGCCGGTCGCGGGCTGCGCGGCGGGTGCGGGGTCGCCGGGGCCGGCGTCGCCGTCGGAGCCCTCGCCGTCCGCGGCCTCCCGCCCGGGCCCGCCTTCGCCGACGGGGCCGTTGCCGACGGGGCCGGAGTCACCGGCACCGGCACCGGCACCGGCCGGAGCGGGCACGGACCACGTCAGCTCCCGCCCGCCTGGCGGGGCGGCGTCTCCCGGCTGGGGCAGGTCCCGTACGGGGCACGGATCCGCGTACTCGGCCTCCGGGGCCGGGGCCGGGACCGCGTGCTGCGGAGCGCGGCCCTGGTCGCCGGACGAGCCGCCCTGTCCGGGCAGGTCCCAGGCGGCGGGCGGACCCGCGTGCCGGGGGGCGCGGTCCGCTGCGGCGTACGAGCCCTCGCCGGGCGCGGTCCGCACCGCGGCGGCGAGGGACCCGCCCGGGGCGGGTGCGGCGGCCGGGGGCCAGGCCTCGTCCTGCGGGTGGGGCCGGGCGGATTCGGCATCGGGGTTCCGCAGCCGGAGCGTGGCCGCGCCGGCGTGGGCCGCCTCGTCCTGGGGGTGCGGGATGTCCAGACCCGGCTCGGCCCGGCCGCGCGCCGCCGGTACGTCGCTGCGCGCGGACTCCCCCGCACCCACGGCGAGGAGCCCGTCCGCGTCCCAGTCGGCCCCGGCCGCCGCCGGCCGGGGGGAGGCTTCGGCGCGGGCGGGCACGGACGGCTCCGCCGCCAGTGCCCAACCGGTGGGCGCGGCCCACCCGGTCACCGCCGCCGCGCCGGAGTCCACGGCCGAGTCGGGCGCGGCCGACGGGTGCGAGCCCCGCTCGGCAGCGGCCTCGGCGGCTGCCCACCGTGCGGCAGCCGGTGCGGACAGGGCCTGGTCGGCCGCGGCCGGCATGTCCAAGTCCCGCTCGGCGGCGGCCTCGGCCGGGACCCATCCGGTAGCGACCGGCACGGCTGCGCCCGGCACGGGCACGGCCGGGTCAGGAGCAGCCGACAGGTACGAGCCCCGCTCGGTACCGACGGCCTCGGCGGCTGCCCACCGTGCGGCAGTTGGTGTGGACCCGGCCCGGTCGGCCGCGGCCGGCATGTCCAAGTCCCGCTCGGCGGCGGCCTCGGCCGGGACCCATCCGGTGGCAACCGGCACGGCTGCGCCCGGCACGGGCACGGCCGGGTCAGGAGCAGCCGACAGGTACGAGCCCCGCTCGGTACCGGCCGCCTCGGCGGCTGCCCACCGGGCGGTAGCCGGTGTGGACACGGCCCGGTCGGGCGCGGCCGGCTCGGTACCGGACCCGGCGACGGCCCACCCTGCGGTGACCGGCACGTCCTCTGCCGGCGCGGGCGCGGGGGGCAGCGGAGCGGCCCGGTCGGGGTCGGCCGGAACGGACCACCGGGGGGTGGCAGCCGCCGGGGCGGCTCCGCCCGGCGTGATCGCGGGCTGCGGCGCCGTGGGCTGTTCGGCTTCGGCCGGAGTCGGGGTGGCCGGGGCCGGGGTCGCCGCTCGGGGGGTCGGGTGCGGGGGGATCTCGAAGGTGCCTGTGGTCGAGGTCGTGCGCGTGGGGTACATCGTTGCCTCCGTCATGCGAACAGCCGGCGCCAGGTTTCCGGGCCCGGGTAGCCGTTGGCCTCGGCGCCGCGCCAGCCCTGGGCGCGCTGGAACGCCTCGACGTTGCGGCGGTCGGCCTCGCCCCAGCGGGGGCCCGGTCCGGACGTGTAGTACTTGCCGAAGCCCTTCTTCACCAGCTGGCGGCCAAGGGCGGTGATGGACGGGTGGGACGCGCCCGGCCGGAAGGCGGACGCCCCGGGGTAGGCGGGCTTGCCCGCCGGGCCCGGCGCGCCGCCCGTGGTCGGCGGGATGTCCTTGCCCTGGTGCTTGGCGAGCAGCCGCCAGGTGTGCGCGCCCGGAAGGCCGTCGGCGTCCCCGCCCGTCCAGCCCTGGGCGCGCTGGAAGGCCGCGGTCGCCTGCCGGTCGGCGTCGGACCACTTCGTGCCGACGCCCTTCGGGTAGAAGCGCAGCCCGCCCCGGTCGGACAGCATCCGGCCGAGCTGGGCGACGTAGGCGTTGTCCGCGCCCGGGCCGAACTTCGACGCACCGGGGTAGGTGGCCGAGACGGCCGGCGTGCCGCCCGGCGCGGGCGGCTCGCCCGTGACCGGCGGCTCGGGAACGGCTCCGCCCGCCACCCCGTTGAACCGGTACGGGATGTACTTCACCGCGTTGTTCCAGTAGCCGTACGGCGTGGCCAGCTTCCGGGTCGTGGGCCGGGTCTGCTCGTAGGCGACGTAGTGCGTGCGCGTCTCGTCCACCCACCCGCCGAAGAGCACGACGTGCGAGCCCTTGTTGGGGTCGGCGGGGTTGTGGAACAGCAGCATGTCTCCGGGGAGCAGCTGCTCCTTCGTGATCCGCGTCGCGAACGTGTCGAGGCTGCCGGTCCATTCGTTGGTGCCGAGGTTCCAGGCCATCGAGACGTAGCCGGAGCAGTCCTGCCGGTACCCGTCCGACCAGTACTCGGACATGCTGTACGGGACCTGCGCGTCCAGCCACAGCTTGGCCCGGTTGATGATCGTCGCCCGGTCGGTCCGCTTCACCGCCGAGGGCGCTCCCGGCAGCCCGGCGGGCTTCGCGGGGGTGCCCTTCGCGCCCTTGGCCCCCTTCGGCCCGTGCAGCGGGGCCCGGCCGCCCTGCGGGGAGCCGGGGTCGTCCAGGGCCACCCGTCCGCCGGAGCCCGGCGCCGCCGTGGCCACGGCCGCTCCCCCGCCGCCGAGCACCACGCCCGCGGCGGTGGCCAGGACCAGCGCGCGGCGGGCTCCGCGCGCGGCGGGGTGCCCGCCGTCGCGCAGCGGTATGGCCCGGGCGCGCGCGAGCGTGCGGCGGCGGGCGCAGCCTCGGCACGGGCAGTCGCCGGCGGGTTCGTACTCCTCGAAGGAGGGCAGTGGCATCGGCGGCACCGCCTCGGCCCTCGCCATCGCCATCGGCACCGGCACCAGCACCGGCACCGGCGTCGCTTCGTACTCGTGCGTCGGAGGCTGCATCGTCATGCGGTTCCGTCCACTCCCCTGCTCGTCACTGGTCGGCCGGGACCGCATCTGGCGGGGCATCAGATCCGGCCTGGCCCAGACATATCGTGCACGACAAACCCCCCAAACATGGGTTAATCGGACAGAACGCGCGCGGCTTGTCACGAGCACCCGCAGCGGTGCGGTAGAGTTTTCCCTGTCACCAAGCGCCGCTAGCTCAGTTGGTTAGAGCAGCTGACTCTTAATCAGCGGGTCCGGGGTTCGAGTCCCTGGCGGCGCACAGACGCAGAGAAGCCCCTCGCAGTGAGAACTGCGAGGGGCTTCTTCGTGTGCGCGGGGCCGGTTCAGACCGCCGTTCCCGGGCGGAGTCCGACGCCCGTCAGGTACGCCGACACCACCACGTTCGCCGAGTACTGCCTGGCCGCCTTGTCGTAGGTGCCGCCGCAGGTGACCAGCCGCAGTTCGGCACGGCCCCGGACCTTGGGGCCGTACACCTCGGCGGGATCGAAGCCCGCGCGCTCGTGGACCCGTACGTCCTCGATCGTGAACTCCGCCACCGAGCCGTCGGCCCGCAGCACGCGCACCTTGTCGCCCGCCTTCGCCGAGCTCAGGCCGTAGAAGACGGCCGGCTTCGACCGCGTGTCCACGTGCCCGACCAGCAGCGCGGTCCCGGCCGTGCCGGGCTGGGCGCCGCCGCGCCACCAGCCGACCGTGCCCGGATTCTCGTACGGGGGCGCTTCGATCGCCCCCGTAGCGTCGAGGTCCCGGACCATGACCGGGGCCTGGACGCCCAGGGACGGTACGTCGACCCGCGCGGGCGCGGCCGGCCCCAGCGGGGTGTGTGCCGCGGGCAGGCCCGGGGCGGCCGGTCCGCCGGCCTGGCCGGGCAGGGGTATCGCCACGCCGGTGATCTCGCGGCCCCACAGCCACAGGCCGAGGACCAGCACCGACCAGGCGGCGAAGGTCAGCAGCCGGGAGCCGCCGGAGCTCCTCGGCTCCCCGCTCACCCGATCACCCGGTCACTCGCCGCTGCGGCGGCGGCGCAGGGCCAGTGCCCGGCCGGCGACCGCGAGGGTGGCGGCGGCGGCGAGCACGGCGCCGATCACCGTGTGCGGCAGGCCCGGCCCCTCGCCCTCGGGGCTCTTCTTCGCCGCGGCGGCGAGCTGCGCCGCATCGGCGGGCTCCGCCGCGCCGGCCGCCTTCGACTTCTCGGCGATCTCCTCGGACATGCCGCCGCCGCCCGCGTGGACCGGCCAGACGGGTGTGTGGTGGGGGCTGGGGCGGTGGTGCTCCCGGCGGCGCTCGATCTCGATCGTGCCCCACTCGCGTTCGCCGCCGCGGCCGCCGCACTTGATCTTGATGTCGTGGCGGCCCGGCTCGACCCAGGAGCGGATCATCGCGTCGCCCCACAGGGTGCGGCGGTCGTCGCGGCCGGTGGAAAGGCGGACCTCGGAGACGAAGACGACGGACGAGGCGACGGCCCAGTCGTCCTCGCAGCCGCGGACGCGCAGTTTGACCTGCGCCCCCGGTTCCGCCGGGTTGGGGTCGACCGAGACACTGCCGCGGTCGCGGTTCCCTTCCTCCGCGAAGGCGGAGGGAGCGGTCACGGCGGACAGGGCCGTCAGGGCGACGGCCACCCCGGTGACACGGAGAGCGATAAGATCACTGCGCATGGTGAACCTCCTCAACAAGGAGATTCACGCGCGGCGCGCCGCTCCGCATCCGGAGCGGCGCCCTCTTGGCCCGTACGTGTCAGCCGTACGCGCTAAACCAGATCGACCAGATCGGCGATGGAGTCGAAGGTGTGGGTCGGTCGGTACGGGAACTTCTCGGTGTCCTCGACCGACGTCAGACCGGTCAGCACGAGGAAGGTCTGCATGCCCGCCTCCAGCCCGGCCAGGATGTCGGTGTCCATCCGGTCGCCGATCATCGCGCTGCTGTGGGAGTGCGCCCCGATGGCGTTCAGCCCGGTCCGCATCATCAGCGGGTTGGGCTTGCCGGCGAAGTACGGCTTCTTGCCCGTCGCCTTGGTGATCAGCGCGGCGACCGCGCCCGTGGCGGGCAGCGGGCCCTCGGCGGAGGGGCCGGTCTCGTCCGGGTTGGTGCAGATGAAGCGGGCGCCCGCGTTGATCAGGCGGACCGCCTTGGTCATGGCCTCGAAGCTGTACGTCCGGGTCTCGCCCAGGACCACGTAGTCCGGCTCGTGGTCGGTCAGGATGTAGCCGATGTCGTGCAGGGCGGTGGTCAGGCCGGCCTCGCCGATGACGTACGCGGTGCCGCCCGGACGCTGGTCGTCGAGGAACTTCGCGGTGGCCAGGGCCGAGGTCCAGATGTTCTCCACCGGGACCGACAGGCCCATCCGGCTCAGCCGGGCCTGGAGGTCGCGCGGGGTGTAGATGGAGTTGTTGGTCAGCACCAGGAAGGGCTTGCCGGACTCGCGCAGCCGGTTGATGAAGGCGTCGGCGCCGGGGATCGGGATGCCCTCGTGGACGAGGACCCCGTCCATGTCGGTGAGCCAGGATTCGATCGGCTTGCGCTCTGCCACGGGACTGTTCTCCGCTCTCGGTGACCTCTGACCTCGGTGACCTCTGGTCTCTACCACCCTATCGGGGCCGGACCGCGGACGCGTGGGGCGTCCACGGCCCGGACCGCACGGCGGAACGGGTCGCCGCGAAGGCCCGTCAGGGACCCGCACCAAAGGTCCCGTACCCGCCGAAAGCGACCTCAGCCGAGCTTCACGTTGTCCACGGTCCAGTACCAGTTGTTGCTGCCCGCGTAGCGGAAGCGGACCTGGACGTCGGTGGCGCCGGCCGGGACCTGGAGCGCGATCGACTCGGACCGGGCGACTGCGTCGGCGGTGTAGCTCTTGACGAGCGCCGGGGTACCGCCGTTGTAGGAGACGAGGACCTGGGCGGTCTGGCCGGCCTCGTGGCGGTAGTGGGTCTGGAAGGTCAGGTTGCGCGTGGTGCCGCCGGTGACCGCCCACTTGGGGGTGATGAGGGTGGAGTCGTAGGAGCCGGTGTGGGTCTTGTCGTCCCACTCGTCGGAGTCGGCGACGGCGAACACGTCACGGGAGCGGACGTTCAGCTCGCGCCACTGGTCGCGCTGTGCCTGGCTCCAGAACTCGTCGGTCGCGAAGGCCCATCCGGCCCACTCGGTGACACCGCCCGTGCCCATCTTGGAGTTGTCGACGGACCAGCCGGCCGGCGGGGTGTGCGTGAAGCCCTTGGTGGCGATCGGGATGCCCGTCTCGTCCACGCGCGCCTGGAGGTTCGGGCGCAGGGTGTCGAAGGCGTCGCCGTCGTCCGGGGCGCCCAGCGGGATGCCGTCGATCGCGGAGCCGGGGGTGACCCCGACCTGGGCGAGCGCGGTCGCCGCGACGTCGACGAGCCTCACGTCGTTGCGTACCGACCCGGCCGGGATTCCGGCGCCCTTGGCGAGGACGAAGGTGCCGCGCTCCTGGATGCTGGAGCCGCCGTGGCCACCGGTGTTGGTGTGGCCGTGGTCGGTGGTGACCAGGATCTTCCAGTTCTCCTGGGCGTAGGTCGGGCGGTTCTGGACGGCGGTGAGGAGCTTGCCGACCAGTGCGTCGGACTCGGCGATGGTGTCCAGGTACTGCTGGCTGGCCGCGCCGTAGGAGTGGCCGGCGTGGTCGATGTCGCCGAAGTAGACGAAGGCGGCGTCCGGGTTCTGGTCGCGCAGTTCGGCGGAGGCCGCGGCGGCGATCTTCGGGTCCTCGGCGTGGTAGCCGTCGCGGTCGCCCTTGAGGGAGAGGCGCTTGTCGACCTTGGCCGAGAAGATCGGGCCGTTCTGGTCGGTGGAGGTGATGGGCTCCCAGTCGGCGGCCGCGTACGTGTTGAGCGCCGGGTTGGCGTTCTCGATGCGGGTCAGGAAGTCCGGGTAGGCCGTGTAGTTCTTGCCGGTGAAGGAGTTGTCCTTCACGCCGTGCTTGTCGGGCCAGACGCCGGTGGCGATGGTGGACCAGCCGGGGCCCGAGGAGGTGGCGCCCATCGGGTTCGCGTACAGGGTGCTCTTGGCGGTCAGGCCCTGGGCCATCAGGCCGTTCAGGTGGGGGGCGTTGGCGACCTTGACGCGGTCGAGGACCGCGCCGTCGAGGCCGATGACGAGCACCTTGTTCGTGACGGCGACGGCGGAGGCTTCGTCGGCGGTCGCGGCGTGGGCGGCGAGGCCGGTGGCGAGCAGGGCGGTGGCGGTGGCGGCCACGGCGAGGGTCCGTCCGGACAGGACAGTGGGCACGTACTCCTCCGGGAGTAATCGTGGGGAAGGCGCAGGGGACGTACGGGGCGTGCGGTCGTACGGTCGTGCGGCAGCGCGAGCGAGCGTACGGCGGGTCCGGACCGAAGGCGAGACTCGGTCCAGACCCGTTATCCATGCGTCACTATCCCGGCCGTGAGTGACCGGGAGGCGACGGGTCAGCTTCCGGTGGCCGACTTCCACGCGTCGACGTAGCCGGTGAGGTTCTTGTCGATGTCGGCCCAGTCCGGCTCGAAGATCTCGACTCCGGTCATCAGCTTGGTGAGCTCGACGGCGTTGGCGTCGGTGGGCTTGACGTCCGTGCGGGCCGGGAAGCCGCCGCCGACGCCGCTGACCAGCTTCTGGGCGTCCTCGCTGAGCAGGTGGTCGAGGAGCTTCTTGCCGTTCTCGGTGTGCGGGGCCTTGTCGACGAGGCCGGCCGCGTACGGGAGGGAGAACGTGGTGGGCTTGCCGCCGTCCTTGGCGGGGAACCAGATGCCGATGTTCGGCATGGACTTGGACTGCGCGAAGTTCATCTGGACGTCGCCGTTGGCGACGAGGAGCTCGCCCTTGTCGGTCTTCGGCGCGAGCTTGCTGGTGGAGGAGGACGGGCCGACGTTGTTGGCCTGGAGCTTCTTCAGGTACGCCATCGCCGGCTCCTTGCCGCCGAAGTCGTGCATCGACTTGATGAGTACCGCGGTGCCGTCGCCCGCGACGCCCGGGGTGGAGTACTGGAGCTTGCCCTTGTACATGGGGTCCAGCAGCTCTTCCCAGGTCTTGGGGGCCGCGGCCAGCTCCTTCTTGTTGTAGATGAAGCCGAAGTAGTTGTTGACGACCGAGGTCCACTTGCCGTCGGAGGACTTGTTCGCCCCGTTGACCTTGTCGGCGCCCTGCGGCGCGTAGGCCTGGAGGAGGCCCTTGCCGTCGGCCTGCTGGATGAACGGGGGCAGCGTGATCAGCACGTCGGCCTGCGTGTTGGTCTTCTCGCGGACGGCGCGCTGCACCATCTCCCCCGAGCCGCCCTCCACGTACTTGACCTCGATGCCGGTCTTCTTCGTGAAGTCGGCGAAGACCTTGTCGTACCAGCCGTCGCCCTTGTCGCTCTTGAGGCCGTCGGCGCTGTAGACGGTGACGATCTTCTCGCCGCCGCCCTTGCCTCCGGCGGAATCGGCGGAATCGGCCGAGGAGGAGTCCGCGCAGGCGGTCAGGCCGGCGGCGAGGACGAGACTGCCGGTGACGGCGGCGGTGACGCGCAGGTGGTGCTTGTTGCTGGGCATGGAACTTCCTTACGGGGAAAGGGAGTCAGCAGGGGAATCAGCACGGGAATCAGCAGGCGTGAGCGGGTCTCGCAGCGGGGGTGGAGCAGGGATCCGGCTGCGGGGTCCGAGCAGGGGTTCGGCGGTGGGATGCCGCCGTGACGCGTCAGCGGTACGCGGCCCTGGTGCGGACGCGGGAGACGGCCAGCAGGACCAGCAGGGTGGTGGCCATCAGGACCACGGCGACGGCGGAGCCGGTGAAGAGCGAACCGCGGTCGGTGGCGGTGAAGATGCGGACGGGCAGGGGCATCCAGTCCGGCGGGTAGAGCATCATCGTGGCGCTCAGCTCGCCCATGGACAGGGCGAAGCAGAGGCCGGCCGCCGCGGTGAGCGACGGCAGCAGGAGGGGGAGCTTGACCCGCCACAGCACGTAGGCGGGGCGGGCTCCCAGGGAAGCAGCGGCCTGCTCGTACGCGGGGTCGAGACGCACGATGGCAGCCGAAACCGACTGGTAGGCGAACGCCGTGACAAGGATCGTGTGCGCCAGGATCACGATCGAGCTGGTGCCGTTGAGGAGCAGCGGCGGCTTGCTGAAGGCGACGAGCACGGCGAGGCCGACGACAACGGACGGTACGGCGACCGGCAGCATGAACAGCGCGTCCAGGGAGCTTTTGCCGCGCTTGCGGAGCCCGGCGGCGGCGAGCGCCGCCCAGGTGCCGACGGTGAGCGCGATCAGGCTGGCGGCCAGGGCGGTGAGCAGCGAGGTGGTGAGCGCCTGGAGGGATTCGCCCCGGACGGCCGCGGCGTAGTTCTCGGTGGTGGGGCCGGAGGGGAAGGCCCCGGACCAGTGCGTGGAGAAGGACGCGGCCACCACGACGAGCAGCGGCAGGGCGAAGAGGGGCAGGAAGAGGATGCCGAAGAGGCTCCAGGCGGCCCAGCGGCCGCTCTTGCTATGCACCAGCACGCTTGCTCACCACCCGGTAGAGGCCGAACAGGCCGACGGAGATCACGATGTTGACGACGGCGACCACGCAGGCGGCCGCGTAGTCGGATTCGAGGATCGCCTTGCCGTAGATGAGCATCGGGAGCGTGGTGACGTCCTTGGCTCCGGTGAACAGGACGATCCCGAACTCGTTGAGGCACATGACGAGGACGAGGCTGCCGCCGGCGGCGAGGGCCGGGAGGGCCTCGGGGAGGATCACCCGCCGGATGATGCGGCCGGGCTTCGCGCCGAGCGAGGAGGCCACCTCCAGCTGGGCGGTGTCCAGTTGGGAGAAGGCGGCGAGCAGCGGGCGCATCACGAAGGGCGTGAAGTAGGTGATCTCCGCGAGGAGGACGCCCCACGGGGTGGTCAGGAAGTGGAAGGGCCCCTCGGTGACGCCGAAGGTGTCGGTCCACAGGCCGTTGGCCATGCCGACCGTGCCGTAGACGAAGAGGAGGGCGAGGGTGATGAGGAAGGAGGGGAAGGAGAGGAAGACGTCGATGAACTTGGCCACGGCGCGTGCCCCGGGGAACGGGACGAAGGCGATGACCAGCGCGAGCGCGAAGCCGAGGACCAGGCAGCCGGCGGTCGCGCCGACGGCCAGCCAGACCGTGGTGCCGAGGGCCTCGCGGAAGGAGTGCGAGGCGAAGACGGAGACGTAGGCGTCGAAGGCGGCGCCCCCGTTCTCGGGCGTCAGGGACTGCTGGACGACCAGCGCGAGGGGATAGAGGAAGACCACGGCGAGCACGGCGACGGGAGGCACGGTCCACAGCCAGCCGGGGACGCTGCGGGGCCCGCCTGCGGGTCCCGCCGGGCTGGGGCCGGCGGCGGGAGCGCGCTCCGCCCGGCCGGAGCCGCCGGCCGGGCCGGGGCCCTGCCCGGGCTCGCGGGCCCCGCTCCGCGAGGTTCCGCCCGCGGTGGAGGCGGCGGGGTCGGCGGGGCCGGCGGGGCTCTGGGCCGGGATGGCACCCGTCCGCGGCACGGCCTCAGGCATCGGACACCCCTGCGGCCAGCAGCACGGCGTCGCGCGGCTCGAAGTGCAGGGTGACGCGGTCGCCCAGAGCCGGGGTCTCGCGCAGTTCGGGCAGGTCCGCCTTGACGCGGTGGCCCTCGATGTCCACGTAGAGCCGGTGGGTCGCACCGCGCCACTGCACCTCGGTGATGGTCCCGCTCAGCGCGTTGGGTCCGGCACCGAGGCCGAGCAGGTGCGGGCGTATGCACAGCGTGGCGCCGGCGCCGACGGCGGCGCGGCCCGCATCGAGCGTGAGGGGGTGCCCGGCGAAGAGCGCGCCCCCGTCGGACACGGTGACGGGCAGCAGGTTGGCGTTGCCCACGAAGGAGGCGGTGAACTCCGTGCGCGGGGCCCGGTACAGCTCCTGCGGGGTGCCGCAGTCCTGGAGGCGGGCCCGGTCCATGACGGCGATCCGGTCGGCCAGGGTCAGCGCCTCGACCTGGTCGTGGGTGACGTAGAGGATCGACACGTCGGGCAGTTCGCGGTGCAGCCGGGCCAGTTCGGCGAGCATCCCGGACCGGAGCTGCGCGTCGAGCGCGGACAGCGGCTCGTCCAGGAGGAGGACCCCGGGGCGGATGGCGAGGGCGCGGGCGATGGCCACGCGCTGCTGCTGCCCGCCGGACAGCTCGCGCGGGTAGCGCTCGGCGTAGGCAGCCATCCCGGTCATCTCCAGGGCCCCGGCGACGCGGCCGGGGATCTCCGCCTTGGGCGCCTTCTGCGCGCGCAGGCCGAAGGCGACGTTGTCCGCGACGCGCATGTGGGGGAAGAGCGCGTACTGCTGGACGACCATGCCGATGCCGCGCTTGTGCGGCGGGAGCGCGGTGACGTCCCGGCCGCCGATCAGGATCCGGCCCGAGGCGGGCCGGACGAAGCCGGCCACCGCGCGCAGGGCCGTGGTCTTGCCGGAGCCGGAGGGGCCGAGCAGCGCCATGACCTCGCCGGGCTCGACGGTCAGGTCGAGGGAGTCCAGGACGGTGTTGCCGCCGTAGGCGACCGAGACGGAGTCGAAGCGGATGCCGCTCACGCGCCGGGCTCCCCTTCCAGGAGTGCGGGGAGGTCGGCGACGGAAGCCAGGACGTGCGTGGCGCCGTGCTCCGTCAGGGCCGCGCGGTCGTGGGCGCCGGTGAGCACGCCCGCCACGATCCCGGCGCCGGCGCGGACGCCGCTGAGCATGTCGTACGCCGTGTCGCCGGCGACCACGGTGTCGCGTACGTCGGCCACGGCGCCGGTGCGCAGGAAGGCGGCCAGCACCATGTCCGGGTAGGGCCGGCCGCGGCCGCCCGCGTCGGCGGGGCACAGGGTGAGGTCGGCCAGGCCCTGCCAGCCGAGGGCGTCGAGGATGGCGTCCTGGGTGACGCGGGCGAAGCCGGTGGTCAGGACCACGGTGCGGCCGTCGGCGCGGAGCTTCTCGACGGTCTCGCGGGCGCCGGGGACCGGGGCGATGAGGCCGCCGTCCACCAGCGATCCGTAGGCCTCCTCGAAGGCGGAGTTGGCGCGCCGGGCGAGGTCCTCGGCGCCGAAGAGGTGGCGGAAGACGGAGATCTTCGACTCGCCCATGGTGTCGCGGACGTACTGGAGCTTCGCGGCGTGGTCGGCGCTGCCCGGCTCGACGCCGAGGCGTTCGGCGGCCCGTTCGAAGGCGCGCTCGACGAGGCCGCCGTCGGCGACGGTGGTGCCGGCCATGTCGAGGACGATCAGCCGGTGGGTGCGGGGGGTGGGGGTGGGGGTGGGGGTGTCGGTCATGGTGCTTACCAGCCCAGTTCGTTCGCGGTGGTTTCGGCTATGGCGGGCGAGCAGGTCATGCCCCGGCCGCCGGGCCCGGTCACCAGCCAGACGCCGTCGGCCACCTGCTGGCGGTGGACGACGCGGGTGGTGTCCGTGCACTGCGCGTACACACCCGCCCAGCGGCGCCGGATATGCGGCAGCGGGCGGCCCAGGAAGGACTCGACGACTCCGCTGAGGTGCGCGTAGGGGTCTTCGAGGGTGTCGAAAGCGAAGGGGTGCTCGTACTCGTGGGTGTCCCCGATGGTCAGTCCGCCGTCCTGCCGCTGCACCATCAGGAGCTGCATCTTGTGCGCGGCGGCGATCGGCGCCTGGGCCTGTTCGGCGTTGAGCTCGTCGAGGGCTTCGCTCGTGTAGGCGGGGTAGTAGCGGAAGCTGTCGGCGTCGGCGACCGAGGTCGTCAGGGACTCGCCGAGCGGGGCGGTCTGCATCATCTGCAGCCGGACGCGGCGCACGGGCAGGTCGGGGACCAGCTCGCGGACCAGCCCGGAGAGCCAGGCGCCGGTGGCGAGGACGACGGCGTCGCCCCGGTGGACGTCGCCGTGGTCGTCGCGGACCGCTCCGTTCCCGACGACCTCGCGCACTTCCCGGCCGGGGAGGAAGGTGTAGCGGCCGGAGGCCTTGAGGGCTTCGCGCAGGTGGAGCTGGGCGGTGCGCGGCTCCACGGCCGCGTCCCGCTCGCACCACAGGGCGGCCTCGAACGCGCCGCGCAGGGCGGGGTTGACCGCCCTGGCCTCCGCGGCGGTGACCAACTCGTAGCCGCGGGCGGCGGCGTCGGGGCGGGCCACGGCGGCCGCGGCGACGGCGTGCTCGCGGGCGTTGCGCACCGGGGTCAGGGAGCCGATGGCGCGGAAGCCCAGGCCGGGGACCCGCTCACCGATCGCCTCCCAGAGTTCGCGGGCCCGCAGGGCGGTGTCGAGTTCCTCGCCCCCGGCCCGTCCACTGACCCAGATCTGGCCGAAATTGCGCAATGACGCGCCGCGGGCCTCCGCCTCTCGCTCGATCTGGACGACCTCGTGGCCGCGTTCCACTGCTTGCCAGGCGTGCATGGTGCCTACCACGCCGCCTCCGACGACTATGACTCTCACGTGCTCCAAGGTGGCGGCGGCCCGTGACCCGGGAGGATCCCGCGGGCGACGCTCCGGTGAACAGCCTCCAACGCTTGGACTAGACCCGTTACCGTTCCGTGATGCGAATTCGTCCTGTTTCAGGGTCTACGGGGGCCTTCGGGCGGGACTATTCGGGCCGCAGATGGGTCGTGAAGCTGAACCGGTCACCACGGTAAAGAGAACGCACCCGCTCCAGCGGCCTGCCGTCCCGATCCCGGGAGAACCGGTGGATGAGCAGCATGGGCAGCGCGGGCGGGGTGCCGATCAGCAGGGCTTCGCGGGGGGTGGCGAGGACCGTTTCCAGCTTCTCGTCGGCGTCGCCGAAGGCGATGCCGAGGCTGTCGTGGAGGTACCCGTAGAAGGAGGAGTCCGGCTGGAAATCGACGTCGAGGCGGGGTGCGCGGGCGACCCGGACGTACGTGCTCTCCAGTCCGACCCGCTCCTCGTCGGCGAGCAGCACCCGCTCCAGGTGCCAGAGCGGCTCCCCCGGCTCGGCGCCGATGCCCGGGGCCACGGAGGCCGGACAGGGGAAGCGCTCCAGGCCGATCAGACGGCGCCCCGGGGTGCGCCCCTGGCGGCGCACGCCCTCGGTGTAACTCGCCAGCGACAGGGGCTGTTCGAGCTTCGGCCCGGCGGCGACGGTGCCGCGCCCCGAGCGGCGAAGCCGGCCCTCCAGCAGCAGCTCGCGCAGGGCCTGGCGGACGGTCTCGCGGGATACCCCGTACTGCTCGGCGAGATCGCGTTCGGTGGGGAGGAGTCCCCCCTCGCCGAGCTCGTCGAGCAGGCCGGCGATGCGGGCCTTGACGGCGTAGTACTTGGGGATGCGGCCGTGCTCGGGGATGCCGGAGCGGACGGGCAGGCCGGGCTGGTGGTGGTGCGCGTAGGCGGTCGGTTCTTCCACGCTCGGACTCTACGTGGACCTCTGCGCGGCCTGCCCCTACGCGGACTGCGGGCCCGGGCCCGGCTCCTTGCGCAGCCGGCGGGCACCGAGCAGGAGTCCGCCGCCACCGGCCAGGGCGGCCGCGGCGCCGGCCCCGTACGCCCAGGCCGCCGGCGTGCGGCCGGTGTGGGCCAGCGCTCCAGCCTCGCCGGTCTCCGCGCCCGGGCCCTGGATCTCGAACCGGTAGCCGCCCGCCTCGCCGATCCAGTCCCCGTCGTCACCCTTGCGCTGGACCAGCGCGGCGTCGGCGACGACCTCGCCGTGGGGGGAGCCGGGCGCGAAGGCGAGCCGGACGGTGACGGTCACGGAACCTCCGGGGCCGACGGTGAAGCCGGAGAAGGCGTCGCCACCGTCGAAGACGGCGATGATCTCGTCCCGGTCGGTGCGCTCCAGGCTGACCGGAAACGAGCTGCCGGGGGCGTCGAACTCCATCCGGAAATGGGCGGGTCGCAGGGCGCGGGCCTGGTCGGTGAAGACGACGACGGGATGGATGGCCGTGCACTCGGCGGTGGTGGTGTTGGTGAGGTCGAGGTACCAGGTCTGCGCCTCGCCACCGGTCCGGTACACGGCCGGTCCACCGCGGATGCGGGCGCCGATGGGGAACTGCGCGCCCTTGGCGTCGCCACAGCTGGCCTCCACCCGCGAGGGCAGCGCGGGCGCGGGACGGGCTCCGCCGCCGGTACCGATGTCTGCGGACGCGGTGGGGACGGTGGCGGCCACGAGGACGGCGGCGAGGGCCAGGACTTTGCGCAGTCGCATGGAAAACCCTCGCTACTCGCCGACGACAGAACGACCAACCGAACGACCCGTGAACGATTGCCGGACAACCCGACAATCATCCCGGCCTTGCCCGCACCCTCCCACGCACGCACGACCCCGTGTCCAGCACCACGCCCAAGTTCTCCCCATGTCCCCCCATTCGGCGGACACCGACTGCCTGGGCCTGGGGCTGGGGCTGGGGCCGGGGCCGGGGCTGGGGCTGGGCTGGGCTGGGGCCGGGGCCGGGGCCGGGGCGGGGGCCGGGGCGGGGGCCGGAGCTGGACCCGAAAAGGGACGGCCCCCTCAGCCCCCTCGCCCGAACAACGGACCAAGCACCAACTCCGCCGCCCCCTCCGCCACACCCCCTTCCGCGAGTTCAACCCTCACCGCACCCCCCACAAAGGCCCGCACCCCCAAGACCCCCCGCACCCCCTCCAGGAACACCCCCGGCGCAGCCGCCACCACCCGCCCCCCGAGCAACACCCGGTCCACATCCAGCAGCGCGACCAGGTTCGCCGCCGCCTCCCCCACGATCCGCGCCGCTTCCTCCAGCCGGCCCGCGGCCACCGCGTCCAGGCACAACACCTCCGCGCACCCGCGCCCCCCGCACCGGCAGGCCGGCCCGTCCAGCCGCAGCACCTGGTGTCCGAACTCCCCCGCCGCCGAGCGCCGCCCCCGGTAGACCTCTCCACCGCCGGCCAGCCGGAGCCCCGCCCCCAGCCCGGTGCCGACGTGCACGTACGCCACGGCCTCCCCGAAAGCGGCCTCCCCGAAGCCGGCCCCCGCCGCCACCCCCGCGTTGGTGTCCTTGTCCACCCGCACGGGAACCCCCAACCGCCCCTCCAGCACCTCCCGCAACGGGAACCCCTCCCATTCAGGGAACCCCGTCACCCGCCCCAGCACCCCGGTCCGCCAGTCCAGCGGCCCCGGCGCGGCCACGCCGACGCCGAGGAGCGGCCGGTCACCGCACACCCGCGCGACCGCCCGTACGGCCTCCTCGACCACCGCGTCCGGGCCGGCCCCGAAGTCCAGCGGGGCCCGCCCGTCGGCGACGACGCGGCCCGCCAGGTCGACCCGTACCGCCGTGAGCTCGTCGCGGTCCAGGTGCACCCCGACCGCGTACCGCGCCTCCGGCACCAGCCTGAGCAGCGTGCGCGGCTTGCCGCCCGTGGACGCCTCGCGCCCGGCGTCGGCCACCAGGCCCTCGCCCCGGAGCCGCGCCGCGATCTTGCTGACCGCCTGCGGGGTGAGCCCCGTACGCGCGGCGAGGTCGCCGCGGCCGAGCCCGGCGGGGCCGGCTCCGCGCAGGAGGTCCAGCACCAGCGCGTCGTTGTGCCCGCGCAGCACCGGCAGATTCACGCCGGTGCCCCCACTCGCCTCGCCCCTGCTACCCCTGCTACCCCTGTCCACCTGCCCATTGTCCACCCTCCTTGCACTTAAGCAACGCTGTTGCCAAAGTGGTCCCCATGAACGCCACCGCCCCCACCGCCCCCACCACCCCCCTCATCCCCGCCGCCCCCCTCCGCGTCGGACTCGTCGGCTACGGACTGGCCGGTTCCGTCTTCCACGCCCCGCTCGTCTCCGCGACCGAGGGCCTGGTCCTGGACACCGTCGTCACCTCCGACCCGGGCCGCGCCGCCCAGGCCCGCGAGGCCTACCCGGACGTCCGCATCGCCGCCACCGCCGACGAGCTGCTCACCCAGAGCCCGGCCCCCGACCTCATCGTCATCGCCTCCCCGAACAAGACGCACGTCCCGCTCGCCACCGCCGCCCTCACCGCCGGCATCCCGGTGGTCGTGGACAAGCCGCTCGCCGCCACCGCCGCCGAAGCCCGCGAGCTGGCCGCGCTCGCCGAACGGACCGGGACCTTCCTGTCGGTCTTCCAGAACCGCCGCTGGGACAACGACTTCCTCACCCTGCGCCGCCTCCTCGCCGACGACGAGCTGGGCGAGGTCCAGCGCTTCGAGTCCCGCTTCGAGCGCTGGCGCCCGCAACTCAAGGGCGGCTGGCGGGAGTCCGGCGCCCCCGAGGAGATCGGCGGACTGCTGTACGACCTCGGCAGCCATGTGGTGGACCAGGCACTGGTGCTGTTCGGCCCGGCCGTACGGGTCTACGCGGAGACCGACGTACGCCGCCCGGGCGCCGAGGCGGACGACGACACCTTCATCGCCCTCACCCACGCGAGCGGTGTCCGCTCGCACCTCTACGTCAGCGCGACCACGGCCCAGCTCGGCCCGCGCTTCCGCGTACTGGGCTCCCGCGCGGGCTACGTCAAGTACGGCCTGGACCCCCAGGAGGCGGCGCTGCGCGAGGGCCTGCGCCCCGGCGACCCCGACCGGCCCTGGGGCGAGGAGCCCGAGCACCTGTGGGGCCTGCTGGGCTCCGGGGAATCGCCGCTGACCGGCGGCGGCACGCCGGTACGGACGGCGCCGGGCGACTACCCGGCGTACTACGCGGCCGTCGCGGCGGCCTTGCGCGACGGCGGCCCGGCCCCCGTCACGGCCTTGGAGGCGGCGCACTGCCTGGACGTGCTGGAGGCGGCGCGCACGTCGTCGAGGGAGGGGTGCACGGTGGACGTGTGACCCGCCCGAGCCCTGCAGGAGAGCGGAAACGGGAAAGGGGCGGCGCCGTCGACGACGGCACCGCCCCTCCCCTCCGTTCCGCTGGGACTAGGCGTCCTTGAACTCCTGGCGCTGACGGCCGAGCCCGTCGATCTCCACCTCGACGACGTCGCCCGCCCGCAGGAACGGCTTCGGCTCCGGCTGGCCCGCGGCCACACCGGCCGGGGTGCCGGTGACGATGACGTCGCCCGGGTGCAGGGTCATGAACTGGCTGACGTACCGCACGACCTCGCCGACGGCGAAGATCTGGTCGGACGTGTTGCCGTCCTGCTTGAGCTCACCGTTGACCCACAGCTTGACGTCCAGCACCTGCGGGTCCGGGACCTCGTCCGCGGTGACCAGCCAGGGGCCGAGCGGGGTGAACGTCTCGCAGTTCTTGCCCTTGTCCCAGGTGCCGCCGCGCTCGTTCTGGAACGCGCGCTCGGTCACATCGTTGACCAGCACGTACCCGCCGACGTGCGCGAGGCCCTCCTCGGCGGAGGCCAGGTAGCGGGCGGTGGCACCGATGACGACGCCGAGCTCGGCCTCCCAGTCGGTCTTGACGCTGGTGCGCGGAATCAGCACGGTGTCGTCGGGGCCGACCACGGTGTCCGGGGCCTTGAGGAACAGGATCGGCTCGGCCGGCGCCTCGGCGCCCACCTCCGCCGCGTGCCCGTGGTAGTTCAGGCCGATGCCCACGACCTTGCCTATGCGGCCGACCGCCGACCCGATCCGCAGACCCTCGGCGTCCAGCACCGGGAGCTCACCGGACCCGGCCGCGTCCCGCACTCGGGACAGCACGGAGTCGTCGGCGAGCAGCGCGCCGTCCACATCCGTGATCAGGCCGGACAGGTCCCGCAGGGTTCCGTCCTGGTCGAGCAGCGCGGGGCGCTCCGACCCGACGGGTCCTACACGCAGCAGCTTCATGGGCATTCTCCCGTGGTCGAGGGTGGTCGGCCCATGGGCATGCCCCGGGCCGGACGATGGGTTGCGGCCATCGGAGGATTGGTCGATCCTCCAAGATGTCGACCTCATCCGCAAGACCCCGTTCACATGGCGGAACGCTCTGCTCCGCTGACCGCCCGCCCGGCACGCTCCGCCCGGTCCTTCCGATGCTGGAGCCAGGCGCGCTCGGCCACCGACCAGGCGGTCGAGGTCACCAGGTACAGCCCGGCCGCCAGCGGCACCAGGGCGGCCGTGATCAGCGTCCCGAAGGACAGCAGGGGCAGTACGCCGCCGAGCTTGCGCACGAGTTCCTGCTGCTCGGCGGTCACGACACCGCCGCCCGGTGCACCCGCCCCGGAAGCCCCGGCCCGGCCGGCTTTGGCCGCGCCGATTCGAGGGGCGGCAGAGGCAGTGGCAGCCATCAGCGCCGCCGCCTTGCGTCCGCGCACCGCGCTCCACGCGGCCACCACCGCGACGACCGCGAAAAGCCCGAGGAACACCAGCCCGGACTCCCCGAGGAGGCCGCCCGCTCCGAGCGCCTCACCCCACCGGTCCCCCAGCGGCGCGGCGAACAGCCGGTGGCCGAGGAGCTCGTTGGCGTCCCCGCCGATCTCCGACGAGGAGAACGCCCGGTACATCAGGAAGAACACCGGCAACTGGAGCAGCACCGGCAGGATGCCCGCCACCGGGGTCGCGCCACGGAAGGCGGCCCGGCTCAGCGGGTACAGCGCGAGCCGTACGAGCACGGTGAACAGCACGATCGCGGCAGCGGTCGCGGACTCGGCCAGCACCGGCTCCAGGAACCGGCCCAGCACGGCAACAAGATCGATGAATACGGACACGTGGGCCCTCCGAAGGGACTCGTCGAACGTCGAAAGAGATGCGTTTCGGCGTGACGACCCGCGAGGGGCGGCAAGGTCAGGCGATCAGAAGTGATCGGGAGGAAGGAGCTGCGCGCCCCTACGCGGCCGTCGGAAGGGGACGGCCGGGCGCCCTGGGCCGCGACCGGCCCGAAGCGTCGGGATCGCGCTGCGGCAAGAACGCCGTGCGCTGCTCGCGATCACGGATCGCGGTACGTATGCGGTGCGGCGGCACCGGCCGGACCAGCCGGGCGGCCAGAGCCGAGGCGCCCACGGCGAAGGTGGCCGTGAGGACCACCACGACCGCGCCGAGCCCGCCCTCCCCGGCGAACAGCCCGAGGAAGCCACCGAGCACCAGGAGCGAGGCCGGCAGTGCCACCAGCCGTGCCGCCAGCCGTGCGGACGACGCGGCGAACCGCACGGGGCGAAGCCCGCTGTGCTCTGCCATGCGAACCACCCCCTCCCGCTCCCGCGCACGAACTCCCGTAAGAACTCCGCCACTCGCACCGGTTGCCCGTACCCGGTACTCGTAGTCGTACTCGCGATCGATACTAACCGCGTGCACTGTCAACGGACGGGATCTCGTTTTTGATCCCCCTCCACCCATCCGCCCGTCAGCGCTTGAGGGTCCCCCACACCACGAGCCGGTACTTGGAGCTGTACTCGGGCGTGCAGGTCGTCAGCGTGATGTACGCACCGGGCTCGCTGTACCCGGCCCCCGGTACGACGGCGCTGCGCGGCACGGGCGCGATCACCCCGGTGTCGCGCTCGGTCGTCTCCGCCACCGTCTGCCCGACCAGGTACACGTACCGCTTCCCCCGCACCTCCACGACCAACTCGTCGCCCGCCCTGAGCCGGTTGATGTAGCGGAAGGGCTCCCCGTGCGTGTTGCGGTGTCCGGCGAGCGCGAAGTTCCCCTCGGCACCAGGCTGCGCGGTCCCCGCGTAATGCCCGGCGTACCCCTTGTCCAACACGGACCGCTTGTCCACGCCCCGCGCAACGGGCACGGCGACACCGAGACGCGGAATGCGCAGGATCCCGTACGCGGACGCCCGCGGCGACGGCTTCGCGGTGCGCGGCCCGGAGTTCCCGGCGGGCGCACCACCCGAGGACCCGGAACCGTCCGGCCCGCCATCCAACCCGTCGGAAGGGGCGGCAGCCGGATCCTCCTCCTCGACCCCACCCTCCTCGGGCACGGGGGCCCACCCACCCTCCTCCAACTCCCTCACCACCTCGTGGGCGGCGCTCAGCGCCTGCCGGTTGGTCCACCACACCTGGTGCACCACCAGCAGCATCACCACCACGCCCACGGTGACGGCCAGTTCACCCGCCGCCCACCACACCCCCGCGAGACCGACCCGGCGCGCACGCCAGGCCCGCCGGCCCTTCCCCTGCACCACGACCCGCACGCGATCTCGCACGGGCGGCACCCTAAGTCCTCCCCCCTCAACTGACCAGCGGCAGTACGCTGCAAACCATGCGCCCCGACACGCCTGCCGAGCACATCGCCGAAGCCGAGCGCCTCATCCGCACGGCGACCCGCTACCCCGAGGACCAGGAGCCCTTGCTCCTCCAGGCCGCGGCCCACCTCGAACTGGCCGACGCACGCGAACGGGCGAGCGCCCTCTACGACCAGCTCCTCTCCCACGAGGCGGTCGAGGACCCATCCCTCATCAAGGCCCTCCAGGCGGCCAACCTCTGGGAGTACGGCCACGAGCCCGAGGCCCGCGCCCTGATCCAGGGCATCCGCGCGGCGGCCCCCTCGGACCCCGCCCCCTGGGAGGTCATCGCCGAGGCCCTTGAGGCCCACGACGAACTCGAAGCCTCCCACGAGTGCTTCACGGAAGCCGCCACCCTCCTGGCCCCGGACAACGCCCCCCTCACCCCGGCCACGACCGCGCTCCTCACCGGCCGCCACCGCGTACGCCGCCTCCTCGGGCTCCCCCACGACGACTGGGACATGGTCGCGGACACCCGCCACATCGGCCCGATCCCGCTGGACGAACTCCACGACCCCAAGCGCATCTGGGCCCTCGGCTCCGACGACCCCGCCGAACTCCGCGCGGAGATCGCCCGCCTGCGCGCCGAACTCGGCGACCGCCGCGCCGCGCTCTCCCGCCCCTTCCCGGTGGCCATCCTCCACTGGCCGGCCCGCGAACTGGCGGAGCTCCTCACCAGCTACCCCACCCTGTCCACCGAGTACCCCTCCCACGACGCCCACCTGGCCCAGGTGGAAGCCTCCCTCCGCACCCTGGCCGCCTCGGGCACCACGAACCTCGGCATCGTCACGGCCAGCGTCCCCTCGTACGAAGCCTTCGCCGCCTCGGAGAAGACCTCCCCGTCCTCCCCGTCCCTCCTGGCGGAATACGCCACCACCCTGGCCGCCCGAGGCAAAGCCACCCCCTGGCCCCCCACCCCGACCAACCCCTGCTGGTGCACGTCGGGCAGGCCTTACGGGGAGTGCCACGCAGCCAGCCAGACATAGACCCCTCTCAACTCGCCAACAAGGAACGAATGTGGATCAGATTCTAGAAATTGACGGCCTAAATTCAGACGAAGAAGAACAGGTCAGCGAATACGACATAATCTCCTCCCCCAACGACTTCAACACCCTGACCATTAATAGCTTCATCGAGCAGGGCGCAATTCAGACACCGGGCTTTCAGCGCAACTATGTTTGGGATATCAAGCGCGCTTCCAAGCTGATCGAATCACTCATCCTCGGCCTGCCGGTCCCTCAGGTGTTCCTGTATGAGGAGAACAGGAACAAATTCCTCATCATAGACGGACAGCAGCGCCTGCTCACTGTCCACTTCTTCATGAAGGGGCGATTCCCCCGCAGAGAGAAGAGGGCGGAGCTTCGGAAGTCCCTCAACTCAGAAGGCGGAATAACTGCAGACCTCTTGGCAGATGATTCCTTGTTCATTCCATTCAAGCTTCAGCTGCCAAAACTTCCAAATGGCACGAAGAACCGGTTCTCTGGAATCAGTTACGACACCCTGGACGACTACCTGAATCAGTTCAATCTGCGAACCGTCAGAAATGTTATCGTAAAGCAAGTCAGCCCAAAAAACGACGATTCCTCAATCTTCGAGATGTTCAACAGGTTGAACACAGGCGGCGTCAATCTCAACACCCAAGAGATTCGGGCTAGCCTGTACCACTCTGAATTCTTTGAAAATCTGTTCGCGATGAACGAACGCACTGACTGGCGCAATATCCTGGGAACCGGCGATCCAGATTTCAGGATGCGTGACATCGAGATCATCCTGCGAGCGATCTCCTTGAGCCAGGGAGTTGAATCCTATTCAGGGTCCATGACCCGATTCATCAACACCTTCTGCAAGCATGCTCAGACTTTCGACGTGGAAACCGTTGCCCGATTCACCGAGGATTGGGACTGGTTCCTGGGCATCGCCTCAGCCTGGGGCGAATCAGCATTTCGCCCCGCGAGCAGTAAATTCAGTTCACTGCTGTTCGAGTCAGTCTACTCCGCCTCCCTGCGCCTCCGAAGCGAAGGGGTATCCGTGGTCGGCGTTTCCTCCGGGGAGATCTCCAAGTACGGCCGGAGTGACGAGTTCACCCAATTCTCGCAGGAAGGTTCGACCAAGACGACGAATGTCAGCGGTCGGCTTTCCGCAACGTACGATTTTATGCAGCAAGCATCCAGGGTGGCATGATGCTTCCACAGCATAAACCTGTTGGGATTCTCTACCGAGATCAGCAGCAGATGCTGACCGAGCTACAGGAACGGGAACCATCGTTCCACGCCTCTCTACAGAGCACTCTCCCGAAGGTCCTCCTGCTGGCAGCTGCAAGTGAGTTTGAGCATTCAGTCTGCAGCCATCTCCGCGAATACGTACGAGAAAGCGTGCTAACTCCTGGCATTATTTCACTAATCGACCGCAAGGCAATAAATCGGCAATATCATACCTATTTCGACTGGGAGAGGCGAAAGGCTGGGCCGTTCTGGTCCCTATTCGGCAGCGCACACAAAAAGGTGGCAGAAACAGAGATATCACTCATAGAGAGTCTCGAGAAAGGCCAGTCCGCGTTTCTTGAAATAGGATCCGTGAGAAACAATCTCGTCCACGGAAACTATGCAACGTTCACCCTGGAGAAAACTCTCAGCGAAGTGTACTCGCTATACGCGATGGGATCGGAGTTCGTAGATGAGATCCCGCGCCTGCTCCGCCTTGAAGTCAAATAGGCCTCAACTCATCGGCTGGTGAAACTTTCGTGACATTGCAGAGTTCAGTCGAATTCGACGAGGAGATCTCGCGTGTACATAAGCATCTCCTCGACCTAGATCCAGGTGGGGAGAAATTTGCATGCGTCCTCAGGAAGACCATCGACCAACTGCTCGACGGTGAGAATACGGGAAGATATGACTGGGGCCAGCTGTGTAAGACCGAGAAGACACACGCAGGCACTCTTGTCGAGATCAATCTGCAGCGAGAATTTGAGTTTGCAGACGGGATCGATATGGACTATCGGATTGCCGATCTCGAGGTCGACTGTAAATACTCCCAGGACCTCGGGGGTTGGATGATCCCTCCGGAGGCGATGGGGGAAATTTGCCTCGTCGTATGGGCAAGCGACTCGCAAAGCAAGTGGAGTGCTGGACTGCTCCGAGCTGACCGCGATCGGCTGGTGCGAAGTGGAAAATCCACGCGAAAGGGAAACCGGGACCACAAGTACCGGCTCAACAAGAGCAACCTGGACATGGTCCGCTGGCTGTGGCGTGAAATGCCTCTTAAACAAAACCTTCTTCTCGACCTGAAGCTCACCGACCCGGAAACCCTGGCTTCGGTCGAATCCCCCAAGTCTGGGCAGGCGCGAGTGAATCAGCTATTTCGCCGGGTCCTGAGGCGAAGAATCGATCGAAATGTCGTGCGCACACTGGCGCGGCAGTATGACTACATGGCGCGCGTGCGGGATGACCAGGACGGAACGCGGGCACGCCCTGCTCTGCGCCAAGAGGGAATTATTATTACCGGGGGCTCCAGGAATCACCAGGACGTCGCGCGCGCTCTCGGCGGACCTGTTCCAGAGAGGGGAGAGTTTGTGAGTTTCAGAGTAGATCGGGCTGGTCCTCACCATGAAGGCCGCCCCTCGGTTCATCTCGATAGCGAGGAATGGGTTGCGGTTCACGAAAGCGAGAGAGCAGCTAGGATAGCGCCAAAGCTTCCTTCACGATGACCCTCAACGTCGAGATGTAGGCGGGGAACCATGCCCATCGCCTGGCAGCCACCCACTGGTTCGTGGGCCTCCTCGGCCGGCCGACGTCGGAACATGCAGGCCATTAGAAGTCGCGATACGAAACCGGAACAGCTGGTCCGAAAGCTAGTGCACGCCCAGGGGCTTAGGTACCGGGTCGCTGCTCGCCCTCTTGCTGACCTCCGCCGAACGGCAGACATGGTCTTTCGTCCGGCGAAGGTTGCTGTTTTCATTGACGGTTGCTATTGGCACGGGTGCCCAGAGCACTACAGCGCTCCTAAGACGAACCCAGACTACTGGTCAGGCAAGATCGCGGGCAACGTGGCGCGCGATCGGGACACCGACCAGCAGCTTCAAGCCGCAGGTTGGACCGTGCTCCGGTTTTGGGAGCACGAGTCACCTGAGGACTGCGCCCTCACGATCGCCGCCACTGTCAGCCGACTGAGGGGTTGAAGGGCGCGGGATCTCGGTCATCGCCCAACTTGTGTCGGGGTCTTCCGCAGGAACTCTCTTCTCCAGCGCCGCCTTGATTCGTCCACCTACAGCCTCCGCTACTGGCGGCGGGAAGGCGTTACCGACCTGACGGTACGCAGCGGTCTTCTTGCCCATGAACCGCCAGGACGGCGGGAAACCCTGGATGATCGCAGCCTGCTCGACGGTCAGCTTAGGACCTGCCGCAGAGAAGAGATCTCTCTCCTTGTCCACGAGCTTGTCCCGGTCATTCGCGACTCCGAGGCCGTCCACCCCGAGTTTGCCCCACGCCCTCTTTGCGCGCGTCGGACCAAGGTCAGCCCCACCATGCTTCTTTGAGCCTCCCACCAGAGTCGGTGCGATGTCTCGGCGAGCCGCATCGAACCAACTGTTGAACGCAGCTTCGGAGCGAGGATCGTTCACTTCGTCGTAGCGGAGACGCATGCTCTTCTCCAGAGCATGCCCTACGGTGTGCTTCTGGATCTTCTGCTCGGCTTCCTCGTTAGCCTTCTTGAAAGGCACAAAGAACGGGGCGTATTCCGGAAGCAGAGCCACAAGGATCGCCCTGGGGCGGAGTTGCGGCACACCAAAGTGCCACGCCTCTAGTACCTGCCACATGCAGACCTTATAGCCTGCCTCGATCAGACGACGTTTGATCGTGTTCTCGCGGTACTCCTTGAACTTCTCCGCCGGCTCCAACAGGCCGCGAACGTTCTCGATCATCACGGCCTTGGGGCGCAGATCATCGACCATTTTGAGCATCGTGGGGAAGAGGTCTCGTTCATCCTCCTGCCCCAGCTGCTTGCCGGCCGCAGAGAACGGGGGGCAAGGGACGCCGCCAGCCAGCAGGTCAAGCGTTCCTTCGTTGAGGCCCAGCTCGGCAACGTTGAAGGTAGTCAGGTCCCGCTTGAGGACTCGGCAACCGTCCCACCCGTCACCCTTGACGTTCTCCTCAAGGGTCTTGATCGCGTTGTCATCAATCTCGATCAACGCATGATGCCTGAACCCTGCGCGGTGCAAACCAAGCGCTTGGCCCCCCGCCCCGGCGCAGATCTCCACCGACGTGAACCTCGAATCCGAGTCAGTGCTGGTCATGCACCCTCCTTCCAGACTTGCCCGACGGACACACCTTGCAATCCGTCCTCACAGAGGGTGACAGACCCCACTGACAACGCGACCTCCACAAGTGTGCGACATGTTTCGGCCTGCCCAGTACTCCCCACACGCAACATCGAATGCTTGTACGGTACTGGTCATGCGAAGCCCTGCCTGGACCTGGGATGAACTGCTGCTGGCCTGCGCGCTCGTGGTCAAGAACGGCTGGCGGGAGCTGCGGGTCGGCGACGCAGCTGTGACTGAGCTCTCTGACCTGCTCAGGTCCCTGCCTCTGCCCGAGCGCACTGGCCTGGCTGCGAGTCTTCCCGAGTACAGGTCTGTCGGCAGCGTCTCCCGCAAGACCACAGATCTTGCCTCCAATCACCCTGGCTACTCGGGCAAGCGCACCAAGGGCGGGAGCCTGGACAAGCTGATCATCGAAGCGTTCCGCACCCGTGAAGCCGAGATGCTCCAGGCTGCTCAGGCCATTGAGGACGGGATCGGGTCCGGCCAGCTTGCCCTGATCCCCGAGCAGCCCGACGAAGTGGACGAGGACGGGACGACTGCCACTGAAGGCCGGTTGCTCGCCCGGTGGGCGATCTCTCGTGAGCGAAACCCTGCATTGCGCAGCCGCAAGATCAGCCAGGTTCGCAAGCTCGGACTGCCCCTTCGGTGCGCTGTCTGCACCTTCGACTTCGGTTCCGCGTACGGATCGCTTGGCGACGGCTACATCGAAGTGCATCACGTCCTGCCACTCCACATTTCTGGCCCGCGCGAGACCAAGCTGAACGATCTCGCCCTGCTGTGTGCCAATTGCCATCGCATGTGTCATCGCAGCCACCGTGGAGCGACATGGCGTACACCTGATGAGTTGAAGGCAGAGATGAACCAGCCCTCGGGCCCTCTACAGGCGTAGCAGCGAGGCCCCCACGGCTGCGCACAGCTCACGCGGCGTCCGCCTCCGCCTCGTAGTGGGTCTGGGCACGGTCCAGGATGTCGTTCGGGTCGCAGCCCTGGGCTGCCAGCCAGTGGAGGACGTCGGCGATGAGGTCGGTGACCGACTCCTCCAACACCTGGGGTCGCCAGGCGGCCGGAGGGTACGGACCCTCGGAGAGGCCGCGGTAGGCCGCCAGGACGGCCGCTCCGCGCTGGACCCGCCGGCACTGGCGATCCGACTGCAGTGCGAGTTCGCACCAGACCGCCTTGCCCGTGGCCGTCAGAACCGTGCCCCAGTCGACCGCCAGGGCAGCCAGCATGTGCAGACCCCGGCCGGCTTCTTCATCACTGGACGGCTGAGCCGCGCCAGGAGCAGTGTGGCTCTTGTCGTGGATCTCTACGCGAAGACGCCCCTCAGTCGGCGTGGGCTCCAGGATCAGCGTCGCGGACGTGCCGACACCCACGTGCTTGATCACATTGGCCGTGAGTTCCGTGACCGCCAGCTGGGCATCGTCGGCGAGGGCCGGGAGACCCCAGACAGCGAGCTGATCTCTGACCATACGCCGCAGGGGAGACAGTTCCGCCGGCTCCGCCGTGAAGGGCAGAACACAGCGAGACCGGGGATCAACAGTCGGGTATCCACTCATGGGGCTCCCTCCCATGCCACGACAGCGCCTGCACCAGCCGTATCCGTACGACTGCGCCGCGTAGCGTCACGAGAAGGAGTATGGCATTGAGAAGTCTCACTGTGTAACTTCTCATGAGAATCGTCCGGGTGAATCTTGTCGGCTCAACCTCGTTCGCACATAGCCTTGTTGCCTTCACTCCGGCAGCAGAACAGCATCTCGGGAGACGGCACGCATGTCCGCCAGAGCAACCACCCGGCGCCGACAGCTTGGGGCGACCATGCGTAAGCTTCGCGCCCGCGCGGGCATGACCTTGGAGGAGGCCGGCCACCTCGTCGGAGTCTCCAAGGCCACCGTTAGCCGCTACGAGACCCAGTCAGGGCCGGTGAAGTGGCCCATCGTGGAGGCACTGTGCCGCGAATACGGGGCCACGGATGCCGAGCGGAAGGCAGTCGTGGAGCTCGCGAAAGGCGCGAAGCGGCAAGGATGGTGGAACTCCATCGCCGACTCGATTCCCGAGAGCATGAATCTGCTGCTCACCCTGGAAGACGAGGCCGTCCGGGAGGACCACTTCAACTGCCTCTACGTGCCCGGGCTTCTCCAGACACGCGCTTACACAGAGGCCGTCCAGAACGCCTCGGAGATGAGGCTGCCTCCCGAGGAGATCGAGAAGCTCGTTGACATCCGGATGAAGCGGCAGGAGATCCTCAGCCGGGCCAAGCCACCGCACCTCTGGGCCATCCTCGACGAGTCCGTGATCCGTCGGGTTGTGGGCTCCCGGCAGGTGATGAGGGCACAGCTGGAACGCCTCCTTGAGGCCAACAAGTCTCAGCACATCACCTTGCAGGTGCTGCCCTTCGCCAAGGGAGCACACTCTGCCGCCATGGGCAGCTTCGTGATCATCGGCGGCCCCGAGCCGTCCCTGGATGTCGTGTACGTGGACACTCACGTCGGCTCGCTGTTCATGGAGCAGAACGAAGAGCTGGACCGTTACCGGCTTGCTTTCGAGTACCTCCGCGCACAAGCGTTGGACATGGCTGCGTCATCAGCCCTGATCGAATGTGTCCACGAGGAGTTGTAATGCATTCCGTTTCGCCGGCCATAGCCAGTGCCTCCTGGGTCAAGTCCTCCTACAGCGGGGCCGAGCACAGCGAGTGCGTCGAGGCAGCATTCCTCGCGGACTCGACCACTCTGCGTGACTCCAAAAGGCCGACGGGGGGAACCGTTTCCTTCGGGGATGCGGCTTGGCACGCCTTCATCAAAGGGTTTCGGAACCAGTAGCCATAGCTGTGGTCAGCAGCAACACAGTGAGCTGGGGAGGACCTCCCATCGCTTCGTGGGTTCCACCGCTCGCCACCAGGACCGGTGGTGCCCGCATGGCGCTTCGTGGCAGCGTCGACCCCATGCGGATTTCGTGATGGCCGGCACCTGATTCCTCGGCCGGGCGATCGCTGCCGATGAGTTTCGCCCTGCCCGGATCAACATGTGCTCGGCCCGGTGCAGTCGACGAATCTCAGCCCAGTCCTCCACGGAAATCACGGGGCAGGAAGCCGACCTAAGCGTGGTGTCGTGCAGCCACACCCGCAGCCTGCCTCCGGCAGCAAGGGGCGGGGCGGTAGTACGTGAAAGAGGCGCCTGTCCTGGCGGCGAGGGTGTCGTCAACGCCTTCCTCACGGCCCCGGATGGCAATTGCTTTGGACAGCGGGGTCGGCGAAGCACAGGTGTGGTCAGGTGCCTGCCTCCGGCGACTCTCCGTGTTCCAGGTAGGCAGTCAAGCCGTTCGTTCGGGCCTGGATGCCAGCCGCGATTCGGCGCGCGAGGCGGGGGATGGTGAGTTCTGGCACCTGTTCGGCGCCGTGGAAGTCGTAGCCGCGGAGCTCATCCGCTTGCAGTGCGATCTGTTGGCGGTGGTCTGCGTCGAGGCGGCCGCCGTCGAAGAGGTAGAGGACCTTGTCGCCCTCTCCCGGGTTCGGCGCCCAGTCGACGACGAGGAGGCGGCCGATGTGGGGCTTGATGCCCAGTTCCTCATGGACTTCGCGCACACAAGCCTGTCGGGGCGACTCGCCCTGTTCGACGTATCCGCCGGGAATGTCTCGGTAGTCCTTGTACGACGGCTCGACGAGGAGGACTCGATCAGCTTCGTCGAAGAAGAGAGCGCCGGCCGCCATGCGGGGGTGGGCCATCTTCGCTTCATGCTCGTTCTCGCTCACGGATTCGACTCTAGCCGCCAGCGACGATGCGGAGCCTGCGCGCCAGGTCGGCCACGGGGTGGGAGGGCCGGCCTCGGGTACCGCGTATCCAGCCGATGACCAGCTCTCGGCTCATGTAGTGGTGCCGGACCTGTTCGGGGGCGGCCTGTTCGGCTTCCAGGAGTACGGCCAGGGCCTCGTCGGTCCGGTTCCAGGCACTCAGTGCTCTGGCAACTTCGAGGCTGTGCCGCACGCGCCGTTCCGCTGGCATTCCGCTGGTGTCGATGCGTGCGCCGAGGTCCGCGGCGATCTGGATGTCGCCGAGTTCGCCGGCGGTGGCTACGCAGTGGATCGCGACGTTCGTCGGACCGAAGGCTGTCCACATGTGGTTGGCATCGGCGCCGAGTCGCTGCGCGGTCTCGTCGGCCTCTCGGAGGAAGGCCTGCGTAGCTGCCCGGTCCTCTGCTCGTGCGGCGGCCATCGCGCCGGTGAGGAACAACGTGCCGTACACCGAGAGGTACTCGTCGTTTGCAGTGCCCAGTTCCGGCTGCATGACGGCTGCCGCGTCGTTCACGAGCTGGACCGCTGCCGTGAAGCGTCCGGTGGCCAGGAGGCAGTGCGTGACCGCTCGGAAGAGCGAACCTGTGACCTCGCTGCGGCCGCTGTGCTGCGCGGCTGCCAGACCGCGGTCCGCGGCGATCCATGCCAGTTCGGGCTCTCCGACCTTCCCCAGCACCATGGCTGCGCCGTGGTAGGCCAGGGCGAGCAGGGCATGGGCCTCCTCCCCTTCGTGCCCCGAGTAGGCGCGGGATGCGGCGAGCGCGTCGGCCAGGACGAGGGGAAGACGTCGGGTGGCGAAGCCGTAGCGGGACGCCTGGTAGGCGTCGAGGACGTCGCCCACGTTGGCTCGAAGGTCCTGTAGGGCAGGTGGTTCGTCATCGGGTGCAGGGCCCAGCAGGGGCGTGAGCTGCTTGTAGTCCATCAGCGCTTCGCGTAGCGCGGGGACTGTGCGGTGTCCGCTGTCGGCCGACCACTCCATGAGCGTCGGCTCCGCGAGTAGGTCTCCGAGGGAGACGTCGAGGGCGTCGGCGAGTGAGGTGATCACCGAGAGGCGATCCAGCTCGATCCGGTTGTTCTCCGCCTTGCTCAGCCAGTCCGTGGTACGGCCGACAAGGCCGGCCAAGACCTCTTGGGAGAGGCCGCGCCGCCGCCGATACCAGGCAACGCGCTCCCCGATGGTCAGGTTCTCTGTCATCCCTCGCATGTCCTGATCATCACCTCGTGGCCGAAGTGGACCCCGGAAGGATTTTCCGGGGTGTCGCGGGGCGCCCTGGCTACTGTCGCAACAGACCGAGAACGCCGCTGGGAAATGCGAGCAACTCAACCTGCATCAACCGGCTTTGGCTAATGACGCTCATCCGTCCCACCCGTCTTCTTCAGGCAGAGAGATCGGAGTTTGTCATGCGCAAAACCATCACGACTGAGGGCGGCTTCCTGTCCATCGAGACGGGCACCACCAAGCCCGACGCGACGACCATCGTGGAGCGGAAGGGGCTCGGCCACCCCGACACCCTGGCCGATCACCTCGCCGAGCGGTTGTCCCGCGCTTACAGCCACTACACGGTCCAGTGCTTCGGCGCCGTGTTGCACCACAACTTCGACAAGCTCGCCCTCCTCGGCGGGGCCAGCGAGGTCCGCTACGGCGCCGGCCGGATGACGGCCCCGGTCCGTGTCTTGGTCAACGGGCGGGCCGCGCCGATGTGCGGGGGCGAGACGATCCCCGTTGAGGAGATCGTCGAGGCCGAGGTCAGGGCGTTCTTCGCCGAGCGGCTCCCAGAGGTGTCGGACCACCTCGACATCACGTTCAACATCACCAGCAACTCCAGCCCCGGCGCGGTCCTCACGGGCGACGCGGTGCCGGACCGCACCCGCTGGTTCAACCCACGCTCCATCGACGACCTGCGAGAGCGTCGGGTGCGGCTCTCGAACGACACCTCCCTAGGCACCGGCTGGGCCCCGGAGAACGCCTTCGAGTCGTTCGTCCGCGAGCTGGTGAACCACTTCTCCGGCGAGAGCGACTTCACCCTCTCCCACGCCTGGTGCGGATCCGACGTCAAGCTCATGGGCTACTGGGACGGGGACCAGGCCGACGTCGTCCTGTGCGTCCCGCAGAAGTCGCGACACGTCGGCAGCCGCGCCGAGTACGTCCGCAACGCCGAGAGCGTCCTCGCCGAGTGCCACCGTATGGCCGGCCTCCGCCTCCCCGGTGCACAGGCCCGCTTCAGGCTCAATGCCCGCGACGTCCCGGAGAAGGACGAGCTGTACCTGACGTACACCGGCAGCTCGATCGAGTCCGGCGACGAGGGTGTCGTCGGCCGCGGCAACCGGGTCAACGGGCTGATCACGCCGCTGCGTCCGATGAACCTGGAGGGCGCCAACGGCAAGAACCCCGTCTACCACGTCGGCAAGCTGTACAACATTGCCGCCCAGCGCCTGGCCGAGCGGCTCCACGAGGCCACCGACGGACACGCGGAGGTGCACCTGGTCAGCACCACCGGCCAGCGCCTCGACCAGCCGTGGCGGATCCTGATCCGGCTGTCCTCCCCGGACGCCGAGACCGACAAGGTCCAGGCGCTCGTGGCCGAGGCACTGGAGGGCTTCCCCGCCATCACGGACGAGCTGGTCTCCGACGGGATCGTGCTGAGCTGATGGCGACGCAGACGCTCGGAGATGTGCCCTCGGGATGTCGGGAGCGGCTGCTCGCGCACTACGGCCCGTCGGTCCAGGAGTGGCTGGAGGCCGCCCCGGGCCTCCTCGCCGAGGCGGCGAAGCGGTGGGACCTCTCGCTGAGGGGCTACCACGATGCCGGACATGCCTCGGCGGTCGCGCTCGCCGTGGCACCCGACGGGAGCCGGTTGGTTCTGAAGGCGTGGGTCGACCCCATCCGCTATCGCCACGAGATCACCGCGTTACGGGTATGGGCCGACGGCCCGACCGCGAACGTAGCCGAAGCGGCGGATGACCTCTCGGTGGCGGCTCTGGAGCTGGTCGGCGGGCGGCCCGGGGGCGCCGATCGTCCCGAACGGGCGACGCAATCGGTGGCTGGCGCGATCCACAGGCTCCATGCCCTTGGCCGCCGGAGGCCCGGATCGGGCGTGCCCATGCTGCCCGACTTCATGCGAGAGGTCCTTCTGCCGCGCATCCACCAGCGAGCGCAGGCGCTCGACCTCGGCACCCGTGAAGGACTTATACGGGAGGCGTGCCACGGGCTTGCCGGCCTCAGTCACGCCCCTGACCGGACGACGGTCCTGCACGCGGACCTGTATGCGGAGAACGTCATCTTCGACGCGCGGCGGCAACCGCGCCTGATCGATCCGCACCCTGTGGAAGGTGACGCAGTCTTCGACTGGGCCTTCTGGAGCGTCTATTACGACCTCGAACAGGGGATGGCCGATCGGCTGGCCACCGCCGCTCGGATCTCCCGCATCCCCGTACCGGAGATCCTGCCGTGGTGCAGGGCCCTCGCTGTCGATGGCCTCCTCTACTACAGGGAGATCCACGACCCCGCGGAACCGAAGATCGCCGCGGTCCTGTCCGATCTGCTGGCTACTGGAGCAGGGGGTGACCGATGACGACGTACGTCCTCCGTCACGGCCAGACGAACTACAGCAAGCGCTACCTGGTCACCGGCGACCCGACCAAGCACATCCACCTCAACGAGGAAGGCCGGCACTCCCTGCGCCGCGCCTGGACCACGCTCCCCCTGCACTCGGTGGCCACGTGGCTGACCAGCGAATTCCCGAGGGCTCGCCAGACGACCTCGCTGCTGATGGGTGTCCCGTCCGCCGGGCTCGTGGTCGACGCCCGGCTGAACGAACTGGACTACGGGGAATTCGAGAGCAGTCCCTTCCTCGAATACGCCGTCTGGCTAGACACGCACGGCTCCGGCGAGCGCCCACCCGGCGCTTCCGAGTCCCAGCGCGAGGGCATCCGCCGGATGCTCGCCGGAGTGCTCGGGGCGCTGGAGCGCCCCGGGCCCCGGGTCCTCGTCGGGCACGGCCTGCTGGTTTCGGTCCTCCTCTGGTACCGCTACCGCGCGGGGGGAGAAGCCATGCCGCTGTTCTTCCCCGAGGCCCCGTACGTCGAGCCGGTCGCCATTCCCGATGACGAGCTGCCCATTCTGATCACCGCACTCCTGGACGATCTTGATTCGGGTGCGTGTAGGGAGATCACCGGCGCCAGTGACGCGGCGATATTGCGGATCAGCGAAGGGTCGACGGTTGCTAACGTCGATGCGGTATCCCCATCCCACTCGCTGGATAAAAAGGATCTTCCTCATGCATGACGCCCGCGCCCTGATTGAAATGGGTGCCGAAGCAGTTCGTCGGCTCGCTCGTCGCGGTTACTCCCTGGACCTGTCCCGGCTGGAAGACCTCCAGTCCCGGCGCAACCAGAGCATCCGGTCAGCCGACGAGCTGCGGGCGGAGGCCAAGCGGGTGGCCAGCGAGGTCCAGCAGACGGCCAAGCAGGGCGGCGACATCTCCAAGCTGAAGGAGCGCGCCCGTGAGCTGAAGGACCAGATCCGGGACATCGACACCGAGCAGGAGCAGGTGCAGGAGGAGCTGACCGATTTGCTCCTCACCATCCCGAACCTGCCGGACGACACGGCCCCGGACGGCGACTCCGACGAGTTCGCAGTCGAGGTGCGGCGCGTCGGCACCCCGCCGGCCTTCTCCTTCGAGCCGAAGGACCACGTCGACCTCGGCGAAAGCACCGGCATGCTCGACTTCGCCCGGGCCACGAAGCTGTCGGGCCCCCGGTTCGTCGTCTCCCGCGGGGCGGGCGCGGCCCTGGAGCGCGCCCTGGCGACGCTCTTCCTCGACATCCACACCCGTCGGCACGGGTACGTCGAGCACGCGGTCCCGTACCTGGTCAGCCGCAAGACGATGACCGGCACCGGGCAGCTGCCGAAGTTCGAGGAGGACCTGTTCAAGACCGGCGTAGCCGACCGTGAGCTGTTCCTCATCCCCACGGCCGAGGTACCGCTGACCAACCTCTACGCCGACGAGATCATCCCGCCGGCCGACCTGCCGCTGGCCCTCACCGCGCACACGCCGTGCTTCCGGTCCGAGGCAGGCTCGTACGGTCGCGACACCCGCGGCCTGATCCGCCAGCACCAGTTCGCCAAGGTCGAGATCGTCCAGATGGTCGACCCGGCGGACGCGGACGCCACGCTGGAGACGATGGTCGGCCACGCCGAGGCGTGCCTGAAGGAGCTCGGCCTCGCGTACCGCGTCGTCAAGCTGGCTGCCGGCGACACGGGTTTCTCGGCCCAGCTCACGTACGACATCGAGGCCTGGATCCCGAGCCAGAACACGTACCGCGAGATCTCCTCGATCTCGAACTTCGGCACCTTCCAGGCCCGCCGCGCGAACATCCGTACCCGAGGCGAGGACGGCAAGCCCAAGCTCGTCGCCACCCTCAACGGATCCGGCCTCCCCATCGGCCGCACCGTCGCCGCGCTCCTCGAACAGTGTCAGCAGCAGGACGGCTCCCTCGTCCTTCCCGAATCTCTCTTCCCGTACCTCGGCTTCCGCCGGATCTCGGCGGACGGAACACCGGAGGCATAAGTGCTCGTCGGCGTCTGCGACTTCCCTGGTAGCTACGCCTTTCCACCCGCCGGGTACGGCGGGATCGAACGATGGCTGTGGGCGGTCGCCGTAGGCGCCCGGGCCGCAGGCGCCGACGTACACCTCCTCGGGCAGGGCTGGCTCACGGACCTGGAACACGACTGGGTCCGCAAGCCGATCCGTCTGGAGGACATCACCGCCGGATCGCTCACCGAGCGCGAGCTCCGTGACGCCGGGTACGACCTCCTGGTCGTGGGGCACGAGTACCCCTCGCTCCCGGCCTGGACCCGCACCTGGAACGAGCTGGACTGCGATCTCGCGACCTTCCAGCACTCTCCGGTCTTCCAGCACGCCCCCGCCGCCTTCGACGGCAAGCGGTCCCGCCTCTACTGCTACTCACCCGAGATGATCGAGCGGTACGCCGACCACCAGCCACTCCCGGAGCTGGCTGTGCACCTCGGCCTCAACGAGGAGGAGCCGCCGGCCGTCGCGGGACAGGACCTTGTCTGGCTCGGCCGCATCGACGCCGAGAAGGCGCCGCACCTGGCCGTACGCGCCGCCCAGATCCTGGGTCGGAAGATCCGCATCGTCGGTCCGGTCTTCAATCACGACTACGTGCAGAGCCACGTCCGTCTCTTCAGCGCGGACCACGTCGAGTGGGTCGGCGAACTCGGCGGCCCCGCCAAGACGGCCGCCATCCGCGATGCCTCGGTCTTCGTCTACACGTACGCCCGTACCTACGTGGAGGCCGGCGCCGCCGTCTTCGGCGAGTCCCTCCGCGCCGGCACCCCCATGGCCGCCCTCACCTGGCGCACCGGCACCTGCGCCGAAGCCGCCCTGTGCGAACAGACCGGCGCCATCACCGTGGCCAACCCAGACGAGGACGACGAGGCGTCGGCCCACCAGCTGGCCCACGCAATCGAACAGGCGGAGGACCTCGACCACACTCAGGTCCAGGAGATCGGCCTGCACCGCTTTGCCCCTGCGCGGCACTTCTCGGCTATGGCAGCCCGATCATGCTGACTCGGGCAAGCAGTGCGGCCGGGGCCAACTTGACCTGGCGGATACCCTCCGTGCTCCGCGCGACGTTAGGCTCCCACTGGGAGTTCACCGTCGACGGCTCCCGTATAGAGATCCGGCATCCGCACCGAGGCACCCCGTACCGTCCCCCGCGCCGGCAGCCTTCGTGGAAAGAACTCCTCCACAGTCTGGAGACCGGCTTCGCCGGCGTCGGCGCACCGCGCGACAACTGTCTCCCGCTCCGCTGGGGGCGCGACACAGAACTCACCATCTCGGCAGTCCAGGCACTCGACCCGCTCCTCAAGGACGGCAAGCCGCAGACATATCGCCGCGGGTTCCTGCCCCAGCCGGTTGTTCGCTTCACGGGCGAACGCGACGCCTCGGGCGACCTGTGCGACGGCTTCCTGACCTCCTTCGTCAATGTCTCCCGCGTCCAGCCCATAGAACGCCTCGACGAGTACGGCGCCATTCTCGACGGTTGGGTCTCCGTTCTCTCCCAACTCGGTTTCCATGCACGCCATTTAAGCGTTCACGGGGCTCTCACCCACTGGCGACGACACGAAGTCGCGGGCATCACACTGCAATTCCGCCACCTCGACCTCGACTTTGGCGACATCGTCCTGCTGTGGAACGCCGACGACCCGACACGCATGGCTGTAGACCTCGGCACCGGCCTGGAACGCCTTGCTTGGGCGCGCTCCCGACAAGGCTGGGGCAGTCTGATATACGGCCGCTTCGCCCAATCGGCATCGCCGGCGACGCTCGACGCCATCCGCACTGTAACGCTCCTGCTCGGCCACGGGATTACTCCGACAGCGCGCGGAGCGGGCGGAATCACGCGGCGGGTCATAGGCGCCCTCGCCCCGGACGCCGTACGCCTTGGCGTCAGCGCCATGGTCCGTGAGATGTTCGACTACTGGACTCTCTTCGGCGAGCTACGCGTTCCGTGGCCAGCAGTCGTCTGCCTCATCGAGAGCGAGGCGCGTCGGTAACGGTGGTGACGGGCAGATCACACCCAACACGTAACTCGCACTTCTGAATGCACTCCCAGGGCGGACGGCTCCGGGGCCCCGTAGGGCCCTGCCGGTAGGCCGTCAGAGCTGGCATCACGGGGCATCAGATGGGGTGTGGAGCGACGGGCATTGAGCCCGGGGGCCTTCCTCCCGCGCTCGGGAGGGTCTTTACCCGACGGGGCTCAAGTCCGCCTTCCCAGCTACCGGCGGCTCTCTCTGCTCACACGATCCGCGGCTACTCGTCCGCGTCTCCATGCCGAAGGGATACGGACGCCGCGATGCCCCGCAACGGAATCAAAGCGACGGCGCAGGATGTCGGCCCCTCAGCAGGGGAACCGAAGCGGGAGTTGCTGGTGGCCGCGGGCCGTTGCCGTGGGTGGGGTGGGGTGGGGCGGGTCGTGGTCAGGGTGAGGAGGGTGCGGAGGGCTGCGATGACTTCGGATGGGGTGTCGCGGATCATCGACGGGGTGACGCTGACCACCAGGATGCCGTGGGACTCCAGGCGGAGGCGGCGGTGGAGCGTGGCGTGCCAGGAGTCGCGGTTGTAGTGGTACTCCGCCGAGTCGATCTCCAGGGCCACGCCCTCGTCGGGCCAGTAGGCGTCCGGGCTCGCCAGGAACGTGCCGTCGGGGGTGTAGAGGCGGGCGTTCCACAGGGGCGTCGGGAGGTCCGTGACCGAGAGGGTGTCGCGGGCCTGGGCCTCGGCGACCGAGCGGACTCCGGCGAGGAGTTCCGCCGCAGCCGCGCGGATCGTGGGGCGGGCCAGGAGGCGGGCATCGCGGAGTTCGGCGTGCAGGTCCTGCGGGTGGCACCAGCCGGACTGGACCACGTGGGCCAGGACCGAGCGGATCCGGTCCGCCGGCTCCTCGGTCCGGGCCGCGAAGTCCGCGGCCGCGCGGACCGGTCGGGTGCTCGGGATGCCGGAGACGGTGATGGTGCGGGGCCAGCGGGTGGTGGGGTACGGCCGTACGTCCGGGGAAGCAGCGAGCCGGCGCGGGGCGCGGATCAGGACGTCGGCAGGGGTGTACGGCGCTTCGCGGATCCCGAGCAGGGCGAGGGCCGCACCGCCGGTGAGGGCGGCGGTCTCGCCGGAAAGCGGGTCGGAGCCGGGCTCTGTGGCGTAGAGGACGGCGGCGAGGGCCCGTTGACGGTGGTCCGGGGGGCCGGTCTGGAGGAGGTAGACCCGGGGCAGTAGGCGCTGCCAGGGCCCGCCGGGGCGGGTGCGGGAGGTGATCGTGCCGGGTGGGATACCGGCGGTGGTGGTGAGTTGGTGCCGCGTGGCGAGGTTGAGTTGGTGGCGCGTGGCGAGGTGGAGTTGTCGGCGGGCCGTGGAGGTGGGAACGCGAGTGGGAGTGGCTCGGGTCTGAGTGGTCTGAGTGGTGGGAGTGGTGGGAGTGCCTTGGGTGGCATCAGCCGCGCGGGGCGTCGCTGCTGCCTCCTTGGCCCGGGTGGGTGCTGTGGTCCAGGTGGTGGGTGTGGCCTGGGGTTTCTCTGCCGCTTCCGTGGCTTGGGGTGCCTCTGTGGCTTCCGTGGCCCTGGTTGTGGGGGTGGTCTCGGTGGTGGGCTTCGTTTGGGTGACCTGCCTGGCTCGGGCGGTCTGCCTGGTCCGCATCGGGTGTGCCGGGGGCGTGGCTGCCGCCGTCGGCGCTGCGTGCGTAGCGGTTGCCAGGGCCGCCGGGGGCACGTGCGTGGTGCGTGGGGTGGGGTTCATGGGCGCGGTATGCCCCGGCTGAGTGCTTCGGACGCCCCGCTGGGTGATGTTTCGGGCCGTTTCGTGCCCCCTCGAGGCGTGTCCCGCACCGTCCATTGCGCGCTTCGCGTGGCGAGGCCTCCGCTCTCGTGGCGACGAGTTCTGTCACGCCGGAGGGACACGACCCGGGCTCCGCGTCTCCCCGGGTCCGGACAGCGGGCCGCTGGGATGCTGGGACGCTGGCAAGGTGATCGGCCAGGCGTGAGGGACGTACTCGGGTGCCCCGTGGCGGCAGGGGCGCCTCTCGACGCTCGCCGTCCGGATGCGTGCCGTTTCCGGCGAGGGGGGTGCACTGACAACGTCCCCCAGAGGCCGACACGTTGGCGCCGCCCGGCTTGGCCGGGGGCAGGGCCGCCCAGGCGAGGTCCGCGAGGGGCCGCCGGGCTACGCCGCCCGGCCTGGGAGGAGCGGGGGCAGGGGGGCCATGGCGCGCCCCTCTCCGTGCCGCGCAGGGCCCGGCGTGTGGGGCCGGCCCGAGCGAGGTGCGGGACGGGGCAGCAAGGCTACGCCGCCCGGTTCGGGTGGTCCGGGGACAGGAAGACGATGACGCCCGTCTCCGTGCCGGGCAGGGCCGCGACCTCGTGCCAGCCCAGGCGGCGGTACGTGGCCACCGTGTTCTTGGCCAGCCGGCTGGTCAACAGCCAGGCGCGGCGGTCCGGGGCGTCGGTGGTGATCTCGGTGAGGAGGTCCCGGGCGGTGCCGCGGCCGCGCGCGTAGGGGCGTACGGCGAGTTCGTCTATCTCCAGCGCCCCGGTGAGGAGTTCCTTGACCCGGCCTGAGCCGAGCTGCGCCGCGACCTGGGCGTACGCGCGGTTCTTCGGGAAGGTCGCCGGGGTGATCCAGCCCGTCGCGAAGCCGTCGATGCCGGTGGCGGACTGGATGAAGGCGGTACGGAAGCCGCGGCGCCGGGCGTCGGCCGGGAGGCGCGTAGCGAACTGGCGAATGGTTTCTTCGTCTTCGTTCCACGGCGGGGCGGAGAAGACGTCGGCGTAGGCGTCGACCAGTTCGTCCGCGAGGTCGAGGACGGCCTGTCCGTAGCAGATCACGATGTCCTGGCTCCTGATGTGGGATGGGAGAGATGAGGGGTGGGAAGGGTGGGAAGGGCGGGAGGGGGCTAGGTGGTTTGCCCCCTTGGGTAGGAGATTGAATTTATGCCCATCAGGTTCCCTCAGCAGACATCGTGCGGATCCGGCGAGTGTGCGACAAATCCCCACGGCACGGTCCGTGTCGGGCGGCCGGGCGGCCGCGTTGAGCAGCGCGTGGACAGACTGCTTCGGGCCGCCGGCGGGTGCGGGCTCGCGTTTCTGCTCGTGTTGGGCGTGGTGGCGGTGCTGCCGCGCGGTGTACGGGACGCGGTGCCGGACCCGGTGATCGGCGGCGCCGTACTGGTGTTGGGAGTGCTGGGGGCCCGACGGGTGGTCAAGGGGTCGAGTTAGCGTTGGGGGCACGTGCGGGCACGTGCGGGCACATGGGGGCGAGCAGGTGTGCGCGTATGAACCGATGAACCGATGAGGTGAGGGAGTTGGACAGCATGACACGGGTACCGAGTTCTGTGGTCGCGGCCGCCGGGCTGGTCGGGGGTTACGCCGTCGCGCGGTGGACCAAGAAGCGGCCGCTCGGCGGTGTCGTGCTCGGTGCCGCGGGGGTCGTGGCCGGCCGCGAGTGGCACAAGCGTGGCGGTGCCCCCGCCGCGGCCGGGCTCGGTGCGCTGTACCTCGCCGGGTTCGCGGGTGCGCACCCGCTGGCGAAGAAGGTCGGCGCGTGGCCGGCCGTCATCGGCGCGGCGGGCGTGGTCGCCGCCGCGTCCTGGGCGGTCGCCGACCGGGGCTGACACCGACCCCGGCCCGCGTACGAACCTCGGCCGGTCCGGCACCGGCCCCGCACGGAGCTTCGGAGCGAGGGCGGGAGCATACGAACGGTTCCGGGACGGGCAAAGCAACCCGGCTGTTCGCCCGGCACGGGATCGGATCACGGGTCACCGCGACGACCGGCCCTGACGGAGCCGTGATCGCCGGCAGCTTGCGCAGGCACACGTGTCGGCAGCGAGCGTCAGGACGGTGCGGGCCGCCTTCGAGGACGTGCGGCCGGGCCGCGGGTACGGACGGCCCCGTACGGGCTGATCCAGGTCCATGCGGCGGCGCGCCGCATCGGACCCGCCCCCGCGCCCGCTACGCGCCGAAGGCTCGCGAGAGCGTGTAGATCAGGAGCCCCGCCAGCGCGCCGACCACCGTGCCGTTGATGCGGATGAACTGCAGATCGCGGCCGATGTGGGCCTCGATCTTGCGCGAGGTGTGCTCCGCGTCCCAGCCCGCCACCGTGTCCGTGATGAGGGAGGTGATCTCCGCACGGTACGTCGTGACCACGTACACCATCGCGCCCTCGATCCAGCCCTCCACCTTGTCCTGGAGGCGGCCATCCGTGGCCAGCCTGGCGCCCAGGGACATCAGCGAGGAACGGACCCGCAGGCGCAGCGCGCTCCGCTCGTCCTCCGCCGCCGAGATGATCATCGAGCGGACCGCCGTCCAGGTGGAGGCGATCACGTCCTGGATCTCCTCACGCTGCAGGATCTCCGACTTCAGGCGCTCCACCCGCGCCCGTGTCTCCGTGTCCGACTGGAGGTCCGCCGCGAAGTCCGAGAGGAAGCGGTCCACCGCCCCGCGCGCCGGGTGCTCCGGCATGTCCCGCATCTCCTGGACGAAGCGGAGCAGTTCCTTGTAGACGCGGTCGCCGATCTTGCGGTCCACGAACCTCGGGGTCCACCCCGGCGCCCCGCCCTGTACCGCCGCCTCCACCGACTCGGCGTGGGTGACCAGCCAGTCGTACGCCCGCGCGCACACCAGGTCCACGACCCGCCGGTGGCCGCCGTCCGCGACGACCTTCTCCAGCGTCTTGCCGAGCCCCGGCGCGATCTCCGCCGTCTCGGCCCGCCGCGTGATCGCCTCGCCCACGACGGCCTGCACATCGGAGTCCCGCAGGACCGTCAGCGCCCCGCGCAGGGCCGTGGCCAGCTCCGCCGTGACCCGGTCGGCGTGCGCGGGGTCGGCCAGCCAGGCGCCGAGCCGGCCGCCGATGCCGAGTGCGTGCAGCCTCGTACGGACCACGTCGGCGGAGAGGAAGTTCTCCCCGACGAACTCCCCGAGCGAGACGCCGAGCTGGTCCTTCTTCGTCGGGATGATCGCGGTGTGCGGGATGGGCAGGCCGAGCGGCCGCCGGAAGAGGGCGGTGACGGCGAACCAGTCCGCGAGCGCGCCGACCATGCCCGCCTCGGCCGCGGCCGCGACGTACCCGGCCCAGCCGCCCGCGCCCGCGTGCTCCGCCCACTTCGCCGCCACGTAGACCAGCGCGACCAGGACCAGCAGACCGGTGGCGGTCCGCTTCATCCGGCGGACGCCGCGCCGGCGCTCCTCGTCCGCCTCGCTGAACACGAACCCGCCCCGTGCCGCAGCCCCGGTCGATGACGTCTTCGACGAGGACGACGAAGTCTCAGCCTCCGCCGTAGCCGTCGTACTGCCCTGCTCCACGTGCTCCTGCCTTCCCCCGGGCGACGATTTCGTCCGCAAAGCGTCCGACTTCATAGCATCCGACTCCCGGGGCGCCCGGGGAGTTCCCGGCGCGCCGTACTGATCCTCCCGGCTGTGGACGGCGGGCCCCCTACGGGCCGGCCCCTTACAGCTCCTTGCGCGGCTTCTGCTTCGAGACCGCCCGCTGCTTCGGCGGCTTCACCTTCACCTCGACCCCGCCCCAGAAGGCGAGGCCCGTCACGACCACCCGCGGAGCCCCCGGCTCCACCGGGCCGGGGCTGTCGGTCTGGTCGAAGCCGCCCATCACACCGATGCCGCGTACGTCGAGCTCGACGCCCGGCGGCACGATGATCTGGATGCCGCCCATGATGGCGACGCAGTTGATCACCACCTCCCGCTCCGCGAAGCTCGCTTCGCGCAGGTCGAGCTCGCCGCCGCCCCAGAACGCCACGGCGTGGAAACGGGCGGGCACGGTCCAGTTGCCCTTGCGCTGGAAGCCCGACATGACCGCCACGGCCATCGCCGGACCGCCCGCCGTCCCTCCGCCGCCCACGATCCGGGCCGGCCAGTCGGCCTCCGACCCCGCCGGCACCGCCTTCGTCAGTCCGACCGAAGCCACCGGGGCGGCCGCGATCGGGGCCGTCGCGCCGAGCGCGGGCAGATCCCGCGTCAGCGGTTCGAGCTCCGCATACGTACGGGACCGGTAGGCGGCGTCCAGCCGCTCCTCGAACTCGTCCATGTCGAGCCGGCCCTCGGCGACGGCGTCCCGCAGCCGGTCCACCACCCGCTCCCGGTCGGCGTCCGAGGCCCTCAGCTCCGGCAGCGGTGCGGGTGCCGGAGCCGGAGCCGGAGCCGACGATGGCGCCGCCGACGGCGCCGACGATGGTTCTCCGGGCAGCGCCGTCTCGGACAGCGCCGTCCCGGGCAGCTCCGTCTCGGCCAGCGGCTCCTCGGGCAGCGACTTCTCGGGCACCGGCTTCTCAGGCCGCTCGTCACTCATGCGGACCAGCCTATGCAGTCACCTCCGGGATCGGTACGGCGCGAACCCCGCTCCAGCTCAGGGTTGTCCCTGATTTACCCCCACCCCACGACCCCCTGCCCCCCTACCCCCGCCCCGCGTACATCCGCGCGATCACGTCCTCGATGTCCGGCTCCCGCACCGACAGGTCCAGCAGCGGATACTCCGCCGCCACCGCCGCCACCAGCGGAGCCGCCGAAGCGCGCGCCGGGAACGCCAGCCACTGCCGGGCGCCCTCCACCTTCACCACCCGCGCCCCCGCCACCTCGATCGGCGGCAGCTCCCGCTCCAGGTCCACCACCAGCGTCCGCTCGCTCGCCACCGCGCCGTCCGCGCCGCCCGCCGTGTGCAGCCCGCCCAGCGAGCCGTCGTACACCAGCCGCCCGTGGTCGATCACCATCACCCGCTCGCACAGCTGCTCGATGTCCTGGAGATCGTGCGTGGTCAGCAGCACCGTGGTGCCGAGTTCCTCGTTCAGCTGCCGCAGGAAGCCCCGTACGCTCGCCTTGCTCACCACGTCCAGCCCGATCGTCGGCTCGTCCAGGTACAGCACGTCGGGATCGTGCAGCAGCGCCGCCGCGATGTCCCCGCGCATCCGCTGCCCCAGCGACAACTGCCGTACGGGTACGTCGAGCAGCTCGGCGAGGTCGAGCCGGTCCACGCAGCGCTCCATGTTCTCGGCGAACCGCGCCGGCGGAATCCGGTACAGCCTCCGCATCAGCGCGTACGAGTCCTTCAACGGCAGGTCCCACCACAGCGTCGTGCGCTGCCCGAACACCACGCCGATCCGGTGCGCGAGGCGCATCCGCTCCCGCGCCGGGTCGATGCCGGCGACCCGCAGACGGCCGCCGCTCGGGGTGAGGATGCCCGTCAGCATCTTGATGGTGGTCGACTTGCCCGCGCCGTTGGGCCCGATGTAGCCGACCATCTCGCCCCGGGCCACCTCGAAGCTGATCCCGTCCACGGCCCTGACCTGCCGCTTCTCCCGGCGCACCAGGCCCACCCGGCGCCGTACGTCGAACACCTTCTCGACCTCGTGCAATGAAATCAGCGCATCCGACACGACTAGCTCCCCGTACTGCGGTACGAACGGACCCCCGCGCGCCAGGCAAGCGACGCGGGGAGGAACACCACGAAGGCCACCAGCGGGCTCGCGTACGCCACCCACCCCGGCAGCCCCAGCGGATCGGGCCGGCCCAGCACGTACAGCGCGGGCAGCCAGTTGACGAAGGCGAGCGGCACGATGAAGGTCACCCCGCGCAGCAGGTCCTTCGCGAAGACGGTCGGCGGGTACTGGAGCATGGTGCAGCCGCCGTAGGTGAAGCTGTTCTGCACCTCCGCGGCGTCCCCGGCGAGGAACTGGAAGGCCGCCCCGGCCACCATCACCGCGCCGAAGATCGCCGCCCCGGCGGTGATCATCACGGGCACCATCAGCACCTTCCCGACCGTCCAGTGCAGCTGGTCCAGCTCCGAGACCGCCCACCCCAGCACCGCGAGCCCCTGCACGATCCGCCCCAGCCGGCGCAGCGCGAAGCGGTCGGCCGCCACCTGGGCGAGCACCGGGACCGGGCGGACCAGCATGGTGTCGAGGGAGCCGTCGCGGATCCGGGTGCCGATCCGGTCGGTGTTGCCGATCAGCAGGTCGGCCAGGCCCAGGGAGGCCGAGGAGGATCCGTACAGCAGGGCGATCTCGGGCAGCGTGAAGCCGCCCAGCTCGTCCACGTGCGAGAACATGATGGTGATCGCGACGAAGTCCAGGAGCGTGATGGCCGCGTTGCCGAAGGTCGAGAGGAAGAAGGACGTGCGGTACGTCATCGTCGACCGGATCCACATCGCGGCGATCAGCCGGTAGCCGCGCAGCCCCTCCAGGACCCGGCTGCGCCGCGGGGCCACGAGCGCGGGAGCCGCCGCCCTTTCGGCCGCCACCGTCACCGTCACCCCGGCCCCTCCCTCCGCCACCCGCTCAGCCACCCTGAACCACCACCTTCCGCGTCGCGGCCGACTGCACCAGCCGGCCCAGCCCCAGCAGCGCCACCGCCCACGCGGTCTGGAAGCCCAGCGCCCCCGCCGTACGCGCGGCCCCCGCACCCCCGCCGAGCAGCACGTCCACCGGCACCTGGAGCATCGCCGCCCAGGGCAGGAGACGGACGAACTCCCCGAAGCCGCCCGGGAACACGGTCAGCGGCAGCAGCATCCCGGAGAAGAAGACGGAGACGACCGTCGCCATCAGGTTGATCCCGGCCCCGTCCATCAGCCAGAAGGCCGCCAGCCCCAGCAGGTAGCGCAGCGCGAAGCTCACCACCAGCCCGAGGAACACGGAGACCAGGAAGAGCAGCCAGCGCAGCGGAGCGGTGGGCAGCGCCAACGGGAAGGCGAGCGTGCCGACCACCAGCGGTACTACGCCGCGGCCCAGGAGTTGAAACGCCGCCCGGCCCATATCACCCGCGAGCCACCACATCTGGAGATCGGCCGGACGGTACAGGTCGACGGCGATGTCACCCGTACGGACGCGCTCTTGGAACTCCTCCTGGAAGCCGCCGCCGATCAGCGCCCCGGCGGACAGCAGGGCCTGACTGACCCACATGAACGTGAGGGCCTCGGACTGGTCGTAGCCGCCGAGCCCGGGCCGCTCGTCCCAGAGCGCGATGTACGTGTAGGCCAGGATGAAACCGAACACGGTGTTGGTGAACACCCCCGCCGCGGTGGCCGTCCCGTACGTGGCGTACCTGCGAAATCCCCCGGCCGCGACCGCCCCGTAGAGCCCGGCTCGCCCCACCCCCGGCTGGCGCACCCCATCCCCTCCGTTTCCCTGATCGCTGCTGCGTCGTTCCTACGTCGGCCAAAGCGCGCGAGCTTAGTGCGGAGGGGCGATCCACGCGAACGAATTACGCCCGTCCGGAGCGGAACCGGCGGCCATCGGGTAGACAGCATGAGGTACAGATGTGGATATTTCGTACGGCGCCGAGGAGTCCCGGAGATGAGCGACCCGTCACCACCGCCCGGCTGGACGCCTCGCGATCCCGACACCCCCGACGAACACCGGGCCACCGGCGCCGACGCGGCCCCGCAGCCCGCAGCACCGCCCACGGCCAAGGACACGAAGAGAGCGGAGAGACAGCGCGCCAAGGCGGCCAAGAAGGCCAAGCGCAAACGCACCGGCTGGCGCCGGATCCTCCCGACCTGGCGCATGGTCCTGGGCGCGTTCCTGCTGCTCGCCCTGCTCGTCTGCGGCGGCCTCGTGGCCGGCTACCTGCTGGTCCACATCCCGCCCGCCAACGCGGCCGCCACGGCCCAGTCCAACGTCTACCTGTACACCGACGGCACCCAACTCGCCCGCGACGGCGAGGTCGACCGCGTCAACGTACCGCTCTCCCAGATCCCGCGGACCGTCCAGGAAGCCGTACTGGCCGCCGAGGACCGCGACTTCTTCACCGAACGGGCCGTGGACCCCGCGGCGATGCTGCGCGCCGCCTGGAACACCGCGACGGGCAAGGGCACCCAGTCCGGATCGACCATCACCCAGCAGTACGTCAAGAACTACTACCTGGGCCAGGAACAGACGATCAAGCGGAAGGTGAAGGAGTTCTTCATCGCGATCAAACTCGGCCGCGAGAAGTCGAAGAACTACATCCTCGAGGGGTACCTGAACACCAGTTACTTCGGCCGCAACGCCTACGGCATCCAGGCCGCCGCCCAGGCCTACTACGGCAAGGACGTCGGCAAACTCAACGCCGCCGAGGGCGCCTACCTCGCCACCCTCCTCAACTCCCCCAGCGCCTTCGACGTCGTCGCCCACCCCCAGAGCCGCGGCCGCGCCCTCGCCCGCTGGAACTACGTGCTCGACGGCATGGTCAAGAAGGGCTGGATGACGCCCGCCGAACGCGCCGCCACCCAGTTCCCCGAACCCGGCAAGGTCCGCCCGGCCGCAGGCCTCTCCGGACAGCGCGGCTACCTCGTCGAGGCCATCAAGGACTACATCACCGCGAACAAGATCCTCGACGACAAAACCCTCGCCGAGGGCGGCTACCGCATCACCACGACCATCGACAAGACCCGCCAGACCGCCATGGTCGACGCCGTCAACGACAAGATGGTCAGCAAGCTCGACCCCGCGACGCGCAAGGCCGACCGCGTCGTACGCACCGGAGCCGTCTCCATCGACCCGGCCACCGGCAAGGTCGTGGCCATGTACGGCGGCATCGACTACACCAAGCAGTACGTCAACAACGCCACCCGCCACGACTACCAAGTCGCCTCCACCTTCAAGCCGTTCGTCTTCGCCTCCGCCGTGCAGAACGACGCACGCACCCAGGACGGCCGCACGATCACCCCGTACACGATCTACAACGGCGACAACAAGCGCCGCGTCGTCGGCACCCGCATCCCCTACGCGCCGGAGAACGAGGGACAGCTCAGCTACGGCAACATCACCGTCAACACCGCCACCGACCTCTCCGTCAACACCGTCTTCGCGCAGATGGTCGTCGACGTCGGCACCGACAAGGTCAAGCAGACCGCCATCGCCCTCGGCATCCCCGAGAACACCCCGAACTTCGACCCGGGACCGGCCATGGCACTGGGCACGATGCAGGCCAGCGTCCTGGACATGACCGAGGCCTACGCGACCCTCGCCGACCACGGCCGCCACACCCCGCACACCTTCGTCGAGAAGATCACCAAAGCCGGGGACACCGTCCCGCTCCCGCCCCGCGACCCGGCCCAGGCCGTCAGCCGCGAAGCCGCCGACACCACCACGTCCATGCTGGTCAGCGTCGTCGACAACGGCACCGGCACGGCCGCCCTGGCCGCCGGCCACCCGGCCGCCGGCAAGACGGGGACCGGCGAACTGGACCGCTCGGCCTGGTTCGCGGCGTACACCCCGAACCTGGTCACGGTCGTCTCGATGATGGGCCAGGACCCGGACACCGGCTCCCTGGAATCCCTCTACGGAGCACTCGGCGAGGCCCGGATCGGCGGCGGCGGCTACCCGGCCCGGATCTGGGCCCAGTACACGAAGACGGCCCTGGGCGACAGCGACCCCCTGGAGTTCGACCTGGAACTCATGCCGGGCGCGAACCGGCCCCCGCAGCCCCCGCCCGTGGACACGGACCCGACCCCCTCCCAGGAGGAAACACCGGGCGACCGCCCCTCGAACCGGCCGGGCCGCCCGACCCGGACCCCGTCGACGAACGGACAGACGAACGGGGGCCGGACGGACGGCGGGCAGAACAACGGAGGCCAGACCGACGGAGGTCAGACCACCGGGGGCCAGACCACGGGCGGCCAGACGGACGGAGGCCAGACCGAAGGCGGCCAGACCGACGGCGGCCAGACCGACGGCGGCGCCACGACGGGCACCCAAGGCGGCACCACCGAGGGCCTGCGCCCACCGGCGGACCTACTGGAGTAACCCGGCGAACCGGTGACTCAGCGACTCAGTGACGCAGTGACTCAGTGACCGGAGGTCGCCTTCAGCCCGACGACGGCGGCCAGCAGCAGACAGATGAAGAAGATCCGGGCGGCGGTGACGGGCTCCCCCAAGGCGACCATCCCGACCACCGCCGCACCGGCCGCGCCGATGCCGACCCACACGCCGTACGCCGTACCGATCGGCAGGGTCTTGACCGCGATCGACAGCAGCACCATGCTCGCCACGATGCCCGCACCCGTGAACACGCTCGGCCAGAACCGCGTGAATCCCTCGGTGAACTTCATGCCGATCGACCAAGCGACTTCGATCAGACCGGCGACGACGAGCAGAACCCAGGCCATGACAGGCACCTCCGGGACGAGAGCGGAACGGGGTGCGTCGTCTTGTCATGCAGCCACCGGCCACTGGCCAAGGGCGACCCGGTACGGCGCGTCTCGTCGGGGGTTCCCCACCACCGTAGCAAAACCCGACGAAAAGGGCCGGTGACGATGGTCACCGGCCCTTTTCACGATCTGTGCGGGCTCTAGAGATAGAGCCCCGTGGAGTCCTCCGACCCCAGCCTCCCGGCGGCCACGGCGTGCAGGTCCCGCTCCCGCATCAGCAGGTACGTCGCCCCGCGCACCTCCACCTCGGCCCGCGCCTCGGGGTCGTACAGCACCCGGTCCCCCGGCTCGACCGTCCGTACGTTCTGCCCGACCGCGACCACCTCGGCCCAGGCCAGCCGCTTGCCCACCGCGGCCGTCGCCGGAATCAGGATGCCGCCGCCGGAGCGGCGTTCGCCCTCCGGCGAATCGGACTTCACGAGCACGCGGTCGTGGAGCATGCGGATGGGCAGCTTGTCGTGGGTGGTGGTGTTCTCGCTCACGGAGCGAACCTACCCGCCCACACCCGCCCCGCACCCCCCAGGGTCATCAGCGCTTTCGTCGCGCCGACACCACCAGCAGGCCCACGACGCCGACCGCGAGCAGCGCGACCGGCACGATCCGCTCGACGCGCGGGGTGCCGTCGTCGTGGCGCAGCGCGTCACCGGCGTCGGTGACGAGGCGGTTCACCGTCGCCACCGCACGGCCGACGACGTGGTCGACGTTGCTGACCACCTTCGCCTTGGCGTCCCCGACGATCGTCTTGGGGTGCATGCGCACCCCGATCTCGTCGAGCGCCTCGGCGAGCTGCTCGCGGCGGCGGACGATGTCCGCCTCGATCTGTGCGGGGGTCCTGGCTTCCGGCACCGCGCTGCCTCCGTCGTCATGGTCGGTCCCATGGCGGGCGTAGCCCGCCATGAACAGTCAGTCAGCAGCTTAGTCTCGGACCGTACCGATCCCCTCCCGAGGAGACTGTTAGATGAGCGAGCGACTTGAGCCGGGCGACACCGCCCCCGCCTTCACCCTGCCCGACGCGGACGGCAACGAGATCTCGCTCGCCGACCACAAGGGCCGCAAGGTCATCGTGTACTTCTACCCGACCGCCCTGACCCCGGGCTGCACCAAGCAGGCCTGCGACTTCACGGACAACCTGGCCGTCCTGGCCACCGCCGGCTACGACGTCATCGGCGTCTCCCCGGACAAGCCGGAGAAGCTGGCGAAGTTCCGCGAGCAGGAGCACCTGAAGGTCACCCTGGTCAGCGACCCCTCCAAGGAGGTCCTGACGGCGTACGGGGCGTTCGGCGAGAAGAAGCTGTACGGCAAGACCGTCACCGGAGTCATCCGCTCCACGGTGATCGTCGACGAAGAGGGCAAGGTTGAACGCGCCCTCTACAACGTCAAGGCCACGGGCCACGTAGCCAAGATCATCAAGGACCTGGGCATCTAACCCCGCCCCCTCCTTCCGGAACGGCCCGCACCCCACAACCGGTGCGGGCTGTTCCGTTTATCGGACGACATCCGCCGTAACCGTCCGACTATCGGTCCGTTACTCCATGCGAGGGCCGCACACGCGGCCGGGAAATGGAGGGGTCGATGCCGATCAGCCCGTACACGAGGGAACGCCTCGCGGAAGCAGCGAAGGGGGCACGGACGATGTCCGAGGCACTGGAAAGGCTGGGGGTGGACCCGAAGAGCCCGACGAGGCGGTACCTGCACGACCGCATGCGGAAGCTGGGCGTGGACGTCTCGCACTTCGAGCGGGAGGGCTCCAAGTGGACGAAGGACATCTTGGAGGACGTAGTCGCCCTCTCGAAGAACATGTGCGAGGTGCTCAGGCGCCTCGGACTTGAAGTCGTGGGCGGTCACCACACGCACATCAGCCGCAAGGTGAAAGCTATGGGGATCGACACCTCGCACTTCATAACGCCTTCCAACGCAGGGCGGCACTACGTGCGCCGAACGCCTGAGTCGCTCCTCGTAGTGCAGGCATCCGAGAGTGCTCGCCGCATCCCAGGGGAACGCCTCAAACGAGCGATGATCACACTCGGCGCAGACGAGCGCTGCGCCGAGTGCGGCATCGAGCCCGTCTGGCTGGGCGAGCCGCTGCCCCTTGAGGTCGACCACATCGATGGCGATTGGCGTAACAACAGCCCCGTCAACCTGCGGCTGCTGTGCCCCAATTGCCACTCCACTACGGACACATATCGCGGTCGCGGCAAGGGCCACCGATGAGCGACTTGAAGCGGCGGAGCTACGTCAAACGCATCAAGCCGGACGGAGCCGCCTTGCGTGACGCAGTCGCGTCGTCACACTCCCTGGCAGAGACCCTACGGCGCCTCGGCAGGCCCATGTCCAGCAGCCAGAACGAATCACTCAAGCAATGGATCGACGAGGACGGCCTCTCGACGGCCCACTTCCTCGGACAGGCCCACCAACGCGGCAAGCCGGGTCCTACGCCCGTGAGGGCTGCTGAGAGCATCCTCGTTAAGCACGATGGAAAACGACGCACCCGCACCCGACTACTGCGGCGCGCTCTGCAGGAGATCGGCATCCCGGAGTGCTGCGGCATGTGCGGAACACGTCCGGAGTGGCGTGGGCGTCCGATGACCCTGGAAATAGACCACGTCAACGGCGACTGGACCGACGACCGCGCCGACAATCTGCGGCTGCTCTGCCCTAACTGCCACGCAATCACAAGCACCTGGTGCCGTGGAGGCGCCCGCCAACGCCGTACATAGGGCACCCACCCCACAACTCATGCCCGGCCGCTAGGATGACAGCACCAAGCGGCCGTGTCGTAACAGGCAGCCGAGCGGCGCTTAGAACGCCGTGGGAGAGATCCCGTGGGGGTTCGAATCCCCCCGGCCGCATTCGCACGAAGGCCCGACTCCAAGAGTCGGGCCTTCGGCATGCTCGGGCTCAGCCCAGCAGTTCCCGGACCGCCGGGACCAGGGCTCGGAAGGCCTGGCCTCGGTGGGAGATGGCGTTCTTTTCCGCCGCCGTGAGTTCCGCGCAGGTGCGGGTCTCGCCCAGGGGCTGGAGGATCGGGTCGTAGCCGAAGCCGCCCGTGCCGGCCGGGGTGTGGCGGAGGGTGCCCAGGAGGCGGCCTTCGACCACGCGTTCCGTGCCGTCCGGGAGGGCGAGGGCGGCCGCGCAGAAGAAGTGGGCGCCGCGGTGTTCGTCGGCGATGTCGCCGAGTTGGGACAACAGGAGCGCCAGGTTCGCGGCGTCGTCGCCGTGGGCGCCGGCCCAGCGGGCCGAGAAGATGCCGGGGGCGCCGTTCAGGACGTCCACGCAGAGGCCCGAGTCGTCGGCGACGGCCGGCAGGCCGGTGGCCTGGGCGAGGGCGTGGGCCTTGAGGAGGGCGTTCTCGGCGAAGGTGACGCCGGTTTCCTTGACGTCCGGGATCTCCGGGTACGCGTCCGCGCCGACCAGCTCGTGCGGCAGGCCGGCGGCGGACAGGATGGCGCGGAGTTCGGTGACCTTGCCCGCGTTGCGCGTGGCGAGGATCAGGCGGCTGGGAGAGCTGGCGGAGGGCGTCGTCGGCGTCGTCGTCGAGGTCATGACGCCATTATCCCGGCCGCGCTCGGTCATCGGCCGGGGGCAGCCGCCCGGGGTCAGCCGCCCGGGGTGCAGACCTTGGAGATCTCCTTCGCCGCGTCCGCGACCGGCGTGACGTCGGGGGCCGTGGTGCCGCTCTCGATGGAGGTGCGGACGTTCTGAACGGCCGTGTTCATCGAGGAAATGGCCTTGCTCAGGTCGGCGTTGTCCGTCTGGTCGCCGACCTTCTTGAGGTTCTCCTCGATCGCGTTGAGCGCGTTCTGGGCGTCCTGCGGGCTGTTGCCGGCCTGCGAGACGGCCTGCTGGAGGTCGTTGGCGCCGTCCGTTATGGCGACGGCCGTGCTCGCGCAGTCCATCGCCGTCGAGATCGCGCTGCAGGAGGTGATCGCGGGTATGGCGAGGGCTGCCGTCAGGGCAACGGCTGCCAGGCGGTACTTCGGCTTCACTTCGGCCCCCAGGAGGATGGTGTGGATGCAGGCGTGCGGGATGCGCGGATACGTGGACGGGCGCACGGCTTCGACGCCGTGCACCCGTGTACCCAGAGACGCGCGGACGGGCCGCGCGGTTGCCGCCAGGGCTAGAGCGTGAGCTCCAGGGCGCCGAGCTGGAGGGCTTCCAGGTCGGCGCAGCCGCCGGAGGCCAGGTCGAGGAGGGCGTTGAGTTCCTTGCGGTCGAAGGGCTCGCCCTCGGCCGTGCCCTGGACCTCGACGAAGCGGCCGTCGCCGGTGCAGACCACGTTCATGTCGGTCTCGGCGCGGACGTCTTCCTCGTAGCAGAGGTCGAGGAGCGGGACGCCGTCGACGATGCCGACGCTGACGGCGGCGACGGTGCCGGTCAGGGGCTTGCGGCCGGCCTTGATGAGCTTCTTGCCCTGGCCCCAGGAGATGGCGTCGGCCAGGGCCACGTAGGCGCCGGTGATGGCCGCGGTGCGGGTGCCGCCGTCGGCCTGGAGGACGTCGCAGTCCAGGACGATGGTGTTCTCGCCGAGGGCCTTGTAGTCGATGACGGCGCGCAGCGAGCGGCCGATGAGGCGGGAGATCTCGTGGGTGCGGCCGCCGATCTTGCCGCGTACGGATTCGCGGTCGCCGCGGGTGTTGGTGGCGCGGGGGAGCATCGAGTACTCGGAGGTGACCCAGCCTTCGCCGCTGCCCTTGCGCCAGCGCGGGACGCCTTCGCTGAAGGAGGCGGTGCAGAAGACCTTGGTGTCTCCGAAGGAGACGAGGACGGAGCCCTCTGCGTGCTTGCTCCATCCGCGTTCGATGGTGACCGGGCGGAGCTGTTCGGGCGTACGGCCGTCGATGCGAGACATGGCACCGAGCCTAGCCGGTGCGAGGCCGGGCCCGGGTCGCTGCGAGAAGACCCCGGCCGGGTGCGTCCGGTCGGGGTCCTGTCGTACGTACGGGTGCGCGCGGGGGCGCGCGTGCGAGCCGGTGGGCTCAGCTCACATCATGTCTTCGATGTCGGCGGCGATCGGGTCGGCGTCGGTGCCGATGACGACCTGGATCGCGGTGCCCATCTTGACGACGCCGTGGGCGCCGGCGGCCTTCAGTGCGGCCTCGTCGACCTTGCTCGGGTCGATGACCTCGGTGCGCAGGCGGGTGATGCAGCCCTCGACCTCTTCGATGTTCTCGATGCCGCCGAGCCCGGCGACGATCTTCTCAGCCTTGGTGGCCATGTGTTTCTCCCTGAGTTCTACGAAGAACGAGTCCGACTGACATCCGGCGCCCGGCGTTGCACGCCTGCCGCCCGACCGACCGACCAACCAGGGCGGTCCGCTTCGTCACGGTAACCCACGATTGGCCCAGCTACGCGGGCACATGCCCGGTATCTACCGAATGATGATGATCAGCACCAACCTGCCCTAGGGCGGGTGGAATGCGACCGCAACACAAGTGGTCTACACCAGTGTGCCGCAAGTGTCGCGGCTGCCAAAAACGGGTCGGTCAGGGAGGACGCGGATGAGCGCGAGCAGCGCCGCAGCAGTGCCACAGCCGAAGTGGTGGAACGGATTGTTCCAAGGGCTGCAGAAGATGGGCCGGAGCCTGCAACTCCCGATCGCCGTGCTGCCCGCGGCCGGCATCCTGAACCGGCTGGGGCAGCCGGACGTGTTCGGCAAGGACGGCCTCAACTGGACGAGCGTCGCCAAGGTCATGGCGGGCGCGGGCGGAGCGCTGCTCGACGCGGACCTGGGTCTGCCGCTGCTGTTCTGCATCGGTGTCGCGATCGGCATGGCGAAGAAGGCGGACGGTTCGACGGCGCTGGCCGCGGTGGCGGGCTTCCTCGTCTACCGGGGCGTGCTGCACTCCTTCCCCAAGGACTGCCCGGCGGGGTCCACGGACATCGGCGGTGGATGCCTGGCGGCCGGGAACGCCTTCACCGGGTTCACGTATCAGAATCCGGGGGTGTTCGGCGGCATCATCATGGGCCTGCTGACGGCCTGGTTCTGGCAGCGGCTCCACCGCGTGAAGCTGGTCGACTGGCTGGGGTTCTTCAACGGGCGCCGGCTCGTCCCGATCGTCATGTCGTTCGTCGCGATCGTCTTCGCGGTGCTGTGCCTGTGGATCTGGCCGCCGGTCGGTGACGCGCTGGAGAGCTTCTCGGACTGGCTGGTGGGTCTGGGGTCGCTGGGCGCGGGCGTCTTCGGCGTCGCGAACCGCGCGCTGCTGGTGATCGGCCTGCACCAGTTCCTGAACGTGCCGGTGTGGTTCCAGTTCGGCAGCTACACCAAGCCGGACGGGCAGACGGTCCACGGTGACATCAACATGTTCCTGGCGGGCGATCCGAACGCCGGGCAGTTCCTGACCGGCTTCTTCCCCATCATGATGTTCGCCCTGCCGGCGGCGGCACTGGCGATCACGCACTGCGCGAAGCCGGCGCGGCGCAAGGAGGTCGGCGGTCTGATGCTGTCGGTCGGCCTGACGTCGTTCGTCACCGGCATCACCGAGCCGCTGGAGTACTCGTTCCTCTTCCTGGCGCCGGCGCTGTACGCGGTCCACGCGGTGCTGACGGGCGTGTCGATGGCGGTGACCTGGGCCTTCGGCGCCAAGGACGGCTTCAGCTTCTCGGCGGGTCTGATCGACTACCTCCTCAACTGGGGCCTGGCGACGAAGCCCTGGCTGATCATTCCGATCGGCCTCTGCTTCGCGGTCGTCTACTACGGCATCTTCCGCTTCGCGATCACGAAGTGGGACATCAAGACGCCCGGCCGGGAGTCGGACGAGGAGATCGCGGTGATGCAGGCGGAGAACACCAAGGCGTGACGCGGGGGGCGTGAGCCCCGTCCGGGGGCGGGCGAACGCCCCCGGGCGTCCGGCCGAACGCCCCCGGACGTCCCTCCCGAACGCATTGCCGCGGGGCACCGGAAGCCCCGCCCGAAACACCCGACGGCACACGAGGCCTTCGGACCCACAGGGTCCGAGGGCCTTTGTCATGTATGCCCAACTGTGTCCTCCCCCACGGAAATGACGGGTTCCTTACGCCGACCTCACCGTGCTACAACTGGTCTACACCACTGAGTGGTGTAGACCACGTGGGCCTTTCGGCCCCGGGGTCCCCCGTTCCGAGACGCTGCCAATCCCCCGTTTTTCCACGTCCTGGCAGAGCCTTGTCCACTGGAGGAAGACCATGTCCACAGCCACCGCTGCGGAAAAGAAGAAGGGCGCTGGCGTGATGGCCGTCATGCAGCGCATCGGCCGGAGCCTCATGCTCCCCGTTGCGGTGCTGCCTGCCGGCGCGCTCCTGCTCCGCCTGGGCGCGGACGACATGCTCGGCGACAAGGACGTGTTCCCGACGTTCGTCCTCAAGATCGCCGGGTACATGGCCGCCGGTGGTGGCGCGATCCTCGACAACATGGCGCTGCTGTTCGCCGTCGGCATCGCGATCGGCTTCGCGAAGAAGTCGGACGGTTCGACCGCCCTCGCGGCCGTCACCGGTTACCTGGTCTTCCAGAAGGTGCTCGCCACCTTCACGGACGGCAACCTGCCGCAGAAGGCCACGGTCGTCGGCGACAAGATCGTCATGGTGGACGCCCCGGTCAACGCGGGTGTGCTCGGCGGTGTCGTGATGGGTGTCATAGCCGCCCTGCTCTACCAGAAGTTCTACCGGACCAAGCTCCCCGACTGGGCGGGCTTCTTCGGCGGCCGCCGTCTGGTCCCGATCCTCTCCGCCTTCGCGGGTCTGGTCACCGGCATCGTCTTCGGTCTCATCTGGCCGGTCCTCGGCTCGGGTCTGCACGGCTTCGGTGAGTGGCTGACCAGTTCCGGCGCCGTCGGCGCGGGCATCTTCGGTGTCGCCAACCGCGCGCTGATCCCGATCGGCATGCACCACCTGCTGAACTCCTTCCCGTGGTTCCAGGCCGGCTCCTTCGACACCCCGACCGGCGCCGTCCACGGTGACATCGGCCGCTTCCTCGCCGGTGACCCGACCGCCGGACAGTTCATGACCGGCTTCTTCCCGATCATGATGTTCGCCCTCCCGGCGGCCTGCCTCGCGATCGTCCACTGCGCGCGCCCCGAGCGCCGCAAGGTCGTCGGCGGCATGATGTTCTCGCTCGCGCTCACCGCCTTCGTGACCGGTGTGACCGAGCCCATCGAGTTCACCTTCATGTTCATCGCCCCGGTCCTCTACGCGATCCACGCGGTCCTGACCGGTGTCTCCATGGCGCTGACCTGGGCCCTGGGCATGCGTGACGGCTTCGGCTTCTCCGCCGGCGCGGTCGACTTCGTCCTGAACCTCGGCATCGCGGAGAACCCGTGGGGCCTGGCCGGCATCGGCCTCTGCTTCGCGGTCGTCTACTACTTCGTGTTCCGCTTCGCCATCACCAAGTGGAACCTGCCGACGCCGGGCCGCGAGTCCGACGAGGAGCTCGCCGAGATCCTCAAGGCCGAGGCCAAGTAAGCAGTCCCGTACCGCACACAGGTACGCGGAAAGCCCCCGCTCTCCCGGAAGGGAGGGCGGGGGCTTTCGCGTATCCGTCCGCGAGAGGCGGGTCTCAGACCTCGTACACCGCGCCCGTGTACGCCAGCTCCACCGGGCCGTCGTAGACCGCGCGGGCGTCGGCCAGGTTGCGTTCGGCGTCCGTCCACGGCGGGATGTGGGTCAGGACGAGCCGGCCGGCCCGGCCGCCGCGGGCGAACTCGCCGGCCTCGCGCCCGTTGAGGTGGAGGTCCGGGATGTCCTCCTTGCCGTGCGTGAAGGAGGCCTCGCACAGGAAGAGGTCGGTGTCCTCGGCGAGCAGGCCCAGCTCGGGGCAGGCGCCGGTGTCGCCGGAGTACGTCAGCGCGCGGCCGCCGTGCTCGACGCGGATCCCGTAGGACTCGACGGGGTGGCAGACCTTCTCGGTGCGGACCTGGAACGGGCCGATCTCGAAGGTGCCGGACTTCAGGGTGCGGAAGTCGAAGACCTCGCTCATGGAGCGCTCGTCGGGGACGTCCTCGTAGGCGGTGGACAGCCGCTTCTCGGTGCCTTCGGGGCCGTAGACGGGGATGGTGCCGCAGCGGCCGCCCTCGTGGCGGTAGAAGCGGGCGACGAAGTACGCGCACATGTCGATGCAGTGATCGGCGTGCAGGTGGCTGAGGAAGATCGCGTCGAGATCGTAGAGCCCGATGTGGCGCTGGAGCTCGCCGAGGGAGCCGTTGCCCATGTCGAGGAGCAGCCGGAAGCCGTCGGCCTCGACGAGGTAGCTCGAACAGGCTGATTCCGCGGACGGGAACGAGCCCGAACAGCCGACGACGGTGAGCTTCATGGAGCGTGAACCTCCGTGGACGGTCCGTGGACGGAATGCGGGCCGTGCGTGGGTCGAGCGTAAGGCGCGAAACGCCCGGTCGCTCCTCCGCGGCGGGCCGTTGTGGGGCGAATCACCTGAGCTGTCACCCGGGGGAGCGACGGGGTGGACTCGGGTTGCCGTTCGGCGGGCCGCTGCCGTGCCGGGGGCGGCGGGCGGGGCTACGGTCGGAGTATGGACACGTCCTGGTGGCCGGCGGTCGCCGCGGTGGTGGTCGTGATCCTGCTGGTGCTCCTCCCCCGGCGGGTACGGCGGCCCGCGGATCCGCCGCACGGACCGGGACCGCTGCCGCGGCCGAAGGCCGGTGAGCTGTGGTCCCTGGAGGACGGACGGCCCTGCCTGGTGCTGGGCGTACGGGGCCACCGGGCGCGGATCGCGCGGATCACGGGGAAGTACGACGACCGGCGCGCCGGGGTGATTCCGCTGCCGCCGGGGGTGGTGGGGGCGCGGGGCGGGTTCCTGGAGGCGGACCGGGTCGTGGAGGTGTCCGTGTGGGAGTTCGCCCGGGCGCGGCTGCTGGGGACGGTGGATCCGGCGGTGTGGGACGAGGTGAAGGGGCTCGGGGGGCCGCCTTCCTGACGCGGACCCGGCCGGGCACCGCCGCGCGGACCTCGCGCCGGTGCACGGACCTCGCGCCGATGCGCGGGCTGCGCCCTCACGCGCGGGCGGGGCTGGACGTGTCCAGCCCCGCCGTTCGGGCTACGCCCAGAGTTGGCCCTGGAGGACTTCGATGGCCTCTTCCGTGGTGGCCGCCGTGTAGACGCCCGTGGAGAGGTACTTCCAGCCGCCGTCGGCCACGACGAAGACGATGTCGGCCGACTCGCCCGCCGCGACCGCCTTGCGGCCGACGCCGATCGCCGCGTGCAGGGCCGCGCCCGTGGAGACGCCGGCGAAGATGCCTTCCTGCTGGAGCAGCTCGCGGGTGCGGGTGACCGCGTCCGCCGAGCCGACCGAGAAGCGGGTCGTCAGGACCGAGGCGTCGTACAGCTCGGGGACGAATCCCTCGTCGAGGTTGCGCAGGCCGTAGACGAGGTCGTCGTAGCGCGGTTCCGCCGCCACGATCTTGATGCCCGGGACGTGCTCGCGCAGGTAGCGGCCGACGCCCATCAGGGTGCCGGTGGTGCCGAGGCCCGCCACGAAGTGGGTGATCGAGGGGAGGTCCGTGAGGATCTCCGGGCCCGTCGTGGCGTAGTGGGCGCCCGCGTTGTCCGGGTTGCCGTACTGGTAGAGCATCACCCAGGAGGGGTTCTGCGCGGCCAGTTCCTTCGCGACGCGGACGGCCGTGTTCGAGCCGCCCGCCGCCGGCGACGGGATGATCTCGGCTCCCCACATGGCCAGCAGGTCGCGCCGCTCCTGGGAGGTGTTCTCCGGCATGACGCACACGATCTTGTAGCCCTTGAGCTTCGCGGCCATGGCGAGGGAGATGCCCGTGTTGCCCGAGGTGGGCTCCAGGATCGTGCAGCCGGGGTACAGCCGGCCGTCCTTCTCGGCCTGCTCGACCATGTGGAGCGCGGGGCGGTCCTTGATCGAGCCGGTCGGGTTGCGGTCCTCCAGCTTCGCCCAGATGCGGACGTCGTCCGAGGGCGAGAGCCGGGGCAGGCGTACCAGCGGCGTGTTGCCGACCGCGGCCAGGGGGGAGTCGTAGCGCATTACTTCGATCCGCCGGCTACGGCCGGGAGGATGGTGACGTTGTCGCCGTCCTTGAGCGCGGTGGAGATGCCGTCGAGGAAGCGGACGTCCTCGTCGTTGAGGTAGACGTTGACGAAGCGGCGCAGCTCGCCGCCCTTGGCCTCGTCGATGATGCGCTCCTGGATGCCCTTGTGGCGGGTCTCCAGGTCGGAGAACAGCTCGGAGAGCGTCGCACCCGCGCCCGTGACGGCCTTCTCGCCGTTGGTGTAGGTGCGGAGGATGGTGGGGATGCGGACCTCGATGGCCATGGCGGGCTCCAGTCAGGATGGTGAAGGGAAGGCGGGCGAAGCGGAGCGGGCGTGAGCACGCGGCCCCGCGCGGGGGCCGGCGGGGCTCAGGCGGCAGGACAGATGGCGCTGGCGAGGCGGCACAGGTCGACGTGCAGCCGCGCCACGAGCAGCAGCCTGCCGGGCGTCTCGATGCTCACGTCGTGGGAAACCATGCGGTCATGTTAACGATTCCCGGTCCGCGGTTTGGAGTGTGATTCCGCATCGTGGACGGATATCGCTCACATACTGAGAAGTAGTGCGGTGTCGGCGCCTCAGTAGGCCGCTACGACCTGCACTTCTTCCTCGGTGATCACGCCTTCGACGATCCGGTACGACCGGAACTGGAAGTCCCCGAGGCCGTCCTTGTCCGCCGTGGAGACCAGCACGTAGTGCGCGCCGGGCTCGTTCGCGTACGTGACGTCCGTGCGCGAGGGGTAGGCCTCGGTCGCGGTGTGCGAGTGGTAGACGATGACGGGGTCCTCGTCCCGGTCGTCCAGCTCGCGGTAGAGCTTCAGCAGGTCCTTCGAGTCGAACTCGTAGAACGTGGGCGAGCGGGCCGCGTTCAGCATGGGTACGAACCGCTCCGGGCGGTCCGCGCCGGCCGGGCCGGCCACCACGCCGCAGGCCTCGTCGGGGTGGTCCTGGCGGGCGTGCGCGACGATCTGGTCGTACAGGGCCTGGGTGATGGTCAGCATGAGCGACAGGATAAGCAGACGGGCCCTCCCGTACCGAGGGGTGGTACGGGAGGGCCCGGATGATGGACACGCTCCCCTGTTCCAGGGGCTCGTGCCGGTCGGCTGCGCGGGTCCCGGCGGTGACAGGCGGCCGGGACCCGCGGTGCGCGGAGGTTCTACGAGGCCTTGGTGAAGGCGGCGCCGCGCGGGTCGCGGGACTTCATCACCAGGTACGAGACGCCCAGCAGCAGGCCCCACAGCGGGGCGCAGTAGAGCGAGACGCGGGCGCTCTCGTCGATGCCCATCATCACGATGACCATGCCGATGAAGGCCAGGGCGAAGTAGCTCGTGAAGGGGGCGCCGGGGGCGCGGAACGGCGACTTCGGGAGGTCGCCGCGGTCGGAGAGGGACCGGTAGCGGATCTGGCAGACGAGGATCATGATCCAGGCCCACATGCCGGAGATGGTGGCGAAGGAGACCACGTACTCGAAGGCCTTGCCGGGGGCGACGTAGTTGATCCAGACGCCCACGAGCATCAGCGCGGCGGAGAAGCTGGTGCCGATCAGCGGGGTGCCGTTCTTGGTGAGCCGGGTGAAGAACTTCGGGCCCTGGCCGTTGAGGGCGAGGTCGCGCAGCATGCGGCCGGTGGAGTACATGCCCGAGTTGCAGGAGGAAAGGGCCGCGGTGAGGACGACGAAGTTGACGATCGCGGCGCCGACGCCGAGGCCCATCTTCTCGAAGGCGGCGACGAAGGGGCTGACGCCGGGCTGGAACTCGTGCCACGGGACGACCGACAGGATCATGATCAGCGCGCCGACGTAGAAGACGGCGATGCGCCACGGCACGGTGTTGATGGCCTTGGGCAGGGTCTTCTCGGGGTCCTTGGACTCGCCGGCGGTGACGCCGACCAGCTCGACGGCGAGGAAGGCGAACATGACGATCTGCAGGGTCATCAGCGTGCCGCCGATGCCCTTGGGGAAGAAGCCGCCGTCGTTCCAGAGGTTGGAGACGGTGGCGGTGTCCGCGGCGTCGGAGAAGCCGATGGTGAGGATGCCGGCGCAGATCAGGATCATGCCGACGATGGCGGTGACCTTGACCATGGAGAACCAGAACTCCAGCTCGCCGAAGAGCTTCACGGAGATCAGGTTGGCGCCGTAGAGGATGACGGTGAAGATCAGCGCGTACGCCCATTGCGGGAAGCTGTCGTGGGTCCAGTACGACATGTACTGCGCGGCGGCGGTGACTTCGGTGATGCCGGTGACCACCCAGAAGAGCCAGTAGGTCCAGCCGGTCACGTAACCCCAGAAGGGGCCGAGGAACTCCCGGGCGTAGTCCGAGAAGGAGCCGGACACCGGGCGGTACATGAGCAGTTCGCCCAGGGCCCGCATGATGAAGAAGATGACCAGGCCCGCGATGGCGTAGGCCAGGATCAGGCTGGGGCCGGCCTTGGAGATGGCCTTGCCCGCTCCCAGGAAGAGGCCGGTGCCGATGGCGCCGCCGATCGCGATCATCTGGATCTGGCGGGCGCCGAGTGCGCGGTGGTAGCCGCCGCCCTCGGTGGTGTCGTGCTGCTGCTCGTCGACCTGTACGGAGGTCATGTCTGGTGCGCCTTTCTCCACGCCGATCCGCGCCATGGCTGGCAGCGGATCGGGTCCTCGATCCCCCCGGATACGGATGGAGTTGCACGCCGGCGGTCAGCCGGTTCAAGCAGGCCGGGGGGCATGGGTGGCGCCCCGTCGGCGTCGTGAAGATCTATCACGTGCTTATGGGTGCATGAGGGAAGAAAATGTGACGCGGGGCATAAAAAAATCAGGACAGAGATCCTGAAATGGATCAGATCACCACATCGTGGTGATCTGATCGTTATCCGGATTTGAGCGCCCGCTGAGCGAACGGCGGACGGGCTTGAGGCCCCTCACAGAATGGCGGGGTCAGAGGGTTCCGCGGAGCGCCCCCTCAGAGGGTGTCGGCGAGCGTCTCGATGAGGGTCTCCTGGAGACCGCCGAGCCAGAGGTACGCCATCACCATCGGCTTGCGCGGATCGTCGTCCGGCAGCCGGAACAGCACGGCGCTCTCGTCGTCCTCCGTGATGTCGAGGCGGGCCGCGATGGTGAGCCGCAGGTCGTTCAGGGCGCCCAGCCAGCGCAGCCGCAGCTCCCCTTCGACCTCCAGGACCCCCGCGCCGTCGCCGGCCGGGCTCAGCCCGTCCAGGCTCCGTACGACGGCCAGCGCGTCCTCCCGCTTGCGGGTGCGCAGGTCGTTCTCGGTGAAGCGGCGGAATTCGGCCGAATGGGCCCTCAGCTCCTCCGTGTCCGCGCCCGGTCCGGTCTCCGGGCCGCCGTAGGCGTCGGGGAAGAGCCGGGCCAGGGCCGGGTCCGAGGGGGGCTCGGTCGGGCCGTCGGAGGCGGCGAAGAGCGCGGCCAGCGGGTCGTCGTCCGGATCGGGCTCCGGCTCGCCGGGGCCGATGAGCTCCAGGAGCTGCACGGCCAGGGAGCGCAGGATCGAGATCTCGATCTCGTCCAGCGCGATGGCGGCCCCGCCGCCCTTCAGCGGCTCGAACACGCCGCCCATCAGTTGCGGTCCTGGGACATGGTCGCCCAGAGGCCGTAGCCGTGCATGGCCTGCACGTCCCGTTCCATCTCCTCGCGGCTGCCGCTGGAGACGACCGCCCGACCCTTGTGGTGGACGTCCATCATCAGCTTGTTCGCCTTGTCCTTGGAATAGCCGAAGTAGGCCTGGAACACGTACGTCACGTAGCTCATGAGGTTGACCGGGTCGTTGTGCACCAGGGTCACCCACGGGACGTCGGGTTCCGGGACCGCGAAGGTCTCTTCGGCCGATTCGGTGCGTTCGATCTCAATGGGAGCAACACTCACTTGTCCCATGCTGCCACTGACGGGGGCCCGTCGCACAAACAGGCCCCTACATCTCGTCACTTTGACGAGATGTGCGCTAGCATCCGTCGCATGAACCCTGCGGACCTGGGCCTGCCGGTGGACGTGCCGTCGACAGCGCTCTTCACGGACCATTACGAGCTCACGATGTTGCAAGCCGCGCTGGCCAACGGCACGGCCGACCGCCGCTCGGTCTTCGAGGTGTTCACCCGGCGGCTCCCCGAGGGCCGCCGCTACGGGGTGATCGCGGGGACCGGCCGGGTGCTCGACGCGGTGGAGAACTTCCGCTTCGACGGCGCCGTACTGGAGTTCCTGCGCGAGCGGGACGTCATCGACGGCCGCACCCTCGACTGGCTCGCCTCGTACCGCTTCTCCGGCGACATCTGGGGCTACCCGGAGGGCGAGGTCTACTTCCCCGGCTCGCCCGTCCTGCGCGTCGAGGGCAGCTTCGCCGAGTGCGTGCTGCTGGAGACCGTGATCCTGTCGATCCTCAACCACGACTCCGCGATCGCCGCGGCCGCCTCACGGATGGCCTCGGCCGCCGGCGGCCGCCCGCTGATCGAGATGGGCGCCCGGCGCACCCACGAGCTGGCGGCCGTCGCCTCGGCGCGGGCCGCGTACGTCGGCGGTTTCACCTCGACCTCGGACCTGGCGGCCGGATTCCGGTACGGGATCCCGACGGTCGGTACGAGCGCGCACGCCTTCACCCTGCTGCACGACAGCGAGCGGGACGCCTTCACCGCCCAGGTCGCCTCGCTGGGCAGCGGAACCACGCTGCTGGTGGACACCTACGACGTGGCGGAGGCGGTCCGCACGGCCGTGGAGGTCGCCGGAACGGGCCTCGGCGCCGTCCGGATCGACTCCGGGGACCTGCTGCTGGTCGCGCACCGGGTGCGGCAGCAGCTCGACGAGCTGGGGGCGACCGCGACGAAGATCGTGGTGACCTCGGACCTGGACGAGTACGCGATCGCCTCGCTGGCGGCCGCCCCCGTGGACGCGTACGGGGTCGGCACCCAGCTGGTGACGGGCAGCGGGCACCCGACGTGCTCGATGGTCTACAAGCTGGTGGCGCGGGCGGCCTCGGCCGACCCGAAGGCGCCGCTGGTGTCGGTGGCGAAGAAGTCCTCGGGCGGCAAGACCTCCGTCGGGGGGCGCAAGTGGGCGGCCCGGCGGGTCGACGCGGACGGGGTCGCGGAGGCGGAGGTCCTCGGGACCGGGCCGGTGCCGGCGGCGCTGGCGGACAAGCAGCTCCTGGTGGAGCTGGTCAAGGGCGGCGAGGTCGTGGCCCGCGAGTCCCTGGAGACGGTCCGCGACCGTCACCGCCAGACCCTGACGGGCCTCCCGCTCTCCGCCACACAGCTCTCGCGCGGCGAGGCCGTGATCCCGACGGAGTACGCGTAGCCCCGCAGGCGGGGCGGGTCGCGAGCCCGGCACAGCCGGGGCCGCTGGGGCCCCCGGGGCCCCGCTCCGGACCCCGCGCCTCGAACGCCGGCGAGGCCGGATTCGCCTGACGTCCGACGCGACGCGCGGCCGGATCGCCCGCAGGGCGACATCAGCCCCGCCGGCGTTCGAGGCGCGGGCGCGCGGCGCCCGGAGGGGCCGGGGGCTCGCCCCCGTTTCGGGAAGGGGCGGGGCGGGGGAAGAGCCCCCGCAGGGTCCCCGCCCACCACACACCAAGCCGAAGGGCACCGGACATGCACCGCGCACTGATCGTCGTCGACGTACAGAACGACTTCTGCGAGGGCGGCAGCCTCGCGGTCACCGGCGGAGCCGACGTCGCCGCCGCCATCACCGAGCTCATCGGCCAGGCGACCGCCGGGTACCGGCACGTCGTCGCCACCCGCGACCACCACGTCGACCCCGGATCCCACTTCGCGCACCCCCCGGCCCAGCCGGACTACGAGACGTCCTGGCCGGTGCACTGCGTCGCCGGGACCGAGGGCGTGGGCTTCCACCCGAACTTCGCGCCCGCCGTCGCCTCGGGGGCCGTGGCCGCCGTCTTCGACAAGGGTGCGTACGAGGCCGCGTACAGCGGTTTCGAGGGCGCGGACGAGAACGGGCTCGGGCTCACGGAGTGGCTGCGCGACCGGCAGGTCACCGAGGTCGACGTGGTCGGCATCGCCACCGACCACTGCGTCAAGGCCACCGCCCTGGACGCGGCCCGCGCGGGGTTCCGCACCCACGTGCTGCTGGACCTGACGGCCGGAGTGGCCCCGCACACCACGACCCGTGCGCTGGCCGAGCTCCGGGAAGCCGGGGTGGAGCTGAGCGGAACCCCCGTGGTGGCCGGCTGACCGCCGGGCACCGGGGGCGCCCGGAGGCGCCTGCGGGGCGCCTGCGGGCCTCTGGCGGGGGCGCCGGCAGGGCGGGGCCCTGCGGGCGCCACCGGGGCGGCTCAGCCCCGCGCCCTCACCCCAGCAGGGCCCTGATCGGGTGCCACAGCTCGGCCGCCCGGTCCGGCGCACAGCGCCAGAGCAGGCCGTCGGGGTGGTGCAGGACGGCGGTGATCTCGTCCGGCGTGGGCGGCTGGGCGTTGCCGCGCAGGTAGACGGCGCGCAGTCCGAGGTTCCGCAGCCTGGTCAGGGCGCGGGCCCGGTTCACCGCGTGCACCAGCACGCGGACGTTCCCACCGTCGACGCCACCGTCGACGCCGCCGTCGACGGCGGGCTCGATACCGCCTCCGATGCCCGCGATACCGACCTCGACGGCACCTTCCACGGACGGTCTGGGCAGCGTGAGCGCGACGACCACGCTGCCGCCTGGCAATCGGACGAAACCTCCACCGGGCATGTCTTCATCTCCCCCGTCAATAAGAAACTCAGCCCACGCATCTAAACGCGATCGGCCGCCGCCCGCTAGAGGGCGACGGCCGATCATGCTTTGACCTGCGGTTTTGCTGAATTACTTAACGGAGGGGCCGACCTCGACCGTCATGACGAGACCGTCGTAGGTCTCCTTCAGGATCTTGATCTTGGTGTTGGTGTCAGTGACCTTCACCGAGCCGGTCGGGTTCTCGTCGTAGTAGTACTTGCCCTTGTGGTCGTCGAAGACCAGCTGCGCGGCCTTCGGCTTCAGGAACAGTTCCTCACCGTTCTTGTGCAGGGTGATGGCGTCCGTCTTGTACGCGCTGAAGGCGGCGTCGTACGGCTGGATCTTGTTCCGCAGCAGGGTGCCGTCCGACCACTTCATCGGCTTGGCGTTGGCGTCGATCGGCAGGATCAGACCGGAGCCGGGGTGCTGGCTGGTGTTGTTGTCCTTCTGGGAGGTGTCCCACTGCCAGATCAGGAGGCCGTCCTGGTAGGCGTAGTGCTCGACCCAGTTCGGCTTCGTGTTGGCGAAGCCGAAGTTGTACGGACCGACCTTGAGGGTCTTGTCGTACGAGACGTAGCGGCGGTTCTCGGCCAGGTAGTACTGGTCGTACTCCTTGGTGAAGCCGCTGCCGACGCGGGAGAAGCCCTTGCCGGTCCAGCCGTTGTCGCCGGCCTCGGCACCGTCGGTGAACAGCGTGGCGCCGTCCGCCGTGATGCTGAGCGCGTCGCCCGTGAAGCCCTTGCCGCCCGCGCCGCCGTCCGTCTGGTAGCGGAAGCGGAGGTCGACCTTCTTGCCCGCGTAGGCGTTCAGCGAGTAGTTCAGGCTCTTCCAGGTCTCCGAGACGCCGGTGAGCGACGGGCTGTTGGAGGCGTCGACCGGGATGGCCACGCCGTCGGCGGTGCCGGCGAGCGGGGTCCAGGTGGCGCCACCGTCGGTGGAGACCTCGGTGTACAGGTAGTCGTACTCCGCCTCGATGTCCCACCAGCCCTTGAGGGACAGGGCCGCGGAGGACTTGCCGGTCAGGTCGACCGAGCGGGTGAGGGTGTTCTTGAGGTCGTCACCCATGTTGCTCCACCACTGCGAGGAACCCTCGGCGGGAGCGACGATGTCGGTCGTGACCTTCTTCTTCGGCAGCTCGACGAGGAGCGCCTGCTTGTCCTTCGTGTTGTACGCGGAGACGCCCAGCTTGTGGGTGGACTTCGTCGCGGCCTTGGCCGTGTCGTAGTTCAGCCAGCCCAGCTGGAACTTGTCCCAGGCGGTCATGTCGCCCGGGAGGTCGCCTATGGAGTCCTTGCCCGTGCCGAGCCAGGAGCCCGCGGACATCAGGGACCAGAAGCCGACCGAGTTCTCGCCGCCACCGGAGGTGTCGTAGAGGTCGGGGAGGCCGAGGTCGTGGCCGTACTCGTGCGCGAAGACGCCGAGGCCGCCGTTCTCGGGCTGCATCGTGTAGTCGCCGACCCAGATGCCGGTCTCGCCGATCTGGGCGCCGCCGGCCTTGTTGTTCTCCGGGCCGGTCTTGCCCGCCTGCGTGCCGTAGGCGTACCAGCGGTGCGCCCACAGGGCGTCGGGGCCCTGCACGCCGCCGCCGGCCGACTCGTCCTCGCCCGCGTGGACGATCTGGAAGTGGTCGATGTAGCCGTCGGACTCGTTGAAGTTGCCGTCGCCGTCGAAGTCGTAGCGGTCCCAGAGGTCGTACTGGGCCATCTGCGCCTTGATCTGGGCGTCGGTCTTGCCGGCCTTCTTCTGACCCTCGACCCAGGCGGTCACGCCGTCCTTGACCGTGTCCCAGACGTTGGAGCAGTTGGACTGGCCGCAGTAGTTCGAGCCGTAACGGGCCTCGTTGTACGGGACCTTGACCCAGTCGGCGACCTCGCCCTCGACCGAGTACCGGCCCGAGGAGGTCTTCTCGTAGTAGGTCTTCAGCGAGTTCTTGCCGGCGCCGGTACCGAAGTACAGGTCCTGGAAGTACGCGCGGTTGAAGTCCTTGCGCCAGGCCGTGCTGTTGTTCGTCGCACGGTCGGGCTGGGCGATCTGGTTGTGCAGCGGACCCGGGGTGCCGCCGTACTTGGGCACGGCCGGCTTGGGGCCGGGACCGTCCGGGTCGAACATGGTGGTGTTGTCCACCTGGTCGCCGAAGTCGACGAGGATCGTGAAGATCTTGTCGGTCTTCTCGCGGCCGAGCTCGACGTACTTCTTCTCGTCGAGCTTGACGACCTTGGAGGCGCCCCGCTGCTCGACGTCCTTCTTGCCGCTCATCACCTGCTCCAGGGCGGCCTTCCTGGCCTGCTCCTGCTGCTTGCTGAACGGTCCTTCGAGGTCGTGGTCGACCTTCTCCTTGGAAAGAGCGGTCGGGTCCTGGCGGTCCGCGGCGGACACCTTCGCACCCGGGTCCGCCTGGGCCATCGTGAAGGCGGCGCCGGTGGCCGCCGTCGCTGCCAGGGTCACGCCGATTGCGGCGGCGCGCAGCGCTCGTCTTCTGGCCGAGTTGCTGGTCACTTGATGTCGTTCCCCTCCCGCGGCCGCGAAGTGGTGCGGAACTTCTCCGGAGGAGTGGGGGGTTCCGTGCGGCGCGCGTCTCAAGTGACGACATTTGACCGGAGAGTCGCAAGAAAAGACAGACCTTGACTTGTTCCTTACAACTGCACTATGCGGTCACCGAGTTCCGCTATTCGGACGTTCCGCGGCCATAAGGGACGAACGGTGCGTCCGATCCCCCGACGGACCCCACCCGCCCCTCCTCGCCCCCGCACCCCAGCGGTGCTCCCCGTGCGCCCCCCGTGCTCCGCTGCTCCCCGTCGCACGGGTGAGGTCGCGCTTACCGACAGTCCCGCTCGGGCATCCACCGTCGTAGGGTCGCTCGGCGCCAGACCTGGCCGAGCCGGCTCCCCCTCCCGCTACGAGGACGGATATCGCCATGCCGCGTCCGACTGCCGCACAGCTCGCCTACGGGTCCGCCACCGTCATCGTGTCGACGATCGCCATGCTGCTGCTCTCGCAGACGAGTACGGGACTCGGCGTCGCGGTCATCGCCGCCGCCGCCCTCGCCCTCGGGCTCCTCGTCGCGCTCACCCTCCCGCTCCCGCGCCGGCGCGGGCGGCACGCGGCGAGCCGTACGAGGACCGCCCCCGCGTACCCCGCGGCTCCCGACACCGTGCCGCGGGACGTGGCGGCGGCCGCGCCGGCGTCTGCGCCGGCCCCGGTCGAACACCCCGTGCACCACTGACCGCGCACAGCGCGGCGCGGGCGGCCTCCCCGAGGGGGAGACCGCCCGCGCACCGGACTGCATACCTCTAGGCGGCTTTCTAGGTGGCTTGGACCACCACGGTCTTGGCCACCTTGTCGTGCAGACCCTGCTTGTAGGGCTTGTCGACGAGCATCGAGATGACGAGCGCGATCGGCCACAGGCAGAAGCAGCAGATCAGCGTCGGCAGCCAGAGCACGGCGGCACGGGAGAGGGCGGCGTTGGACTGCGGGACGCTGCCGTCGTTGAGCATCGCGACGCGCAGGCCCATCCACTTCTTGCCGAGGGTCTGGCCGTTCTTCTTGACGAACCACCAGTCGTAGCCCACGTAGGCGACGATCGAGATCAGCGTCATGACCAGACCGCTGCCGCTGTACGACTTGGTGATGACCTCGGTGACGTCCTCGCCGTTGTTCGTCTCGACCGTGTACCGGTTGCGGTCACCGACGAGGAGCTGGATGAGGAACAGCGGGACGGCGATGATCAGCAGGTCGATGACGCGGGCGGCCAGCCGCTTGCCGAAGTCGGCGAGCGGCGGCATCCCGGCGAGCGGGTCGGGCATGCCGTAGCCGCCACCACCGCCGTACGGGTCGCCACCGCCCGCGCCTCCGTTGTACGGGGGCGGCGGGGGCGGATAGCCGCCTCCTCCGGGCGGGGGCGGCGGGGGATAGCCCCCTCCACCTCCGGGCGGGGGCGGCGGGAAGGCTCCGCCGGCGCCTGCGGGCGGTGAACCGTACGGCGAACCACCCGACGGCGGAGGCGTCGGTTCCTGGGGCTTCTTGAGGAACGGGTCGTCCTCGGGCGGCTGGCCCGGCGGCGGTTGGTCGGTGCTCATGGCCCGAGTCGAACCCGGCCCGGAGCGGCCCGCAACGGGAACGCGTCCGTTCGGGGGACGCGGGGGTGCGAGGGCCCCCCGCGGCCCCTACGGGCCCGTCGTCACACTCCGGTCCGCTTCGGGCGGCGACGGGAGTTTGACGACAGGCCCTAGCGGGCCACGTAGGTGCGTGCGGCGCGGTCGTGGAGGGCCCGGCGGCGCGGCCGGTCCGCGAGGGCCCACAGGACCCCCGGGAGGCCCAGGAGGGCGTACACGAGCCAGCGGCGCAGCGCCGCGCCGAAGCGGGGCGGGCGCAGCGAGGCGGTGGCCAGGACCCGTACGCCGAGCAGCTTCTTGCCGGCGGTGCGACCCCAACGGGCGGTGGGCACGGCTTCGTAGAAGACGCCGAAGAGGAGGACGGCGCCCAGGACGAGGCCCAGCGAACCCGCGATGGTCGCGTCGAGCAGCCACACGGTGGTGGTCCGGCCGCCCGCGCGGGCGGCGTCCACCTTGGCCTGGAGGTGCGCGGTCGCCCCGGGCACCAGGGGCAGCGCGACCCCGGTGGCGACGGCGGCGTACACGAGGGAGTCCAGCAGTCGGGCCGTCGCGCGGCGCACGAGCCCGGCGGGGCGCACGGCCCGCTCCGCCATCCGCTCGAACACCGCGCGGCCGGTTCCCGCGGGTCGCTCCGCACGGGTCGGGGGCTCTACGGGGGCCGCGCGCCGGGCGGGCTCCGCCGGGACGGCCCGGGCCGGGGCCGGGGCGGGGGCGGGGCGCTCCGCGGAGGGGGCGCGCCCGACCGGCTCCGCGTCCGGGCCCGGTGAGCCCGGCGGAGCCGGGGCGGCGGGCCACACGGGCGCCTGAGCGGCGGCATGTGCCGCGGCCGCGGCCGCGCCGACCGGGGAGGGTGCCGACAGGATGCCGAGGCCGCCCGGGGCGGCGGAGCCGGAGGCCTGCCCGGGCAGGGCGGCCGACACGGGGGCCGGGGCCGAGTGCCGGGGCGGGGCCTGCGCCGATCGGTGCGCCGGGGCCTCGGCCTGTGCCTGTGCCTGCGCCGGGCGGGGAGCGGGCGCCGGGACCGGCGTGCGGGCCAGGGAGATCCCGGCGGGACGGGCCGCCACGGCCGCCTCGTGGCCCCAGGACACCCGGCGGTCGCGCGGCCCCCCGAAGCCGGCCTGGTGGAGCGGGTCGGCCTGCCATCCCCCGGGCTCGGCACCGGACTCCGGCGACGGCCCGGACTCCGCCGGAGAAGCGGCAGGCTCCGGCCAGGACTCGACCCGCGACCGGGAAACGGACTCCGCCCAGGCCTCGATCTCCGACCCGGAAGCGGGCTCCGCACGGGAAGCGGGCTCCGCACGGGAGACGGGCTCCGCACGGGAAGCGGCCGGCTCCGGCCAGGCCCCCGACCGCGGGCGCGAAGAGGCCTCCGCCCCGGAGACGGCCGGCTCCGGCCAGGCGTCGGGGGCCGGGCGGGGAGCCGGTTCCGGTTCGGGCCGCGGCCATCGTTCCGGCCCGCGCAGCGCCTCGCTCACGCCGGTCTCGTCGAGGAACACGGGACCCGTCTCGTCGGCAGGGGCCGCGGGGCGGCTCGTACCGGGAACCCAGTTCAGGCCGTTCCAGAACCTGACGTACCCGGGGATGGACGGATCGGGGTAGTAGCCCTCGCGGGCCGCGTGCTCGCCGTCACCAGGGGAGGCCGTCAATGTCCCCAACTCCGATCGTGGCTTGAGGCTTCTTGCAGGGGTGGACCATAGCCAAGAACCGCCCCCCGACAGGTCCGGTAACGGGAGAATCCAAGCGTTCGGGCGAACCCTGGCGAACGCGGCCCCGTACGGAGGATTTCGGTCAGCCGATTGATTTCGGCCAATCCTCGATGTGCCTCGCGAACTCGCGTCATACCCGGGCACTTCGGCGCTCTCTCCGGGTACGGGCCGCTCGAAGGCCCCGCGCACCACCCGAACACGTACCCCGTACCGAAGTGAGGCCGCCATGCACCACCCCGTCGTCGAGCGCGAGCTGGAACTGAAGCTGGTCCTGTCCCCCGAGCGCAGCGTCCCCGTCCCCGCCCGCCTGCTGTACCTGACGGACGACCCGTTCGCCGTGCACATCACCTTCCACACCGGCTCCAGCACCCCGGTCAACTGGACCTTCGCCCGGGAGCTGCTGGTCGAGGGGGTGTTCCGCCCGTGCGGCCACGGCGACGTGCGGATCTGGCCCACGAAGGTCGGCCAGCAGTCCGTCCTGTGCATGGCGCTCAGCTCCCCCGACGGCGACGCCCTGCTGGAGGCCCCCGCCGTATCGGTGTCGGCGTGGCTGGAGCGGACCCTGCGGATCGTGCCGCCCGGCACCGAGGCCGACCGGCTCGGCCTGGACGCGGCGCTGGCCGAGCTGCTCGCCCCGACGCCGGCCGACGAGCTGTGGATGCGCGACCCGTGGCCGTCGGACGAGTCGGCGGACGGGGAGCTGTGACTCAGAAGAGCTTGCCGGGGTTGAGTAGTCCCTCCGGGTCGAAGGCGTGTTTGACGGCGCGCTGCATCTCCAGTCCGACCGGGCCGAGTTCGCGGGCGAGCCACTCCTTCTTCAGGACGCCGACCCCGTGCTCTCCCGTGATGGTCCCGCCCAGTTCGAGCCCCAGCGCCATGATCTCCTCGAAGGACGCGCGGGCGCGCCGCGTCTCGTCCTCGTCGGCGGGGTCGAAGCAGACGATGGGGTGGGTGTTCCCGTCGCCGGCGTGCGCGCAGACCCCGATGAGTAGGCCGTGCGTACGGGCGATGGCGGCGGTCCCGTCCAGCATCTCGGCGAGCCGGGTGCGCGGTACGCACACGTCGTCGATCATCGTCGCCGGCCGCAGGGCCTCCAGCGCGGGCAGGGCCATCCGGCGGGCCTGGAGGAGCAGTTCGGACTCGGCCGCGTCCTCGGCCGGTACGACGGCGCTCGCCCCGGCGGCGGTGCACAGCTCCCCCACGGCGGCCAGGTCCTCGGGCGCGTGCGGGGTGTCGAAGGCGGCGAGCAGCAGGGCCTCGGTGGTGTCGGGCAGGCCCATCTTGCCCAGCGCGTTGACGGCGCGGACGGTCGTACGGTCCATCAGCTCCAGCAGCGAGGGTGTCAGACCGGCCTCCATGACGGCGCACACGGCCGCGCAGGCGGCCGCGGCGGAGGGGAACTCGGCGGCGAGCGCGAGCTGGCGGGGCGGGGCCGGGCGCAGTGCGAGGACGGCCCGGACGACGACGCCGAGGCTGCCTTCGGAGCCGACGAACAGGCGGGTGAGGTCGTACCCCGCGACGCCCTTGGCGGTGCGCCGGCCGGTCCGCAGGAGCCTGCCGTCGGCGAGGACCACGTCGAGGCCGAGGACGTACTCGGCGGTGACCCCGTACTTGACGCAGCACAGACCGCCGGCGGCGGTGCCGATGTTCCCGCCGATGGTGCACTGCTCCCAGCTGGAGGGGTCCGGCGGGTAGTGCAGGCCGCGCTCGGCGACGGCGCGCGAGAGGACGGCGTTGACGACGCCCGGTTCGACGACGGCGATCCGGTCGACGGTGTCGATCTCCAGGATCCGGTCCATCTTCACGAGGGAGAGCACGACGCAGCCGTCGGAGGCGTTGGCCGCGCCCGACAGGCCCGTGCGGGCACCCTGGGGCACCACGGGCACGCGGAGCGCGTGGGCGGTGCGCAGGACGTGCTGGACCTGTTCGACGGTCCGGGGCAGGACCACCGCGGCCGGGGTGCCGGCGGCGCAGAAGCTCGCCATGTCGGTGGCGTAGGAGGCGGTCACCTGCGGGTCGGTCAGCAGGGCCTCGGCCGGCAGGCCTTCCAGGAGCAGCGCGTGGAGCCTCGGGGCGGGCGGGGCGTCCTGCGGGGTCCGGCCCGGGGTCCGGCCCGGGGCGTAAACGTCGTCAACTTCGTCAGCCATGGTGCCAGCGTGACAGTCGGGGCCATCGGTGTGAACACGCCCGCGACCTTCTTCGGACACCTCGGCGAGCTCTTCATATTGACGCACAGTGACCCCATGGACCCTATGGACCCTATGCGTGAGGCCCCCCTCTCTCGGGCCCCCCTCTCCCAGGAGAGGCGGCAGCAGGCTGCCCCGCCCGTGACCTTCACCGGCCGCAAGACGCTCGTGGCGGCGGCGGCCCTGGTGGTCCTGATCGCCGGGGCCCTGCTGATCCGGCCGGCCCGCACGGGCGACGACGCGCGCCCGCCGGGGCCCAGCGAGCGGGCCCGCGCGGCGGTCGGGATGGGTGCGCCGGCGGCGGCGGTGGACCTGTCGGCGCTGGTCGCCGACCGGGAGAAGTGGGTCGCGGCACATCCGGACGACGAGGCCTCGTGGGCGGTGCTCGGATCGGCGTACCTGGAGCAGGCGCGGCGGACGGCCGATCCCGGCTGGTACCCGAAGGCGGAGGCCGCGCTGAAGCGCTCGCTGGAGCTGCGCCCGGCGGAGAAGGGCAACCTCGACGCGATGACGGGCATGGGCACCCTGGCCAACGCCCGGCGGGACTTCGGGACCGGGAAGAAGTGGGGCGAGCTCGTACGGGCGCAGGCGCCGAAGCGCTGGACGGCGTACCCGGTGCTCGTGGACGCGTACGGCGGTCTCGGGGACTACAAGGCCGCGCAGACGGCGATGGAGCGCCTGGTGGACCTGCGGCCGGGGCTCGCGGCCTTCATGAAGGCCTCGCAGGTGTACCGGGACCGGGGCTGGCGCGAGGACGCGGCCATGTCCATGGAGCACGCGGGGGGCGCGGCGAAGGCCCCGGCGGAGAAGGCGTACGTGCTGTTCCGGCTCGGCGAGCTGGCGTGGGAGCGCGGCGACGACGCGGAGGCGCTGAAGCAGTACGAGGCCGCGCTGCGCACCGACCCGGCGCAGGCGCAGGCGCTGGGCGGCCGGGCGCGGGTGCTGGCGGCAATGGGACGGGCCGGGGAGGCGGTACGGGACTACCGGATGGCGCTGGGACGGGCCGCGGTGCCCGCGCTGTCGCTGGAACTGGGCGAGCTGCTGGAGTCGCTGGGGAGGGGCGCCGAGGCGAAGGCGGTGTACGACGGGCTCGCGGCGCAGGCCGCCCGGAGCGGGGTGAACGAGGAGCTGCTCCTGGGCCGGTTCGAGGCGGACCACGGCGACCCGGCGGCGGCCGTACGGCGCCTCACGGCGGAGTGGGCCCGGCACAAGAGCGTGCACGTGGCGGACGCGCTGGGCTGGGCGCTGCACAAGACGGGTGACGACGCGGCGGCGCTGGAGTACGCGAAGAGGGCCACGGAGCAGGGGCTGCGGCTCGCGGACTTCTCGTACCACCGGGCGGTGATCGAGCGGGGCCTGGGCGACGTGGCCGGGGCGCGGCGGCACCTGGAGGAGGCGCTGCGGACGAACCCGCGGTTCTCGCCGGTGCGGGCGCCGCTGGCGAAGGAGGCCCTGGCCACGATCGGCAAGCCCCCGGCGGGCGGCCCGGAGAACATGCGGCCCACCACTCCGTGGGTGGCCCCGGAACTCCCGAAGGCGAAGCCGGTCGCCAAGCCCAAGCCCAAGCCCAAGCCGAGCCCGTCGGGGCGCTGACCGGGGGGGCGGGGGCCGCTGCGCGGGGCCTCCCCCACCCCGCCCCTTCCCGCGGTGCCGGATTGCGGCTTCGCCGCGGGCAGGCTCGGCCCGGACCCGCGCCTCAAACGCCGGGGGGGGCTGGAAATCCGGCCCGGCGCCGGCCAAATCCAGCCCCGCCGGCGTTTGAGGCGCGGGGTCTGGGGCGGAGCCCCAGGAGCGGCGCCGCAGGGGGCGGTCCCAGCCCCGCCGGCGTTTGAGGCGCGGGGAGGGCCGGGGCGGAGCCCCGAGCGGCGGCGCCACGCCACCGGGACCCGGTCAACGCAACCCGCTAGAGGTTGCCCCGCTTCTCCTGCTCCCGCTCGATCGCCTCGAACAGGGCCTTGAAGTTGCCCTTGCCGAAGCCCATCGACCCGTGCCGCTCGATCATCTCGAAGAAGACCGTCGGGCGGTCCTGGACCGGCTTGGTGAAGATCTGCAGCAGGTAGCCGTCCTCGTCGCGGTCGACGAGGATCTTCAGCTCGCGCAGGATCTCGACGGGGACCCGGGTCTCGCCCGCCCACTCGCCGAGGGTGTCGTAGTAGGAGTCCGGGGTGTTCAGGAACTCCACGCCGGCCGCCCGCATCGCCCGCACGGTGCGGACGATGTCGTTCGTGGCGAGCGCGATGTGCTGGACGCCCGCGCCGCCGTAGAACTCCAGGTACTCGTCGATCTGCGACTTCTTCTTCGCGATCGCCGGCTCGTTGATCGGGAACTTCACCTTCAGGGTGCCGTCCGCGACGACCTTCGACATCAGCGCCGAGTACTCGGTCGCGATGTCGTCGCCCACGAACTCCTTCATGTTCGTGAAGCCCATGACCTTGTTGTAGAACGCCACCCACTCGTTCATGCGGCCGAGCTCGACGTTGCCCACGCAGTGGTCGATGGCCTGGAAGGTGCGCTTGGCCGGGGGCTCGACCATCGGGGCGACGGAGACGAAGCCGGGCAGGTAGGGGCCGGTGTAGTCGCCGCGCTCGACCAGGGTGTGGCGGGTCTGGCCGTAGGTGGCGATCGCCGCCAGCCGCACCGTGCCGTGCTCGTCGGTGAGCTCGTACGGCTCGTCCAGGCCGCGCGCGCCGTGCTCGACGGCGTAGGCGTAGGCCGCCTTCACGTCGGGGACCTCGATCGCCAGGTCGACGACGCCGTCGCCGTGGTCGGCGACGTGCTCGGCGAGGAAGCGGCCGCGGTCGGTGGTGGCCTTGATGACCGAGGTGAGGACGAACCGCGCGGCGCCGTTGGTCAGGACGTAGCTGGCCGTCTCGCGCGTGCCGTTCTCCGGTCCGGAGTAGGCGACGAGCTTCATGCCGAAGGCGGTCGAGTAGAAGTGCGCGGCCTGCTTGGCGTTGCCTACGGCGAAGGCGACCGCGTCCATGCCCTTGACGGGGAAGGGATCGGCCTTGGCGGCGGTGCGCGGTGCGGTGTCGAGCGGCTGGGTCTCAGTCATGACCGCAGAGTCCCGCCGTTCCACAAGCTGCGCAATAGTTTCCATTTCTGCTGTACAAACTGCCCAGCTGGCGCCCAGGATGGCTGGGATATCTGTGCACTATGACCACCGACCGACCGCCCCGGAGGCACCCATGGGAATCGACGGACTCGACGGCCGGCTCATCGTCCTGCTCGCCCGCGAGCCCCGGATCGGGGTCCTGGAGGTCTCGCGCCGGCTCGGCGTGGCGCGCGGCACGGCGCAGGCCCGGCTGGACCGGCTTCAGTCGAACGGAGTCATCCGGGGATTCGGTCCGCAGGTGGATCCGGCGGCCCTGGGGTACCCGGTGACGGCCTTCGCCACGCTGGAGATCAAGCAGGGGCAAGGGGCGGACGTACGCGCCCACTTGGACGGGGTTCCGGAGGTGCTGGAACTGCACACGACGACCGGGCACGGGGACATGCTGTGCCGGCTCGTGGCCCGGTCCAACGCCGACCTTCAACGGGTGATCGACCGAGTTGTCGCGTTTGATGGGATCGTGCGGGCTTCGACAGCGATTGTCATGGAGAATCCCGTGCCCTTGCGGATCATTCCCCTGGTCGAACAGGCGGCAGAGGACGACTGACCCGCGGAAACGACGGCCGAGACGGACGAGGTGACGCGGCGTGAGCTTCTGGTCCTACCTGTCCAACCGCCACCAGCAGCTGCTCACCGACGCCTTCCAGCACGCCAGCGCCGTCTTCCAGTGCACGGTCATCGCGACCGCCCTCGGCGTCGCCATCGGCGTCCTCACGTACCGCAGCGGCTGGGCCGGGAACCTCGCGGTCACCTCCACCTCCACCGTGCTGACCATCCCCTCGCTCGCCATGATCGGCCTGCTGATCCCGATCGTCGGCCTCGGCGTCGCGCCGACCGTGATCGCCCTGACCCTGTACGGGCTGCTGCCCATCGTGCGCAACTCCATCGTGGGCCTGCGCGGGGTGGATCCGGCCCTGGTCGACGCCGCCAAGGGCATCGGGATGTCGCGCACCGCCCAGCTGCTGAAGGTGGAGCTGCCGCTCGCCTGGCCGCCGATCCTGACCGGCATCCGGGTCTCCACGCAGATGCTGATGGGCATCGCGGCCATCGCCGCCTACGCCTCCGGGCCGGGCCTGGGCAACGAGATCTTCCGCGGGATCGCCTCGCTCGGCAGCGCCAACGCCATCAATCAGGTGCTGGCGGGGACGCTCGGCGTCGTCATCCTCGCCCTGCTCTTCGACGCCGCGTACGTGCTGCTCGGCCGTCTCACCATCCCGAGGGGAATCCGTGTCTGAGCCGACGTCCGCGCCGACGACAAGCCCGCAGCCGGAGGCGAGCCCGCAGCCGGCCGCAGCCTCCGGAGCCACCATCCAGCTGGAGAACCTCACCAAGCGCTACCCCGGCAACCCCAGCCCCTCCGTCGACGACGTCTCCATGGAGATCAAGGCGGGCGAGCTGGTGGTCTTCGTCGGCCCCTCCGGCTGCGGGAAGTCCACCACCCTCAAGATGATCAACCGGCTGATCGAGCCCACCTCCGGCCGGATCCGCATCGGCGACGAGGACGTCACCGACATGGACCCGGTCAAACTGCGCCGCAAGATCGGGTACGCGATCCAGTCCTCCGGGCTGTTCCCGCACATGACGGTCGCGGAGAACATCGCCCTGGTCCCGAAGATGACCGGCTGGTCCAAGTCCCGCGTGAAGGACCGGGTGGAGGAGATGCTCGACCTGGTCGGCCTGGACCCGCGCGAGTTCCACGGCCGCTACCCGCGCCAGCTCTCCGGCGGCCAGCAGCAGCGCGTGGGCGTGGCCCGGGCGCTCGCCGCCGACCCGCCCGTCCTGCTGATGGACGAGCCCTTCGGCGCCGTCGACCCGATCACCCGCGACCACCTCCAGGACGAGCTGATCCGGCTCCAGCACGAGCTGCACAAGACGATCGTCTTCGTCACCCACGACTTCGACGAGGCCATCAAGCTGGGCGACCGGATCGCCGTCCTGCGCGAGCGCTCGCACATCGCGCAGTTCGACACCCCCGAGGCGATCCTCACCAACCCCGCCGACGACTTCGTCTCCGGCTTCGTCGGCGCCGGGGCCGCCCTCAAGCGGCTCAACCTCACCCGGGTGCGGGACGTGGAGATCGCCGAGTTCCCGACCGTGTCCGTGGACGACCCGCTCCAGCAGATCTTCAACACCCTGCGCGCCGGCCAGGGCAACGAGCTGCTGATGCTGGACCGGCGCGGCCGCCCGTACAAATGGCTGCGCCGCGGCGACCTGATGCGCGCCAAGGGCTCCCTCGCCCGGGCGGGCCAGCTCGTGCACGACACGGTGACCCGGGACGCGACCCTGCACGACGCCCTGGAGGCCGTACTCACCGACAGCGGCGGCCGGGTGGCCGTCACCGGGCGGCGCGGCGAGTACATCGGCGTCGTGGACATGGAGACCCTGATGAACTCCGTGCACGAGATGCTGGAGGCCGACCGGCTGACGGCGGCCGAGCACGCGCACGACCTGGAGGAGCTGCGCCACCACCGCGTCGAGCGGGACCTGGAAGGGCTCCGGGACGGTTCGGAGGGCTCATGAGCCCGCGCAACCCGGTCTCCCCCGAACGCCCGCCCGGCGAGCACGAGCTGGGGGGCCACATCTTCCGCGACCAGGAGGAGCCGGAGCCCGGTGAAGAGGTCATGGCCTCCACCGCGCCGCCGCGCCCCGGGCGCCGGCTCACCTGGGCCCGGCTGGTGACCCTGCCCATCGTGCTGGCGCTGGTGCTGCTGGCCACCTACCTGTGGATCACCAACGCCACCCTCGACGCGATCGCCGAGAACTCCCTCGCGGACGGCAACGTCGAGCTCCGGCTGTGGCAGCACGTCCAGCTCACCGCGATCTCCACCTTCTGGGTGCTGATCATCGCGATCCCGCTCGGCATCGCGCTCACCCGCCGCGGCCTGCGCCGGGCGGCCCCGCTGGTCACCGCCGTGGCCAACATCGGCCAGGCCACCCCGGCCATCGGCCTGCTGGCCCTGCTGGTCATCTGGCTCGGCATCGGCCCCTCGACCGCGATCATCGGCATGGTCGCCTACGCCGTCCTGCCCGTGCTGTCCAACACCGTCGCGGGGCTGCGCGGGATCGACCCGCAGCTGGTGGAGGCCTCGCGCGGGATCGGGATGTCCTCCATGGGGACCCTGATGAAGGTGGAACTGCCGCTGGCCGTCCCGCTGATCCTGGCGGGCGTACGGACCGCCCTCGTCCTCAACGTCGGCACCGCGACCCTGGCCACCTTCGGGGGCGGCGGCGGCCTGGGCGACCTGATCACCTCCGGGATCCAGACCCAGCGGATGCCGGTGCTGGTGCTGGGCTCGGTGCTGACGGTGGCGCTGGCGCTGTTCGTGGACTGGCTGGCCTCGCTGGCCGAAACGGTCCTGACCCCGCGCGGGCTGGAGGCGTAGATGGACAGGTTCTCCCCCCTCTCCTCCCTGTCCACCCTCTCCGGACGGACGGCCGCGGTGTGCGCGGCCCTGCTGGCACTCGGGCTGCCGCTCGCGGGCTGCGGACTCAAGAGCGGGTCACCGATGGTGGACGACGTCCTGCCGGGCTCGGTCGGCCAGGGCCGGCCCCTCAAGGGCGCCTCGCTCACGGTCACCTCGAAGAACTTCAGCGAGAACATCGTGCTCGGCCAGATGATCGGCCTGATCTTCAAGGCGGCCGGCGCGGAGGTGCTGGACCGCACCAACCTGCCCGGGTCGATCAGCGCCCGCGAGGCGATCATCCAGGGCGACGCGGACGCCATGTACGAGTACACGGGCACGGCGTGGATCACCTACCTCGGCAACGACAAGCCGATCGCGGACCCGTACGCGCAGTGGGAGGCGGTGCGGGACGCGGACGTGAAGAACGGCGTGGCATGGCTGCCGCCGTCCACGCTCAACAACACGTACACGCTCGCCATCAGCAAGAAGAACAACGCCAAGTACGGGCTGAAGACCCTGTCGGACGTGGCGGCGCTGTCGCAGCGCGACCCCGGGGCGGTGACGGTCTGCGTGGAGAACGAGTTCGCTTCGCGGGAGGACGGGCTGCCGGGGATGGAGAAGGCGTACGGGATGAAGATCCCGGCGGGCAACGTCATGAAGATGGACGCCGGGATCATCTACACGCAGGTCTCGAAGTCCGACTCCTGTCTGCTGGGCGAGGCCTTCACCACGGACGGCCGGATCAAGGCCATGGACCTGGACACCCTCGCCGACGACCGGCACTTCTTCCCCAACTACAACGCGGCGCCGGAGCTGCACGCGAAGACGCTGGAGAAGCACCCGGAGATCGCGGGCCTGCTGGACCCCCTGTCGAAGCGGCTGAACACGGAGACGGCGCAGCGGCTCAACGCGCTGGTGGACGTGGACGGGCAGGACCCGCACGAGGTGGCGAAGGACTGGCTGGTGGCGGAGGGCTTCATCAAGGAGGGGTGACTCCGGAGCCGGAGATGCAAAGAAGTAGTTGCAAAGAAACCCTTGCATAGAGTTCTTTGCAACTCTATGGTTGAGGCATGCCCGAGAAGAACGCAGACCCTCAGAAGCCACCGCCACTGCCACCGCCAGAGGCCCAGAAGCCCGCCGAGCCCCAGCTCCGCAAGCTCGACGCCAGCTCCCTGCGCGGCCTGGCCCACCCGCTGCGCATCCGGCTGCTGGGCAACCTGCGCCTGCACGGGCCGGCCACCGCCTCGCAGCTCGCGGAGCAGCTCGGGGAATCGAGCGGCGCCACCAGCTACCACCTGCGCCAGCTCGCCGCGTACGGGTTCGTCGAGGACGCCCCCGAGCACGGCAAGGGCCGTGAACGCTGGTGGCGACCGTCCCAGGACGGCACCATCTTCGACGAGGCGCTGGTCTACGACGCCGACCCGGCCACGCGCGGCGCCGCGGAGGTCTTCCTGGCGGAGATCGTGAAGATCCACGGACAAGAACTGTCCGCCTGGCTGGGTGACGCGCACACCTGGTCGGTGGAGTGGCACCGCAGTTCCGAGCTCAGCGACTTCTCACTGCAGCTGACCCCCGCACAGAGCCACGAACTGGTCCTCAAGGTCCACGAGCTGATCAACAGCTACCGCGACCTGCCGCCCTCGGAGGACACCGAGACGGTCCGGATCCATACGCACGCCTTCCCGGTGCGCACCAAGTAGCGCCGCCGTGCAGCCCCACCGAGGAGCGCCGCCGAGCAGCGCCCTCCACACCCCTTTCGCAGAAGGAGTCCTGCCGTGCACGCCTTCAGCCATGCCCAAATCCACGCCGAGGTCCATGCCACCCGCACCGCTGCGGCCGCCGCCTGGCGCCGCGCGCGGGAGGCCGCACCGTCCGTGTCCCACGTTCCCCGCCCGCGGGGCCCCGCCCTGCGCAACCGGCTCGGCGAGACCCTGATCGCCCTCGGCATCCGCCTGATCCAGCCCGCGCACCTGCACGCGCGCATCACCCGCAACGCCCGGATCTCCCGCCCGCACGGCGGCATCGCGTGAGCCGTCGCCCCTTCGTCGCCGTCCTCCTCGCCAACACCATTTCGATAGCCGGGAGTTCGCTGACCCTCATCGGCGTGCCGTGGTTCGTGCTCCAGACCACGGGCAGCGCCGGCCGGGCCGGGATCGTCGCCTTCTGCGCGACCCTGCCCGTCGCGGTGGCCGCCCTCGTCGGGGGCCCGGTCATCGACCGGCTCGGCCGCCGCCGGGTCTCCGCCGTCTCCGACCTGGTCTGCGGGCTGTCCGTGGGCGCGATACCGCTGCTGCACTACACCGGGCTGCTGGAGTTCTGGATGCTGTGCGCCCTGATGGCCGTCGGCGGGCTCGTGCACACCCCCGGCCTGACCGCGCGCCACGTCCTGCTCCCCCACCTCGCCGAGCACGCCGGCACCACCGTCGCCCGCGCCGCCAGCCTCTACGACGCCGTCTCGCGCGGAGCCCGCATGATCGGGGCCGCGCTGGCCGGCGTACTGATCGCCACGGTCGGCGCCGAGTCGGTCCTGCTCCTCGACGCGGCCACCTTCGGTGCCTCCGCGCTGCTGGTCACCGCCTTCCTGCGCGGGATACCGGCCGCCGAGCCGCAGCGCGCCGCCGGGAAGGTGTCGTTGGCCGGCTACCGGGCCGAACTCGCCGAGGGCTGGCGGTTCCTGACCCGGGCCCGGCTGCTGCTGGGCATCACGCTGATGGTGATGATGACCAACGGCCTCGACCAGGGCTGGTCCGCGGTGCTGTTGCCGGTGCACGGCCGCGAGGCGCTCGGCGGAGCCACCGCGCTCGGCCTGATGATCGCCCTCTTCGGCGGGTTCGCGCTGCTGGGGGCCCTGCTCTACGGAGCCTGGGGCGAGCGGTTCTCCCGTAGGGCCGTGTTCGCCGCGGCGTTCCTGCTGTGCGGGGCCCCGCGCTACGTGGTCGCCGCCTTCACCGACACCCCGCTGCCGCTCGCGGTCACGATGGCGCTGTCCGGACTGGGTGCGGGCGTGCTCAACCCGATCCTGACCACCGTGATGCTGGAGAAGGTGCCCGACGCGCTGCGCAGCCGGGTCATGGGCGTGACCACGGCCGGCTGCGAGCTGACGATGCCGCTGGGCGGGCTGGCCGCGGGGCTGCTGGTCGACGGCTTCGGGGTGACGCGGGCCCTGCTGGTCTTCGGCGGGGTCTACTTCCTCGTCACGCTCTCGCCGCTGGTGTTCCCGGCCTGGCGGAGCATGGAGGCGGCCGCGTCCCGGATCAGCAGGACGGAGCCGCTTGGCCCTTCTGCAGAGCCCGCAGCGCGTTCACCGCATCCGTCAGCGAGGTGACGGGGACCAGCCGGAGCCCCTCGGGGAGTTCGGATTTGGCGTCCGTGCACTCCGCCGCCGGTACGAGGAACACGCTCGCCCCGTCGCGCCGCGCGGCCTGAGTCTTCAGGGCCACCCCGCCGACCGCGCCGACCTCGCCGGCCGCGGTGATGGTGCCCGTACCGGCGATGGTGCCGCCGCCGGTGAGATCGCCGCCGCTGCCGTTCCCGTCGAGCTTGTCGACGATGCCGAGGGAGAAGAGCAGTCCGGCGCTCGGACCGCCGACGTCGGCGAGGTTCAGCTCGACCTTGACGTCCTTCGGGTCCTTGTGGAGGAAGCCGAGGGCGGCCGCGGAGGCCGTCGACTGCGACTTGGTCATCTCCTCCAGGTTGTGTTCCTCGATCTCCTTGTCGCTTCCGCCCGACCGGTACACCGACTCCCTGGGCATGACCGCCCGGGAGGTGTCGAACCAGTCGCCGAGCAGCTCGGGGAGGGTGACGGAGGTGGAGGGGCCGGTGGCCTGGATGGTGGTCATCCGCAGCTGGCCCGTGGTCTCGCGGGTGGGTGCCCCGGTGATGGTGATGACCTGCTTGCCGTCGCGGGAGCCGAGCACGTCGGCCGTGAGGCCCGGCTGCGCGATCACGAAGGGCAGCGGTGCCAGGGCCGCGACGGCGAACAGCGCGAGCACGGGCACGGCGCAGACGGCGAGGGCGGCGGGACGCGGCAGGCGTGTGAGGCGAGAGAGCACCGGGCCAATCTAGCGCGGGTCCCCCCGAACGGGTCGAGCCGCGCCCCCGTCGGTCGGGGGCGCGGCTCGGTGTCCTGCCCGGGTCCTGCCCGGGTACTGCCCGGGTGCTGCCCGGTGTACCGCTCTGCGTCCTGATGTGCCGCGCGGCTCAGCGCAGGGCGTCGGCCACCTCGCGGGCGGCGTCCACCACGCGCGGGCCGACCCGCTCGGGCACGGCGTCGGCCAGCATGACGACGCCCACGCTGCCCTCCAGCCCGGTGATGCCCACGAGGGGCGCCGCGGCGCCGCTGGCGCCCGCTTCGAGCTCCCCGTGGGTGAGCGTGTACCCGGGCTCGATGAGCGTGCCCTGGCGGGCGGCCAGGATGGCCCGGCCGGCTGCCCCGCGGTCCAGCGGATGGCGGAAGCCGGGCCGGTAGGCCACGTGGTAGTCGGTCCAGGTCGGCTCGACGACCGCCACGGCGAGCGCCTCGGTCCCGTCCACGAGGGTCAGGTGCGCGGTGGCGCCTATGTCCTCGGCGAGCGAGCGCAGCGCGGGCAGCGCCGCCTCGCGCACGAGCGGGTGCACCTGGCGGCCCAGGCGCAGCACTCCGAGGCCGACGCGGGCGCGGCCGCCGAGGTCGCGGCGGACCAGGGCGTGCTGTTCGAGGGTGGCCAGGAGGCGGTAGACCACGGTGCGGTTCACACCGAGGCGGTTGGAGAGCTCGGTGACGGTCAGACCGTGGTCGGTGTCGGCGAGCAGTTTGAGAACTCGGAGTCCTCGGTCGAGAGTCTGGGAGGTTTCCGCGGTCACGACGCCTCTCCCTCTTTCGGTGGGCGGCGGTGACTCTCTGGGGATAGCGCCGCCGGTCCCTCGGCGACGCACGGAGAGGCCGCCGGTAGCGGCCATGGCACCGGCTGCGCTCCCGCGGCGGCGCTGCCACGGGGCGTTCGATGCGGGGACAGTAGCGAGCAGGTTCGCTCAGCGGAAGGGCTCGTCCAGAATCCGGGCGCCTACTGCCGTTTTATGCCGGTTGAAAACGCGCATCGCCGTCGATTCGTGACCTTCGGCCCCGCCGGCGGCTCAGGTGTGCGCATGCCTCTGCGCATGCCTCTCCGCATGGCTCCGGACGGCCCCCGGGGCCTCCCACCACGGGTGCGGCCACACCGCTACGACGGCCCGGGCGGGCGGGGGCCGTACGAATCTCCCCCCGCCGCCCGCGCCGCATTCCGTAGGAAATCACCGCATGCGGGTGGCCCATTCCTGGACCTTCTTGATCCGCTCGCGCAGCTGTCCCGCCGTGGCTTCCGCGCTCGGCGGTCCGCCGCACACGCGGCGCAGTTCGGTGTGCAGCACCCCGTGCGGTTTGCCGCTCTGGTGGACGTACGCGCCCACCATCGTGTTCAGCGACTTCCTCAGCTCCAGCAGCTCCTTGTGCGAGACCACCGGCCGCCGGTCGGCCGGCAGCTCCAGCAGGTCGGCCTCCGAGTCCGGCTTGCGCTTGCTGTGCGCGATCTGCCGGGACTGCCGCTTCTGGAGCAGCATCTGCACCTGGTCGGGCTCCAGCAGGCCGGGGATGCCGAGGTAGTCCTGCTCCTCTTCGCTCCCCGGATGCGCCTGCATGCCGAACTCGGCGCCGTCGTACAGCACGCGGTCGAAGACGGCGTCGGACTCCAGCGCCTCGAAGGACATCTGCTCCTCGTCGCCGGTGTCCTCGTCCTCCTGCTTGTTCGCCTCCTCCATCTCCTTCTCGGAGTCGGCGTACGGGTCTTCCTCGCCCTGCTTCTTCGGCTTGTCGAGGACGTGGTCGCGCTCGACTTCCATCTCGTTCGCGAAGCCCAGCAGGTAGGGGATGGTCGGCAGGAACACCGAAGCCGTCTCGCCGCGCCGGCGCGAACGCACGAAGCGGCCGACGGCCTGCGCGAAGAACAGGGGGGTCGAGATGGTGGTGGCGTACACGCCCACGGCCAGGCGCGGTACGTCGACGCCTTCGGACACCATGCGGACGGCGACCATCCAGCGGTCGTTGCTCGCGGCGAACTCGTCGATCCGCTTCGAGGCGCCCGTGTCGTCGGACAGGACGACGGTGGCCTTGACCCCGGTGATCTCCTTGATCAGCTTGGCGTAGGCGCGCGCGGAATCCTGGTCGGCGGCAATGACCAGCCCGCCCGCGTCCGGGATTCCCTTCCTGACCTCGGTCAGCCGCTGGTCGGCGGCGCGCAGCACGTTCGGCATCCAGTCGCCGCGCGCGTCGAGCGCCGTACGCCAGGCCTGCGAGATGGCGTCCTTGGTCATCGGCTCGCCGAGGCGCGCGGCGATCTCGTCGCCCGCCTTGGTGCGCCAGCGCATGTTGCCGCTGTAGGAGAGGAAGATGACCGGCCGCACGACGCCGTCGCCGAGCGCGTTCCCGTAGCCGTACGTGTAATCGGCGGAGGACCGCCGAATTCCGTCGTTCCCTTCCTCGTACGCCACGAAGGGAATGGGATTCGTATCGGACCGGAAAGGCGTGCCGGTGAGGGCGAGCCGCCGGGTCGCCGGGTCGAACGCCTCCAGGCAGGCCTCGCCCCAGGACTTCGAGTCACCGGCGTGGTGGATCTCGTCCAGGATCACCAGGGTCTTGCGCTGCTCACAGCGGTTGCGGTGCAGCATCGGGCGGACGCCCACACCCGCGTATGTGACGGCGACCCCGTGGTAGTCCTTGCTGAGCGGGCCGGCGGAGTAGTCCGGGTCGAGCCGGATCCCTATCCGGGCGGCCGCTTCCGCCCACTGCTTCTTCAGGTGCTCGGTCGGCGCGACGACGGTCACCTGCTGCACCACGTGGTGGTGCAGCAGCCAGGACGCGAGCGTCAGCGCGAAGGTGGTCTTGCCGGCGCCGGGCGTCGCGACGGCGAGGAAGTCGCGCGGCTGGGTCTCCAGGTACCGGTCCAGCGCACCCTGCTGCCAAGCTCGCAGGGCGCTGGCGGTACCCCACGGCGCGCGGCCGGGGAAGGCGGGTGAGAGGTGGTGGGAGGCGGTAGTAGTCACGGTCTCCGGTTCGGGCTCTCGGCGGCGTATCCGTTCCGGGCGGCGTGCGTTCCGGGCATCGGTACGGCCAGCGGTACGGGCAGTCGTACGTAGGACAACCGGGCCACCTTACCGGCCCGGGCCCGCCCCTCGCGGAGGGACAGGCCCGTGACCTCGGCGCGTGCGGCGAGCGTCACATCGGCCGGGCGAGGATGCGCAGCCGCTCCGCGATCCGCCCGATGTCCTCCTCGTTGCCCGCCGCCACGTCGATGACCAGGTCGTACGCGCGGTCCTGGTCGGCCTCACCGAGATCGACTCCGTTGAGGGCGAGGAAGGTCACGGCGGCGAGCCAGGCGGTGCGCTTGTTCCCGTCGACGAGGGGATGGTTCGTCGCGATCGCGTGCAACAGGGCGGCCGCCTGCTCGTGGGTGTCCGCGTACGCCGAGGTCCCGAACATCCGGGCCCGCGGCCGGTGCACGGCCGACTCCAGCAGCCCGGCGGCGCGCAGCTCGACGGGCTGGTCCTGGGCGAGGCAGGCGTGCCGCGCGAGGTCGAGGACCTCTGCGAGGGTGAGGTGGCGCGTCATGTCCCCGGTGCTCATTCCCCGAGCCTCCGCAACAGCCCGGCATGCCTCCCTGCCAACCGCGCGGCCTCGCCCCCGGCCCGCTCCCGCTCCCCCCGCACCCAGCCCCGCACAGCGGCCAGCACGGCCTCCTCGACGCTCTGCCCGGTGGCATCGGCCAGATCGGCCCACTCCGCCCGCTCGGCGTCGGACAGGACGATGATCAACTCACTCATTCCCGGATGCTAACCAGCCCACCCCCGCGCGTGCGCCCCATTTCCCCACCACCCCCAGCCGAGCCTGGGTGTGGCCCGGGTGTCGGGCCTGTTGTGTGGCCCGGGTGTCGGGCCTGTTGTGTGGCCCGGGTGTGGGCCCGGGCGTGTGGCCCGGTCGTGGGCCCGGGCGTGTGGCCTGGGCCACGCACCAGGCCCGACACCGGGGCCGCGGGCCCGCCGGCCGGCCGGCGCCTGCCGGCCGAGCCCAGCCGAACCCAGCCCCTCCGGCGTTTGAGGAGTGGGGGTCCGGGGGCTAGCCCCCGGCAACGGCGCGGCACCCCGCAACGGACCTCAACCCTGCCGGGGCTCCGCATCCAGCCGGGGCTCCGCGTCCAGCCGGGTGGCAACCCACGCCCCCACCAAGGCCACGCAGGCCATCGGCAGGAACACCACCACGAACGCACCGGGGTGCGAAGCCCGGGCCCCCTCCGCCACGGAGTGCGCCGCACCCACCGCTCCCCCGCCCAGCGCGGCGAACGCCGCACCCCCGGCCGCCAGCAGCACGACGTTCGCCAGCGCATCCGAGATCTGCAGCGAGGCGGAGTTCGCCCCCGCCTCCTCCGGCGCCGACAGCTTGAGCAGCAGCACGCTGGTGGCGCCGATGACGAGCCCCATCCCCAGGCACCCCAGCGCCCACACCAGCGCCAGGATCCACACCGGCACCCACTCCACGAGCACCGCCGGCGCCCCGGCGATGGCCGCCGCGACCATGATCATGCCCAGCACCATCAGCCGTTCCCGGTGCGGCGCCACCCGCCCCTGCGACTGCACCCACGAGCCGGCCGCCCACGTCACCCCGCCCAGCGCGAGCGAGAACCCGGCCATCGTCGGGCTCAGCCCCCGCTGGGTGACCAGCATCAGCGGTACGAAGCTCTCCGCCGCGATGAACGACCCCGCCGCCACACCGCGCAACAGCACCACCGACGGCAGCCCGCGCCGCGCCCGGTAGGTCCCGCGCGGCAGCAGCCCCAGCACGGCCGGCACCAGCAGCGCCGCCCCGGCGATCCCCGGAACCAACGACAGCCACCTCAGATCCTGGGCGGCGTACTGCAGCAGCCCCGCACCGGCCGAGATCCCGAGCGCGAGCCGGATCCGCCGCCGGTCGAACGCCACGGGCGGAGCCTCGGGGTCCACCGGCCCGGAGGCGCTCCGCCGGATCGCGGGCAACGCCACGGCCAGCGGTACGAAGACCAGCGCGGGGATCCCGAGGAAGACCCAGCGCCACCCGAGCTGCTCGGTCACCGTGCCCGCCGCCAGCGGTCCGACGATCGAGGGCACGACCCAGCTCGCCGCGAAGGCCGCCATGATCGCGGGCCGCAGGCGCTCCTCGTAGGCCCGGCTGACGACCACGTACAGCGCGACGATGACCAGCCCGCCACCGAACCCCTGCACGGCCCGCCCGAGCACGAACATCCACATCGTCCCGGCGGTACCGGAACACACCAGCCCGGCGGCGAAGGACCCGATCCCCACGGTCAGCGGCCGCAGCGGCCCCTGCCGGTCGGCCCACTGCCCGGAGAGCACCATCCCGAAGAGGCTGGTGGTGAAGTAGGCGGAGAAGCCGAAGGCGTAGAGCCCGATCCCGTTCAGCTCCCGCGCGGCCACGGGCATCGCCGTCCCGACGGCGGTGGCCTCGAAGGCGATCAAAAAAATAACGGAGATGATCCCGATGCTGAGCGTCCGGTACGCCGGCCCGAGGATCCCGCCCTTCGGTCGGTCGGGTATCGGGCCGGCTGGTACATCAGCTCGCTGCGGAAGGACGCTCATCGCCCCAGAGTAAGGCCCGTACCACTCTTTCGACCCTGTCATTCCGACCGATCCCACCCCCTCCCCCAGCCCTAGGCCAAAGGTCCCGCCCGCCCCCTCCACCCTCCGCCTGTGAACGCGGCATGGCAGTCACATTGCACGCCCCGCGATTCCCTTCCCCACCCTCCCGCACCCTCGTACGGTCATACCCATCACCACCACCCAGCCGTGTGCCCGAGTGGTTGAGGGACTCGCCTGCAAAGCGAGTTACGCCGGTTCGATTCCGGTCACGGCTTCTACGGCGAAGGCCGCTCAGGGGAAGACCCGCCCTTGAGCGGCCTTCGCCGTTCCGTCCCTGTGGGGGAACCTCGCTCAGCCGGCCGGCAGCGCCGAGGCCTGTTCCGGGAGCCCGCCACCATCGCGGCAGCCCAGCTCCTTGGCCAGCGCGCGGGCGGCGGAGTGAGCGATGACGAGGTAGTCCCCCGCGAGCTTGGCTTCGCCCTCGCTGTCCCACTGGTCCTTGAAGGCGACGCTGAGGCGCACGGAGCCCGCGGCCCCGGCCCGGGCGCTGACGCAGTCGAACGCCACCGCCCTTTCCTTGTCAGCACGTACGACGCGCACGCCGCCCCCCGCGGCACCGTCCATCGTCGGCCGGACCTCCGCTACGCGCTTCCCCGACCCGATCCGGCCGGTCACCACGCACGACGGCACGGCCCGGGCTTCTTCCACGGCCTCGGCCATGGCCACCGCGCCCACGGCCCCCCTGGCGTCCGGGACCAGGTACCAGGACTGCAGGACCTTCCCCAGCGCGTCCGCGCCCGCCTCCCCGAGCAGCCCGGAACATGCCTCGGTCGCCGCGACCTCGGGGTTCTTCACGACAGGAGCCTTCGCCCCGGCGTCCGAACCCCCGCACCCGGCCACGAACACCAGACCCGCCACGACCCCCGTGACGCGCATCGCCCGAACCCACGCCATCCCCGCGTCCCTTTCACCTTGCGAACCGACAGCCTCGCCGCCGACGTTCACGACCGACTGGCCGACGAGGCCACCAGGTCCCTGCCGACGGAGTGGCCGACGGCCGACTCCTTGGAAGCGGCCGTCGCCAAGGTGTCCACGTCCGCCGCCGACATGCCCGCCCCGGCCGCCGCGTGGCGAACGGCGGCGTCCGCCGCCCTGCTCGACCGCTCCTCGGCAGCGGCGTACATCGTGGCCACCTTCTTCTCCGTCTCGGCCGTCTTGTTTTCGCCCTCCTTCTTCGCATCCTCCACGAAGTGCTCGGTGACGTCCTCTTGGACCCACTCCAGGACGTCACCGGCGAGCGGCACCAACTCGACGTACTTGCCGCCCGCCGCGGTGATGCCCCGGTTGATCCACTTCGCGGTGTCCTCGACGCCCTTGACGTACTCCTCATTGCTGTGAGCGGTGTCGGAGTGCATGTTCTGGGCCCGGGCCTCCGTCAGCATCCCGGTGATCTGCGCACCAGGGAAGACGGCGTTCTCGATCGCCGTGTCCAAGTGCCCGTGCTCCGCGCGGTGCGCAATGACGTCGTTGACGAGAACCGCGGAGAAGGCCTGGTTGGCGTTGACGATCGCCCCGTACGCTTCCGGATCCTGACCGACCACACCCAGGAAGCGGGCCATGTCGGCCTTGTTGAACTCCGCCATCTCACCACTGACCTTGATCTGGGCGGAATGATGGGCGGCGGACGCCTGCAGGTCGGGCACGTATTCGGCAGGCATCTGGCCGAAGTGGCCGGACAGCCCGGCGAGCGGCGCCTTCTCGTCCCCACCAGGCTTCGCGGCGACCAGTTCCGGGTCGTCGCTGATCTTTGCGACGACCCGCTCCATGACGTCCGTCATCGCCGCCGTGTGCGGTACGGGCTTCGCGTCCCCGTCGCCCGCCGCGCGGCCCGACACCGCCGCTTCCAGGGCGCCGCCGAGCGCCTCTTGCGCGGCGTGGGGGTCGCCCGCCTTCGCGATGTCGAAGCCGTCCGCGTACGGCTTCTTGTCGAGCATGTAGTCGACCATGCCCTGGTCCTTGCCGTGCTGCCCGCCGACCGGCTTGGCGTCCTCCGTCACGACGCCGTCGCCGTTGGAGTCCTCGCGGACCGGCTCGTTGAAGAAGGCCGTCGCCGCGTCCGGGTTGTTGCCGAGGGCCTCCATGAGGCCCGTCAGCGGGTAGAAGCCCCGGCCGCCACCCTCGCCCTGGTTCAGGACCGAGTCGAGGCCGTACGGGGTGTGGTACTCCCAGGCCTTCGGATCCTTGCGGTCCATGGCGACCATGTCGCGGCCGACCGAGGTCAGGAACTCCTTGTCGTACGTCCCCTCGCGGATCAGCGCACCGAGCGCCTGATAGCCGTAGATCGTCGTCACACTGCCGGTGACCTGCATCTCCTTGCGGCCGGCCTTCATCAGCTGGGTCGTCCACGCGGCGTCGAGGTGGTTCGGCACGTCCTTGTGCGTGGCCAGGCCGAGCATCGCGCCCATGTCGCTCTGGATGTTCGCGACCATCAGTGCACGGTCCTTGCCCGCGACGCCGAGGCTCGTGGCGTCCAGGGACATGGTGGCGTACATCTCCAACGTGCCCTCGGCGCCGACCGTCCGGTAGAAGCCAGTCGCGAACTCGGGGTCCTCGCGGTTGTCGTCGAGCAGGTCCTCCAGCTCGCGCAGCGCCCCGGGGTTGCGGGCCGTGCCGCCGTCACCCGTGACCTTCTTCATCAGCGCGGCCGCCCGGTCGGCCTGTTCGGCGTCGAGCGTGCCGTACTTCGGCGCGGTGAAGTTGCTGTCGTCCGTGACATTGGCCTGGAGCGCGCGGACGAGGGAGTCGTCCGCGTCCTGGGCGTCCTCGACGGCCCGGTTGACCCGGTCCTGCCATAGGCCCTGGTTCTTACGGAGGGACGCTTGGTAGTCCGGATCGTGCTGGGCCGCGTACCGGTCCTGCGCATCGGCGAGCGGGACGGCGGACACCCTCCCGCTCTCGTCTATCCGAAAGCCGGCGCCCGGGGCGTCCGCGACCAGCTTCTTGATCTGCTCCTGGACCGCCTTGAGGGTGGCGTGGCCGTCGGTGAGCAGGAGGTGGATGCCCCTGGCCTCCCGGGCCGCGTCGTCGAATTCCTTGGCCGTCTTGTCGACGAGGGAGCGGGCGACACCCGCCGTGACGCCGTTCCACTGGGCCTTGTCCGACTTGGCCTTCATGCCGTTGCGCGCCGACTCCGCCAGCTCGTCCAGCTTCTTGACCATCGCGGCCCAGTCGGTGATTGCCGTCTGGAGCGGGCCCAGGGGCGCGTTCATGACGTTCTCGTACGTCAGCACGTGTCCGACACCTTCACTACTCGAGGAGCTGGTCGACCTTGGAGGCCGTGAAATCGGCGTCCAGCTGCTGCTCTTCCTTGCTGTGCGAGGAGAGGGAGTAGTTCAGGCCGTTGGAGATGTTCGCGCAGGCGGCGACGAGGGTCTTGAGCTGGCTCTCCCAGCGGGTGTTGACCTTGAGCAGGGCCGCGCCGCTCGCAAAGCCCTCGCGCGTGAGCGCGCCAGCCGCCTCAGCGGTGGAGCCGGCGGCGTGCCTGCCGTCGGCGGAGAGCCGGGTGTGGAGCTTGTACGCCTCGGAGCCGACCTCGCCGATGTGGTCCTGGTCGAGCTCCAGATCGGCACTGCCGCCGCCCGGTCCGGGCGCGGACGGGACGCTGTTGAGCCGCGTGGCGACGTTGGCGGACGCAGCGTTCCGGGCCGTGGACCATTCCTCGTCGAACGACATGGCGTGGCCTTCCCTTCTGGCTTTGGCAGTCGTGGTGTGCGGTTCAGCGGCGCCGGCCCCGGAGGGCAACGGCGGTGACGGCTCCACCGATGAGAACGCAGGCACCGAGGCCGAGCGCGAGCCAGGGGAGGCCACCGCTGTCCTCCGCCTTTGCCTCGGTCTGCGGCGCGGGGGCCGCCTGGCCGGAGGGGGCGGTGGAGGCGGGCGCCGACGGGGCCTTCGTCCCGGTGCCACCGCTGGCTGCCGCCAGGTCGGGGAGCGGGTAGACGTCCGCGGGGCCGGGGTCGCCGGGGTTGGCCACAGCGATACGCGGGCGGACGATGCCATAGCCGACGAAGTCACTGCGCGCGGCACCGTCAGTAGGCTTGCCAGCCGTGTTCATGAGGACCCGAAGCACTTGGTTGTTGGTCCAGTCGGGATGGGCTGACCAGACCAAAGCAGCCGAGGCGGAGGCCAGGGCGGTGGCGTCGCTTGTGCCGTGGTTCTTGCAGAGTTGGGTATCGCTGGCACAAGCCGTGACGATGTCGATGCCTGGGGCCACCAGGTCGACCTGGTGGCCGTGCTGAGACTCCGCAGTGATTTTGCCCTCGGGGCCCACGGCGCCGACGCCCACGACGCCTGGCGTTGCAGCCGGATACAGGACTTTGTTACCTGCATCGCCCTCGTTACCTACGGAAGCAAAGATTAGCTTCCCCTTGGACAGGGCGTACTTAACGGCATCGAGCCGCGCGGGATCATCCTTGGGCATACCCAGCGAGATATTGATGATCTTGGCGTCGGAGTCTGCCGCGTATCGGATCGCCTCGGTCCAAGACGGAGCCGTCTCGCGTGACTCATGAGGGACACGGATCGGAAGGATCTTGGCTCCCGGCGCAAGTCCAAAAGAACCATCACCACTCGGATGCTTACCCGTTGCTGCGATCAACGCAGCCATGGTGGTTCCGTGCTTCTCGTAGTCGGTGCGTTCATCTCCCTCGTTTGCCGTGGCAAGGTCCTTGCCAGGGAGAACCTGCCCTTCCAGCTCAGGAATGCGACCGACACCCGTGTCGATTACAGCGACAGTGACCCCCTTGCCTGTGCTCGTCTTCCAGATCTCATCGGCCTTCATCGAGGCGAGATGCCATTGCTGGGACCGAATGGTCTCCGCATGGGCCGGGGTCGCGGCGATCCCGGCCAACAGGAAACCGGCCAAGGCTGCCGTCGCCCCACGCAAACGCATCCCGTGCAAGGTCCGCTCCACTCAGTCGATCACCGGCGGAACGACGCGACCGTCGCCCTGCCACGTCTCTTCGTCCTCAGCTAGGTAGTCAGGGCGCTCGCCCTGTCGACCGTCGCCCCGCCGACCGGGCGCCTGCGCACCCGCGCCACCATGACCCATCGCGCCACTCACAGGACCGGTACCCGGCCCACCGCGAACCAGCCCGGAACCACCCTGCGTGAACGGCTGGCCACCAGAGATTGAGCGGTCGCCCACACTCGGCTGGCGACCACCAACGACACCGCCAGTCTCGGTTGCAAGACGACGCCCGACCATGGAGCCGCCGAGACCGCCGTGCGCGCCGCCACCGCCCGCGCCCATTCCGCCACCCATACCCATACCGCGCCCGGCTGCCTGGCCGCCCTCGCCGCCGATAACCGTCCCCCGGGGAATGCTCACGCCCGGGCCACCTGGTGTCACCGGTCGGCCGCCTGAGATCCCGCTGTCGCGCGGGGGCAGACCGGCAACGCCCCCTGCTCCGCCGCCCTTCCCACCGATGCTGCCGGGGCCGGGGGGACCCCCGGTCCCAAATCCGCCAGGGCCGATTCCACCGATCGGCTTCTGGGCGCCACCGCGCGGCGGCATCGTTACAGGAGGAACGAACCCGCCAGGGGTAACAGCCTGACCACCACCAGGTCCGACCGGACTCGGGCCTCCGGGCACTCCTGGCGCCGACGGGAGGGGCGTACTCGGCGTCGGACCAACGGAATCAAGACCGGTACCCACGTTACGGTCGGGGGGCATCGGAACAGGGCCCGGTGTCGGACCTGTCGGTGACGGCTGCGGGCCGGAGCCATGCGACGAACCGCTGGGACCCATTCCTGCCGGGGGGAGCGACGAGCTTCCTCCCCCAACTGCCCCCTGAATACCCCCTCCAGAGGCGCCTCCGGAAACGCCTCCAGAGCGCTCCAGTTCCTGCCCACCGTCCTTGACCTGGGGAACGAACGTTGCCGGAGGCGGCGGAAACGTCGGAACCTCCGCCTTCTCCATCCCAGTGGCCGAAGCCTCATACCCCTGCGCCAGCTTCGTCATCTGCTGGATCGCCTGCTGCCGGTCGCCGCTCAGCTTCGAGTGCGCCTGCATGCCGATCTGCGCCGCGTCGGGGTCGTTGCGGTACTCGCGGGCCGCGTCGAGGTTGGCGGCCGCCGCCGAGTCGTACGTCGGCATGTTGGCCTTGACCTCGATGACGACTTGGCTGGCCTGCGTGAGCTGCTTGCCGCCCTCGGCGCTGTACTCGCTCAGGCGTAGCGTCGCGTTGCCCGTGCGGCTGACCCAGTCCTGGAAGGCCGTGGCCGATTCGCCTTCCCAGCCGGTCACCCGGTGGTCCTTGAGGCTCTCGCCGATCTCCTTGATGGTCGCCGCGGCGTCCGTCAGCTGGGCGCCGCGCGCCTTGAGGGTCTCCGCATTGGCCGAGGCCAGCATGGCCAGCAGTTCCTGGTGCGTGTGGCTCTCGAAGTTCGATGCCATCAGAAGCCCTCCCCCTGAGTTCCGGCCGACGAGCCGCCCTGCGAAGCCGAACCCTGCGGCGGCGGTGCCAACGGGTCCCGTTCCGGGACGTAGTTCGCGTCGGCCTGCTTGCTGATCGCCAGCATCCGTCGCTTCGTGTCCTCGTCCACGCCCCCGAAGCCCCGTCCCGCGGTCTGGATCGCGATGCCCAGGCCCTCGATCTGGTCAGCCAGTCCCTTCGACAGCGCAACCAACTGCGCATGCACGTTCGAGTAGGCCGTGAACAGGCGCTTGGCCTCCGCGAAGCCCTCGCCGAGGGAGTTCTCCGGGAGGGTGCCGTCCGCCAGTTTCTTGTCGCTCGCCGGGGAACCGTTCAGCTTCAACAGCAGACCGTCGACCCGCTTCTTGTAGTCCGTCAGCGATTCGTATTCGACCTGCAGCGCGCCCAGAACCGCCGGCGAGGCTACGCCCACGCCGAAGTCCAGCCCGAACACGCCCGGCCCATAGTCCACTGCCACGATGGCCTCCCCGACTCCCCGTCGTCCCCGTTCACACCCGCTTCACGCGCATTCGCACACACACGTCGCCAGTGTCCACAAACACTCTATCGACAGAGTCAGACAGGCCCAAGTTCCGGGTTGCAGGTGCAATCAGGGTCACAAGGTTACGAGTTGGGCGCCGCCACCGCCGCCGATGGCCGGATAGGGAGCCTGTTGACCGGGCGGCCCGTGGCCGCGCGGACCGCCGAGGCCACCGCTGCCGGCGCCGTGACCACCGGGATCGCGCTCGCCGGCTTGGCGCCGAAGGGGGCCACCACGTCGCGTTCCTCGACGAGTTTGACGATGCGGACCGTCGGGGCGTCCAGGGAGGTGGGGAGGGCGTAGCCCGTGAGGTCGGGGTGCCGGATCAAGCCCGCGGCCGTGCGGAGGTTCTCCGTCAGGGCCGCGCCCACGCCCTGGATGACGCCCGCTTCGATACGTGCTTCCAGCTGGCGGGGGTTGAGGACCCGGCCGACGTCCTGGGCGACCGCCAGCTCCACGACGCGTACCGACCCGAGCTCGATGTCCACGTCGACCACCGCACGGATCGCGCAGAAGGCCAGGCCTACGAAGGCGTCGCCCTGGCCGTCCCCGTCCAGCGGCTCCGTCGGGTGGGGGCGGCACTGGGCGGTGGCCCAGAGTTCCTTGCCCTCCATCGCTTCCGCGACGGTCGTGGAGAAGGCGCCGTCGTACGACGTGATCCGGCCATCCGCGATCTGGAGGAGTTCTGTGGACATGCCGAGCTTGTGGGCCATCGGCTGGAGGAGCTGGGTGCGGACCATCTTCGCGGCGCGTTCCACCGCGCCGCCCGAGACCCAGGTGTGGCGGCCGTGGGCGGAAGGGCCCGCCGGCGGCTGATCGGTGTCGACCGGGGCCGTGACGACCTCGTCCACGCCCAGGGTCTCCTGGACGATCTGGCGGGCGAGCGTGGAGAAGCCCTGGCCGGTGTCGACGGCGGCGCAGATGACCGTCGCGGCGCCGCCGACGATCTTCACGGTGGCCGTGGACACCTCATCGGTGCCCTCCGCACCGAGCATGTGGACCATGCCGACCCCGTACCCGACCCCGCGCCGAACCGCGCCCGGCTCGCCCGCGCCCTCCAGGCCGCCCGGGAGCAGCCAGTCCTCCTCCGGGGTGTCCTTGGGGAGGGCGGGCAGTTCGTAGTCGCGGACCGCGCGCAGGAGTTCCGCCACGGGGGCGGGGCAGGTGACCGTCTGGCCCGTCGGGAGCAGGTCGCCGGTGGCCAGGACGTTGCGCAGGCGAAGTTCGGCGCCGTCGAGGCCGAGGGCGGCCGCCAGCTTGTCCATCTGGCCCTCGTAGGCCGCGCAGACCTGCATGGCGCCCTCGCCGCGCACGTGGCCCGAGGGAGGGTTGTTCGTACGGACCGCCCAGCCTTCCACGAAGGCGTGCGGGACGACGTACGGGCCGCAGGCGAAGGCCACCGCCGCGGCCAGGGATTCCGAGGAGGCGTCGGCGTAGGCGCCCGCGTCCATCAGGATCTGCGCCTCGACCTTGACCAGGCGCCCGTCCGCGTCCGCGTGGTGGCGGTAGCGCAGCAGCGTCGGGTGGCGGTGGGGGTGTCCGAGGAAGGACTCCTCGCGGGTGGCGGCCAGCTTCACCGGGCAGCCGGTGCGCAGGGCGAGGAGGCCGAGCGGGAGCTGGAACGCGGCGTCCTCGCGGTCGGCCGTCGCGCCCGGCACCCCGGTGACCACGACCCGTACGCGGTCCGGTTCGAGGCCGAAGCAGGCGGCGGCCAGGTCGCGGTCGGTGTGCGGGTCGGTGGAGGCGGTGTAGATCTCCACGCCGCCGTCGGGGCGCGGCACGGCCAGCCCGGCCTCGGCGCCGATGGGGGCGGGGTCCTGGCGGCCGATGCGGTAGAGGCCCTCGACGACGACCTCGCCGGCGGCTTCGGGGTCGCCGTAGCGCAGCGGGATGTGCCGGATGAGGTTGCCGTCGGGGTGCAGGTCGGGGGCGCCGAAGGACTGTTCGGGGTCGGTCACCGGGTCGAGGAGCTCGTACTCGACGGCGATCGCGGCGGCCGCGAGGCGCGCGGTGTCCGGGTGGTCGGCGGCGACGGCGGCGATGGGCTCGCCGTGGTGGCGGACCACGTCGTGCGCGAAGACGGGCCGGTCGGCGATGCGGCGGCCGTGGGTGGTGGCGCCGGGGACGTCGGCGTGGGTGACGACGGCCCGCACGCCGGGCATCTCGGCGGCGGCGGAGGTGTCGATGGAGAGGATGCGGGCGTGCGCGTGCGGGGAGCGCAGCACGGCGGCCCAGAGGAGGCCCTCGGCCCACAGGTCGGCGGCGTAGGGGAAGGTGCCCTCGGTCTTGGCGCGGGTGTCGGCGGCCGGGACGGACGCGCCGATGCCGCGCGGGACGGCCGACTCGGACGGCTCCGCGCCCTCGGAGACCGGTGTCGTGACCGCTGCCGGGACCGTCGCCGCATCGTGGGCGCTCACGCCGTGCCTCCCTCGTGGGTGCCGTAGTTGCCCTGGTTTCCGTGGTCGCCCTGATTGCCCTGGTTGCCCTGCATCCCCTGGTTGCCCTGCATCCCGTGGTTCCCCTGCATCCCCTGGTTGCCCTGCATCCCGTGGACGCCGCCCTCGCCCGGCGGGGCCTGGTGCGGGATCCGGGCCTCGGCCGAGGCCGCGGCGGCCGCTTCCGCCGCCGAGCCGCGCTCGGCCACGACCTCGCGCACGGCCTCGATGACGCCCGAGTAGCCCGAGCAGCGGCAGAGGTTGCCGCACAGTGCCTGGCGGGTCTCCAGCTCGCTGGGGGCGTGGTTGCCTTCCAGCAGGTCGTGGATGGTCATGGCCATGCCGGGCACGCAGAACCCGCACTGCACCGCACCCGACCGGCACAACGCCTCTTGTACGTCCGACAGTTCCCCGCCGGTCGCGAGACCTTCTACGGTCCGGACCTCGCTGCCCGCCGCGGTGGCCGCGGGGACGAGGCAGGAGGCGACGAGACGGCCGTCGACCTGCACGGCGCAGGCACCGCATTCGCCCTGCGAGCAGCCGTCCTTGGCGCCGGCGAGGCCGAGGCGCTCGCGCAGCACGTAGAGGAGGGACTCGCCGATCCACGCGCCGGTGACGGGGCGATCGGCCCCGTTGACGCGCAGCACGTAGGAGGCCGACGGGTGCTCGTGCTGGGCGACGGCCGCGGCGTCCGCCCCGTCGGCGGCTTCTTCCTCGTACGTCGCCCCCTCGCCCGGAACCCCTTCGGCCGCCCCCGCCGGAGCGGTCTCGACAGCCAGGTCGGCGTCGTCGGCACCCGGCGCGGGCGCGGCCAGGGCTCCGCCGGCGGCCGGCACGGCTCCGCCGTCACCCTGCTCCGCCTCGACGGCCCCGACTCCGGCCCCGTCCCCGGCCCCGGTCCCGCCCTGGTCCCCGGCTCCGCCCGAGCCCGGCACGCCCGCGCCGAACCCGTGCTCCGCCTCGACGGCCCCGGCTTCGCCCGCGCGTTCGCCCGCGGCCCCATCGGCGGCCCGAGCTTCGTCAGCCGCCCCGGCTTCGCCTGCACCCCGGGCTTCGGCTGCACCCCGGGCTTCGGCTGCACCCCGGGCTTCGCCCTCGTTCCCCGGATGCGGTCGCTCCCCCGAGTCCGGGACCTGCGCCGGACCGTGGGCGGCTTCGATGTCGTGCGGGGCCGGGTAGCCCGGCTCCCCGTCCAGCGGGGTCCCCACGCCCGGCCCGCCCAGCACGCGCGGTCCGCGCCCCGAGGCGGAGGCGGAGCCGAAGGGTCCGCCGGCCTGCGGGGAAGCCCCGGGAAGCACCCCGGAGCCCAGCGGATCGGAACCCAGCGGGTCGGAGCCCGGCCCGTCCCCGCCCGGCTGCTGCGCCACGTACCCGCGCGCACCCTCGAAGTCGGGATGGGTCGCCCACGGGGCCGCGGCCCCGCCGGGCAGTGTCGCCGGGGCCTGGCTCCAGTCGGCCGAGGCCGCGAGCTGCCCGAAGCTGCCCGTGTCGCCCGCGCCTCCCGGGGTCCACACGTCGCTCGCCGCCGCCTCGGGGAACCGCCACTCGGCGGTGGACCCCGGTTCGTGCGCGGCGGCCCGGCTCCCCGCGTAGGGCTCGCCGAAGGACTCCGCGTAAGGCTCCCCGAAGGAGTCGGCGTAAGGCTCCCCGTAGGACTCCGCGACGGGCTCGGCCGCCGGATCCGCAGCCGGCTCCGCGAACGCCGCGGCCACCGACGCCGGAATCGGCACCGACGCCGGGATCGGCGTCCGCGCAGCGGCCCCCGAGGCCCCCGCGCCCCTGTCCGCCGGAGCCGCGGCACCGGCCTCCGGCCACTGCACCGGGATGCTCCAGGTGCCGGTGGCCGTCGGATCCGTGCTCCCCGTGCCCAGCGGCACGATCATCGGCGGCGGCACGTAGCCGTGCCCGGGGGCCGCGAGGGGCTCCCCGGTGCCGAGTGCGTCGAGCATGTCCTGCGGCAGTTTCACGAAGGCGGTCGCGTCGGAGTCGTACTCGCCGCCGTGCGGCACCGGCTCCCAGCCCCAGTTGGAGCCCGCAGGAGCCGCGGGACCCGTGTTCTCGTTCTCACTCATGAGCTCAGCGCCCTCCCCAGGGCCCTCCGTGCCAGTACGGCCACCGTCCGCCGCAAATGCAGTACTGCGGGAGCCACCGGCTCCCCCTGGTCGGGCACGCACGCCGCCGCGACGTACTCGCCGAAGGCTTCCAGCGCCTCGGGGGCCAGACTGCGGTCCCCGTCCCAGTCGATCAACGAAGCGACCCACTGCTCGGCTTCGAGCGGCCGCAGCGGCATCGGCGCGACCGCGCCGATCGCGCAGCGCACTCCCCGGCGCGCGGGGTCCAGTACGAGCCCCACGGACGCCACCGCGCGCCCCGGTCCCGTACGTCCCGTGGCCTTGAGGAACACCTGCGGCGCGTGCAGCAGCGGCACCCGCACGAAGCCGATCAGCTCTCCGGGGCGGAGCATCTCCCGGCCGGCCAGCAGGTGCGAGACCGGGATCTCGCGCCGCGATCCGCCGGGCCCGACGATGACGAGTACGGCCTCCAGCGCGGCCAGCACGGGCAGCGCGTCGCCCGTCGGCGCGGCCGTGGCGATGTTGCCGCCCAGCGTGCCGGCGTTGCGGATCTGCGGCGGGCCCGCGGCGCGCGCGGCGGCGGCCAGGGCCGGGATCAGGGCGGCGAAGTCCGGCCGGCCCATGCGCGCGTGCGTGAGGCCGGCGCCGAGCAGCGCGTGGCCGTCCTGGTAGTGCCAGCCGCGGATCTCGTTGATCCGGCCGAGGCCGACCAGGGCGGCGGGGCGCAGGAGCCCCGCGTTGACGGCGGCCATGAGGTCGGTGCCGCCGGCCACGGGGACGGCGGCGGGCATGGCCGCGAGCGCCGCCACGGCCTCGTCGAGCGAGGCCGGCAGCGTCACGGACTGCGCCGCGTTCCCCGCCCGCGGGTCGCTGCGGGGCCCCTGGGACGAGTCCCGTGCCTGCGGTGCGTGCGGTGCGTGCGTGGTCAACCCAGCTGCCCCTTCCCGATGTCCCGGTCCCGGCGCTCACGCCTGTCCGCCGTACGGTACGTGCTCACCGCCTGGACGTGGCAACTCTGGCACATCTTCCGGAGCACCGGACGCGAGGGTCCACCGCTTGCGCACCACCGGCGCACCACCCCCGCACGGCCCGCGCGACCCCACCCGGATCACCCCCGCGATCAGGCCGCGATCCGGTTGCGATCCGGTCTCGCTCCGACCTCGCCCAGGCCTCGCTCAGGCCTCGCCCAGGCCTCGCCCAGGCCTCGATCCCCCGCCGGCGGAGGCCCGTTCCCCGGCGCCGGATGCTCCCGCGCCGGGGAGCCCGTCAGCCCGCCCTCACCCCGCAACGCAGCTCGTCACACGTTCGGGGGCGCTCCCTCGATCGGGCGGCCGAGCACTCCGGGCCTGCGCTGCCACGGCAACGGACCCCCCGGCGGCCGGTAGTCCACGCCGAGGGCGTCCAGGCGCCGGTAGTGGGCCGTCATCCGCGCCTCGAAGTCCGCGTAGTCCCGCTCCTCCGGCTGCGGCAGCCGGGACCACACCACCTCGGCGAAGGCCGCGAGGCGCGGGAACACCTGGTAGTCGACGCGGCTCTGGTCCTCCATCACCTCGGTCCACACGTTGGCCTGCGCGCCCAGCACGTGGGCGGCGGCCTCTTCGGACAATTTCGGCGGTACCGGCTCGAACCGGTACACATCCTCCAATGTCCGCACGTACCCGATGGGCATCGGCTCGTCCCCGCCCGCCGCCTGACGGTGGTCCAGGTACACCTGCTGCTCGGGGCACATCACCACGTCGTGGCCGGCCTCGGCGGCGGCGATGCCGCCCGCGTAGCCGCGCCAGGAGGACACGGCCGCTCCCGGGGCCAGTCCGCCCTCCAGGATCTCGTCCCAGCCGATGAGCCGGCGGCCGCGCTCCGCGAGCCAGCCGTCGAAGTGCCGGATGAACCAGGACTGCAGACCGTCCTCCCCGACGACCCCCAGCTCCCGGATCCGCTCCTGGGCCACCGCGGACTCCCGCCACTGCGCCTTCGGGCACTCGTCGCCGCCCACGTGCACGAAGGGCGAGACCTCCGCCGGGAACAGCTCCAGCAGCTCCTCGAAGACGCCCTCGTAGAACCGCAGGACGGCCTCGGTGGGCGCGAGCACGTTCTCGTTGATGCCCCAGTCGTCCCACACCTCCAGCGCCGCCGTGTCCACCACGTCCGTGTTCCCGAGCTCCGGGTACGCGGCGATCGCGGCCTGCGAGTGCCCCGGCACGTCGATCTCCGGCACCACCCGCACGTGCCGCTCCGCCGCGTACGCGACGATCTCGCGCAGGTCGTCCTGGGTGTAGAAGCCGCCGTGCGGGGTCTCGTTCCACAGCGGCGAGGCCCGGTGGCCCCACCGGCTGCGGGCCCGCCACGCGCCGACCCCGGTGAGCCGCGGGTAGCGCTTGATCTCCACCCGCCAGCCCTGGTCGTCCGTCAGGTGGAGGTGCAGCACGTTGAGCTTGTGGGCGGCGAGCAGGTCGATGTACCGCAGCACCCCGTCCTTGGGCACGAAGTGCCGGGCCACGTCGAGCATCATCCCGCGCCAGCCGAAGCGCGGCCCGTCCACGACGTCCCCGACCGGCAGCCGCCACACCGCTCCGGGCAGCGGCGCCCGGCGGCAGGCGTCGGGTCCGAGGAGCTGGCGCAGCGTCTGGGCGGCGTAGAAGAGACCCGCCGCGTCGGCGCCCTCCAGGAGGACGGACCCCGCCGTGAGGTGGAGTTCGTACGACTCCGCCCCGGCCCCCCGGCCGATCTCGGGGCGCAGCGCGAGCCGGATCACCGGGCGTTCGCCGTACGCCTCCCCGCGGACCGGGGCCGGGAGCGCCCAGCCGGTGGCGGCGCCGAGCTCGCGCCGCAGCCAGCGGGCCGTGCCCTCGGTGCCGGGTCCGGCGTCGAGGAGCGGGTCGGTGAGCTCGTACGTGCCGCCGTCGGGCAGGAATCGCGCGGACCGCGGCTCCGGAATCAACTCGGGCATGGCCTCGACTCCTCCACCGTTGCATCAGGTGCAACGTACGTTTCACAGGGCGCTGACGCGGCGACCCTAACCCGCCCTCGGGGCACGGCAAAGGCCCCCGGACGCACACGTGCGCACCGAGGGCCTTCGTCCCGCTTCAGGAGGGCCGGACGACTACTTCCCGTCCTTGCCGCCCTTGTCCTTGTCCCCGCCGGGGCCCATGGACTCGTAGATCTCCTTGCACATGGGGCAGACCGGGTACTTCTTTGGGTCACGGCCCGGGACCCAGACCTTGCCGCAGAGCGCGACGACGGGGGTGCCCCCGAGCGCGCTCTCCATGATCTTGTCCTTCTGGACGTAGTGGGCGAAGCGCTCGTGGTCGCCGTCGCCGTGGGACACCTGCGGCGTCGGCTCTACGAGGGTCCCCGTACCAGTCCCGCGATCGGGCTCAAGAGTGCTCATGACTGCCAGGGTACCGACCCTCGCGCGCGAGGGTTGAGCGGCGGCCGGACCGACGGGGCCCGGGCGGCGGCCCGGGCGGCGGGCTCAGTTCAGCGACGGGTCGTCCGCGTACGTGGCCACCATGGCCAGCTCGCTGCGCTGGCGCCGCAGCACGGCGCGCCACAGCCGCTCCGGATCCGGGAAGGAGACGTCGCCCGGCTCCGAATCGACGACGTACCAGGCGCCCACGCCCAGTTCCTCCTCGAGTTGCCCCGGGCCCCAGCCCGAGTACCCGGCGAAGATGCGCAGGCCCCCCAGGGCCGCCGCGAGGAGTTCGGGCGGGGCCTCCAGGTCGACGAGGCCGATCGCCCCGTGCACCCGGCGCCAGCCGAGCGGCCCCTCCTCGCCCGGGATGACCGCCAGTCCCAGCGCGGAGTCCAGCGCCACCGGGCCGCCCTGGAAGACCACTCCGGGGTCGCCGGCCAGCGGGGCCCAGGACAGCAGGACGTCCCCGACGCCCACCGGGGTGGGGCGGTTGAGGACGACGCCGAGCGAGCCCTGCTCGTCGTGGTCGAGCAGCAGCACCACCGCGCGGTCGAAATTCGGGTCCGCGAGGGCGGGGGTGGCCACGAGCAACCGCCCTGTGAGGGAGGACACCTCGGTCATGGCGACATGATCTCGCACATTCGCCCGTGAGGGGGAGTGGACGGCGCATCCGGACCGTACGCAGCTCAGGGCGCACGGCGGCAGCGCGGGGCGCGCACGGGCCTTCGGCCCGATCCCGGGCGGAAGGAGACGCTCCGCCACCTGGCGGGCACTGAGGGTGTTGTGGCGAATTCATGACAGTCCTACGGCCCCGTCAGCCTTACGGACAGGGGGGTCATGCCCCTTACCCTTTCCACTGGCCCCCTGCCCACCCCTCTCCGGAACGCGAGATTCATGACCGGCATCAGTGACGATGTACTGCTTGTCCACGGCGGAACTCCGCTCGAGGGCGAGATCCGTGTCCGCGGCGCGAAGAACCTCGTACCCAAGGCGATGGTCGCGGCCCTGCTCGGCAGCGAGCCCAGCCGGCTGCGCAACGTTCCCGACATCCGGGACGTCCGGGTCGTGCGCGGGCTGCTCCAGCTGCACGGGGTGACCGTCCGCCCCGGTGACGAACCGGGCGAGCTGGTGCTCGACCCGACCTACGTCGAGAGCGCGAACGTCGCCGACATCGACGCCCACGCGGGCTCTTCGCGCATCCCGATCCTGTTCTGCGGCCCGCTGCTGCACCGGCTCGGCCACGCCTTCATCCCGGGCCTCGGCGGCTGCGACATCGGCGGCCGGCCGATCGACTTCCACTTCGACGTGCTGCGCCAGTTCGGCGCGACCATCGAGAAGCGCGAGGGCGGTCAGTACCTGGAGGCCCCGCAGCGACTGCGCGGCTGCAAGATCCGCCTGCCCTACCCGTCGGTCGGCTCGACCGAGCAGGTGCTGCTGACGGCCGTCCTCGCCGAGGGCGTCACCGAGCTCGGCAACGCCGCCGTCGAACCGGAGATCGAAGACCTCATCTGCGTCCTGCAGAAGATGGGCGCGATCATCTCCGTCGACACCGACCGGACCATCCGGATCACCGGTGTGGACCGGCTGGGCGGCTACAACCACAAGGCGCTCCCGGACCGGCTGGAAGCCGCCTCCTGGGCGTCCGCGGCGCTCGCCACCGGCGGCAACATCTACGTGCGCGGCGCGCAGCAGCGTTCGATGATGACCTTCCTGAACACCTTCCGCCGGGTCGGCGGGGCGTTCGAGATCGACGACGACGGCATCCGCTTCTGGCATCCGGGCGGCCCGCTCAACGCCATCGCGCTGGAGACGGACGTCCACCCCGGCTTCCAGACCGACTGGCAGCAGCCGCTGGTCGTGGCGCTGACCCAGGCCACCGGCCTCTCGATCGTCCACGAGACGGTCTACGAGTCCCGTCTGGGATTCACCTCCGCGCTGAACCAGATGGGCGCGCACATCCAGCTGTACCGGGAGTGCCTGGGCGGCAGCGCCTGCCGCTTCGGCCAGCGCAACTTCCTGCACTCGGCCGTCGTCTCGGGGCCCACCAAGCTCCAGGGCGCCGACCTGGTCATCCCCGACCTGCGCGGCGGGTTCTCGTACCTGATCGCGGCGCTCGCCGCCGAAGGCACCTCGCGGGTCCACGGCATCGACCTGATCAACCGGGGCTACGAGAACTTCATGGAGAAGCTCGTGGAACTGGGCGCCAAGGTCGAGCTGCCGGGCGGCGACCTCGTCTGACCCGCGCTCCGCTACGCCGGTACGCCGTAGATCCACGCAGACCGGCCCAGAACGCCCCCACAAGCCCCGTACAGGGCCTGTGGGGGCGTTCTGACTCCCGGGGGCCACTCGCGGGGCCGGGAGCGCCGAGAGGCGGCCACCCGGTGCCGGGTGGCCGCCTCTCCGCACTGCTGAGGAGTAATCACGTACTCCTGCCGTCCCGAGGGCCGGTGCGGCCCTCGGCACAAGGGCGGACTACTTGCCCTTGGCGGCTTCCTTGAGCTTGGAGCCCGCGGAGACCTTCACGCTGTAGCCGGCCGGGATCTGGATGGGGTCGCCGGTCTGCGGGTTGCGCGCGGTGCGAGCGGCACGGTGGGTGCGCTCGAAGGTCAGGAAGCCGGGGATGGTGACCTTCTCGTCGCCCTTGGCGACAATCTCGCCGACGGTCTCGGCGAGCGCGGCCAGAACGGCGTCGGCGTCCTTGCGGGTCACCTCGGCGCGCTCGGACAGAGCGGCCACCAGCTCACTGCGGTTCATGTTGTACTCCCGTGTTCAACGTGCCTTAGAGGCGTGAGATCGAAGCCGATGCTGCCAGGGCCCTAGGACAGTCCCCGGACCCGGGTCTGACGTCAGACCCTCTCGCCCGGTTACGCATCCTGCCCCCACCACCGGCGGGAAAGCCAATCCGGCACCCGCCGGGGTCACACGAAAAGCGCCACAGTCACGCCGCGGTGACGCTCCGTCCGCACCGGAAGGCGTCCGGATGGTGTCCGGATGACGTCCGGCAGACGCGGACCGCGGGCCACGCGGGCATCGCCGCAACCCTATGGGCGGCCCGGGGGGCCCGCATCCCGCGACGCGCCGGGGATCAGACGGAGGTGGGCGCCGTCACGGCCGCGGAGGCCGCCTTGCGGACGGCTCCGGCGACCGCGCCCGCGACCTTGTCGTTGAAGACCGACGGGATGATGTAGTTCGCGTTCAGCTCGTCCTCGCCGACCACGTCGGCCAGGGCGCTCGCGGCGGCCAGCATCATGTCGGTGTTCACGGTGCGCGACTGGGCGTCCAGCAGGCCGCGGAAGACGCCCGGGAAGACCAGCACGTTGTTGATCTGGTTCGGGAAGTCGGAACGGCCGGTGGCCACCACGGCGGCGGTCTGGCGGGCGATCGCCGGGTCCACCTCGGGGTCCGGGTTCGCGAGCGCGAACACGATCGCGCCTTCCGCCATGGCGGCCACGTCCTCGCCGCTGAGCACGTTGGGGGCCGAGACGCCGATGAAGACGTCGGCGCCGACCACGGCCTCCTTCAGGGTGCCCGTGTACCCCTCGGGGTTGGTGTTGTCGGCGATCCAGCGCAGCGGGGAGTCCGGGGCCGCGTCGACCAGGTCGGGGCGGCCGGCGTGCACGACACCGTGGATGTCGGCGCTGACGGCGTTCTTGACGCCCGCGGCGAGGAGCAGCTTGAGGATGGCAGTACCGGCGGCGCCGGCGCCCGACATGACCACCTTGACGTCGCCAACGGCCTTGCCCACCACGCGCAGTGCGTTGGTGAGGGCGGCCAGGACCACGATGGCGGTGCCGTGCTGGTCGTCGTGGAAGACCGGGATGTCGAGGGCCTCGCGGAGCCGGGCTTCGATCTCGAAGCAGCGCGGCGCGGAGATGTCCTCCAGGTTGATGCCCGCGAAGCCCGGGGCGATCGCCTTGACGATGGCGACGATCTCGTCGGAATCCTGGGTGTCGAGGCAGATCGGCCAGGCGTCGATGCCGGCGAAGCGCTTGAAGAGGGCTGCCTTGCCCTCCATGACGGGCAGCGCGGCCATCGGGCCGATGTTGCCGAGGCCCAGCACGGCGCTGCCGTCCGTCACGACTGCGACGGAGTTGCGCTTGATGGTCAGACGGCGGGCGTCCTCGGGGTTCTCGGCGATCGCCATGCACACGCGGGCCACGCCCGGGGTGTAGATCATCGAGAGGTCGTCGCGGTTGCGGATGGGATGCTTGGACTGCATCTCGATCTTGCCGCCGAGGTGCATCAGGAAGGTTCGGTCGGAGACCTTGCCGAGGCTGACGCCCTCGATCCCGCGGAGCTTCTCGACGATCTCGTCGGCGTGCGCCGTGGACGTCGCGGCGATGGTGACGTCGATACGGAGCTTCTCGTGGCCGGATGCGGTCACGTCGAGGCCGGTGACCGAGCCACCGGAGGACTCCACGGCGGTGGTGAGCTGGGAGACCGCGGTACCGCTCGCGGGCACTTCCAGGCGGACCGTCATCGAGTACGAGACGCTGGGCGCCGTTGCCATGGCCGTGTTCCTCTTCTGTCCCTGGTTCTTGTACACACAGGGTCCGCGCCGCGCCGCCGAGAACATGGCAGGTATGGCAGGACCTGTTGTCCGATCGTCCCACCTACCAGCCGGTACAAGGTAACCAGCTACAAATTTCGGAAGAACTCTTCCACCATACGAGATTTCCGGGGCCTACGGAATGGGTGGCCCATACAAAAAGGTCCGCGCCCCCCACTGGGTGGAGGACGCGGACCTGGTGCTTCATACGCCTATGACACCGACCCGCCATGCTCGCCTCGCGGCAAGTGGTCGCTCTAGGCGACTAAGGTTGGGCCCGGGGGCTTGGATCGAGTCGGTGCCGTAACCCAGGCTAACAAAGGTTCGCCCGAAGCGATCCCCCCACCGGAGACCGGTTGCGGGGACCACGCCCTTGGCCGCCGACCAACCGGCCCTATGCCGGGCTCACGGCTGGAGCAGCGCCGCGACCCCCTCGGCGTCCGGCGAGTCCCGGTCGGTGGAGATCACCGTCAGCTGCTGCGTCGCGCGCGTCAGGGCCACATAGAGCACCCGCAGGCCGGCCGGGGACTCGTCCGCGATCTCCGCCGGGGAGACGACCACGGTGGCGTCGTACTCCAGGCCCTTGGCCTCCAGGCTGCCCAGGGCGACCGCACGCTCCCCCAGGTCCGCGAGCCAGCCCGCGGCCTCGGCCCGCCGGTCCATGGCCACGACCACGCCGACCGTGCCGTCCACCTGCTCCAGCAGCCGCCGGGTCTCCTCCACGACGGTGGAGCGCAGGGCCCCTTCATTGGGGGGCGCCGCCGTGAAGCGCGGCAGCAGGCCCGTGGAGCGCACCGCGGTCGGCGGCTCCGTGCCCGGCGCCGCCAGCTTCAGCACCCGCGAGGCGACCTCGGCGACCTCGGCCGGGTTGCGGTAGTTCACCGTCAGGGTGAACTTGCGCCGCGGCCGGGTGCCCAGCGCCTCGTCGCGCGCGGCGGCCGCCTCCTGCGGATCGGTCCACGAGGACTGCGCCGGGTCCCCGACCACCGTCCACGTGCCGCCACGGCCCCGGCGGCCGACCATCCGCCACTGCATCGGCGTCAGGTCCTGCGCCTCGTCGACGATGACGTGCGCGTACTCGGTGCGCTCCGCCGCGAGCCGCTCGGCCCGCTCCCACTGGGTCTCCTCGCGGGTCGGCATCAGCTCCTCCAGCCCGCTCAGCTGGTCCAGCGGGTTCATCTCGCGCTTGCGCCTGGGCCGCGCGGGCGCGCCCAGGAGTTGCTGGAGCTCGTCCAGCAGCGCCACGTCGTGCACCGACAGGGCGCCCTTGCCGTCCGGGCCCACCCGGCGCAGGGAGCGCGCCACCTGCCGCGTCTCGCGCGGGTTCAGGTCCCGGCGCGACCAGCGCGACAGGCGCCGCTCGTCCGCCATGCAGGCCAGCACCCCGCGCGGGGTCAGCTCGGGCCACCAGGCGTTCAGGAAGTCGATGAACGCGTCCTCCGTCGAGATGTCCTCGTCGAAGGCGGAGCGCAGCTCGGCCGCGAGCTCCGGATCGCTGTGCCGGCCGGCCCCGCCGGACTTCGAGTACAGCGCGTCCAGCAGGAGCTTGCGGGCGCGCGGGCGCAGCAGGTTGACGGGGGCGGTGCCGGACAGGACGTTCTGCCGGATCCGGTCGAGGTCGCCGGCCTCCAGCTCCTGGCGGCGCCCGAAGGCCACCACGCGGAGCCGGTCGGGGGCGGGGGCCCCGCCGGGACCGCCGAACTCCAGGGCGCCCCGTACGGCCTTGCGCAGCACCTTCAGCATCCGGGACGAGCCCTTGATCCTGGCGGTCGACGGGTCGTCGTACGTGGTCGCCTCGGCCCCGTCGACGAGCGAGCCGAGCGCCCGGATGGCGACCTGGCCCTCCTCGCCGAGGGAGGGCAGGACGCCCTCGGTGTAGGCGACGAGCAGCGGCGTCGGGGAGACGATCAGGATGCCGCCGGAGTAGCGCCGCCGGTCCTGGTAGAGCAGGTAGGCGGCGCGGTGCAGGGCGACGGCGGTCTTGCCGGTGCCCGGTCCGCCCGCGACTTCGGCGACCGAGGCGGCGGGCGCCCGGATGACGAGGTCCTGCTCGGCCTGGATGGAGGAGACGATGTCGCGCATCGAGTGGGTGCGGGCCCGCCCGAGGGCGGCCATCAGGGCGCCGTCGCCGATGGCGGGCAGCTCCTCCCCGTCGAGGAAGGCGGTCACCTCGGGGCGCATCAGGTCGTCCTCGACGCCGAGCACCTTGCGGCCCTTGGAGCGGATGACCCGGCGGCGCACGACGCGGCCGGGCTCCTTCGGGGTGGAACGGTAGAACGGCGCGGCCGCGGGGGCCCGCCAGTCGATGACGAGCGGCGCGTAGTCGGAGTCGAGGACCCCGATGCGGCCGATGTGGAGCGTCTCGGCGATATCGGCCGTGAGGTCGGGACGGATCGCGTCGTCGGCGGGCTCGACGGAGGTGAAGGCGCCGTCGGGGCCCCGTTCCCCGTCCTTGCCGAGGACCAGGTCGACGCGGCCGAACAGGAAGTCCTCGAACTCGTTGTTGAGACGGTTGAGGTGGATTCCGGCACGGAAGACCTGTGCGTCCCGTTCCGCGAGGGCGCCGGGCGTGCCGACCTGGCCACGCTTGGCGGCGTCGTTCATCAGGAACTCCGCCTCGTGGATCTTCTCCTCAAGGCGTCGGTACACGTGATCGAGATGCGTCTGCTCGACCGCGATCTCCCGATCGCGGACGGAATCCGCCGTGCTGTCGACAGCGGCATTCTGCGCGGCCACCAAGGCCCCTTTCTGACGTGCATGGGCAGCCGTCAACCGTACGCGAAGGGGCCCGTGAGCGCACGCCCCTTCCGGGACGGCTCGCGGATCAGGACGAAGATCACGCCCGGCGGGCGCCGCGGGCCGGGTCAGCCGGGGCGCGACGCGAGGACCCGCCGCCGGTGGCGGGCCACGCGCTCGCGGTTTCCGCAGAGCTCGCTGGAGCACCAGCGGCGGCGGTGTCCGCGCGAGGTGTCGAGGTAGACCCGGGCGCAGCCGTCGCCCTCGCAGGCCCGCAGCAGGTCCCGTTCGCCGGGGTCGGTGAGCAGTTCGACGGCGTCCCGGGCCACGGCGGCGAGCAGCCCGGCGCATTCGACACCGCCGCACAACTCGCGTACGAGGTGGCCTTCTTGGTCCTGTACGGCACACAGTCCCGGGGGTGGACCGGCGGCCGCCGCGTTGACCCGGGCCAGCGCGGCCGCGGGCGGCGCGGCTCCGGCCAGCTCGGCCCGTACGAGGCTCTCGACGTCGGCGCGCAGCACCCGGAAGGCCGAGACCCAGTCGTCCCCGACCCGGGCGAGCGGCGTCCTGTCCGGCACCAGCCCGGCTCCGGTCAGCCACAGCCGCAGCCCGTCGCCGTCCCGGATGCCCTCGGTATTCGCACGGGGCGCAAAGGCCGCCACCAGATCCAGGCACACCCGCCCGGAGTCGAACCACATACCCGTCACCGCCTCCCTCTCGGGGCGTGCCCCCAGAGTGCCCGTCCGACGGGCACTCGGCTAGAGGGCGGGCGGGTCGTCGTTGAGCAGCCGCTGGAAGAGCCGGTGGTCCTGCCAGTCCCCGCCGACGTGCAGGTAGCGGGGCGCCAGTCCGTACTGCTCGAAGCCCGCCTTCGCGAGCACCCGCTGCGAGGCCACGTTCTCGACCCGGGTGCCCGCCTCGACCCGGTGCAGCCGCTCCTCGTCCCGGGCGATCCGGCAGACCTCGTGGAGCGCGGCGGTGGCCAGCCCCTTCCCGGCCCAGGCCTGGTCCACCCAGTAGCCGATGGAACCGCTGCGCAGTGCCCCGCGGACGATGTTCTGGAGGTTGATCGCCCCGACCACCCCGTCTGCGGCGAGCAGCACGAACGGCCGCGCCCGCCCGTCCGCCCGGGCCGTGAGCAGCTCCTCGACCCGTACCCGCTGCGCCGCCTCGGTGTAGAAGTCGGCGGCCCGCCACGGCTCGTAGGGGGCCATGTACCCCCGGTTCCGCTCCAGCGCCTCGGCGATCCCGGCGGCGTCCGCCGGCCGGATCTCCCTCATCTCCACTCCGTCAACGATCATCCGGGCACGCTAACGGACGGGCCGGGCCCCGGCCAGACGGGTGCCCCGCCCGCTTCCGGCCCCGGTCCGGCGGCAAGGCCCTCAGTCGTCCGCGTACTTCGTGTCGGCGGACATGTCCAGCGACAGCCGGTAGCCGCGCTTGACGACGGTCTGGATCAGGTTCGGCGCGCCCAGGGCCACGCGCAGGCGGGCCATCGCCGTCTCCACCGCGTGCTCGTCGCGGCCCGCGCCGGGGAGGGCGCGCAGGAGTTCGGAGCGGGCCACGACCCAGCCCGGGCGGCGGGCCAGGGCCCGGAGGAGGGCCATGCCGGCCGGCGGGACGGGGCGCAGCTCGGCGTCGACGAGGACCGCGTGGCCGCGCAGCTCCAGCCGGTGTCCGGCCACCGGGAGGACGCGGGCCCGGCCGGGGAGTTCCTGGCACAGGAGCTGAACGAGGGGGCCGAGCCGGAAGCGCTCGGGCTGGACCGTGGCCACCCCTTCCGCTTGCAGGGGCAGGGCCGTCACCGGCCCCACGCACGCGGAGAGGACCGACCCGCCGGTCAGCGCCTCGATCACGGGTTCCCGTACGCCCCGCTCCGCAGCCCGCGACAGCAGCGAGGCCGCGGCCGGCGCGGAGGTGAAGCTCACCGCGTCCACAGCGCCGGCCGCCACCGCGTCGATGAGCCGGTCCAGCGGCCCGAGGTCCTCCGGCGCCATCCACCGGTAGACGGGTACGCCGACCACCTCGGCGCCGCCCGCCCGCAGGGCCTCGATGAAGCCGGGCAGCGGCTCCCCGTGCAGCTGGAGGGCGATGCGCCGGCCGGCCACCCCGGCCGTGAGCAGCCGGTCCAGTACCTCGGCGAGCGATTCCGAGCGCGGGGACCAGGTCTCCACGAGCCCGGCGGCCCGGATCGCGCCCTTCACCTTCGGTCCGCGCGCCAGCAGTTCGGTCTCCCGCAGCCGCCCGAGCAGTTCCTCGCCGAGCCCCCACCCGTCGGCGGCCTCGATCCAGCCGCGGAAGCCGATGGCGGTGGTCGCCACCACCACGTCGGGGGCGCAGCCGATCAGCTCCTTGGTGGCGGACAGCAGTTCGGTGTCGTCGGCGAGCGGCACGATCCGCAGGGCGGGGGCGTGCAGCACGGTGGCCCCGCGGCGGCGCAGCAGGGCGATGAGCTCGTCGGCCCGCCGGGCGGCGGTGACCCCGACGGTGAATCCGGCGAGCGGGCCGGCCGGCGGACCGGTGTGGGTGTCGTGCATGGTGACCTGCCTCGCGCAGTGGTCGGATCCGGCGTCGGGTCCCGTGTGGGGTCCGGTGTCGCGTTCACACGCACTCGTGACGTTCGCGTGAACCGAGCCTGCCCTGGGGGCGTATCAGGCTCGGTTCACGCGTATTTCGGTGCCGTTAACCGACGTGTGGCCGCCGTTACACCGAGGTGAGCTGCGGCTTCGCCTCCGCACCGGCCGTGGGGATCATCACCTGGGCGGGCCGGCGAAGGTATACCGCCCAGGTGACGGCGCAGCACACCGCGTAGAAGCCGAGGAAGGTCACGAAGGCCGCCGTGCCCGAGCCGGAGGTCAGGAAGGCCTCCCGGAAGACCAGGTTGATGCCGAGTCCGCCGAGCGCGCCGACCGCGCCGATGAGTCCCATGGAGGCGCCGGACAGCCGCCGCCCGTACGCGGCCGCGTCCTCGCCGCTCATCCCGCGGGCCAGCGCCTTCGCCTGGAAGATGCCGGGGATCATCTTGTAGGTGGAGCCGTTGCCGAGCCCGCTGAGGACGAACAGCCCCACGAAGCCGATCAGGAACACCGGCAGGGATTCCCGTACGGAGGCCAGGATCACCACTCCGGTCGCCGCCGCCATCGCCACGAAGGTGCCCAGGGTGATCCAGGCGCCGCCGAAGCGGTCCGCGAGGGCCCCGCCGACCGGCCGGATCAGCGAGCCGAGCAGCGGTCCGATGAAGGTGAGCGAGGCCGCCTGGAGCGGGGTGCGGCCGAACTGCGTCTGGAGCACCAGCCCGAAGGCGAAGCTGTAGCCGATGAAGGAGCCGAAGGTGCCGATGTACAGGAACGCCATGATCCAGGTGTGCCCGTCGCGGGCCGCGTCGCGGACGGCTCCGGTGTCGTTGCGCACGGGCGCCAGGTTGTCCATCCGCACCGCGGCGAGCACCGCCGCGATCACGATGAGCGGGATGTAGGCGCCGAGCAGCAGCCGCGGGTGGCCGGCCCCGGCCGTGCCGATGACCAGCAGGGCGGCGAGCTGGACGACGGGGACGCCGATGTTGCCGCCGCCCGCGTTGAGGCCGAGGGCCCAGCCCTTCTTGCGCAGCGGGAAGAAGGCGTTGATGTTCGTCATCGACGAGGCGAAGTTCCCGCCGCCGACCCCGGTCAGCGCGGCCACCAGCAGGAAGGTGTTGTACGAGGTCCCGGGCTCCATCACCAGCCAGGCGGCGACCGTCGGCGCGAGCAGCAGCAGGGCGCTGACGACCGTCCAGTTGCGGCCGCCGAAGCGGGCCACGGCGAAGGTGTAGGGGACGCGGACCAGGGCGCCCACGCAGGTGGCGGTGGCGATGAGGAAGAACTTGCCGGCGGGGTCGATCCCGTACTGCGGGCCCATGAAGAGCACCATCACCGACCACAGGGACCAGATCGAGAACCCGATGTGCTCGGAGAGCACGGAGTAGATCAGGTTGCGGCGCGCGGTCTTCTCCCCCGTCTCCCGCCAGAAGGTCTCGTCCTCGGGGTCCCACCGCTCGATCCAGCGGCCACCCTTGCGCGGTGCGGTCGTACTGGTCATCACACGCCTCCACAGCTGCTGCGATCACGTCGCGCTCGTCGCGCCCTCCGCCCTGTCGGGGCTCGTCGGGCTCGTCGCGTCTCGTCCGTGGTGACGACCGTAGGAAAGGCTCGTTTCAGCCCCGGTCCCCGCCGGATGACCGGCGGGAAACCTTGCACTCACCCGCGGCCCGGGCCGGGTGTGAGCGCGGGCAGCCAGCTGTCCGGGGGCACCTCCAGCCAGCCGTGCCCGGCCCCGAGCTCCGCGACGGCGCGGCGGAGCGCGTCGAGCCCGGGATGGCTCGATCCCTTCCGCCACACCATGGAGAGCGGCGACAGCGGCACCGGGGCCGTCAGCGGCCTCTTGACGCAGCCGGGCATGTCGACGAAGCCCACCGTGGCGAGCACCGGATTGCCCGTTTTGACCATGACCCGACGGAACTCCTCCTTGCCCACCGCCACCGGCGCGGGCGGCGCGGGCGCGACGCCCCGCCCGGCGAACAGCTCGCGGGCCAGCCCGGTCCACTCCAGGGTCCGCGGGTTCCCGGCCCCGGTGTACACCGTCTCGCCGCGCAGCGCGTCCAGCGGTACGGCGTCCAGCGCGGCCAGCGCGTGCCCCTCGGGCAGCAGCACCGCGAGCGGCTCGTACCGTACGGGCATCCGCGCGAGGCGGGCCCGCAGCGCCGGGTCGAGGCCGTCGGCGTACCCGAAGGAGACGTCGAGGCGGCCCGCGGCGATCTCGGCGGCGGCGTGGGTCAGCCCGGACTCGAAGCGGGCCATCAGCTCGCAGTCGGGGGCGAGTTCGCGAGCCCGTTCCAGGACGGTCCGGGCGGTACCGGGGCCGTCGGTGTTGAGGTCGACGAGCAGCGGCCGGGGCCCCGCGAAGGCCCCGGCCAGCTCCTCGTGCGCCCGCAGCACGCCGCGGGCCAGGGGCAGCAGCCGCTCCCCGTCCGGGGTCAGCTCGACGGCGCGGGTCGTGCGGACGAACAGGGGCGAGCCCAGGGTCTGTTCGAGCCGGCGCACGTCGCGGCTCAGGGCCTGCTGGGCCACGTAGAGCCGGGCGGCGGCGCGGGTGAAGTGCAGCTCCTCGGCGACCGCGAGGAAGGCGCGCAGCAGGCGGGGTTCCACGTCTCGGGGTGTCACCCGGGGAGACTAGACCACATTGACAACGCAGAGCGGTGAATTACCCCCGAACAGGTGTTGGACCGCCGATGACCCCGGGCGCGAGCCTTGCCCCATGCCCACCGCCACCCCGCCGTCCGTCGTCCCGCCTGCCGTCACCCCGCCGCGTGCCCGGTCCGCCGGCCGCGTCCACCGCGCCGCGCCGGCCGCGCCCACCCCGCTCATGGCCGTTACCGGCACCACGCTGGTGTTCGCCGCCGCCCCGGCGCGGCAGACCCGCCCGGGCCGCCCCGCACCGCGGCCGGCCCGCGCCCCGGGCCCGTACCGCCGGCTCTTCGCGCTCCCCGGCACCCGCGGGTTCACCGCGGGGAACCTCATCGCCCGGCTGCCCATGGGCATGTTCGGCGTCAGCGCCGTCATGATGATCGCCGGGCAGCGCGGCTCGTACGCCCTCGCCGGGGCGGTCGTGGCGGTCGGTCTGGCCGCCACCGCCCTCGTGGCGCCCTGGACGGCCCGGCTGGTCGACCGGCACGGACAGGCCCGGGTCGCGGTGCCCGCCACCCTGATCGCGGTCCTCGGCTCGCTCTCCCTGATCGCGTGCGTCCGTACCGGAGCCCCCGCGTGGACCCTCTTCGCCTCCTACGCCGCCACCGCGACCACCCCCAACATCGGCGGCATGTCCCGCGCCCGCTGGACCCACCTGCTGCGGGGCGACCCGGCCTCCCGGCACACCGCGATGTCCTTCGAGCAGGCCGCGGACGAGCTGGCGTTCATGCTCGGGCCGGTGGCCGCCGCGTTCCTGTGCACCGCCGCGTTCCCGGAGGCGGGCACGCTCGTGGGGGCCGTACTGCTGCTCACCGGGATGCTGGTCTTCACGGCCCACCGCGCCACCGAGCCCCCGCCGGCGCCCGCGGTCCGCGGACCCTCCCCGCTCCGCGCCCTGGGCGGGATGCTGCCGCTCTTCCTCGCCCTCGGGGCGATGTTCGGCTCCATGGAGATCACCTCCATCGCCCACCTCGGCGCCCACGGCCTCGGCGCGCTCTCGGGCCCGGTCCTCGCCCTCCAGGCGGCCGGCTCCTTCGCGGCCGGCCTCCTCTACGGCACCCTGCGCCCGCGTACGCTCCCCGTCTGCCTGAGCGTCCTGGCCCTCGCCATGGCACTGCCCTGGGCGGCGGCAACCACCGGCTCCCTGCTCCCCCTGGCCCCGGCCCTCCTGCTGGCCGGCATGGCCACGGCCCCGGTCATGGTCACCGCGATGTCCCGGGTCCACGCCGTGACCCCGCCGGGCCGCCTCAACGAGGGCATGACCCTGGCCGTCACCGCCCTCTTCGCGGGCATCGCGGCGGGCTCCGCGACGGCCGGCTCCGCGATCGACCACTGGGGCACGACGGCCCCGTACGCCCTCCCGGCCGCGGCGGCGCTGCTGGCCCTGCTCCTGGGCAGGAAGATCACCCGCACCAGCTGACCGCCCGGGCCTCCCGGACGACGGGCGTGCGGGGCCGGGACGGCATGACGAAGGCCCCGCAGCCTGACGGCCGCGGGGCCTTCACCCAACATGGGGGTTGTGGAGATGGCGGGAATCGAACCCGCGTCCAACGGTGCAGAAGTAGGGCTTCTCCGAGCGCATTCCGCTGCGCTTTTCTCGGCCCCGGAGATCACACGGACAAGTCTCCGACGGGCTCAGTCACTGTTTGATTTCCCTCTATCCCCCGCGACCGGAGTTAGAGGTTTAGATCCCTAATTGACGCCAGGATCCGGACCGGGACCACTTCCGGGCTGACGCTCCTCACAGAGGCTTCAGCTCACTGTTATTAGGCAGCGAGGGTGAAGCGGGAGTTATCGCTCTTGGAGTTGGCGATTATTGTTTGCGACATATGGTTAACGAGATCATTGCCGCTTTCTCGGCTCGCTTCCCCTACATCGACATCCGCTGTCGAAACCGATCATCCCCATGTTTCACGCTGTTCAGTTATGAGATCCAGCCGGCGCTCTCCATGCGTCCCGCTCGACCGGCACCACCCGCAAGCGCGTGGTGCTGACGCCATGGTACGCGAAGTGGACCACGGAGTGCCAGGAGGTTAAAGCTGGCCGCGCTCCTTGCGCTTCACGGCCGAGATCACCCGGTTCGTCTCGCGCGTGTCCTGCTTCTCGCGCAGCGACTGCCGCTTGTCGTACTCCTTCTTGCCCTTCGCCAGCGCGATCTCGATCTTCGCCCGGCCGTCCTTGAAGTACAGGGCGAGCGGCACGATCGTGTTGCCCGTCTCCCCCGTCTTCGAGTCGAGCTTGTCGATCTCCTCGCGGTGCAGGAGGAGCTTGCGCTTGCGCCGCGCGCTGTGGTTGGTCCAGGTGCCCTGGCTGTACTCCGGCACGTGCACGTTGTAGAGCCAGGCCTCGCCGCTCTCCACCGACACGAAGCCGTCCACCAGCGAGGCGCGGCCCTGGCGCAGGGACTTGACCTCGGTGCCCGTGAGCACGAGGCCGCACTCGTAGGTGTCGATGATCGTGTAGTCGTGCCGCGCCTTCTTGTTCTGGGCGATCAGCTTGCGCCCTGTTTCCTTAGCCATAGTGCGGTCATTTTCGCACTACGGACCCACCCCGATGCCACTCAATACCGTGCGGGCCCGTTCCTCGACCCGGTCCGCCGCCGCCAGGTCCGGGGTGATGCCCGCACCGTCCAGGCTGCGGCCCGCCGGAGTGCGGTACGTACCCACCGTCAGCTCCGCCACCGATCCGTCCGGCAGCTCCGTGGGCATCTGCACCGAGCCCTTGCCGAAGGTGCGGGTACCCACCGCCACCGCGCGGCCGCGGTCCTGGAGGGCGCCGGTGACCAGCTCGGCCGCGCTCATCGTGCCGCCGTCGATCAGCGCCACCAGCGGCCGGGCCGTATCGCCGCCCGGGGTCGCGTAGAGGGCGCGCTGCGCGCCGCGTACGTCGTACGTCGCCACCAGCCCGCCGTCCAGGAAGGCGGAGGCGGCCGTCACGGCCTCGGTGACCAGGCCGCCGGTGTTGCCGCGCAGGTCGAGCATGACCCCGCCGCCGGGCGGCGCGGCGCGGACGGCGGAGCGGACCCGGTCGCCGGAACCCCGGGTGAAGGAGGCCACCTTGATGACCGTGATCCCGCCGGCGAGCGACCGGACCGTCACGGGCTCGCTGCGCAGTTCCTCGCGCCGCACGGTCTCCGTGAAGTCGGCCCCGCCGCGGGTCAGCTTCAGCACCACTGAAGTGCCTGCCTTCCCGCGCAGCAGGGCCACCACCTCGGCCACCCTGAGCCCGGTCACGCCCTGCCCGTCGATGCTCAACAGCCGGTCTCCGGCGCGCATCCCGGCCCGCGCCGCGGGGCTGCCGGGCTGGACCCGGTCGATCTCGATGCGGCCGTCGCGCAGCCGGCCGGCCCACAGGCCGACGCCCGTCCAGTGGCCGTCCAGGTCGTCGGCGAAGGCCTCGTACTCCCCCTGGTCGTACACGGCGCCCCAGCGGTCCCCGCTGCGGCTGACCACCTCCTGGGCCGCCGACTTGGCGGACTTGCCCTCGGCGACGGCCTCGGCGGCCGCGCGGGCCACCGCGTCCCGGTCGGCGGTGCCCGCCTCCCGGTGCGCCTGCGCCGGTGCCCGCGGTCCGGGTACGGCCGCGGAGGGCTCCGTACCCGCCACCAGGGCGGCGGGGCCCTCGGACCGGCCCGAGCCGGGCTGGTCCCAGCTCCCGGTGAAGGCGCCGGTTCCCACGGCGGCGAGGAAGACCAACGTCAAAGCGGCCCCGCGACCCATGTCGCGGGGCCGGAGACAGAGGGCGGGCAGTCCCGGCATGGCGCCGAGTGTACGACAAGCCCCCTGACGGCAAGGCGGGTTGAGCAGACCGCACGTGGGCGCTCGCCACCGGGCGGCAAGAGGATGCACAGGCCCTCCGGCGGCACGGGTGGTCGGTCACTCGTTCGGGTGGGGAGTCCGGCTCCCGGGGAGAGAAACGCGCCAGGCTTCCTAGGTTGGTGCCATGGCGGCAATGGCGGAGGGCGGGGAGGCTGGGCACGCCCGGTACACCTACCGGCTGCGCGTGTCGTCCACCGCCCGCGCGGCCCTGCTGTCCGACTGGGACCGGTGCCGCTGGGTGTGGAACCAGTGTGTTGCCACGTCCCGAGCAGCACACAAGGCCCAAGAGAAGTGCGGACCTGCCGGCCTCGACAAGATGCTGACCGGCTGGCGCGGTGAGCACGAGTGGCTGCGAGCTGGTGGGAGTGTGCCGCAGCAGCAGGTCGTCCGGGACTTCGCAAAGTCGCGGGCAAAGGCGTTGCAGGACATCAAAGCGTGGTTGCCGGTTCGGCGGCGGTCGGGGATGCCCCGGTACAAGAAGAGGGCTGTCGCGGATCCGACGCTCAACTACACGCGTCGCGGTTTCCGGTTGAAGGACGAACGCCTGTGTTTGGCGGGTGGGATATCGCTGACCGTGGTGTGGTCGCGGAAACTGCCCACTGATCCGTCCAGTGTGCGTATCCACCGGGACAGCCTCGGCCACTGGTACGCCTCCTTCGTCGTCCGGACAGAGGCGCAGCCGCTGCCGTCGACCGGTGCGGCGATCGGTATCGACTGGGGCGTGAAGGAGACCGCGACCACCACCAGCGACGCCCACGACCTCCGGCACCCCGAGCACGGGAAGAAGGCGGCCAGGAAGCTGGCCGGGTACCAGAGGATGATGGCCCGTCGGAAGCCCAAGCGCGGACAGGTGCCATCGAAGGGCTACCGCAAGGTCAAGCGCCGGGCCGCGAAGGCGCACAAGAAGATCGCCCGGCAACGTCAGGACACGGCCCGCAAGTGGGCCAAGCGCGTCGTGACGGACTTCGATCAATTGGCGGTGGAGGACTTCCGGCCGAAGTTCCTCGCGCGGTCCACCATGGCCCGCAAGGCCTCGGACGCGGCGATCTCGGCCACCAAGCACGAGCTGATCGACATGGCGCGCAAGCACGGTCGCGATCTGCGGCTCGTGCATCCCGCGCACACCACCATGGACTGCGGACGATGCGGAGCGAGAACCAAGCACGCACTACCGCTGTCGGAACGTACCTACACGTGCACCGCGTGCGGAGCCCCGTCCCCCCAGGGACAAGAACTCCGCACGCGTGATGCTCGTCCGGGCTGGTCTCATCCCGGCTACCGCTGATCGTGCAAGACCTGGCGGACCGCCGGTCCGCCGGGCAGCGTGAGGTAGGAATCCCCTTCGTTCTCGAAGGGGAGGAAGTCAAACCTTCAGGTACTTGCGCAACGCGATGAAGGCGGCCAGCGAGGGCATCAGCACACCGATGACCAGCACCAGCGGCAGCTTGGTCAGGACCGAGTCCCAGCCGATGAAGTTGATGAGCTCCATCTTGTCGCGCAGCGCGGCGCCGTGGTCGATCACGAAGTACTGGCCCGCGCCGAGCATCCCGCAGGCGAGCAGCGCGCCGATCAGGCCGGCGAAAGCCGCCTCCATGATGAACGGCACCTGGATGTAGAAGCTGGAGGCGCCCACCAGGCGCATGATCCCGGTTTCGCGCCGACGGCTGAAGGCCGAGACGCGCACCGTGTTGACGATCAGCAGCAGGGCCACGACCAGCATGATCAACATGATGCCGAGGGCGGCCCAGTTGAGGTAGCCGAGGAGTCTGAAGAGGTTGTCCAGCACGGTGCGCTGGTCCTCCACCGACTGGACCCCGTCGCGCCCGGAGAAGGAGGTCGTGATGACCTTGTACTTCTCCGGCTGCTTGAGCTTCACCCGGAAGGACTCGGGCATCTGGTCCGGCGTGATGGACGCGGCCAGGGCGGTGTGCCCGAACTGCTCCTTGTAGTGCTTGAAGGCCTCGTCGGAGGACTCGTAGGTGACGGCCTCGACGAGGTCCATGCCCTTGAGCTCGGTCTCCAGCGCCTGCTTCTGCTCCGGGGTCACCGCGCCCTTGGAACAGGAGGCCCCGTTGGTGGCCTCGGCGTCGCTCTTGTTGCAGAGGTAGATGGAGACGTTGACCTTGTCGTACCAGTACCCCTTCATCTTGCTCACCTGGTCGCGCATGAGCAGGGACCCGCCGAACAGGGCCAGCGACAGGGACACGGAGATGATGACCGCGAAGGTCATGGTCAGATTGCGGCGGAGACCGACCCCGATCTCCGACATGACGAACTGGGCGCGCATCGCGTCTCAGGAGCCTTTCAGTGCTGGTAGCCGTAGACGCCGCGCGACTGGTCGCGGACGAGACGGCCCTGCTCGAGTTCGATGACGCGCTTGCGCATCTGGTCGACGATCTGCTGGTCGTGGGTCGCCATGATCACGGTGGTGCCGGTCCGGTTGATCCGGTCCAGCAGCTTCATGATGCCGACGGAGGTCTGGGGGTCCAGGTTGCCGGTGGGCTCGTCCGCGATCAGCAGCGCCGGCCGGTTGACGAAGGCACGGGCGATGGCCACGCGCTGCTGCTCACCGCCGGAGAGCTCGCCGGGCATCCGGTCCTCCTTGCCGCCGAGGCCGACGAGTTCCAGGACCTGGGGGACGGCCTTCTTGATCTCGCCGCGCGGTCTGCCGATGACCTCCTGGGCGAAGGCCACGTTGTCGGCCACCGACTTGTTGGGCAGGAGCCGGAAGTCCTGGAAGACGGTCCCCAGCTGGCGCCGCATCTGCGGGACCTTCCAGTTGGAGAGCTTGGCGAGGTCCTTGCCCAGGACGTGCACCTGGCCGTGGCTCGCCCGCTCCTCGCGCAGGATGAGCCGCATGAAGGTGGACTTGCCGGAGCCGGAGGAGCCGACCAGGAAGACGAACTCGCCCTTCGCGATGTCCAGGGAGACATCTCTGAGTGCGGGGCGGCTCTGCTTCGGGTAGGACTTGGAGACGTTGTCGAATCGGATCACGGGTGCACCACGGTCGCCGGGAGTAGGTGTGCGTGACCATACGCGAACAGGCGCGGGGTGTGGACCCGGCGTCCGGAGTTGCCCGATATATCCCCTGGTCCGAGAGGTGGCCGACCGTGATTGCCCGGAGGGGCCGCGCCGAATGTCATCGAAGCTGGCACAGTGGGAGGGGGAACGGACCCGTTCCCGCGACCGTTGTAACCGAGGGGACGAAAGGAGGAGCGCATGACATATGACCGGCTCGTGTGCGCGAACTGCGCCGGACCCGTCAGCCAGGGCCGCTGCCGAGTGTGCCGGGCGAACCGGGGGCGCCTCCAGCGGGAGGACCCCTTCTCCGGCGGTCTCAACCCGGCGGCGCTCATCGCGCTGCTGGTGATCCTGGTGGCCGCGCTGGCACTGGTGGCTCAGCAGACGGCGTAGTTCCTCAGCCGCCACGTCCCGATCAGACTCGCACGACGGAAGGGCCCGGACACCTTTACGGCGTCCGGGCCCTTCCGGTCGTTCCGACCGCGCGGCGTTCTGCCTGCGTGCGGCGTTCTGACTACGCCGTCTGCTCCTGCTGCTTGCGCCAGCGGATCCCGGCCTCCAGGAAGCCGTCGATCTCGCCGTCGAGCACCGCCTGCGGGTTGCCGACCTCGAACTCCGTCCGGAGGTCCTTGACCATCTGGTACGGGTGCAGGACGTAGGAGCGCATCTGGTTGCCCCAGGAGCTTCCGCCGTCCTTGAGGGCGTCCATCTTGTCCTTCTCCTCCTGGCGGCGCCGCTCCAGCAGCTTGGCCTGGAGCACGTTCATCGCGCTGGCCTTGTTCTGGATCTGCGAGCGCTCGTTCTGGCAGGAGACCACGATGCCGGTCGGCAGGTGCGTGATGCGGACCGCCGAGTCGGTCGTGTTGACACCCTGGCCGCCGGGGCCCGAGGCGCGGTACACGTCCACGCGCAGCTCGCCCTCGTCGATCTCGACGTGGTCGCTCGACTCGACGACCGGCAGCACCTCGACGCCCGCGAAGGAGGTCTGGCGGCGGCCCTGGTTGTCGAACGGCGAAATCCGGACGAGGCGGTGCGTGCCCTGCTCGACGGAGAGGGTGCCGTAGGCGTACGGGGCCTTGACCACGAAGGTGGTCGACTTGATGCCGGCCTCTTCCGCGTACGAGGTCTCGTAGATCTCGGTCGGGTAGCCGTGGCGCTCGGCCCAGCGCAGGTACATGCGCTGGAGGCGCTCGGCGAAGTCGGAGGCGTCCACGCCGCCGGCCTCGGCACGGATGTTGACCAGCGCCTCGCGCTCGGAGTACTCGCCGGAGAGCAGGGTGCGGACCTCCATCTCGTCCAGCGCCTTGCGCACGGAGACCAGCTCGGTCTCCGCCTCGGCGAGGGTGTCCGCGTCGTCCATCTCCTGGGCGAGCTCGAACAGCACCGCGAGGTCGTCGATGCGCCCCCGCAGGCTCTCGGTCTTGCGGACCTCCGCCTGGAGGTGCGAAAGCTTGCTCGTGATCTTCTGGGCGGCATCCGGGTCGTCCCACAGGGACGGCGCGGCGGCCTGCTCCTCGAGCACGGCGATATCTGCCCTCAGCTTGTCGAGGTCCAGGACGGCCTCGATCGACCCCATGGTCGAGGAGAGGGACTTCAGCTCTTCGGAAACATCGACGACTGCCACGGGTCCAGCGTAGCCGGTCCCCGGGGGCCGCTCTCCGGCCAGGCCGAATCACCCGTACTAATGGCGGGTCGCACGGGCGTACGCTCACGCTATGACCGTCTTCCTCGTCAAGCGCCGCCATGTGGACCACATGCGTGTCACGACGACGAGCTGTCAGCCGCCGGACCATCCCCAAGCCTGATCCACCCCGATCCGACTTGGTCCTGTACGCGGCCTCGCGGTCCCGGCGCCATCCCTGCCGGCGGCCCTCCCCAGCCGCGGCCCCCGCCATCCCTGGGGACAGGACCCCGTGACATCCCGAAACGGAGCCGTCATGCCGTCCGCGCACCCTTCTCCCTCTTCTCCCCCCTCCCTCCCGGTCCTGGACCTGTCCCACGCGGACGATCCGGAGTTGCGCGACTCCTTCCGCAAAGAACTGCACGCGGCCGCCCGGGACAGCGGTTTCCTGCACCTCACCGGGCACGGGGTCACCCCCGCCGAGACCGCCCGCATCCTGGAGCTGACCAGGGCTTTCTTCGCCCTCCCGGAGGCGGACCGGCTTGCCGTGAGCAATCTGAACTCCCCGCACTTCCGCGGCTACACCCGCATCGGGCACGAGCTGACCGGCGGCGCCTCCGACTGGCGCGACCAGCTCGACGTCGGCGCGGAGCGGGCGGCGCGGGACGTGGGACCGGACGACCCGGCGTACCTGTGGCTGGAGGGCCCGAACCAGTGGCCCGCGGCGCTCCCGGAACTGCGGGAAGCGGTGCTGGAGTGGCAGTCCCGGCTGGCGGCGGTGGCCCACCGCCTGCTCCGCGAGCTGCTCGCCTCGATCGGCGCCCCGGAGGACTTCTTCGACGCGGCCTTCGCGGACCGGCCCCACCTGCACACGAAGCTGATCCGCTACCCGGGATCCGCCCCGACGGGCACCGACCAGGGGGTCGGGGCCCACAAGGACTACGGCTTCCTCACCCTCCTGCTCCAGGACTCGGTGGGCGGGCTCCAGGTGGTCCGGGACGGCGCCTTCCTGGACGTCCCCCCGATGCCCGGGGCCTTCGTGGTCAACCTGGGCGAGCTGCTGGAGATCGCGACGGAGGGGTACCTGACGGCGACGGACCACCGCGTGGTGAGCCCGGCGGGGAGCGTGGAGCGGTTCTCGGTGCCGTTCTTCTACAACCCGCGGCTGGACGCCGTCATCGAGACGGTCCCGGGCGACTACCTGGACGCGGCGCCGGGGATAGCGCACGACGCGTCGAACCCGCTGCACGCGGAGTACGGCCGCAACGAGCTGAAGGGCTGGGTCCGCGCGCACCCGGCGGTGGCGCGGCGCTGGCACCCGGAGCTGACGGGGGCGTAGCCGCGCAGGCGCGGGGTCCGGGGCGGAGCCCCAGGGGGTCCGGGCGCAGCCCGGGGAACGGCGGAAGGGCGGGTAGGGGATTTCGCCCCGCGGGGCCCGCCCACCCGCACCGCGCCCCGCTACGGGGCCGTGGAGCCCGACCGCTTGTTGTCCTGGGGCGGCGCCGAGTCGGAGGAGACGGCCAGCCAGCCGCCGACACCCACCGCCGCGGCCAGCGCAACGGCGGCCGCCGACAGCGCGAGCCTCCGCTTGCGGGCGGTCTCCGCCCGGTGCCGCGCGGAGCCCGGCCGGTGCCCCCCGGCCGGGCGCGGAACCCGGGCCGTGCCCAGGGCCCCGCCCGCCAGCTCGTCCGGCCCCGGCACCCGCATCGAGGTGTGGGTGTCCCGGTTGGAATCCGTGGAGGAGCCGGGGACCAGCGGGACCACGCCCCGCCGCCGCACCGGATCGGCGGCCGTCTCCGGTTCCACGAAGTCCGGCTGCTCCGGCTCGTCCGGCTCGTCCACGTCCAGCGGCGGCATCCCCGCCAGCAGCGGCAGCAGGTCCCGCAGCCGCAGCGAGAGCTCCGAGGCCCGCAGCCGCGAGGCGGGGGCCTTCGCCAGGCACTGGACCATCAGCTGCCACAGCTCGTCGGGGATGCCGGGCAGCGGGACGACGGTCTCCGTCACGTGGCGCCGCAGCACCGCCCCGGGATGCCCGCCGCCGAACGGCGTGAAACCGGCGAGCAGTTCGTACAGCACGGTGGCCAGGGCGTAGATGTCCACCGCCGCGCGCGGCGGCAGCCCCTCCACGATCTCCGGCGCCAGGTAGTCGGGCGTGCCGATGATCCGGGTCGTGGGCGCCGAGACCCGTCCGCCGGTGGCCCGCCGCGGTGAGTCGATGAGCTTGGCCACGCCGAAGTCGGTGAGCAGCGCGGGATGCGCGCCGCCCGGGCCGAGCGGGCCCTGCATGTCGAGGAGGACGTTTTCGGGCTTCACGTCCCGGTGCACGACCCCGGCCGCGTGCGCGGCGGCCAGCGCGTCGGCGACGTCCGCGACGATGGCGACGGCCGCCTCGGGGGCGAGCCGCCGCTCGCGGTCGAGGCGTGTGCGGAGGTCCGTACCGCGGACGAGGTCCATGACGAGGGCGAGGTCGTTGCCGTCGACGACGAGGTCGCGGACGCAGACGACGTGCGGGTGCTCGAGGCCCAGGAGCGCGCTGCGCTCCTGGACGAACCGTCCGACCAGTTCCTGGTCGGAGGCGAGGTCCTCGCGCAGCAGTTTGACGGCGACGGGGCCGTCAGGCCCCTCGCCCAGCCACACCGTGCCCGCGCTGCCGCGTCCCAGGATCTGGTGCGCGGTGTACCGGCTGCCGATCTTCCGTGCCACAACTGCTCCCTCAGCGGCTGGCGTACGCACCAAAGCTACGCGGCCAGGTGGGTGTTGGAGTCCACGGATCGCGGCGACCTTCACTTCTGCGGGCGAAATCACGTCCCGGAAGTCGACAAATCCACGAAGTCACCGGTACGGGGCCCGGTTCGGGTGGATTGCGCCGGTACAGCGCCCCCGGGAAGCGCGCAGAGCTCAGGGAGTCGTACCGCCGCCCGTGGCGTCGCCGATCGCGGTGACCCAGTCCACGACGTCCGAGCCCCAGGTCCACACCTGGTCCCACCAGCCCCGCCCGGTGCCGACCCACTCCTGGAGCGGGGTCAACTCCCAGACCAGCCAGCCCGCGACGAAGAACACCAGGATCATCACCAGGCAGCCCTTGAGGCAGCCCAGGCCGGGGATCTTCACCGGGTTCGCGCTGCGGCGGGGCTCGCGGGGCTCCCGCCGGGGCGGCTGCTGACGCGGCGGCGGACCCTGCGGCGGCTGCTGCTGGGGCGGCGGCTGGGGCTGGCGGTACTGGGGCTGCCCCTGCGGCTGCTGGTACTGCTGGGGGTGCTGCTGCGGCGGCTGATAGTGCTGCGGCGGGGGCTGCGGCGCGTACTGCTGCTGCGGGTACTGCTGAGGCTGCTGGTACTGCTGCGGCGGCGGAGCCTGCCGGTACGGCTGCTGCTGCGGAGGCTGCTGGGGCCGCTGCGGCTGCTGGTGCTGCTGCGGCGGCGGGCCCTGGCGCTGCGGCCGGCGGCGCAGGGGATCCTCGCTCGGGTCCAGGTACTGCATCTGCGTCTGCTCGTTGCGGTCGCGGGCGGCCCGCATCTGCGACTGCCACGGGTGCGGCTGGTCGGGCCGCTGCACGGGCGGCATCACGGAGGTCGGGTCGGCCCCGGGCGCCCCCGTGCTCGGGAGCACGGACGTGGCGTCGGCCGCGCCGACCGGCGGCATCACGCTGGTCATGGCGTTGGGGGCGTAGGCCCCCATCGGGGAGGCACCGGCCCCGCCGGGCAGCATCTGCGTGGCGTCCGCGGCGCCCGGGGTCTCGGGCACCGGCGCGGGCGAGGGGTCGGGCGCGAGGAGGGCGCCGACGCCGAGGGCGGCCTCGACCTCGGCGGCCGTGGAGTGCACGCCGATGCCGGAGGCGACGACGCGCAGGCCGCGCGCCAGGGTCTCCGCGCTGGGGCGCTCGTAGGGCTCCTTGCGCATGCAGCGCTCGATGACCGTCCACAGCGGCTCGGGCACGTTCGGCGGGCGCTGCGGCTCCTCGCTGAGGTGGCGGTGCAGGACCTCCAGCGCGGTACCGCCCGCGAAGGGCGGCCGGCCGGTGAGGAGTTCGTAGAGCAGGATGCCGGCGCCGTAGATGTCCACGGCGGAGGTCTGCGGGCGGCCCTCGGCGGACTCGGGGGCGACGTAGGCCGGGGTGCCGACGAACTCGTGCGTGCGCGTCAGGCCCGGGGAGTCGGCCAGGCGCGCGATGCCGAAGTCGGTGAGCATCGGCTTCATCTGGCCGTCGCGCTCGTCGACCAGGACGTTGGCGGGCTTCAGGTCGCGGTGGACCACGCCGTCGGCGTGGCTCGCGGCGAGCGCGTCCGCGATCTGGGCGGTGAGCAGGCTCGCGGCGACCGGGGTGAAGGGACCGTTCTCGCGCAGGTACCGGTGCAGGTCCGGGCCGTCGACGAGGTCCATGACGAGGGCGAGGAGATCGCCCTCCACGACGAGGTCGCGGGTGCGGACGATGTTGGGGTGGGTCAGGCGCAGCAGGACCGAGCGCTCGCGCAGGAAGCGCATGACGATGTCCGGGTCCTGGGCCAGCTCCTCCTTGAGGACCTTGATGGCCACGGTCTCGCCGGCGTGGCCGGCTACCGCCGCCTCCGCACCGGCCGCCTCCCGCTGGCGGGCGCGCCAGACGGTGCCCGTGGCGCCGCGCCCGAGCGGCTCCTCGAGCAGGTACTTGCTGCCGACTGGCCGCACGTCGCGCGCTCCCTGCTGTCGTCGAGTCCGGCGAGTGGTCAAGCGCGTGATCCACGCTTGATCCACGCCTGATCTGCGAAATGGTTTTCCGGCCCACTCTAGGGCTTGTCCCGGGGGAAGACGCGGGGTGAGGGAGGTTGGTTGCCGCACATATGCGCGAAGGGTGATGTTTGCGGCGTATGCCGGGGGCGATTTTCCCGGTCTTCGTGTCGCTATCCGATCGGCCCGCTCGCAGGTCCGGTGCCGATCCGCGACCGATCAAGATCACTTGTCGGTGGGTGACGGGCGTGTTGAGGACGACAGGTGCGAGGATGCACCCGTACGGAACGGCCGGGACGGGAGCCCCGCCTTCCGAGCAGACCTGACCGGACGACGCGTCCGTGCCGGGTGGGGGCGGGCGGACGGGCACCGCATGCGAACGGCATGGGTGACCGTCCCGCGGGTCCCTGCCGGGCGCACACACCGCGCACCGCGCAGAAGGGACCGCTGACGGCGATGCAGATCCGGCTGACCGTCCTTGGGTCGGGGTCGCGCAGCGGCCACCAGACCGCCACCGCGACCGCCACCGGCGGGGGTACCGGCGGAGGAGGCGGGCCGGCGAGCTGTGACGTACTCGTCACCGCGCCCGCCGGCACCGCGCTGTCCGCGGTGGCCTCCGGGCTCGCGGCGACCGTCGGCGGACCCGACACCGGCGGCACGGTCGTGCTGTACGCCGGTGCGGAGCGCCTGGACCCCGCGCGGTGCGCGCTCGGCGAGCCGCCGCTCGTGGACGGGGCGGTGCTGTCCCTGAACGTGCCCGGCCCCGACGTCCGGACGGACGGGACCGCGGCCGCGACCTCCCTCGGCGACGGGCCGCAGTTGCACGTCGTGGCCGGTCCGGACGCCGGCGGGGTGCACCTGCTGCACCCGGGCGCGATCCGGATCGGGCGCTCGGCCGACGCGGACGTCCCGCTGGACGATCCGGACGTATCGCGCCTGCACTGCACCGTGACGGTCCTGCCCGACGGGCGGGTGGCCGTGGCCGACCTCGGGTCGACGAACGGGACGACGCTCGACGGCGCGGTGGTCGGCGCGGAGCGGGTGGCGCTCGCGCCGGGGGCGCTGCTGCGGGTGGGCGAATCCACCCTCCGGCTGGCCGTGGGCCCGGCCCCCGCTCCCCTCCCGCTCACCCCGGACCTGGAGGGCCACCTCTGCGTGCCCCTCCCGGAACCCCACCCGGACGGGGACGCCGGACACCCCGATGCGGTCCGCACCGGCGGTACGCAGGCCCCCGCGGCCGGGCCGCACCCCGGGGGCGGTGCCTCCGGCGGAGCGTGGACCGGCCCCGGCGCGGGGGGCCCGGGAGCACAGGGACAGATCCCCCGCCCCGCCCCTTCCCGGAACGGGGCCTTCGTCCCCGACCCCGTCCGGCCCGGCTCCGCGGCCGGCGGCCCGGGCGCGCCCGCGGCGCACTGGGACGGTGGCGCCGGAGCGGCCCCCGCCGCCCCGGGCACCGAGCAGCACGCCGGAGGCGGCCGGGGCGCGTCGGGCTCCGCCTCCCCGGACCCCTGGCCGTACGACGAGGCCGACCGGGACGGCGACGCCGGCCCGCTCCGTGCGGGCCGCATCGCCCGGCCCGTTCCCGGGCCCGGCGCCCCGGGTGCCGGACACCACGCGGTCCCCGACCGGCCCGCCCGGACCGGTTCCGGGGCCGGACCGGCCACACCGGACACCGATCCCTACGCCGGGACCGGCCCGGCCGCGCCCGGCGCCGGCCAGTACGGCGGAGCGGTCCACGCGGGCGCCGCCGGGCCCTACACCGGACCGGCACACCCGGCCGCGGCCCCGGGCCCGCAAGGCCGCGCCGGGGCGGGGTCGTCCCCGCGGACCGGGGTCGAACACCACGGCGCGGGCGGCTGGGAGCAGCCCGGGGCGGCCCACGAGGCCGGGGCCGAGGCCGAACCCCGCCGTGGAGGGCGCCGCGGCATCGGGGCCTGGGCGCGGAAGTGGGTGCGCGGGGCGGAGGCCGCCGAGGTGGAGGTGGTCGCCGAGACGGCGGCAGCCGTCGCCGCGCGGCCCGGCTCCGACGATCCCGCGGCCCTGCTCCTCACCGCCCTCGGGCCGGCCCCGCGACTGTGGGCCGGGCCCGCCGCGCTCGACGTCACGCTCGGCGCGGGCAGCGAGGTCGCGCTCCGCGAGACCGGCGCGCTCGGCATCGCCGGACCCCGGGCCCGGCTGACCGGTGTGGCCCGCTCCGTCATCGCGCGGCTGGCGGCCCTGCACGCCCCCGGCCAGCGCCTGGAGATCGTGCTGATCTCGGCCGACCGGGCCCGCCCGCTCGCCGAACGCCGCCGCGACTGGGGTTGGCTCGGCTGGCTCCCCCACGTGCGCCCCGCGCACGGCCAGGACTGCAGGCTGCTGCTCGCGTACGACCGCGATCAGGCGGCCGCCCGCGCCGGGGAGCTGGCCCGGCGGCTCGACGACGGCCCCCTCGGCACCCATTGGGCCGCCGCGGGCCCGGACGCGGTCCGCGAGGCCTCGTACGGCTACCGGGGCCCGTTCACCCTCCTGGTCCTCGACGGGGACCCCGGTCCGGGGGCGCTGCGGGACATCACCGGCCGGCTGACCTCACACGGGCCGGCCGCCGGGATCCACGTGCTGGCCCTGGCCGAGGCCCCGGCCGCGACGCCCGCCTCACCGGTCGCCGAGACCTACGAGGCGGCCTGCGCGGCCACCCCCGCCTTCCGGGACTGCCCGACCGCCGCGCTGCTCAGCGGTGATGTGGCCACGACCGTACGGACCTTCGCGGTCTCCGGCGGCAAACCGGCCGCCTCCGGCGGGACGGCCACGGCGGACGCAGTGTCGGCGGCCTGGGCGGAGCGGTTCGCCCGCGCCCTGGCTCCGCTCAAGGCCGACTCCCCGGTCACTGAGGGCGGTTACCGGCCCGCCGCCGCCAACCTGCCCCAGACCTCCCGGCTGCTCGACGAGTTGGGCCTGGCCCGGGCCACCCCGGCTTCGCTGATGGCCCGTTGGGCCGCCGCCACCGACCAGGGGCAGCGCGTCGGCGGGCTCGCGGAGATAGTCCTGGGCACCGGCCGGCGCGGACCGGTGGGCGCCGAACTGGTCACCGACGGGCCGCACGTGCTGATCGAGGGGCCCGCCGGCAGCGGCCGTACGGAACTGCTGCGCTCCGTCGCGGCCTCCCTGTCGGCCGCCGCCCGGCCCGACCGGCTCGGCCTGGTCCTGCTCGACGGGTCCGGCGGCGAGCGCGGCGACGGCCTGCTGCCCTGTACGGAGCTGCCGCACGTCTCGGCCCACCTGGTCGCCTCGGACCCGCTGCGGATGCGGGAGTTCGCGCAGGCGCTGGGCGCCGAGCTCAAGCGGCGGGCCGAACTCCTGGACGGGGTGCCGTTCTCCGAGTGGCACGCCGTGCGCGAGGTCTCCGACCGGATGGTCTCGCCCCGCCAGCCCACCCCCGGCGAACTGCGCGGCGATCTGGAGCCCCAGCGTTCCGGCACCCTGCGGCTGCGCTCCTCGGCCACCCGTACCGATCCGGCGGCCGGGCCCAGCCCGCTGCCCCGCCTCGTGGTGCTCGTGGACGACTTCGACGCGCTGGTCGCGCCGGGCCTGGGCAGCACGGGCCGGCCCGCCGCCGGTTCGGTGGTCCGCGCGCTGGAGGCGGTGGCCCGCGAGGGAGCCCGCCTCGGGGTGCACCTGGTGGCCACCAGCGCCCGCCCGGACCGGACGGCCGACACCGAGCTGGCCCGGCTGACGACCCTGCGCGTGGAACTCGACGCCCCCGACCAGCCGGGCCCCGGCCGGGGCGTGCTCCGGTACGCCGACGGGCGCACGGTCCCCTTCCAGGGCGGCCGGGTCACCGGCCGGATCCCCCGGACGGCGACGCTCCGGCCGACGGTGGTGCCGGTGGAGTGGGAGCGGATGGGCGATCCGCCGGCCCGTCGCCCCGTCCGCGAGCTGGGCAACGGCCCGACGGACCTGGCGCTGCTGGCCAGCGCCCTGGACCGGGCCTCGCACCTGGTGTCGGCGGTACCGGTGCTGTTCCCGCCGGCCCCCTGAACCAGAACCCCGAGCGGCCCCCCGAGGGGACCTCCGCACACCCCCGTACGCCGCGAGGCGGTATTGCGGGGGTGCGCGGGGCGGCGTAGACCTTGTGGCACGGGACACACCATCGCCAGCGAGGCATCGGGGGCACCGCCATGCGCAAGCACGGAACGAGCCGCACGACATCCCTGCGGACACAGCACACTTGGGCCGCACTGGCCGTGGCCGGGGCGCTCGCGCTCAGCGCCTGCGGCGGCGGTGACGGCAAGGAGCCCGCGAAGGGCACCGACGGCACCGGCACGGCGGGCGGGCCGGTCGTCGCGCTGCCCCGGCTCGACGGGGAGAAGCTGGAGGTCGCCGCCGTCTGGACGGGCGCGGAGCAGGCGAACTTCGTCAAGGTCCTCAAGGAGTTCGAGCGGCGGACGGGCGCCACGGTCACCTTCGTCCCGGCGCAGGACCCGATCGTCACCTTCCTCGGCTCGAAGATCGCGGGCGGCGCCCCGCCGGACGTGGCGCTGCTCCCGCAGGTCGGGGCTCTGGTCTCGGCGGTCAAGAACAAGTGGGCGCAGCCGGTCGGCGCCGACGCGCAGGCCCAGCTCGACAGCAACTACTCGCCCGGCTGGAAGAAGCTGGGCGCGGTCGACGGCACCCAGTACGGCGTGTACTACAAGGCCGCCAACAAGTCGCTGATCTGGTACAACGCGAAGGCCTTCGAGGCGGCGGGCGTGAGTCCCCCGGCCACCTGGAAGGAGCTCCTCACGGCGGCCGACACCCTGTCCGCGTCCGGTACCCCGGCGGTTTCGGTGGCCGGGGCCGACGGCTGGACCCTGACCGACTGGTTCGAGAACGTCTACCTCTCGCAGGCGGGCCCGGAGAAGTACGACCAGTTGGCGAAGCACGAGATCAAGTGGACGGACGACAGCGTGAAGCAGGCGCTGACCTCGCTCGCCGAGCTGTTCGGCCGCAAGGACTTCCTCGCGGGCGGCCAGAGCGGGGCGCTGGCGACCGAGTTCCCGAAGTCGGTGACGCAGACCTTCACCGGCGGCGACCGGCCGGCGGCCGCGATGGTCTTCGAGGGCGACTTCGTGGCGGTGAACATCGCGCAGACGGACGCGAAGGTGGGTACGGACGCGCTGGTCTTCCCCTTCCCCTCGGTCGGCGGCAAGGCCCCGGTGGTCTCGGGCGGTGACGTGGCGGTCGCGCTGAAGGACTCGAAGGGCGCGCAGGCGCTGCTGACGTTCCTGGCCTCGCCGGACTCCGCGCGGATCCAGGCCCGTGAGGGCGGCTTCCTCTCTCCGAACAAGGCGCTCGAACCGGCCGCGTACCCGAACGACATCCAGCGCGGTATCGCCGAGGCCCTGATCGCGGCGGGCGACGACTTCCGGTTCGACATGTCGGACCAGGCCCCGGCGGCCTTCGGCGGAACCCCGGGCGCGGGCGAGTGGAAGGCGCTCCAGGACTTCCTGGCGAACCCGGCCGACGTGGCGGGGACGCAGGCGAGGCTGGAGGCGGACGCGGCCAAGGCCTACGGGAACTGATCCCGTGGCCTCCCCCACCGGATCCCCCGTGGCCTCCCCCGCGAACCGCCCGGCGACACGCCCCGCGGCCGGCCCGGCGACCGGCCGCGGCACCCCGAGGAGCAAGGAGAACCGGCGCCGCCGCCTGACCGCGGCGGCGTTCCTCCTCCCCTGCCTCGTCCTGCTCGGCGCGCTCGTCGTCCATCCCATCGGCTACTCGCTCTACCGCAGCTTCTTCGACCGCTCGGGCCAGGAGTTCGTGGGCGCCGGGAACTACGGGGAGATCCTGCGCGACGACACGATCCGCACCGCCCTGGGGAACACGGCGATCTGGGTGGTGCTGGCCCCGGTCACCGCCACCGCGCTCGGCCTGCTCTTCGCCGTGCTGACCGAACGGGTGCGCTGGGGCACGGCCTTCAAGCTGATCGTCTTCATGCCGATGGCCATCTCGATGCTCGCCGCGGGCATCATCTTCCGGCTCGTCTACGACGCCGACCCCGACCGGGGCGTGGCGAACGCCGTCTGGGTCGGCGTCCACGACACCTTCGCCGAGTCCTCCGCCTTCCCCAAGGCCCGCCCCGGCCGGGACTCCCCGCTGGTCCCGGCGGACGGGGGCGCGTACGTGACCCGCGATCCGGTACGGGCGGGCGTGCCCGCACCGCTCCCGCTGGTCGGCATCGCCCCGGAGGCACTTCCGCCGGGAACGCGTACGGCGCGGCCGGCCGCCGCCGAGCCCGGGAAGGTCACCGGCACCGCCTGGCAGGACTTCACCCGGGGCGGGGGCGGCGCGACGAACACGGTCGACGCCACCGAGTCCGCGCTCTCCGGGCTGCGGGTCGAGGCGGTCAAGGACGGCCGGGTGGTCGACTCGGCGAGGACCCGGGCCGACGGCACCTTCACCCTGTCCGGCGCGGCCGACGGCGCACTGCTGCGGCTGCCCGCCTCCAACTTCCGGGAGGCGTACGGGGGCGTGGAGTGGCTCGGCCCGACGCTGGTGACCCCGGCGGTGATCGGGGCCTACGTGTGGATGTGGGCCGGGTTCGCGATGGTGCTGATCGGGGCCGGGCTGGCGGCCGTACCGCGCGAGCTGCTGGAAGCGGCGCGGGTGGACGGGGCGAGCGAATGGCAGGTGCTGCGGCGGGTCACCGTACCGCTGCTGGCGCCCGTCCTGGCCGTCGTGCTGGTCACCCTCGTCATCAACGTCATGAAGGTGTTCGACCTTGTCTTCGTGATCGCCCCGGGCGCGGTGCAGGACGACGCCAACGTCCTGGCGCTCCAGCTCTACCGGACCTCCTTCGGCACGGACGCCGATCCGGGGCTGGGCAGCGCCATCGCGGTGCTCCTGCTGGTCCTGGTGGCTCCCGTCATGGCCTACAACATCCGCCGGATGCGCCGGGAGGCCCGCCGATGAGCACACTGCCGGGCGCTTCGCCCCGTACCCCGCCGATCGCGCGGTCCCTCGCCTCCCGGGCAGCCGGCGGGACGGTGCGCGTCTTCCTGGTCCTCGCGGGCCTGTTCTGGCTGCTGCCCACGCTCGGGCTGCTGGTCTCCTCCTTCCTGTCCCCCACCGCGCTGAACGACGGCGGCTGGTGGCAGGCGCTGACGGCGCCCTCCCGGCTGACGGCCGACAACTACGAGCGGCTGCTGGCCAACGACACCGTCACGGGCTCGCTCCTCGACACGGCGGCCATCGCCGTCCCGGCGACCCTGCTCGTCCTGACCCTGGGGGCGTTCGCCGGATACGCCTTCGCCTGGCTGGAGTTCCCCGGCCGCGACTGGCTGTTCCTGCTCGTGGTCGCGCTGCTCGTCGTACCCGTCCAGGTGGCGCTGATCCCGGTCTCCGAACTCTTCGGCTCCATCGGACTGTTCGAGACCACGGCGGGCGTGGTCCTCTTCCACACCGCCTTCGGGCTGCCGTTCGCGGTGTTCCTTCTGCGCAACTTCTTCGCGGAGATCCCGCGCGAGCTCCTGGAGGCGGCCCGGCTCGACGGGGCGGGCGAACTGCGGCTGTTCGCGCGGGTGGTGCTGCCCCTGGGCGGGCCTGCGATCGCCTCGCTCGGCATCTTCCAGTTCCTGTGGGTGTGGAACGACATGCTGGTCGCGCTGGTCTTCGCGGACTCGGCGCACCCGCCCGTCACGGTCGCGCTCCAGCAGCAGGTACGGCAGTTCGGGAACAACATCGACGTGCTGGCGCCCGGCGCCTTCCTGTCGATGGTCGTGCCGCTCGTCGTCTTCTTCGCCTTCCAGCGGCAGTTCGTCTCGGGGGTGATGGCCGGAGCGATCAAGTAGAGCGGCGTGGATCACGGCATCGACGTGCGCGGTTGACGCTCCGTAACCCGAATGCCGCACCCTGCGTAACCCGATCACCACGCCGGGGGTTCCTGGGCCATATGCCCGCGCCGACCCCTGGATGTGCCGTGCCCCGGTTCAGCGTCATCGTGCCCGCGTACAAGGTCCAGGCGTACCTCCAGGAGAGTCTGGACTCGGTCCTGACCCAGTCGTACCCGGATCTCGAACTGATCGTGGTCGACGACGCCTCCCCGGACGCCTGCGGTTCGATCATCGACGACTACGCGGCCCGCGACCCCCGGGTCACCGCCGTGCACCTGGCGCACAACCTGGGCCTGGGGCCGGCCCGCAACGCGGGCCTGTCCCGGGCCACCGGCGACTACCTGGTCTTCCTCGACGGAGACGACACCCTGGCGCCCGGCGCCCTGCAGGCCATCACCGACCGGCTGAAGGCCACCGGGTCCCCGGACGTCCTCGTCTACGACTACGCGCGCACCTACTGGACCGGCGAGCTGGTCCGCAACAGCCTCTCCCACCGCCTCTCCGAGGAGGGCCCGGCCAGCTTCCGCCTCGCCGACCGCCCTGCGCTCCTGGGCATGCTGATGGTGGTGTGGAACAAGACCTACCGCCGCGAGTACGTGGAGCGCGAGGGCCTCTCCTTCCCGCCCGGCTTCTACGAGGACACCCCCTGGACCTATCCCGCGCTCCTGGCGGCGGAGTCCGTGGCGGTCCTGGACCGGGTCTGCGTGCACTACCGCCAGCGCCGCACGGGCTCGATCCTGACCACGTCCACCCGCCGCCACCTGGACGTCTTCGACCAGTACGACCGCGTCTTCGGCTACCTCGCCACCCGCCCCGAGCTGGAGCGCTGGCGGCCCGCCGTGCACCGGAGGATGGCCGAGCACTTCTGCGCCCTGTACGCGGACCCGCGCCGGCTCCCGCGCGCCGCCCGGGCCGAGTTCTTCGCCCGGGCCTCGGCCCTGCTGCGCCGCTACCGGGTGCCGGGCCCCCGGCCGCTGTCGCTGAGCCGGACGGACCGTACCCGCCACCTCCTGATGCGGCTCGGCACGAGGCGCGCGTACCGCGTCCTCTCCCTGCTCCGCTCGGCCTCGCTCACGGGCGGCCGCGCCGGGGCCACCCTGGGGCGGGGCCTGCGCGAAACCGCCCTGCGCCTGCACTACCGCGCGCAGCGCCTGCTGCCGCTCCGCCCGGAGCTCGCGGTCTTCTCCGCGTACTGGCACGGCGGTTACGCCTGCAACCCGGCGGCGATCGAGGCCAAGCTGCGCGAGCTCGCCCCGCGCATGCGGACGGCCTGGATCTGTGACCCGGCGCACGCCTCGACCCTGCCCCGCGACACCGTCCCCCTCCGCCCGGGCTCGGCGGCGTACTGGACGGCGCTGGCCCGCGCGACCTACCTCGTCACGAACGTCAACTTCGACCGTGCGCTGGTCAAGCGCCCCGGCCAGATCCTCGTCCAGACGCAGCACGGCACCCCGCTCAAGCGGGTCGGCCTCGACCTCCAGGACCGCCCGGCGGCCACGCCCACGACGGACTTCGCGGGCCTGCTCCGCGGCGCGGACCAGTGGGACTACCTGCTCTCCTCGAACCGCCACTCCACGCTCGTCTGGGAGAAGGCGGTCCCCTCCTCGTACACGACGCTCGAATACGGCTACCCCCGCAACGACGTGTTCCACCAAGCCACCCAGGCCGACGTCCTGGAGCTGCGCGAACGCCTCGGCATCCCGCCGGGCTCCACGGCGATCCTGTACGCGCCGACCCACCGCGACTACCGCCGCAGCCGCCCCGAACACCTGGACTTCGACCGCATCCTGCGCGACCTGGGCCCGCGCTACACGATCCTCGCCCGCACCCACCTCACCTACGCGGGCTCGCCCTCGCCCGAGCCGCACCCGCGCCTCCTCGACGTCTCGGCCCACCCCTCCGTCGAGGAACTCTGCCTGGCCTCGGACGCGTTGGTGACGGACTACTCGTCCCTGATGTTCGACTACGCGTCCCTGGACCGCCCGATCGTGATCCACGCGGACGACTGGGAGGCGTACGAGGCCTCCCGCGGCACGTACTTCGACCTCCGCGCCTTCCCGCCGGGGGCGATCGCCCGCACCGAGGACGAGCTGGTGGACATCTTCTCCACCGGCCACTGGCAGGGATCGCGCTCGGCACAGCTCCGCGCGTCCTTCCGGGCCCGGTTCTGCACGCACGACGACGGCCAGGCGGCGGAGCGCGTGGTCCGCCGCGTCTTCCTGAGCCAGCCGACCGCCCCCGTCACCCCGCTGGAAGACCGCCGCCCCACCCCCGCGGCCCCCTCCGCCTCCCCGGAACCCACCCTGGCCCACCTGACCACGAGCCGCTGGCCGTAGCCCGGGCGCTCCGGTCTTTTCAGCCGTCCGGCGTTTGAGGACCGGGGGCTGGGGCGGAGCCCCAGGGGGTCCGGGCGCAGCCCGGGGCACCCTCCCAGCCCGTCCGGCGCTTGAGGACCGGGGTCCGGGCAGAGCCCGGGGAACGGGCGAAGGGCGGGTAGGGGACTCCGCCCCGCGCAGCGGAAGCCCCTCAGGCCGCCGGCCCCCCGACCGTCAGCCCGGCGACCACCGACCGCGCGAGGTCGTCCAGATACGCCGCCGACACCGCGTCCCGCACGACCACCTGCCGCCAGTACAACGGCCCGATCGCCAGATCGAGCGCCTTCCCCGCGTCCACCCCCACCGGCAGATCCCCCCGGGAGACCGCCTCGGAGACGATCCCCTCCGCCATCCGCCGCTGCCCCTCCAGCAGAGCCCCCCGCACCGCATCCGCGATCTCCGGATTCCGCGCCGCCTCCACCAGCAGGTCGGGGATCACCGCCGAGGCCACCGGATGCCGCAGCACGTGTGACATCACCTCCAGCAGCGCCCGTACGTCCCCGTAGAGCGACCCCGTCGACGGCACCGGCAGGCCGTCCACGGCGAAGGCCCCCACCAGGTCCAGCACCAGGTGCAGCTTCGACTTCCACCGGCGGTACACGGCCGTCTTCCCCACGCCCGCCCGCCGCGCGATGCCCTCGATCGACATCTTCGAGAACCCGACGGTGGCCAGCTCCTCGACGACGGCCGCCCGGATCGCCTCGGTCACGTCCTCACGGAGAACGGCGGCCCCCGCGGGGGCTCTACGGGCGGCAGGGGCGGCGGCGGCAGGCTCAGGCGTCATAAGCAGAGCATAACCCGCGACGACGATACGGTTGCGTTCCGACGCCTAACGTCCTAACCTCACCGTAGCGACGATACGGACCCGTCCCATCGCCAGCCGACGCCCCGACCCCGTCGAAAGCGACCCTCGTGACTGTGACCACCGCGCCACCACCGACCCCCGCCCCGGAGAACCCCAAGGGCCGGACCAAGGGCCGGACCAAGGGCAAGGACAAGCGCCGGCACCAGGCCCCGGACCCCATCGCCGCGCTGGCGGCAGCCCACGGCCTGACCCTCAGCGGAGCCCGCCCCACCCTCCCCCGCTACCTCGCACAGCTCTGGGGCCGGCGCCACTTCGTGACCGCGTACGCCACCGCCCGGATGCACGCCCAGTACAGCCAGGCCAGCCTCGGCCAGGTCTGGCACCTGATGACCCCGCTGCTCAACGCGGCCGTCTACTACTTCATCTTCGGCATCGTCATGCACGCCAGCCACGGCGTCCCGGACTACGTGCCGTTCCTGATCACGGGCGTATTCGTATGGGACTTCATCGGAAGCTGCGTCAACGCCTCCACCCGCGCCGTGCAGTCCAACCTCGGCCTGGTGCGCGCCCTGCACTTCCCGCGCGCCTCGCTGCCCCTGTCCACCGTCGTCCAGCTCTTCCAGCAGCTGCTGATCACCATGGGCGCACTGATCGTCCTGCTGCTCGCCTTCGGCCAGACCCCCGCCCTGAGCTGGCTGCTCGCCTTCCCCACCCTCCTCCTCACGGCCGCCTTCTGCGCCGGCTGCGCCATGACCATGGCGCGGATCGGAGCGAAGAGCCCGGACGTCAGCCAGCTGATGCCCTTCGTCCTGCGGACCTGGATGTACGCCTCGGGCGTCATGTGGTCGATCGACCAGATGCTCCGTACGGACCACCTGCCGGACTGGGTCTCGATGGCCCTCAAGCTGAACCCCGCGGCCGTCTTCATCGACCTGATGCGCTTCGCGCTCATCGACTCGTACACGGCGGGTCAGCTCCCGCCCCACGTCTGGCTGATCGCCCTGGGCTGGGCGCTGCTCGCCGGCGTCGGCGGGTTCGTCTTCTTCTGGAAGGCAGAGGAGGAGTACGGCCGTGGCTGACACCGCTACCGCAACCCCGGTCGAGACCCGGACCCCGACCGTCATCGCCGACGAGGTCCACGTGATCTACAGGGTGCACGGCTCGGGCGGCCGCAAGGGCGGCGCGACCGCCGCCCTGAGCCGGATGTTCTCCCGCGAGCCCGCTCCCGGCATCCGCGAGGTGCATGCCGTCAAGGGCGTCAGCTTCACCGCGTACAAGGGCGAGGCCATCGGCCTGATCGGCACCAACGGCTCCGGCAAGTCCACCCTGCTGTCCGCCATCGCCGGCCTCCAGCCGGTCGCGCGCGGCCGGATCTTCTCGCACGGCCAGCCGTCCCTGCTCGGCGTGAACGCCGCCCTGATGAACGACCTGACCGGCGAACGCAACGTGGTCCTCGGCGGCCTCGCCATGGGGATGTCCAGGCAGCAGATCCGCGAGCGCTACCAGGGGATCGTCGACTTCTCCGGCATCAACGAGAAGGGCGACTTCATCTCCCTGCCCATGCGCACCTACTCCTCCGGCATGGGCGCCCGCCTGCGCTTCTCCATCGCCGCCGCCAAGGACCACGACGTCCTGATGATCGACGAGGCCCTGGCCACCGGCGACGCCGCCTTCCAGCGCCGCAGCCAGGCCCGCATCGAGCAGCTCCGCGAACGGGCCGGCACCGTCTTCCTGGTCAGCCACGGCATCGGCACGGTCCGCGCCACCTGCGACCGCGCGATCTGGCTCGAATCAGGCGTCCTCCGCATGGACGGCCCCTCGAAAGAGGTCTGCGACGCGTACGAGGAATTCACCAACCGCCGCTGAATCCAGCCGCTCCGGCGTTTGAGGAGCGGGGGTCCGGGGGCAGCGCCCCCGGGAAACGGCGGCGCACCCGCCCACGACGCGCCGCACCACGAACGGGCCGGGCCCGGAACCCCAAAGGGGGTTCCGGGCCCGGCCCGTTCCATCAAGCCGGCCCGCCAGGGCTACGCGTGCGCCCTCAAGAGCGACCGCATCGTCCGCATCGCCACCGACAGGTTCGCCAGATCGAAGTCGTCCGACCCCTGAATCTCGTCCAGAGTCGTCCGCGCCCGCCCGATGATCGCCGCGTTCTTCTCCTCCCACGCCTTGAAGCGCTCCTCGGGAGTCGAGGTCCCGTTCCCGACCGCCAGCACGTCCGCGGTCAGCGCCGCGTGCGCCGAGAACAGGTCCTCGCGGATGGACGCGCGGGCCATCGACTGCCAGCGGTCGGCCCGCGGCAGCTCGATGATCCGGTCCATCAGCTGGGTGATGTCCAGCCGGTCGGCGAGGTCGTAGTACACCTCGGCGACGGCCAGCGGCTCGACACCCGTACGGTCCGAGATCGCGACGATGTCCAGCGTCGGGAAGGCGGACGAGAAGCCGGCCACCTTGGCCGCCAGCTCCTCCGGCACGCCCTCGCCGATCAGCTCGCCCATGACGGCCTCGTACCAGTCCAGGTCCGCGCCGCGCACCAGCTTCGGCAGGTCCGACCAGACCCGCTCCACCCGCTCGGCGAAGAACTCGATGGTCTCGGTGATCTGGAGCGGCTGCGGCCGGTTGTTCAGCAGCCAGCGCGTACCGCGCTCGACCAGCCGCCGCGAGTGCAGCCGGATCCGGGTCTGGACGTCGGCGGCGACCACGTTGTCGAGGGCCTCGACCGCGTCCCACACGCCGGCCAGGCCGAAGATCTCGCGGGCCGCGAGCTGCGCCCGGACGATCTCCTCCAGGGAGGCCCCGGTCTCCTCGCGCAGGCGGTGCAGGAAGGTCGAGCCACCGCTGTTGACGGTGTCGTTGACCAGCACCGTGGTGATGATCTCGCGGCGCAGCGCGTGCCCGTCGACCTGCTCGGGGAACTTCGCGAGCAGTGCGCCCGGGAAGTAGGCGTGCAGCAGGCGGTCGAGGTACGGGTCGTCCGGCAGCCCGGTGTGGACGAGCTCGTCCGCCACCGTGATCTTGGTGTAGGCGAACAGGACGGCCAGCTCCGGCTGGGTCAGGCCCTTGCCGGTGTTCAGCAGCTCGCGGAGCTGCCGGTCGTTCGGCAGGAACTCCAGGGCGCGGTCCAGCAGGCGGTCACGGCCCAGGCGGCGCATGAAGCGCTGCTGGGCGTGGAGCAGACTGGGGGCCTGGGCGGCGCCGTTGGCCAGCGCCACGTTCTGGGCGTAGTTGTTGCGCAGCACCAGCCGGCCGACCTCGTCGGTCATCTCGGCGAGGAACTTGTTGCGCTGCTTGACGGTCAGGTCCCCGTCGGCGACCACCGAGTTCAGCAGGATCTTGATGTTCACCTCGTGGTCGGAGGTGTCCACGCCCGCACTGTTGTCGATGGCGTCGGTGTTGACCTTGCCGCCCTCGCCGCCGGCGCCGCTGCGCGCGAACTCGATGCGGCCGAGCTGGGTCAGGCCCAGGTTGCCGCCTTCGCCGATGACCTTGGCCCAGACGTCGGAGCCGTTGACGCGGATGGCGTCGTTGGCCTTGTCGCCGACGTCCGCGTGCGTCTCGGCCGTCGCCTTGACGTACGTGCCGATGCCGCCGTTCCACAGCAGGTCGACGGGGGCCTTGAGGATGGCCTGCATCAGCTCGGCGGGGGTCATCTTGGAGACGCCCGCATCGATCCCGAGGGCCGCGCGGACCTGCGCGTTGACCGGGATGGCCTTCGCGCTGCGCGGGTGGATCCCGCCGCCGGCGGACAGCAGCGAGCTGTCGTAGTCCGCCCACGAGGAGCGCGGCAGGTCGAACAGGCGCCGGCGCTCGGCGTAGGAGGTCGCCGCGTCCGGGTTCGGGTCGATGAAGATGTGCCGGTGGTCGAAGGCCGCCACCAGGCGGATGTGCTCGGAGAGCAGCATGCCGTTGCCGAAGACGTCGCCGGACATGTCGCCGACGCCGACGACCGTGAAGTCCTGCGTCTGGGTGTCGTGCCCGAGCTCGCGGAAGTGCCGCTTGACGGACTCCCAGGCGCCGCGGGCGGTGATGCCCATGCCCTTGTGGTCGTAGCCGGCCGAGCCGCCGGAGGCGAAGGCGTCGCCCAGCCAGAACCCGTAGGACTCGGCGACCCCGTTGGCGATGTCGGAGAAGGTCGCGGTGCCCTTGTCGGCGGCGACGACGAGGTAGGTGTCGTCCTCGTCGTGGCGGACCACGGCCTTGGGGTGGACGACCTCGCCGCCGACCATGTTGTCGGTGATGTCGAGCAGCGCCGAGATGAAGATCTTGTACGAGGCGATGCCCTCGGCGAGCCAGGCGTCGCGGTCCACCGACGGGTCGGGGAGGTTCTTGGCGACGAAGCCGCCCTTGGCGCCGACGGGCACGATGACGGTGTTCTTGACCATCTGCGCCTTGACCAGGCCGAGGATCTCCGTACGGAAGTCCTCGCGGCGGTCGGACCAGCGCAGGCCGCCGCGGGCGACCTTGCCGAAGCGCAGGTGGACGCCCTCGACGCGCGGGGAGTAGACCCAGATCTCGAAGGCCGGACGCGGGGCCGGCAGGTCGGGGATGGCCTGCGGGTCGAACTTCATCGACACGTAGGAGTGCTGCTCGCCCGCGGAGTCGAGCTGGAAGAAGTTCGTGCGCAGCGTCGCCTTGATGAGGGTGAGGAAGGAGCGCAGGATCCGGTCCTCGTCCAGCGAGGCGACCTGGTCCAGGGCCCCGTCCAGCTCCTCCATCATCGCGTCGACGAGCTCGGTGCCCGCGGACTGGCGGCCGGGCGACATCCGGGCCTCGAAGAGGGAGACCAGCAGCCGGGTGGTGTGGACGTTGTTGCGGAGGGTGTCCTCCATGTAGTCCTGGCTGAAGGTGGCACCGGCCTGGCGCAGGTACTTGGCGTACGCGCGCAGGACCACGGCCTGCCGCCAGGTCAGTCCGGCGCCCAGCACCAGGGTGTTGAAGTTGTCGTTCTCGGCGTCGCCCCGCCAGACCGCCGAGAAGGCGTCCTGGAACCGCTCGCGGGCGTCGTCGCCGAGGTAGTTGGCCGTCCCGGCGCCGTCACCGCTGCCGGTCGCCAGCGGCATCCGCAGACCGAAGTCGTAGATCCACGCGTTGGAGCGGTCGGTGCAGCGCAGCTCGTACGGCCGCTCGTCGGTGACTTCGACGCCCAGGCGCTGCAGGACCGGCAGGACCGCGGAGAGCGAGACCTGCTCGCCCGTCCGGTAGATCTTGAAGCGGCGTTCGCCGGGGCCCGCGCCGACCGGCTCGTAGAGCGACAGCGCGAACTCGCGGTCGCTCGCGGACAGCCGCTCCAGGTGGCACAGGTCCGCCACGGCCGAGCGCGGCGAGTGGTCGGCCTTGTAGCCCTCGGGGAAGGAGTTCGCGTACTTGCGCAGCAGCTCGGCGGCGCGCTCCTCGCCCAGCTCCGCGACGAGCGCTTCGCCGAAGCCGTCGGCCCAGGAGCGGGCGGCCTCGACCAGGCGCGCCTCGATGCGCTCCACGTCGGCGTCGGTCAGGACGGGCAGCTCGGTGCCCTGCGGGACGCGGACGACGAAGTGGATGCGGGAGAGGATCGACTCGGTGTTCCAGGCGGTGAAGTCGACGCTGATGCCGTCGAGCTCCTCCTGCAGGATCGCGATCAGCCGCAGCCGCACGCCGGTGGTGTAGCGGTCGCGCGGCAGGTAGACCAGCGCGGAGTAGTAGCGCCCGTACTCGTCCTGGCGCAGGTACAGCCGCAGCCGGCGGCGCTCCTGCAGGTACAGGACGGAGGTGGCGATCTCCTGGAGCTTGTCGACCGGCGTCTGGAACAGCTCGTCGCGCGGGTAGGTCTCCAGGATCTGGAGCAGGTCGCGGCCGTCGTGGCTGGACGGGGCGAAGCCGGCGCCTTCGAGGACCTCGGCGACCTTGCGGCGGATGACCGGGACCCGGCGCACCGACTCGGTGTACGCGGCGGAGGAGAACAGGCCGAGGAAGCGGCGCTCGCCGACGACGTTGCCCTCGGCGTCGAACTTCTTCACGCCGACGTAGTCGAGGTACGAGGGGCGGTGCACGGTGGAGCGGCTGTTGGCCTTGGTCAGCACCAGCAGGCGGTGCTCGCGGGCCTTGGCGCGGGCATCGGCCGGCAGCCGGTTGAAGGACGGCGAGACGGGGTGCGCCTCGTCCTGGCCGTGGTGCAGCGGGTCGGAGCGCAGGATGCCGAGGCCGGTGCCGGGCACGGCGGCCAGGGAGTCGCCGTCGACGAGGTTGTACTCGCGGTAGCCGAGGAAGGTGAAGTGGTCGTCGGCGAGCCAGCGCAGCAGCTCACGGGCCTCTTCGAGCTCGTACTCGCGCAGGTCCGGGGCGGTCGGCTCGTCGGGCAGCTCCTGCGCGATGCGCAGCGCCGCGTCGCGCATCTTCTCCCAGTCCTCGACGGACTCGCGTACGTCGGACAGGACGCGCTGCAGATCGGCGGTGATCTGCTTGAGGTCGGCCTTGTCGGTCTCGCGGTCGATCTCGACGTGGATCCAGGACTCGACGAGGGAGTCGTGGGGGCGCGCCGTGCGGGGACCGTGCGCGTCGCAGTCGGGGCCGAGGATCTCGATCAGCTTGCCGGCGACGTCGCGGCGGACGACGACCTGCGGGTGGATCACGACGTGGATGCCGCGCCCGTGGCGGGACAGCTCGTTCGTCACGGAGTCCACGAGGAACGGCATGTCGTCGGTGACCACCTCGACGACGGAGTGGCTGGAGGTCCAGCCGTTCTCCTCCACCGTGGGGGTGTGCACGCGCACGCTCGCGGTGCCCTGCGGTCGGTTCTCCGCGAGCCGGTAGTGCGAGAGTGCGGCCCCGAACACGTCGACCGGGTCCCGGTCGACGAGGTCCTCCGGGGCGGTGTGCAGGTAGTAGCGCTGGAGGTAGGCGAGAGTCGTGTCCCGGTCGGGACGCTCCCCCTGCTCGGACCCAGTCGGAAGTAGCCCCCCGGCCGGGCTGTTCTCAGCTACCCGTGCCGCCCGCGCGAGCAGCTCGGCCTTTGCTTCGTCCAGCTTGGTCTGCATGTCCTCTGGCTCCTGTCGCGCGCCATTGCGTGACGTAGGTGAAGGAAGGAATGGCATAGCACCGCGAGGCGGGGTGTCGGTGTCCGTTCGGGATCGACGCTATGCCGTCGAGAGAGGCCACCGGGAGGAAATCGGCCATGATCGGCAGGATGTCCCGGGGGCGGGGATCAGCGACGGCCCGGGCACCGTGGTGCGCCGGGCGCGGGCCGGAGGCTTCAGTGCCTCCGAGAACTATCGCGCTGATCACGGGTACCAGGCTATCTCGCTCCACCCCCGGCTCGTCATGAGCTGTATGTGTACAAAAGAGGGGGGGTAACTTTGACACTCTGGACAGGGACTGGCCCGGCCGTGCGTGCCTGGCCGGGCCGTCGTCGCTCTCCGCTCATCTTCCGGTCGCTATCCGGCCAGCTCGCGAGCAGTGCGTACGGCCTCCGCCAGGCTGTCCACGACGGGGACACCGGCTGATTCCAGACTGCCGCGGCTGTGCGAACCGCCGGTATAGAGGACGGCCCGCGCGCCGACGTGCGCGGCGGCCAGTGCGTCGTCCACGGCGTCTCCGATGAGGACCGTACGGCCTGCCGTCACTCCCGTCCCGTCCAGGGCTGCCATGTGGCGTACGAGGTGTCCCGCCTTGGTGGTGTGGGAGGGACCGGTACGCCCGTCGACGCGCAGGAAGTGCCCGTCGATCCCGTGCGCCCGGACGAGCGGGACGAGCTGCTCATGGGGCGCGAGGGACAGCAGCGACTGGGTGAGCCCGTCCGCCTGCCAGCCCCGCAGGAGTTCGAGCGCCCCCTCGGCGAGCCCCGCGTCCTCGGCGGCCACCCAGTAGTGGCGGTGGAAGGCCTCGTCCATGACCAGCCACTCGGCGTCCGTGGGGAGCCGGCCCATGAGTCGCTCGTAGAACTTCGGCACCGGTACGACGTACAGCTCGCGGTACCGCTCCAGGGTGATCGGCGCCAGGCCGAGCTCGGCGAAGGAGGCGTTGGTGGCGGCTATGACGGCGTCGATGTCGTGGAGCAGCGTGCCGTTCCAGTCCCAGACGATGTGCGGGGCCCCGGGCGCGGGGGCCGGGACCGCGGGCGCGGGCACGGCGGCCAGGCCCGCGGGCACCACGAGCGCGGGGCCCTCGGGTGTCGGGAGCACGGGCGCGGCGCCCTCGGATGCGGGGTTCTCGGAGACGGGGCTCTCGGACACGGGGTTCTCCGACACGGGGTTCTCGGACACGGGGTTCTCGGACGTCGGGTTCACTTCAGCAGCCCCGGGATCTCCTGGACCCCGAACCACAGCAGCTCGTGGTCCTCGGCTTCGTCGACGGTGGACCGCGCGTCCTCGTCGCCCCCGTCCGCGGCCCCAACGGCTGCCACGGCGGCGCTCACGTCCTCCAGGGCCTCTTCCGCGTCCACGTGCACCGCGGCCGCCACCGAGAGCCGTACGGCCCCACCGAGGGCCACCCGGCCGAGCGCGGCCTCGTCGACGCCGGGGGTGGCGGTGACGGCCGCGTCGTCCACGTCGACGGCCACCACGACCCGCTTGCGGGGCGCGGTCCCGTCCTCGGCGATCATCCGGAGCGAGGCGGCGGCGGCCCTGGTCAGGGCGGCGTACTCCAGCTCCTCGATGTCGTCCGACACGTACCACTCGCGCAGCCCGGGCGTGACGGCGTACGCCCGCAGCGGAGCCGGGCCCAGCTCACCCGCCCGGTGCGCCTCGGCGAGCCCGGGCAGGGTCAGGGGGACGTACACGCGCATGGCCGGCTGCTTTCGATAGTCGGAAACGCCCCCAGGATACGACCGGTGCGCGGCCGCTCCCCACCGAACGCAGCCCCGGGGCCGGGCTCCGTCCGTGACGGCCCGCGTCCCCCTTCGGGGTGCCGCCGCGGGGCCCGCCGGCGTCCACTTCGCTCCCGGCGGGACCCGGGGCGAGGCCCGGGGGCGGCCGGGGACCGACCCGGATAGGTGAAGGCGTGCCGGGCCCGGGGAGGCCCCGCGGCGTCGTTGCGGAGCGTGTTCGCGGCCCCGTAGAAGTCCCCTACCAAGTTACCGCCCGGTACCACTCCGGGCCCGGACACCAGGGACGGCCGCGATGCCCACCAGCACACCCCGCACCACCGGGACCACGCCCGCCGTCCCCACCGGGGTCGCCCGGCGCCCCGGAACCACCGGCAGCGGGACCCCCAGTACGGCCGGCAGCGCCGGTGCCGGCACCGGCCCCGGCCGCGGCTCCGCGAGGCCCGCCGGCACCGGCCCCGGCACCACGAGGCCCGGCCGCCGCCACGACCGGCGCCGCCCGCCCGCGGGCATCCACCGCGGCCCGCACCACTGGTTCGCCGAGCGGCTGCTCGCCGTCCTCAGCGGGCGCCGCCCGGTGCACTCCCTGATCGGCCACACCATCGGCCCCGCCTACGACCAGCTGATCACCCTCGCCCCCGCCGGCCCCCCGCACGAGCGCGCGTACGACGCCCGCCGGCTCAGCCCCGTCCTCCACGGATGCGGCCGCTTCACCCCCGGTCCGGGGGTCATCGAGGCCTTCGCCCGCATCGCGACGGGCGACCGCCTGACGGCGCTTGCCTTCCGCCTGGAACAGGGCCCCGACCTGCGCTGGCGCTGCGCCGCCGTGGAACTCCACGGCCCGCGCCCGTGACCCCGCCCGCGAACGCCGCCGGGGCCGGACCCCACGCACAGCGTGGTGTCCGGCCCCGGCGGTGATCCCGCGAACGGCGGGGGGTTACTTCTTGCGGCGACGGCCGCCCGTGGCCTTCGCGGCCTTGCGGCGCTCCGCGCGCGTCATCCCGGCGTCGTCACCGGAATCCGCGTCGAAGTCGCCCTCGACGACGCCGCCCTCACCGTCCACGGTGGGAGCGGAGAAGTGCAGCCGGTCCGGCCGCTGCGGGGCGTCCAGACCCTTCGCCCGGATCTCCGGCTTGGTCAGCGACGGACCGGAGTCCGAGACCAGGACCTCCTCGACCTGCTGCTCGACCTGGACCTCCAGGTTGAACAGGTAGCCGACGGACTCCTCCTTGATGCCCTCCTGCATGGCGTTGAACATGTCGAAGCCCTCGCGCTGGTACTCGACCAGCGGGTCCTTCTGGGCCATCGCCCGCAGGCCGATGCCCTCCTGCAGGTAGTCCATCTCGTACAGGTGCTCGCGCCACTTGCGGTCCAGCACCGACAGCACCACGCGCCGCTCCAGCTCGCGCATGACCTCGGAGCCGAGCGTCGCCTCGCGGGCCTCGTACTGCTCGTGGATGTCGTCCTTGACGGACTCCGCGATGAACTCGGCGGTGATGCCCGCTCGGTCGCCCGCGGCGTCCTCCAGCTCCTCCACCGTGACCTTGATCGGGTAGAGCTGCCGGAAGGCGTTCCACAGCCGGTCCAGGTCCCACTCCTCCGCGAACCCCTCGACCGTCTCGGCCGTGATGTACGCGTCGATCGTGTCGTCCATCATGTGACGGATCTGCTCCTGGAGGTCCTCGCCCTCCAGGACGCGGCGGCGCTCCTTGTAGATCACCGTGCGCTGGTTGTTGAGGACCTCGTCGTACTTCAGGACGTTCTTGCGCGTCTCGAAGTTCTGGGTCTCCACCTGCGACTGGGCCGAGGCGATGGCCCGCGTGACCATCTTGTTCTCGATCGGCACGTCGTCCGGCACGTTCGCCATCGACATGACGCGCTCGACCATCTGCGCCTTGAACAGCCGCATCAGGTCGTCGCCGAGCGACAGGTAGAAGCGCGACTCGCCCGGGTCGCCCTGTCGGCCGGAGCGGCCGCGCAGCTGGTTGTCGATGCGGCGCGACTCGTGGCGCTCGGTGCCCAGCACGTACAGCCCGCCGAGCTCCTTGACCTCCTCGAACTCCGCCTTCACGGCCGCCTCGGCCCGCGTGAGCGCCTCGGGAAGGGCGTGCGCCCACTCCTCGATGTGCTCCTCCGGGTCCAGGCCGCGCTGGCGCAGCTCGGCCTCGGCCAGGTCGTCCGGGTTGCCGCCGAGCTTGATGTCGGTACCACGGCCGGCCATGTTCGTGGCGACCGTGACGGCGCCGCGACGGCCCGCCTGGGCGACGATCGTCGCCTCGCGGTCGTGCTGCTTCGCGTTCAGCACCTCGTGCGGGATGCCGCGCTTGGAGAGCTGCTGCGAGAGGTACTCGGACTTCTCGACCGACGTCGTACCGACGAGGATCGGCTGGCCCTTCTCGTGCTTCTCCGCGATGTCGTCGACGACGGCGGCGAACTTCGCGACCTCGGTGCGGTAGATCAGGTCCGCCTGGTCCTTGCGGACCATGTCGCGGTTGGTCGGGATCGGGACGACACCGAGCTTGTAGATCTGGTGGAACTCGGCGGCCTCGGTCATGGCCGTACCGGTCATGCCCGACAGCTTCGAGTACAGGCGGAAGAAGTTCTGGAGGGTGATCGTGGCGAGGGTCTGGTTCTCGTCCTTGATGTCCACCCCTTCCTTCGCCTCGATCGCCTGGTGCATGCCCTCGTTGTAGCGGCGGCCGGCCAGGATGCGGCCGGTGTGCTCGTCGACGATCATGACTTCGCCGTCGATGACGACGTAGTCCTTGTCGTTCTTGAAGAGCTCCTTGGCCTTGATGGCGTTGTTGAGGTAACCGACGAGCGGGGTGTTCACCGACTCGTAGAGGTTCTCGATGCCGAGCCAGTCCTCGACCTTCGCGACACCGGACTCGTGGATGCCGACGGTGCGCTTCTTCTCGTCGACCTCGTAGTCGCCGGTCTCCTCGATGCCCTTGAGGGGCTGGCCGGGCTCGCCCTTGGTCAGGCGCGTGACCAGCTTCGCGAAGTCCGCGTACCACTTGGTGGCCTGGTCGGCCGGGCCCGAGATGATCAGCGGGGTACGGGCCTCGTCGACGAGGATCGAGTCGACCTCGTCGACCACGGCGAAGTTGTGGCCGCGCTGGACGAGCTCGTCCTGCGACCACGCCATGTTGTCGCGGAGGTAGTCGAAGCCGAACTCGTTGTTCGTGCCGTACGTGATGTCGGCGGCGTACTGCTCACGGCGCTGCGCCGGAGACATGTTCGCCAGGATGCACCCGACCTCCAGGCCGAGGAACTTGTGCACCCGGCCCATCATCTCGGAGTCGCGCTCGGCGAGGTAGTCGTTCACCGTGATCAGGTGGACGCCCTTGCCGGACAGCGCGTTCAGGTACGCGGGCAGCGTGCCGACGAGGGTCTTGCCCTCACCGGTCTTCATCTCGGCCACGTAGCCGAGGTGCAGCGCCGCGCCACCCATCATCTGGACGTCGTAGTGACGCTGGCCGAGCACGCGCTTGGCGGCCTCGCGGACCGTCGCGAAGGCCTCGGGCAGCAGGTCGTCCAGGCTCTCGCCGTCCTGGAAGCGCTGCTTGTACTCGTCCGTGAGCGCACGCAAGTCGGCGTCGGAGAGGTTGACGAAGTCCTCTTCGATGGAGTTGACCTGGTCCGCGATGCGGTGCAGTTTTTTGAGGATCTTGCCTTCGCCTGCACGCATGAGCTTGTTGAAGACGGACACCGAGGTTTGTCTCCTTGCCGGTCGGGCCTGGCACTGGTTCGTGCACGGGCACGGAGGGTGGGCCCCACCGCAACGGCCATCGTAAGCGAGGACGCGGTCGCGTCGGGAGGTCCGCACTGCCGCGGGGCTGGACTGCCCGGAAATGAGAACGTGCGAGGGGCACCGAAGGTGCCGGTATGGGTGGACCCTCTTCCGAGAATCCGCTTCGCCGCCGCCGTCCTCCCACAGCAGAATCCCCCCATGGATCCGATCACGCTGACCACCGAGCGCCTCGTCCTGCGCCCCCACCTCCCCTCGGACGCCGACGAGGTGTACGCGGCCTGCCAGGACCCGGCGATCCAGCGCTGGATCCCCGTACCCGTCCCGTACGGCCGCGCGGACGCCGAGTCCTACGTGGCCAAGGTCCCGGCGGGGTGGCGCGAGGACTCCGAGTACGCCTTCGCGGTCCGACTCGGCGCCGACGGCCCGTTGGTCGCCACCATCGGCGTCGTGCGGCGCGGCACGGGCGCGCACGAGGTGGGCTTCTGGACCGCCCCGGGACACCGCCGCCGCGGCTACCTGTCCGAGGCCCTGGCCGCCGTGGCGCGCTGGGCCTTCACTGAGGCCGGCTGCGTACGGCTGATCTGGCGCGCCGGCGTCGGCAACGACGCCTCCCGCGCGGCGGCGGAGAAGGCCGGCTTCGTCATCGAGGGCGTCCAGCGCGCGGGCATCGAAATCCGCGAGACCCTCCGGGACTGCTGGATCGGCGCCCTGCTCCCCTCTGACCTGGGCCTCAGCTCCCGCCTCCCGTACCTGCCCTCGCCTGTCAGTGCCACGCCCTAGGGTTCCGCCATGACGACCGCGCCCTCGCCCTCACCCTCTCCCTCGCCCACCCTGTCCTTGTCCGCCGACGAGGCCCGCCGCATCGCGCTGCGCGCGCAGGGCTTCCTGGGTGCTCCGGACCGGCGCGGCGGCGTGCGCGGCGTCCTGCGCCACTTGGGCGCCGTGCAGCTCGACACGATCTCCGTACTGGCCCGCTCCCACGAACTCGTCCCGTACGCGCGCCTCGGCGCGGTCGGCCGCTCCGCCGTCGAAGCCGCGTACTGGTCGGAGAACCACGCCTTCGAGTACTGGTCGCACGCGGCCTGCATCCTGCCGATCGAGGAGTGGCCCCACTTCGCCTTCCGCCGCCGGGCCCGCAAGGCCCGCGGCCACCGCTGGCACGTCCTGGAGGACAAGGACCGCTCGACGAAGACGGTCCTGGACCGCCTCGCCGCCGAAGGCCCGCTGACCTCGACCGAACTGGGCGGCGCCAAGAACGGCGGCGAATGGTTCGAATGGTCCGAGACGAAGATCGCGGTGGAGTGGCTCCTCGACATCGGCGAGGTCGTCTGCACCGAACGGCGCGGCTGGAAGCGGGTCTACGACCTCCCCGAGCGGGCCGTCCCGGCCGCCCTGCTCCACGACGACTTGGACGACCGCGAGTGCAAGCGCCGCCTGGTGGCCCTCGCGGGGCAGTCCTTGGGCGTGGGCACCCGCTCCGACATCGCGGACTACCACCGGCTCAAGGGCCCCGACTTCGACGCGGTGGTCGAGGACGCGGGCCTGGTCCCGGTGGAAGTGGAAGGCTGGGGAAAGCCGGCCTGGGCGGACCCGTCGGCCCTGGCCGCACTCCCCAGGGGCCGCCACCGCACGACCCTCCTCTCCCCCTTCGACTCCCTGGTCTGGGAGCGCCCGCGCACGGAACGGATCTTCGGCTTCACCCACCGCCTGGAGGCGTACGTCCCCAAGCCCCAGCGGATCCACGGCTACTTCGCGATGCCCCTGCTGGCCGGAGGCCGCCTCCAGGGCCGCGTGGACCCGGCCCGCGAGGGCACCACCCTGGTGGCCCGCCAGCTCTCCCTGACCACCCCGAAGGCAGCCCGCCCCATGGCCGAAGCCCTCCGCGAAGCCGCCTCCTGGGTCGGCTGCGACACGATCCGCATCGACCGAGCGTCTTCCCCCGGGGAAGCGAACGCGGTAACAGCGGAACTCTCCACCCTCTGACCCCCGTCCCCACCAACGTCCGAGGCACGCCCCCCCCGGGGCGAACCCCAGAATCTTCCAGCCGCCCGTCGCGCGAGCACCGGGCTCCGGCCTTTGAGCCGTCCGGCGCGTGAGGACCCGGGGCCGGCTTCTCAGCCGTCCGGCGCGTGAGCACCGGGCTCCGGCTTCTCAGCCGTCCGGCGTTTGAGGACCGGGGTCTGGGGCGGAGCCCCAGGGGGTCCGGGCGCAGCCCGGTACCCCTTCCCAGCCCGTCCGGCGCTTGAGGACCGGGTCAGGGCAGCGCCCTGGGAACGGTGGAAGGGCGGGTAGGGGACAGCCCCGCAGGGCCACCCGAGACCGGACCGGGACGGGAACTGGGCCAGGGCTAGGGCTAGGGCTAGGGCTAGGCCAAGACTGGGCCAGGGCCAGGACCCGCCCTACCGGATCTCGAGGATCTTCTCCCGCATCGCGTACACCACGGCCTCCATCCTGGAGTGCAACTGCAGCTTCTCCAGAATGTTCCGCACGTGGTTCTTCACCGTGTTCTCGGAGATGAACAACTCCTTCGCGATGTCGCGGTTGTTCATCCCGGTGGCCACCAGCTTCAAGACCTCGAGCTCCCGATCCGTCAGCCGCGGCGCCGGCACCAACCGCCGCTCGTCCGTCCGCTGGATCATCGACTTGAACTCGGTCAGCAGCTTCGACGCCATCGACGGACTGATCTGCGACTGCCCGTCAGCCACTGCCCTGATCGCCGTAGCGACCTCGTCCGTCGAAATCTCCTTCAGCAGGTACCCGGTCGCCCCCGCCTTGATCGCGTCGTAGAGGTCCGCCTCCTCGTCGCTGATCGTCAGCATGATGATCTTCGCGGAGGGCGCCACCTCCTTGATCGAGGTACACGCCTCGATCCCGCCCCGCCGAGGCATCCGCACGTCCATCAGCACGATGTCCGGCAGCAGATCAGCCGCCTTGTCCACGGCCTCCGCCCCGTCACCCGCCTCGCCGACGACCTGAATGTCCTCCTCCTGCGCGAGGACGATCTCCAGCCCGCGCCGGAACAGCGCGTGGTCGTCGACCACGAGCACCCGGATCGGCTCGGCCACCCGGTCCTCCTCACGGCAGCCCGCACCGTTGTCATCACGCACCGGCCCGAAGCTGTCCGCCATCGTTCCTCCCCCTGCACCACGGTGCTGAGCTGCTGGGTCAATCCGACGAGAGCGGCCGCCGGCTGACTGCCCGACATGATTCCATGCCCGCGTGACCGAACGGAGGCCGACGATTACAGGCCGACCCTTACAAGCCACCGTTTCGCAGCCGTCACCTCACACGAGTGCCCCCGCGCCCGCCTGGGCGAACGCGGGGGCACCACACTGGCACCGCACGGACATCCGGATCCAGCCCGGATCCAGCCCGGAATCAGTCCGGAATCAGCGGCTCATCCTCCGAGCGCGCCGCCCGCTCCCGCACCGTCGAGCTCACCGGAGCTGGAGGCGGCGTCGGAGGAGTCGAGGTGGATCACGCCGTAGTCGTAACCGTGGCGCCGGTAGACGACGCTCGGCATCTTGGTGTCGGAATCGACGAACAGGTAGAAGTCGTGACCGACCAGTTCCATCTCGTAGAGGGCCTGGTCGAGCGACATGGGTGCGGCCGCATGGGTCTTCTCACGAACGATGAGCGGGCCTTCGCCCTGCACTTCCAGCGATCCGATCCGGGTGGTCGGAATCGCGTCCGCGTCCGCCTTCTCTCCGTTGACCGGCTCGCCGTTGCCGTTCAGGGTCGCGGCGTTCGGAACCACGTCGGCGACCTCGGCCGCCGAGAGCCGTCCGGAACCACGACGGGTGTGGCGCTTGTCGTGCTGCTTGCGCAGCCGGGCCTCCAGCTTGTCCTGAGCGAGGTCGAGCGCCGCGTACGGGTCTGCGGCGGCGGCTTCGGCACGAATCACCGGGCCCCGCGAACGCAGGGTGATCTCCACGCGGTCGGAACGGTCGGCCTGGCGCGGGTTGTGCTCCTTGGACACCTCGACGTCCAAGCTGATCACCTTGGCGTCGAGCTTCTGGATCCGCTCCGGATTCAGCTTCTCGGCCACGTGCTTGCGGAACCGGTCGGGCACCTCGGTCTTACGGCCCTTGACGACGATGTCCACGCAGAACTCCGTTCCCGGATAGCTCCGCCTCAGGGGCGAAGCGTCTCCCTTTCGCACCAGACCCCGGTGAACACCGGAGCCTCGGACTTGGCGACTTCCACCTCCTCCTCCCCCATCGGCAAGATCTACACCCCACCGACTTCGGAGTCGAGGGACAACCTCTGACACGAAGTTTTCGAAACGTACAGCCGCTCGAAACCTGCGCTCCGATGCGTGGGGCCCAAGGTTCGCCAATTCCTTACAACCGAACATATCCCTCTATGCCGGTTGTCGGCACCCGCTACCGGAACGTACCTCCGTTCAGGTGTCCGTTCCCTCTCACTACCTGCAACGATGCGCCTTCCCTTCCAGTTCCAAATCTATTCACAAGTTTTTTGCTCTGTCCGAGTTGCGCCACCGGGACGCACGAAGGAATCGGCCGGCGCGGCCACCACGGCGGCAACCAGGGCCCCCGCCGCGGCCGCCCCTCCCGGCACCCCGATCCCGGCCTCGCGCAGCGCCCGCGCCGCCTCGACCAGGGTGGATCCGGTGGTGACGAGGTCGTCCACGAGGACGATCCGGGCCGCCCCCGATGTCACCCGCCCGGCTCCGGGCCGCGCCTGCAGGGCTCCCGCGAGGTTCTCCCGGCGCTGCGCCGCCCCCAGGCCCGCCTGGTCGGCCACCGCCCGCCGCAGCCGCAGTACGGGCGCCACGCGCGCGGGCACGCCCTCCCGCCGCAGCCGCGCCGAGGCGGCCAGTGCGATCCTGCGCGCCGAGTCGTGCCCGCGCGCCCGCACCCGGTGCCGCGCGGAGGGCACGGGAACCAGGGCCACGCCTCCGTCCCCCGCCCCGCCCGCCCCGCCCACCCCGCCCGCGCGGACCGCGGCCGCCAGGGCCGCGCCGAGGACGCCGGCCAGCGGCAGCGCGCCGCGCTCCTTGTGGGCCAGTACGACGGCCCGTACGGCCTCCCGGTACGCGGTGGCCGCATAGACCGCGGGGAGCCCCACGGGACACGGAGACGGCCGTACCGGGCCCGCCCCGGCCCCGCTGAGCGCCGACCGGCAGGCTCCGCACAGCACCGCGCGGCCGGCCCCGCAGCCGGCGCACCCGACCGGCAGCACCAGCCCGGCCAGCTCACCGGCCAGCCCCCGCCCCCACCACTCCCGCATGACGTCCACCCTGCCGGGCGGGGGCAGCACTCCACCACCCCTGTGGACAACCACGAAAGGGCAGCTCACACCGGCCCCAGGGGCCCACCGACCTGGTCGGCAGGCCGTCAGCCCGGGTAGACCGGAGCCCGCCCGCCGGCCACCACCGTGCGCCACTGCGCCCCCGGCGGCAGCCACACGATGCCGTCCTCCAACGACTCGGCGACCACGGGCTTCTTCTCGTCCTCGCTCGCGGCGACCGCCACCAGCCCGGTGGCTCCGGGCAGCCCGGCCCCGACCATCGATCCGTCGGCCAGCATGTAGCGGGCCTGTACGACCCCGCCGCTCTCCCGGCCCACCACCAGCAGCCGGCCGCGCGGCGCCCAGCTCATCGCCGTCACGTCCGCGAGCTGCGGAGCGGCCGGCCGCAGCTCGCGCACCGAGACCGCCGAGGCGTCGCCCTTTCCGTCGGGACGCTCGATCCGCCCCATGTACAGGTACTTGCGGCTCTCCCGCTGCACCAGCAGGGCGATCCGCACCCCGTCGGGCGAGGCCTTCAGCCCCGTGATCCGCCCGCCGGCCAGCCCGGACACCTCGACCCGTTCGGGGGTCCCGGTGCCGCCGGGCAGCCGCCACAGCGTCGGGTCCTGCAGGTCGGGGTCCGCGACCCACAGATCGCCCGCCGCGTCCCAGGTCGGCGTGGTGAGCCCGTTGGGCTTGGCCCCCTTGCCGGTCAGCAGCGGCGACGGAATCGCTCCGGCGGTGGTCAGGTTGACCACGTACAGCCCGTGCCCGTCCTCGGAGACGACCGCGGCACGCTTCTCGTCGTAGGACACGGCGGCGGAGCCCACCTTGAAGGCCGGGTTCCCGGCCAGCGGGCCGGGGGCCGGTGTCGGCGGGTCCTGCTGCTCCTCGCGGTTGGGGTCCAGGTTCAACCGCTGCAGCCGGTTCTCGGCGTCCACGTAGTACTGGTGGCCGGGCGAGAGCGGCCGGTTGGCGAGCACGGCCGCGTCCGCTTCTGCCACCTCGCAGCGCGTGGTGCCGTCGGAGCGCACGATGTCGACCCGGTCGACCCGGGAACCCGTCAGATCCTTGACCGTGTACAGGAGTTGGGTCGCCATCCGCTGGCACTGCGGCTCCGCGACATCGTCCGCGTTCTTGTTCAGGGGCACGCGCAGCGTGTTCTGGCCGTCGATCGCAAGGGACTTGGTGCCCTCGCGCAGCTCGGTCCCGGTCGGGAAGCTGGAGGTGACCACCGGCCCGAGCCACCTGGAGGGGCCGGCCAGCAGCGAGGTGACGGTCTGGGTGGTCGGGTCCATCCGGGAGTCGGGGTCGCTGCGCTGGCGCACGTAGACGGGGTCGGCGACGAGCGTGGCGCCCGCGAAGTAGTACTTGTTGACCGGCATGTAGATGCGCTGGAAGTCGGATTCGCTGAGCACCAGGCTGCTGGGCGGGGTCGCGATCCGCCACTGCTTGTCCTCCTGCGTGAGCTGCAGGAACTCCTCGTAGCGCCGGTCGCCGGTCTCCGGCTGGTACGCGCTGCGCTCGTCCACCGTGGCCAGCGTCTTGCCCGCGACCTTGAACCGGGGGGCCGCCGGGTCCTTCTCGCCCTGGACGGAGAACCGGTCGAGACCGGAGGAGAGCACGGTGACGGCCGCGCCGGGCTTCCACTTCGCCGCCGCTTCCTTGGTGAGGTACTTGCGGGCGGTCTGGAGCTGCGGGTCATCGCTCGTCATGGCCTCCAGGAAGCCGTCGACGATCTCCTGCGGGCTGGCCTTGTCGGCCGGCGGCACGCCGAAGACGCGGACCTGTGAGTCGACCCCCTGGGAGGCCTCCACGGGACGGATCTCGCCGTGGTCGGGCATGGAGGCGCAGCCTGCGAGCAGCAGCCCCGCCGCGCCGAAGACGAAGGCCCTGAGGGCGCTCGGCGTGCGCCGGCGCGACCGGCCCGGCTCAGCGCCCATGCGATCCACCCGCTCCACCGCTCCCGCCCGCTCCACCACTCCCACCGGCTCCACTCGCTCCGCCGGTCCCCCCAGGCCCGCCGGCTCCACTCGCTCCACCAGTCCCACCAGTCCCACCAGTTCCGCCCATCGCGCCCGTCCCGCCCTCGCGCTCCGAGTCCGTTGCCCCGGAGGCCCCGCCCGGCCGGGTCACGACCCGCGCCCCGCTGCCCGGCAGCGCCGTCGGGTCGGCCGGTACCGGCATCGCACCCGCGACCGGGGACCTCGGCGGTATCGGCGACCGGTCGGTGCGCCCCGCCCGCTGTTCCTCCTGCGCCCGCTGCCCGGCGGCCGTGGAGCCCTCCTCGGCGGCCCTGGCCCGGTTGGCCCGCGAGTCCTCGGGCTCCAGCGGGATCGGCGATCCGCGCAGCGGCTCGTCGGCCGTGCGCGGCAGCGTCAGGCGGAACTGCGAGCCGCCGCCGGGCTCGCCCCACGCCTGGAGCCAGCCTCCGTGCAGCCGGGCGTCCTCGACGGCGATGGACAGGCCGAGGCCGGTACCGCCGGTCGTGCGCGCCCGCGCCGGGTCCGCCCGCCAGAAGCGGTTGAAGACGCGGGTGGCCTCGCCGGGCTTGAGGCCGACCCCGTAGTCCCGTACGGCCACGGCGACGGCCCCGCCCGCCGAGGCGAGCCGGACGACCACGTCGCGGCCCTCGCCGTGCTCGACGGCGTTGACGACCAGGTTGCGCAGTACCCGCTCCACGCGCCGGGCGTCGGCCTCGGCTATCACCGGCTGGGTGTCCCCGAGGACGCGGATCCGGGTGTTCTTGTGCTCGGCCAGCGGCTCCGCCGCGTCGATGACCCGGTGGACGACGTCCCGCAGGTCGATCGGCTCCGCCTCCAGGGCGGCGGCGCCCGCGTCGAACCGGCTGATCTCCAGCAGGTCGGCGAGGAGCGACTCGAACCGGTCGAGCTGTCCGGCCAGCAGCTCGGCGGAGCGTGCGGTGACCGGGTCGAAGTCGGCGCGGGCGTCGTGGATGACGTCCGCGGCCATCCGTACCGTCGTGAGCGGGGTCCGCAGCTCGTGGGAGACGTCCGAGACGAAGCGGCGCTGCAGCCGGGAGAGGTCCTCCAGCTGCTGGATCTTGTTCTGGAGGTTCTGGGCCATTTTGTTGAAGGCCTCGCCCAGACGGGCGATGTCGTCCTCGCCTGTGACCTTCATGCGCTCCTGGAGCCGCCCCGCCGAGAGCCGCTCGGCGATCCCCGCGGCCATCCGTACGGGGGTGACGACCTGGCGCACGACGAGCCAGGCGATGCCGCCGAGGAGGACCACGACGAAGAGCCCGGCGGTGGCGATGGTGACCTTGACCAGGTTGAGGGACTCCTCCTCCTGGGTGAGCGGGAAGAGGTAGTACAGGTCGTACGGGTCGCCGTTGATGTCGGTGAGCCGCTTGCCGATGACGAGCGCGGGCTCGGGCAGCTTGTCCCCGGCATCGGTGTAGCGGATCTGCGAGAAGGTCTTGAAGGCGCCGGTCGCGTGGTTGACGCTGCGGCGCAGCTCCAGCGGGACGCTGGCGGTCGGGTCCACGTTGCCGGAGGCACGGGCCCCGCGGACGCCGAGGGCGCCGCGGACGGCCGGCTGTTCCTCGCCGGTCCCGGTGCCGGCGCCCAGCGCCGCCACCTCGAAGGCGCTCTGCCCGCCACTGGCGAGCTGTTTGACCAGCGAGTTCATCCAGGTGCTGGCGTCCCGGCCGACCTTGTTGTCGGAGGCGTCGGGCCCGTCCGCCGTATAGGGCGTGTTGGCCTTCTCCTGGGCGACCGCGAAACCGCCGGCGGCCTGGCTCTGCGCGGCCTCCTCCTTGGCGTCGAGGAGGCCCTTGCTGACCTGCGCGATGACCACGAACCCGAGGGCGAGGACCACGGCGAGGGAGATCAGCAGGGTGGCGGCCACCACCCGGAGCTGGATGTTGCGCCGCCACAGCCGGACAGCCGGAAGCAGCGGCCGGCGTACGAGGCGTACGAACAGCCGCAGCACGGGGCCGCCGGGTGCTCCTTCCCGGAGCAGCCGGCCGCCCCGCAGCGCTCCACGGCGGGAGCGGCCACGGGGCTCGCCGGGTGTCATGTCAGCTCGGTCCGGCCTTGTAGCCGACCCCGCGCACGGTCACGACGATCTCGGGGCGCTCCGGGTCCTTCTCGACCTTGGAGCGCAGTCGCTGGACGTGCACGTTGACCAGGCGGGTGTCGGCCGCGTGGCGGTAGCCCCAGACCTGCTCCAGGAGCACCTCGCGGGTGAAGACCTGCCAGGGCTTGCGGGCGAGGGCGACCAGGAGGTCGAACTCCAGCGGGGTCAGCGCGATCGAGGCGCCCTCCCGCTTGACCGAGTGCCCTGCCACGTCGATGACCAGGTCACCGATGGTGAGCTGCTCGGGCGCGGGCTCCTCCGAGCGGCGCAGACGGGCACGGATGCGCGCCACCAGCTCCTTCGGCTTGAACGGCTTGACGATGTAGTCGTCGGCCCCGGACTCCAGGCCCACGACCACGTCCACGGTGTCGCTCTTGGCGGTGAGCATGACGATCGGTACGCCCGACTCGGCGCGGATCAGCCTGCACACCTCTATGCCGTCCCTACCGGGCAGCATGAGGTCGAGCAGCACGAGATCCGGCTTCGCCTCCCGGAAGGCAGCCAGTGCCTTGTCGCCGTCCGCTACGAACGACGGCTCAAAACCTTCTCCACGCAGCACAATGCCGAGCATCTCGGCCAGCGCGGTGTCGTCGTCGACGACAAGGACGCGTCCCTTCATGGTTGACATCATCCCATTAGCTAATCGTTACCCGGCGGTGAGCTGTCCCACAGCCAAAGGGGCTGGAAATCGCCCCTCGGACCTGCGTGGAGATCAGGGCGCCCAGTGTGCCCCGGATCCGCGCGCCGTACGAAGGCGGGAACGGCCCGGGATTCAGGGGACGGCTGGCCCGTTGGGGACGGCTGGTCCGTTTGAGGTTGTCACATGGCACGATGGCAGCCGGACCAAGCGCCCGCACCCGCAGTGCACGTGAAGGAGCGACGATGAACGACTCTCCGGGCTGGGCTACGCCCGGATCCTCCCCGTCCGACGGTGAGGGCTCCCACGGTACGCAGCCGCCCGCGGGCGGAACCGGCGACTCCAAGTGGTCCGCCGAGCAGCCGCCCCCCGGCCAGTGGTCGAGCCCGACCCCGGGCCAGACCCCGCCGAACCCCGAGCAGCAGCCGCCCGCGGCTCCGCGGCCGGGCACGGGCTGGGGTTCGAACGGCGGCGGCCAGGGCGGCTGGGGCGACCAGACCCGGGCCGTGAAGCCCGGCGTGATCCCGCTGCGACCGCTCGGCGTGGGCGAGATCCTCGACGGGGCCGTCACCACCATGCGCAAGCACTGGCGCGCGGTGCTGCCGATCACCCTGGCCGTGGCCATCGTCGTACAGATCGCCAGCGTGCTCATCCAGAAGTACGCGTTCGGCGACTTGGTACTGGACCAGTCGAGCGACGCCCCGCTGGACGAGCAGATCGACGCCCTCGGACCCGTCATGGGCCTGACCGCGGCGAACGGGTTCATCCAGCTCGTCGGAGCCATCGTCGCCACCGCGATGCTCACCATGATCTTCAGCCGCGCGGTGCTCGGCCAGGGCTCCTCGATCGGCACCGCCTGGCGCGAGGCCCGCCCGCAGCTCGCCCGGCTGTTCGGCCTGACCCTCCTGCTGGGGGTCGGCGCGGCCCTCGTCTTCACCGTGCTGGTCCTGCCCGGCGCCCTCGCCGGACAGGACGGCCTCGCCCTCCTCGGCGGCTTGATCGCCCTGGGCCTGATCCTGTGGCTCTGGATCAGGTTCTCCCTGGCCTCGCCCGCGCTGATGCTGGAGAAGGCGACGGTGCGCAAGTCCCTCGTCCGCTCCTCGAAGCTGGTCGACGGCTCCTGGTGGCGGATCTTCGGCATCACCCTCCTGACGAACATCCTCACCGGAATCGTCTCGGTCCTCATCGTCTTCCCCCTCAGCTTCGTGGGCGGGCTGCTGTTCGGCGGCGGCCTCGACGGCATGGCCGACGGCAGCGGGGCCACGAGCTGGGGCTACCTGATCGTGTCGGCCATCGGCGTGGTCATCGGACTGACGATCACGATGCCGATCCAGGCGGGCGTCACCGTCCTGCTCTACATCGACCAGCGCATCCGCCGCGAGGCCCTAGACCTGGAGCTCGCACGGGCGGCGGGCATCGAGAACTACGGCACCACCACGCCGCCGACCGGAGGCTGACGCGGGCATGAGGAGCACGGGGGGCCTGCTCACCCAGACACCACCACCACCCACACCACCCGTCACCATCGGCCGTGAAGCCGCCCGCGAGGCGGCCCGCCACGAGCTGTCCAAGCCCGCGTACCACCAGAACGACCCGGGCCTGCTCCAACGGGCCCTGAACCGCTTCTGGGAGTGGGTCGGGGACCTCTTCGACCGGGCCTCCGGCGCGACCCCCGGCGGCACGCTGGGCCTGATGGCGATCGCCCTGTTCGCCCTGCTCCTCCTCGCCGCCCTGTGGTGGCGCCTGGGCGCCCCGGGCCGCACCGCCGCCCGCGCCCCGGGCACCCTCTTCGACGACGGCATCCGCAGCGCGGCCGACCACCGCACCGCGGCCGAGGCACTGGCCGGCGAGGGCCGCTGGAGCGAAGCCGTCCAGGAGCGCATGCGCGCCGTGGTCCGCTCCCTGGAGGAGCGCACCCTCCTCGACCCCCGCCCGGGCCGCACCGCGGACGAGGCGGCCGCCGAAGCCGCCCTCTCCCTGCCGTCCCACGCCGCGTCCCTCCGCACGGCCGCCCGCGCCTTCGACGACGTCACCTACGGCGCCCACCCGGCCACCCCCGAGATGTACGCGGCCCTCACCACCCTGGACCAGGCCCTGTCCCACACGAAGCCCCTCCTGACAGGCCCCACCCGATGACCCCCACCACCCCGCCCCCGGACGACGCGGCCCCAACCCCCGGCCCGGACCACCCGGCCACAGCCCCCAGCGCGCCGGCCCCGGACTACTCGGCCCCGACCCCGGCCACGGCCCCCGCCACGGACCACCCGGGCACAGCCCCCACCACCCCGCCCCCGGACGGTTCAGCCCCGACCCGGGCCGCAGCCCACGGCACGGGCGGCGCAGCCCCCACTCCCCCCGTCCACGCGGCAACACCCCCACCCGCCACCGCCCCCGCCTCGGGCGGCGCAACCCCGGGTACGGACCCCCGGGCCGCAGGCCCAGCCCTCACACGGCCGGCCCGCGCGGCAACACGCCCGCCCGCCACCGCCCCCGGCACGGGCGGCGCAGCCCCCACGGCACCCGCCGGAGCCCTCGCCACGGCGACCGGCGAGGCCGCCGCCCCTCCCCGTACCACCGCCGGAGGCGCATCGCCCCGGGACCTCTGGAACCGCGCCCGCGGGTTCCTCATCGCGCTCGCGGTGCTCCTCGCGGCCGGCCTGGCCCTCGCCGCCCTGAACTCCGGTGCGCATCACGGCTACCTCGACCCCCGGTCCGCCGACCCCTTCGGCAGTCGGGCCGTGGCCGAGCTGCTCAGGGACCGCGGGGTCACCACCCGGGTCGTGACCACCGCCGAGGAGGCCGCCGACGCCGCCGGCCCCGACACGACCCTGCTGGTCACCGACCCCGACCGGCTCGGGGAGACCCAGCTCCGCGACATCCGTTCCGCGATCGACCTCTCCGGCGGCCGGACCGTCCTGCTCGCGCCGAGCGCCCTCAGCCTCCCCACCCTGGCCCCCGGCACCCGCACCCACGGCGACGCCCCCGACGCCAACCTCGACCCGGGCGCCACCTGCGCCCTCCCCGCCGCCACCACCGCGGGCCGCGCCGCGACGGGCGACGGCCACCGCTACGCGACCACCACCCCCGGAGCCACCGGCTGCTACCCCAGTGCCGGCCACCCCACCCTCCTCGTCCTTCCCACCGGCGTCCGCGGCGGCGACACCGTCCTCATGGGCTCCGAGGACGTCTTCCTCAACAAGACCCTCGCCCAGGAGGGCAACGCCTCCCTCGCGCTCCAGCTCCTCGGCTCCCGCCCGAACCTCGTCTGGTACCTGCCGTCCCTCGCCGACAGCAACCCCGACAACGCCCAAGGCACCGGAACCGGCGAGGAGAAGAGCTTCCTCGACCTGATCCCCGCCGGCTGGAGCTGGGCCCTGCTGCAGCTGTTCCTCGCCGCCGCCGTCGCCGCCCTCTGGCGCGCCCGCCGCCTCGGCCCGCTCGTCACCGAACGCCTCCCCGTCCTCGTCCGCGCCTCCGAGGCCACCGAGGGCCGCGCCCGCCTGTACCGCAAGGCCGGCGCCCGCGACCGCGCCGCCACCGTGCTGCGCGCCGCCGCCCGCGAACGCCTGGCCGCGCTGGTCGGCGTACCCGCCGCCCGGGCCCACGACCCCGCCTCCCTGGTACCCGCGGTCGCCGCCCGCCTCACGGCCGGCCACCGACCGCGCGACCCGGACACCCTGCTCTTCGGCACCGCCCCCGCCACCGACGCGGCGCTCATCGCGCTCGCCGACCACCTCGACGCCCTCGAAAGAGAGGTCCGCACCTCATGACGGCCACCACGGACAGCGCCCGCTCCGCCCTGGAGGCGCTCCGCACCGAGATCGGAAAGGCCGTGGTCGGCCAGGACTCCGCCGTCACCGGTCTCGTCGTAGCCCTCCTCTGCCGCGGCCACGTCCTCCTCGAAGGCGTCCCCGGCGTCGCGAAGACCCTCCTCGTACGGGCGCTCGCCGCCTCCCTCGAACTCGACACCAAGCGCGTCCAGTTCACCCCCGACCTGATGCCGAGCGACGTCACCGGCTCCCTCGTCTACGACGCCCGCACCGCGGAGTTCTCCTTCCAGAACGGCCCGGTCTTCACCAACCTCCTCCTCGCCGACGAGATCAACCGCACGCCCCCCAAGACCCAGTCCTCCCTCCTCGAAGCGATGGAGGAGCGCCAGGTCACCGTCGACGGCACCCCCCGCAAGCTCCCGGAGCCGTTCCTCGTCGCCGCCACCATGAACCCGGTCGAGTACGAGGGCACGTACCCCCTCCCCGAGGCCCAGCTCGACCGCTTCCTCCTGAAGCTCACCGTGCCCCTCCCCTCCCGCGAGGACGAGATCGGCGTACTGACGCGCCACGCGGCCGGCTTCAACCCCCGCGACCTGCACTCCGCCGGCATCCGCCCGGTCGCCGGCCCCGCCGAGCTGGACGCCGCCCGCAAGGCCGTCGAGGCCACCAGCGTCTCCCCGGAGATCACCGCGTACGTCGTCGACATCTGCCGCGCCACCCGCGAATCCCCCTCCCTCACCCTCGGCGTCTCCCCGCGCGGCGCCACCGCGCTGCTGGCCACCGCCCGCGCCTGGGCCTGGCTCGTGGGCCGCGACTACGTGACCCCCGACGACGTGAAGGCCCTCGCCCTGCCGACCCTGCGCCACCGCGTCCAACTGCGCCCCGAGGCCGAGATGGAGGGCGTCACGGCCGACGCGGTCATCACCGCGATCCTCACCCACGTCCCCGTCCCGCGCTGATGGCGTTCACCGGACGCGCCGCCCTGCTCGCGGCCCTCGGCAGCCTCCCCGTCGGCATCCTCGGACCGAGCTGGGCGGGGATGCTGGCGGTCAACGCCCCCATCGCCCTGGCCTGCGCGGTCGACTACGCCCTCGCGGCCCCGGTCCGCACCCTCCAACTGGCCCGCTCCGGCGACACCTCCGTCCGCCTCGGCGAATCCGCAGACGTCCACCTCACGATCACGAACCCCTCCCCCCGCACCCTCCGTGCCCGCATCCGCGACGCCTGGCCCCCGAGCAGCTGGCTCCCCGGAACGGAAGTAGCAGGCTCCCGCCACACGCTGACGGTCCCTCCGGGCGAACGCCGCCGCCTCACCACCCGCCTGCGGCCCACCCGCCGCGGTGACCGCCAGGCGGCCCGGGTCACGATCCGCTCGTACGGCCCGCTCGGTCTGCTGGCCCGCCAAGGCCACCACACCGTCCCGTGGACCGTCCGAGTCCTGCCGCCCTTCGCGAGCCGCAAACACCTCCCCTCCCGCCTGGCGCGCCTGCGCGAACTCGACGGCCGCACCAGCGTCCTGACGCGCGGTGAGGGCACGGAGTTCGACAGCCTGCGCGACTACGTACCCGGCGACGACACCCGTTCCATCGACTGGCGGGCCACCGCCCGCCAGAGCAAGGTCGCCGTCCGCACCTGGCGCCCGGAACGCGACCGCCACATCCTGATCTGCCTCGACACCGGCCGCACCGCGGCCGGCCGCGTCGGCGACGCCCCGCGCCTGGACTCGGCGATGGACGCGGCCCTGCTCCTCACCGCCCTGGCCACCCGCGCGGGCGACCGAGTGGACCTCCTGGCCCACGACCGCCGTCTCCGCGCCCAGGTCCAGGCCCGCAGCGCGGCCGACACCCTCCCCGCCTTCGTGAACGCGATGGCCACCCTCGAACCAGAACTGGTCGAAACCGACTCCCGCACCCTGGTCTCCACCATCCTGCGCAGCGCCCCGCGCCGCTCCCTGGTGGTCCTCCTGACCAGCCTGGACGCAGCCCCCATCGAGGAGGGCCTGCTCCCGCTCCTCCCCAGCCTCACCCAGCGCCACACGGTCCTCCTGGCCGCGGTCTCCGACCCCCACGTCGAGGAGATGGCCAAGTCCCGCGGCACCGTGGAGGCCGTCTACGAAGCCGCCGCGGGCACCCAGTCCCAGTCCGCCCGCCGCCGCACCGCCGAACAGCTCACCCGCCACGGCGTCCACGTGGTCGACGCGACCCCCGACACCCTGGCCCCCGCCCTGGCCGACGCCTACCTGTCCCTCAAGGCCGCGGGCCGCCTGTAGCCGACGTGAGCGTCCCCCCTGCCGTGGGTGGATACGTTGGTCGGGCACTCACCATGAGGACAGCATGGCCGACCTCACCCCCGAGCAGATGCGCCGCATGCACGACTTCGCGGAGCAGCTCGCGGAGCTGGCCGGGCACCAGGAAGACCAGTGGAAGGTGCAGACCACCGACGGTCAGATCTTCCTTACGATGGTGAGCCCCACGGCGCCCCACCGGACGTCCTGATGGTCGTGGAGGTCGTCTCCCGCACGAACTCCCTCACCGACATCCGCGACAAGCTGCACGATTACCCAAAGATGGGGGTCCCGCTCTACGTCGTCGTGGACCCCCGCAAGGACAAGAAGACCGTCACGGTGCACAGCGACCCCTCGGACGGGCCCGACGGCATCAAGTACCGCAAGAAGGTCCCCTACGCCTTCGGGAACACCGTCACAGCCGGCCAATGGTCGCTCGACACGGACAGCCTAAAGAGCTATCCCGCCGACTGGTAACGAGCCCGGGCTGCGGCCCTCCGAAAAA
>NZ_JCAXEG010000039.1:0-16756 GCF_059758875.1 Streptomyces sp. GQ60 | reverse complement strand
TGCTCGTTCTTGCCGTGTCAGGCTGGTCCGGATGTCGATATCTGCCGGAAGAGTTCACGGCACACCGGAGTAGAGGGGGAAATCGTGGGACGCACACCGGAGAGGATCCCGGTACTCGCTTTGTGGAGCGCGCCGCGCTGCCGGTCCACCGCGTTCGCGCGGATGATGGCCGAACGCGACGACCATGTCGTCGTGCACGAACCGCTCTCCCGGGTGGTCGATTTCGGCGAGGTCGAGGTCGGTGACCGGATCGCGCACAACGAGCAGGACGTGCTCACGGCGCTGCGTGCGATGGCCGCGGACAAGCCGGTGTTCTTCAAGGACACGACGGACTTCCACTATCCGGCGCTCCTCGCCGACGAGGAATTCCTCGCGGCCGCGACCCACACGTTCATCATTCGCGATCCGGCCGAGGCCATCGCCTCGCACCACAAGCTGAACCCGGACCTCGGCCGCGACGAGATCGGCTTCGCGTGGCTGTACGAGATCTTCACCGCCGTGCAGGCCGCCACCGGCACCACGCCGGTCGTGATCGACTCCGACGATCTGCTCGACCGCCCGGCCGAGACCGTGCGCGCCTACTGCGAGGCGGTGGGCATCCCCTTCGTCCCGGAGGCGCTGAACTGGCAGCCGGGCATGCGCTCGGAGTGGCAGTCGACCAGCAAGTGGCACCAGTCGACCAGCCAGACCGCCGGCTTCGCGCGCAGCTCGGGCGCGGCGGCCGAGACGGTCGCGGCGGACCCGACACTGAGCGCCTACCGCGACTACCACATGCCGTACTACGAGAAGCTGCGTGCTGCCGCGCTGCGTCCGTGAGCGTCCCGGCAGAAATGATCACGATGATGAGCCGGCGAGTGCACAGAGCGGCGTTTCAGGCATTCAAGGTAACCGGGACGTGGGCGAAGAGAACGACAGGCAGTCCGGTCCTCGGCTGCCCTGGAGTGTTGAGACTTGAGAATGTCTTCAATGAGGTGGGTAACTTGACGGAGATTTCGGTACCCTCCACCAAAAGTGCACTGCATGCAGAAAAGGCGTTCAGTGACGCGTGCGACGTGATGGAGGCTTCGGCACTCCCCGTTAGAAGTGGACTGTGCGAAACGGTCGACATCTCCGACCATCGCAATAACACGGCCATTTCCGCGGCGACGGAGACCAAGCTGGGCGAATTCAATGTGTGGCGAAACTCTTTCGCCGCCGAATACCTGCCTGCGGGCGGAAGTCTCGTCCACGTGGACGGCGTCCCCTTCCAGTTCCCCCCTGTCTGCGAAGGGCCGGACAACGTCCGCTGCGCCGGGCAGTTCATCCCCGTTCCCGAAGGCCGTTACGACTGGATCCACGTACTGGCCGCGTCCGAGCGTCGCAGCGAGGACACCGTCCAGCTGAACTTCGCCGACGGCTCGGTCGACGCGGAAGCGCTCCGGGTCTCCGACTTCTGGGCGGCGCCCGCGTGGTTCGGCGAGGTCAAGGCCTTCGAGAGCCTCGTCATGCACTACCCGCACCACGTGCAGCGCGGCATCCCCGCGGTCATGTGGGCGCAGCGGATACCGGTCACCCGGCGCGCCGGCCTCACCGGCATCTTGCTGCCCCGCAACGTCGCGGTGCACGTCTTCGCCCTCACCCTGCAGCGGACGGAGTCCTGACGTGACCGCCGAGGCGACAGCACGTACATACACGATCACCGGTCCAGAGCCCGAGCTGTGGTATCGCGACCTCATCAGCTGTCTGCAGGCCACGTTCGGTGCGCTGCTGGCTCGCGAGGGCGCCGACCCGCTGGCCGTGCTCGGGGCGGGCTGGCAGTTCCTGCACCTGCCGGGCGACGTCAGGCCCGAGGAGTTCTACTATCCCTGCGCCGAAGGCGAGTTGGGCCGCGCCCTTGCCCCGCACCACGACCTGAGCGCCCGCTGGTGGCAGCCCGCAGACGAGGGCGACGTGTGGCGCGAGGTACGCGAGCAGCTGGCCGACGACCGGCTCGTCATCGCCGCCGTGGACAATTTCCACCTGCCCTTCAGGCCCGCGTACGGGGATGTGCACGCCGCGCACCTCGTAGTGATCTACGGCCTGGACGAGACGCGTGGCGTGGTCTACGTCTCGGACCCGATGCCGCCCGCCTTCCGTGGCGCGGTGCCCATCGAGGAGTTCCTGCGCAGCTGGGGCTCGGCCAACCCGACCGACGTGCAGGATGCCTTCTTCAGCGACTCGAAGATCGGCCGACGCTGCCTCGATGTCCGCATCGGCACGCAACCAGCACCTCTGACACCCGAGTTGCTCGGCGGCTACCTGCGCGCCAACATCGACGGCTTCACCGCGGAGACCTCCGCCCGTACCGGGCTCGCCGGGTACGACGTGTTCGCCGCGGAACTGGTGGAGCGGTGCCGGGCAGGGGACGCGGGCGCGCTGCGCGAGCTGTACCCGTTCGGCTGGGCCATGCAGGCGCAGGCCTCGCTGCACGGCGAGCTCCTGCGCCGCTGCGGCCACGACTGGAACGACCCGGTGCTCGCCGGGGCGGGCCGCGCGGTCGAGACCGTCGCCCACGCGTGGACCGGACTGCGATTCACCGGCGCGCACGGCCACGGCGACCCGCGTGCGGCCGCGCCCGACATCGCGCACCACGCCACGCTGCTGCGCGCCGCCTATGCCCGCGCGGTCGACGCTGTCGAAGCGGCGGCGGCGCGGCTGTGAACGTACCCCGACCAACCTCCGTGACTGAACGGACTGGAGAGTGATGAGCAAGCTGGCAGCGTTCGGCGGCACGGCCGCCGTGCCGAAGGACCGGCGCCACGTGCAGTGGCCGCTGATCGAGGACGAGGACCGCAAGGCCGTCCTCGACGCACTCGACGGCCCGCGCCTGGTGTCCGACACCGACGGCGTGAACTCGGTGTCCCAACTCGAGGAGTACTGGGCCCGCCGCTTCGGCCACGAGACGTGCGTCGCGGTGTCCAACGGCACCGCGGCCCTGGCCCTCGCCCTCGCCGCACTCGGCGTCGGACCCGGCGACGAGGTGATCGTGCCCGCGTTCAGCTTCATCGCCACGGGGCTCGCCCCCGTGCACCAGATGGCCGTGCCGGTCTTCGCCGACATCGACCCGGTCACCTTCAACATCGACCCGGACGATGTCGAGCGCCGGATCACTCCCCGGACCAGGGCGATCATCCCCGTGCACCTGCACGGCGCGCCCGCCGACATGGACCGGCTCACCGCGATCGCCCGCAAGTACGACCTCGCGATCGTCGAGGACGCCGCCCAGGCTCCCGGCGCGACGCACCGCGGACGACCGGTCGGCGCGATCGGTGACGCGGGCGCCTTCAGCCTCCAGGTCAGCAAGAACATACCGACCTGCGGCGAAGGCGGTCTGCTGGTCACCCAGGACGCCGAACTGGCCGCGAAGATGCGCCGCGGACGGCAGTTCGGCGAGGACATCGAGGCCGGCCGGGACCGCGACTACATTTCGTACGGCTTGGGCTGGAACTACAAGATGAACGCCCTCCAGGCCGCGTTCACCATCGCGCAGCTCGACCGGTTCGACGCCTACGAGCGGGCCCGGCAGGAGAACGTCACCGGCTTCCTCGCGCGCTTGGCCGAGCTGCCGGGCCTGACGGTGCCGACCGCACTGCCGGACACCACCCACGCCTGGCACATCCTGCGCTTCCGCTTCGACCCTGCCGCGTTCGGCCTCGATGGTGTGCGGCCCCAGGCGCTGCGCTCGGCGCTGCGGCGGCTGCTGCGCGCCGAGGGCGTGCCGCTGTCGCAGTACCAGCTGATGCCGCTGCCCGACCAGAAGGTCTTCTCGGACCGCGTCGGCTTCGGCTCCGGCTACCCGTGGTCCGTGACCGGCGCGCCCGGCACGACCGCAGGTGAGGGCTACCCGGTGACCCGAGCGGTCATCGCCGACTCGCTCACCATCCAGAAGCGCCATCTGCACCCGGGCGCCGGCGAGCTGCTCGGTCTGTACGCGGACGCCTTCGAGAAGGTATGGGCGAACAGGGACATGGTGGGCACACTCGCGAAGGCGGCCTCATGACCGGCACCCAGCTCCTGGAGCGGGAGGCCCTGGCCACGGTCGCCGCACGCATCCGGTCCCATGTCGTCGACATGTGCGCGGGTCCCGAAGGCGGCCACCTCGGCGGCGCGTTCTCCAGCGCCGACATCCTTGCCGCCCTGTACTTCTCGGTGCTGAACGTGGACCCGCAGCGGCCGGACGACCCGGATCGCGACCGCTTCTTGCTCAGCAAGGGCCACGCCGCCATCGGTCTCTACGCCGCGCTGGCCGAGAAGGGCTTCTTCCCGGTCGAGGAACTCGCCGGATACGGACGCCCCGGCAGTCGGCTGATGGGCCATCCCGTACGTGCGGTGCCCGGTGTGGAGCTGCCGACCGGTTCGCTCGGCCACGGACTCGCGCTGGGCTGCGGGTTCGCGCTGGCCGCCCGGTATGCCCGCCGTGACTCTCGTACCTTCGTACTGATGGGCGACGGCGAGCTGCAGGAAGGCTCGGTGTGGGAGGCGGCCATCGCGGCCGCGTCGCTGCGCCTCGATCGGCTGGTGGCGGTGGTGGACCGCAACGAGCTTCAGCTGACCGGCGCCACCGAGGGCATCGCGCCGATGGAACCGTTGGCCGATCGCTGGCGGGCTTTCGGCTGGGCGGTCCGTGACGTGGACGGCCATGACCCGGACGGGCTGGCGGAACATCTCAACGCCGCGCCGTGGGAGCCGGGCAAACCGAGCATGCTGATCGCTCGCACGGTCAAGGGCCAGGGCCTTCCGTTCCTCGCCGGCCGCAGTGCCAGTCACTACGTGACCCTGTCGCCGCGCAATCACGCCCGGGCGGTCCGCGCACTGCACGCCACGGAGGCCACCGGATGAGCCGCGCGACCCGAGAGGCGTACCGGGACAGCCTGCTTCCTCTGCTGCAGCGGCATCCCGAATTGATGTGCCTGGACTCCGACACCGGTCTGTTCAACGCCGAGTACGCCGCGGCGGCCGGCGACCAGTACCTCAACCTCGGCATCGCCGAGCACAACTTGATGGGCACGGCTGCCGGGATGGCCGCGTGCGGGCGGATTCCGTTCGTCAACACGATGGCCGCCTTCGCCACCTCCCGGGCGCTGGAAGCGATCAAGATCGACATCGCCTACAACAAGCTGCCCGTCCGCATCATGGCGACTCATGGCGGTCTCGCCGCGGGCCACCTCGGTCCGACGCACCAGGCCCTGGAAGACCTCGCCGTGATGCGGGTACTGCCCGGAATGACCGTGGTGGTGCCGGCCGACGCCGCCGCCACCGAGGCGTTCGTCGAGCAGAGCCTGAACCTGGCCGGACCGCTCTACGTCCGGCTCGGCCGCAAACCGACCCCGGCACTGCCGGCGGCCCCGCCACCGGTCATCGGGAAGGCGCAGACGCTTCGGCAGGGCGGCGACGTGGTGCTCGCCGCCTGCGGCCCCTACCCGGTGCTCGCCTGCCTCGACGCGGCGGAGGTCCTCGCCGGACACGGCATCGAGGCCACCGTGCTGAACATGCACACCCTGCGGCCGTTCGATACGGAGACGCTGGTGGCAGCGGCCCGGCCCGCCTCGCTCGTGGTGACGCTGGAAGAGCACTGGCGCAGCGGCGGCCTCGGCGGCGCGGTGGCCGAGACACTGGCGGAGGCCGAGCCCACACGGGTGTTGAGGCTGGGCATGCCGGACAAGTTCGTCGACGAGGTGGGCAACCAGGAACACCTCGTCGCACATTACGACCTCACCGCGGAGCGGGTCGTGAGGGCCGTCCGTACGGCCCTCGACACGGCGGCCCGCTCCGGGAGGACCGATCGGAAGGAACACATCTCATGACCATGACCGCGACCACGGCGCAGGCCTGTCCGGAGTGCGAGGAAGGGATACAGATCAGCGAATCCGTGCGGCTCAACGAGATTCTGGAGTGCGCGGGCTGCCGCAGCGAGCTGGAGATCGTGGCGCTGAGCCCCATGGTGCTCGCTCTCGCGCCCGAGGTCGAAGAGGACTGGGGCGAATAGGCCCGGGGCGATCCGCCGGTCACCACGCTGTGACCTGCGGCCCTTTCAAGAGTCCCGGTCCTCCGACGGCAGGCCTTCAGAGCCTGCCCATGAGGACCGGGGCCGTTTCCCCGGACCCGTAAGGAGCGTGCGACATGAGCGACGTGCACATATGGGCGCTGCGGATTCCGGCCGGCGTCTCGGAGTCCTCGCTCGACCTGTCGGTTCTGGACGACGGGGAACGCCGTCGCATGGCGGCCTTCCTGCACGACCGTGACCGTACGCTCTACGGGTTTGCCCACGTGGCGCTTCGTGCGGCCCTGTCCGGTCTGACCGGTGTGGCACCCGAGGCGCTTCGCTTCACCCGCGCTCCCTGCCCGTGCTGCCGGGAGCCGCACGGGCGCCCCGTACTGGCGTCCGCCTCCGTGGAATTCTCCCTCTCCCACAGCCGAGATCTGGTGCTGATCGGAGTCGCCCCCGTGCCGATCGGCATCGATGCGGAGCCCGTGCCGGAACCCGAGGTTGCCGAGCAACTCACGCAACGGCTGCATCCGTCGGAACGCGAGGAAGTCGAGGCGGCTGCCCCGGCAGACCGGCCGGCGGCGTTCGCCCGCCTGTGGGCCCGCAAGGAGGCCTACCTCAAGGGGCTGGGCACCGGCCTCGGCCGCGACCTCGCGGCCGACGACGTACGCGGCGACCTTCCGGGTTGGCGCCTCACCGACCTCCCGACGGCCACCGGTTACGCCGCTGCCGTTGCGGTGAATTCCCTGAATTCCTGCGCGCTCCGCATTCACCGTGCCCTTCCGGAGCAACCGCCCAGGGCAGCTGTGGACAGCTGATCGGGCGGTATCGCTGCTGAGCGGCAAGAGGGCGGCGGGTTCGGACACCCCGGCCCTGGCAGCAGGCCGACCCTCACTATGCTCACGCCCATGGCACTCGAATGGGAACAGATCACCGTCGACGCTTCCGACCCCATCGCCCTCGGGCGCTGGTGGGCCGAGGCTCTCGGCTGGGTCGTGGTCGACGAATCCGACGAGATCATCGAGATCCGGCCCGAGCCGGACCAGATGCCAGGACTGCTCTTCGTCCCTGTCCCCGAGGGCAAGACGAAGAAGAACCGGCTCCACCCCGACTTCCGCCCCGACGACCAGGAGGCCGAGGTCGCCCGGCTGCTCTCCCTCGGTGCCCGGCGCGCCGACGCCGTGCAGGACGAGCAGCACTGGGTGACGCTCTTCGACCCGGAGGGCAACGAATTCTGTGTTCTGTCCGCGCCGAAGAGCTGAGCGGGCCGGTAGCCGTCCGGGCGTAGGTGCCGGACGGTTCTGCATGGGGCGGCACGGTCGAGGTGGTCCTGCATGCACAGGCCGCACGGCGCACCCACCGGTATGCCGCGGCTCACGCGCACCGGGCGTCCTCAGCCCTTCACCAGGAGGCCGCGGCTGCGCAGCACCCTGCGTTCCAACGGGCTGAAGATCAGCAGGTCGATGACGATGCCGACGATCAGGATGAGGATGATCGCCAGGAAGATCCCTGGCATGTCGGAGTTGTTGCGGCCGTTCTCCAGCAATTGACCGAGGCCCAGGCCGAGGTCCGGGGACGAGGCGATGATCTCGGCCGCCATGAGCGAGCGCCAGGAGAAGGCCCAGCCCTGCTTCAGGCCCGCCAGGTATCCGGGCAGCGCGGCCGGCATCGTAATGTGCCAGGCCTCCCGCAGCCCGGTCGCGCCCAGCGTGCGGCCCGCCCGCAGGAACAGCGGCGGCACCTGGTCGACGCCCGAGACGAGGCCGCTCGCGATGGAGGGCACGGCGCCGAGCAGGATCACGGCGTACATCATGGAGTTGTCGAGGCCGAACCAGAGGACGGCCGGGGGGACCCAGGCCACCGAGGGCAGCGACTGGAGGCCGGAGAGGATCGGGCCGATCGCCGCTCGGACGAACTTCACCCGGGCGACGAGCAGGCCGAGCGGCGTGCCGATGGCCAGGGCCAGCAGGAAGCCGAGCAGACCCCGCGAGACGCTCGTCCACACCACGTCGAGCAGGGTGCCCTGGAGCCACAGGTCGGTGAGGCTGGTCCACACCGACGACGGCGAGGGAAGCTTCGTCGGGTCGGTGACCCCGGCCCGGACCAGGCCCTGCCAGACGGCGAGGACCAGGACCACGGCGATCAGTGGCGGCAGGACCTTCTTGACGAGCACCTCGCGCACCGGGGCACGGTGCGTCTGTACGGAGTCGAGGGCGTCCAGGCCCGCTTCGAGGCTGCCCAGGTCGTGGGCGGCGGCCTTGGCGTCAACCGCGGTGTCAGTGCCGGCCATGGCGGCGGATCTCCCCCCGTAGTTGTTCGGTGATCTCTACAGAGAGCTCCGCGACGTCGGAGTCCTCGATGCGGCGCGGGTGCGGGATGTCCACGGTCCACTCGCGGTCCACCCGGCCCGGCCGGGAGGACAGGAGCACGACCCGCTGGGCGAGCCGGACGGCCTCGCGGACGTTGTGCGTGACGAACAGGACGGACAGGTTCGTCTCGCGCCAGATGCGGGTCAGCTCGTCGTGCAGGACGTCCCGGGTGATGGCGTCCAGGGCCGCGAACGGCTCGTCCATCAGGAGGAGCTGCCTGCCCTGGGCGATCGCGCGGGCCATCGCGACGCGCTGGCGCATGCCGCCGGACAGCTCGTGCACCCGCTTGCCGTAGGCGCCGTTCAGGCGTACGAGTTCGAGCAGTTCCTGGGCGCGGGTGCGCCGGTCCGCCCTGGCCACGCCGCGCAGCCGCAGGGCCAGTTCGATGTTCTTGCCGGCGGTCAGCCACGGGAACAGCGCGTGCTCCTGGAACATCAGCGCGGGCCGTCCGCCCGGCGTCTCGATGGTTCCCGCGGTCGGTCGGTCAAGGCCCGCCACCAGGTTGAGCAGCGTCGACTTGCCGCAGCCGGAGGCCCCCAGGAGCGTGACGAACTCGCCCGGCGCGACATCGAGCGTGATGTCGTCCAGTACGAGCTGGGGCCCGGCGGGGCCGGCGAAGGACTTCGAGACGTGCCCGATCCGGGCGGCGTGTGCCACCGTCTCGCGATCCTCGGCTGTGGCGAGGGTCATCGCCAAGGTCGTCACCTCCTGGGGAACCTGGTACTGCGACCGCTACTTGACGCCGAGACCGGCGTCGGAGACCTCGGGCTTGCCCAGAGCCTTGAGGACCCTGTTGAGCGGGGCGAGGTCGTAGATGGCGTTCAGGTCGGGCTTCTTGAGCAGGTTGGCCCTGACGGCGTGGTCGGCCTGCGCCCGGAGGGTGGCGGCCAGCGGGTCATCGGTGGTCTCGATCGACGTCCAGGCCGGATCGATGACCTCCGCGGGCAGTTCCTTGCCCGAGAGCGCCTTCAGCGCGGCGTTCGCGGAGGTCTTGGCCTCGTCCGGGTTGGCCCTGATCCACTCGTTGGTCTTCACCGAGCCGCGCAGGACCGCCTCGACGACGTCCGGGTGGTCCTTGAGGAACTTCTGCGACACGATGATGTTGGTGATCACGAACTTCTTGTCCGGCCACAGGTCGGATTCGTCCAGGAGGACCTTCGCGCCGTCGGAGACCAGCTTGGACGCGGTCGGCTCCGGCACCCAGGCGCCGTCGATGGATCCGGACGCGTAGGCGTCCGGGGTGATCTTGTTGTCGGTGCGGACGACGTTGACGTCGCCCTTGCCGCTCTGGGCGTCGACCTTCCAGCCCTTCTCGTTGATCCAGTTGAGGAAGGCCACGTCCTGGGTGTTGCCCAGCTGCGGGGTCGCGATGTTCTTGCCCCTGAGGTCGTCCACGGACTTGACCTTGTCCGGGTTGACGACCAGCTTGACGCCGCCGGAGGCCGAACCGCCGATGATGCGCAGGTTCTTGCCGCTCGACTTGGTGAAACCGTTGATGGCGGGCGAGGGGCCGATCCAGCCGATGTCGACGGAGCCCGCGTTGAGCGCCTCGATCTCGGAGGGCCCGGCGTTGAAGGTCACGCTCCGCACCTTGGTGCCGCCGAGCTCCTTCTGGAGCAGGCCCTCCTGGACGCCGACCAGCGCGGTGGCGTGCGTCAGGTTCGGGAAGTAGCCGATCTTGACGGTATCGGCGGAGAGCTTCTTGGCGCCGTCGGCGACCTGCGCGGCCTTGTCGGCCTTGTCAGCCTTGTCGTCCTTCTTGGCGTCCGAGCCGTAGCCGCAGGCGGCGAGCACGCCGAACAGCAGGGGCAGGGCGGCGGCAGCGGCGGCGCTGCGGCGCGGGGTGGTGCGGGGCGTACGGCTCGCAGGCACGGGAGGATTTCCTCTTGCAGGCCCGGTGCTCACGTCCGGCGGAGTCTCCACTCCGCCGCGCAGCGGGTCGGTCGGTAGGTCTTCGGCGGTGCGGACGGGCCCTCAGAAGTCCTGCCCCTCCCCGTTCACCGCGACCGGGGCCTTGGCGGCGGCGAAGGGGTCGCCCGCCATGCCGGCCGCGAGCGTGGTCCCGTCCGCCGGGTCGATCAGGAGGAAGGACCCGGTGCGGCGCGAGTCGGCGTACGAGTCGAGCGCGAGCGGCTCGGCGGCGCGCACCGTGACCCGGCCGATGTCGTTGGCGACCAGCTTCCCCGGGTTCGGGTGCTGGGAGAGGTCGTCCAGGGTGAGCCGGGACGGGATCTCCTTGACGATCGCCTGGACGGTGCGGGTGGTGTGCTTGAGCAGCACCCGCTGACCCACCGTCAAGGGCCGGTCGGCGACGTGGCAGACGGTCGCCTCGACGTCCTGCGTGGTGGCGGGTTCGTCGCCGGTCGGCACGATCAGGTCGCCGCGCGAGACGTCGATGTCGTCCTCCAGGAGGAGGGTGACCGACTGCGGCGTCCAGGCGGTGTCCACGGCCTCGCCGAGCAGGTCGATCCCCGAGACCTTGGAGGTGCGGCCCGAGGGCAGCACGGTCACCGGCTCACCGACCCGGAAGGTGCCGGCTGCGATCTGTCCGGCGTAGCCCCGGTAGTCGGGGTGCTCGGCGGTCTGCGGGCGGATCACGTACTGCACCGGAAGGCGTGCGTGACGGGAGGCCAGGTCGTGGCTGACCGGTACCGTCTCCAGGTGCTCCAGAACGGTCGGGCCGCCGTACCAGTCCATGTTGGCCGACGGCTCCACCACGTTGTCGCCGGCCAGCGCCGAGATCGGGATCGCGGTGATCTCGGGCACGCCCAACTCACGTGCGTACGCCGTGAACTCCTTGGCGATCGAGGCGAAGGCCGTCTCCTGGTAGCCCACCAGGTCCATCTTGTTGACGGCGAGCACCACGTGCGGGACGCGCAGCAGGGCGGCGACCGCCGCGTGCCGGCGGGTCTGCTCGATGACGCCGCTGCGGGCGTCGACCAGCACCACGGCGAGGTCGGCGGTGGAGGCACCGGTCACCATGTTGCGGGTGTACTGCACGTGCCCGGGGGTGTCGGCCAGGATGAACCGGCGCCGGGGCGTGGCGAAGTAGCGGTAGGCCACGTCGATGGTGATGCCCTGCTCCCGCTCGGCCCGCAGGCCGTCGGTGAGCAGCGCCAGGTCGGGCCCCTCGTGGCCCCGCCTGCGCGACACCTCCTCGATGGCCGCCGCCTGGTCGGCGAGAACGGACTTGGTGTCGTACAGCAGCCGTCCGACCAAGGTGGACTTGCCGTCGTCGACCGAACCACAGGTGGCCAGCCGCAGCAGGCCACCCGGAAGCCGGTCGGAGGCACCGCCCTGCACTGCCTCTTCCGTGATGCCCGTTGACATATCTAGAAGTACCCTTCTCGCTTGCGGTCCTCCATGGCGGCCTCGGACAGCCGGTCGTCGGCCCTGCTCGCACCGCGCTCGGTCACCCGGCTCGCCGTGATCTCCGCGATCACGGCGCCCACCGTCGAGGCCGACGAGTCGACGGCGCCGGTGCAGGACATGTCGCCGACCGTCCGGTACCGGACCTGGCGCTCGCACAGGGGCTCACCGTCTCGGGGCCCGCCCCAGTCGCCGGCCGCCAGCCACATGCCGTCGCGCTGGAACACCTGGCGCCGGTGCGCGAAGTAGATCTCCGGCAGCGCGATGTCTTCCTGCTCGATGTACTGCCAGACGTCCAGCTCGGTCCAGTTGGACAGCGGGAAGACCCGGACGTGCTCGCCCGGTTGGTGGTGACCGTTGTACAGCTGCCACAGCTCGGGCCGCTGCCGGCGCGGATCCCAGCCGCCGAACTCGTCCCGCAGGCTGAACACCCGCTCCTTGGCGCGCGCCTTCTCCTCGTCCCGCCTGCCGCCGCCGAACACCGCACCGAAGCGGCCGTCACGGACCGCGTCGAGCAGGGGCACGGTCTGCAGGGGATTGCGGGTGCCGTCGGGGCGCTCGCGGAGCCTTCCGTCGTCGATGTACGACTGCACGGACGCCACGTCGAGGTGGAGGCCGTGCTGCTCGACGACGCGGTCGCGGTAGGCGATCACCTCGGGGAAGTTGTGGCCGGTGTCCACGTGCAGCAGCGAGAACGGCAGTGGCGCCGGGGCGAACGCCTTGAGCGCCACGTGCAGCATGACGATCGAGTCCTTGCCGCCGGAGAACAGCAGCGTCGACCGGTCGAACTCGCCAGCCACCTCACGGAAGATGTGTGCCGCCTCGGATTCCAGTGCTTCGAGGTGGGTCATCGGGGGCGGCGCCGGGGAGCGCCGCGGGCCGGTGAGCACGGCCGGGGTCACCACGGTCATGACAGACCTCGCTCAGTGAGCACCGCGTAGACCTGCTGGACCGACTCCTCGACGGTCTGGTCCTGCGTGTGGAGGCGAAGGTGGGGGGCCGTCGGCGCCTCGTAGGGGTCGTCCGCACCGGTGAGGCCGCTGATTTCGCCCGCGGCCTGCTTGGCGTAGAGGCTCTTCACGTCCCGGTCCGCGCAGATCTCCGCCGGAGTCGCCACGTGCACCTCGAGATAGGGCACGCCCTGTGCGGCGTGCTGGTCACGCACCGCCTCCCGTGACATCGCGTACGGAGCGATGACCGGCACCAGCACGGTGACGCCGTGAGCGGCGAGCAGCCCGGACACGTAGCCGATCCGGCGCACGTTGGTGTCCCGGTCCTCTTTCGAGAAGCCCAGTTCCGACGAGAGCGCCGGACGGACAACGTCGCCGTCGAGCACCTGCACCCGGTGTCCCTCGGCCCGCAGCCGCTCGGCGAGGCACACCGCGATCGTGGTCTTGCCCGCGCTCGGCAGTCCGGTCAGCCAGACCGTGCCGCCCTGCCACACGGCCGGTTTGCCCTTCGGGTCGGTCATGCGAGGACCTCCATTTCGCGTGAGCTGTGGGCCGGCTCCCCGGCAGGGGCGATGCGCACCGTGGTGCCGGCTCCTGCGAGTGCCTGGCTGACGGGGGCGGAGGTACGTCCGTCCGCGATGCGTACGGTGCCGACTCCGCCGGTGAGTGCTTCGCGTGCGGCGATGAGCTTGAGCGCCATGCCTCCGGTGGCGGAGGGGTCGGGCGCGCCGGTCGGGGATATGTCGTGGGCGCTCTGCACGCTGGTGGGGTCGTCCGGGTCGGCGAGGACGCCGGGTGCCCCGGTGAGCAGCAGCAGCTGGTCGGCGCCGAGTGCGACGGCGAGCGCCGCCGCGACGCGGTCGGCGTCGACGTTGACCGGGCGGTCGTGCTCGTCGATGGCGGGCGGCGAGATGACCGGGACGTAGCCGAGGCGCAGCAGCGTTTCGGGCAGTTCGGCGCTGACCGTGGTGATCCGGCCGCTGTGGTTGTCGCGGATCAGCACGGTACGGCCGTCGACGACGGAGCGGATGACGGACTTGCGGCGGGCGCGGAGCATGCCGCCGTCCATGCCGGTGAGTCCGACCGCGGGCACGTTGTGGCGGGCGAGTTCCGCGACCAGTTTGGGTTTGACGGCGCCGGTCAGCGCCAGGACGACCACTTCGAGCGTGGCCGGGTCGGTGTACCGCGTGGAGACGTTGTCCGGGGCGACCAGGGTGCGCTGCGGGACACCGAGTTCGCCGGCGAGCCGCCTGATCTCTCCGGAGCCTCCGTGGACCAGGACGATGGAATGCCCTTCGTGGACGAGGCGGGCGATGTCGGCACAGATGCCCGCGGCGTCGACGGACGGATTGCCGCCGCATTTGACGACGGTGAGTGGTGCGGTGGTCACGGTCTCTCCGGTGGGCGAGGGCTAGAGGGGGTGGAGGCCTGGGAACGTGAGGCCGAAGTTTTCGGGCCAGCCCATGCGGATGTTGAGACACTGGACGGCGTTGCCCGCCCCGCCCTTGACGAGGTTGTCGAGGGCGCCGATGGTGGTCAGGCGTCCGGTGTCCTCGTCGAGGGCGTAACCGACGTCGCAGTAGTTGGACCCCAAGAGGATCTTCGGGTCGGGGTAGCGGAAGATGCCGCGCTGGTGCGCGACGATGCGGACGAAGGGCTCGTCGGCGTACTGCTCGCGATAGGCCCGCCGGAGAGCGGCTTTGTCGACGCCGGGGCGCAGGGTCGTGTGACAGATGGTCTGGACCCCGCGGACTGCTTCGACGCCGGTGGCGGTCATCGCCGCGGGCATTCCCAGGTGTTGGGAGATCTCGGCCTCGTGGCGGTGGCTGGTCGGGGCGAACACGCGCATCGCACCGCTGCGTTCGGCGTGCAGGTTCGCCGGGCCGGCGGTGGAACCGGAGCCGCTGGAGCCGGTGCGGGCGTCGAGCTGGACGCCCGCCTCCCTGTCGATGAGATCGTGCGCGACGAGCGGGTAGAGGGCGAGGACGCCGGCCATGGCCATGCAGCCGGGCACGCTGATCTTGTCCGCGCCGCGCAGCCGCTCGCGGTGCAGTTCGGGCAGGCCGGGCACGAAGGCGTCCAGCAGATGCGGGGCCTGGTGCTCACTGCCGTAGTAGCGCTCGAAGACCTTCGCGTCGTTGAGGCGGAAGTCACCGGTCAGGTCGATGACGACCTTGGCCCGCTGGGTCCAGTAGTCGATCTGGGTCATCACGGCCCGGTGCGGCAGGGCCAGGAAGACCGCATCGCACTCACCGACCTCGTCGGCGGAGCAGAACAGCAGATCGGTGGAGGCCCGCAGGTTCGGGTGCACCCCGTCGACCCGCTTGCCGGGGAAGCGCGAGGAGACCGCGCCCACCACCTCGAGCTCGGGGTGGCCTATGAGCAGCCGCAACAATTCCCCGCCGATATAGCCGGCCGCGCCGACCACCACCACCCGAATCACGACGACTCCACCCCGATCACCACAGGACCTCCGTAGCGGAAGCGCTCGACCAACTGGACGGCACATCCAAGCCACCACATTGGAATGCAACCTACGAACCCACCCGCATTCCCCGCGTCCGCGACAGGTTCATCCACCACCGCCGTCCGGCTTACGAGCGGGCGGATCAGGTACGCGCGACGATTACTCGGCTCCCGTCAGGATCGCCCGGACACCGGATTCGACCCGCGTAGTCATCTCGCTTATTCGGTCCGGCCCCCGCCCGTGCCAGCATTGACTTCCGCGCGTAACCAGAAACTCCCTTTCGAAAGCCTCCGGAGGCCCGTGACATGAAATCCGTGCTCATCCTCTCGTGGATAGCCATCGGCAACGTGCCCGCTGCGGTCGAGGAGCTCCGTGCTCGCGATCTGCGACCGGTGCTGGTCTCCAACCTTCCGGACGACCCCCACGCCGGCCTCTGCGACGACCACATCGTGTTCGACTGGGACGCCGAGGAGCTTTCGGCCCTCACGGCTCGGGTCGGCGAGCGGGGCATCGAGCCGATCGCCGTCGTCAGCATGGTCGAGAAGCTGCTCGAGTGGAGCATCGCGCTCACCACGCATTACGGCCTTCCCGGCGGCGGTGCCGGCCGTGCCGTGCTGGCGAGCAAGACCCTGGTCCGGGAGCACATGCGTGCCCTTGGCCTGTCCGAGCTCAAGTTTTCCGGCGACCCGGGGTCAGTGGACTTCTTCCCCGCCATCATCAAGCCCGCGCGGGAGTCGGCGGCCTCGTACCTGGTCGAGCGGGTGGACGACCGGGAGGAGTTGCTGGCCTACCTGAAGAACCTGGAGGAGTCCGGGTCGGGCGGCGTGGAGCTGATCGCCGAGGAGTTCGTGTCCGGCACGGAGTTCTCCGTGGACGGTCCCGTACTGAACGGCCGCTTCCACCCGCTTCTCGCGGTCGAGAAGGCCGACTACGACTACGCCAAGAACCATGACGCGGGGCTCTCGTTCCACCCGCCCCAGGAAAGTCACGTGCGGGACGGCGTACGTGTCCTGTGCGAGGCGATCAACACGCTGTGCGCCGACCGGGGCCTCGACCAGCTATGGCTGCACTTCGAGGGCCGGAGCTCGGAAGACGGCCGGACCGAGCTCATCGAGATCAACCCCCGGCCCGGCGGCTTTCACACGGGGATCCCCGCGTCCATCCAGAACCTCTACGGCATCGACGTGATCGCGACGGTCGTCTCCATGGCGCTGGGTGAGTACGCGCCACAGGACCTGGGACCGATGCGCGAGCAGCCGATCTTCGGCAACGTCGAGCTGGAGGCCGAAGAGCTCGGCACGGTCGAAGCCGTCACCACCGAGGCAGAACTGCTCGCCCTGCCCGGCGTCATCAGCGTGCGGCTGGCCAACGGATACCGGGTCACCCAGCTGAACAAGGAGAACTTCTTCCTCTCGCTCACCATGACCGCCGACTCCGTGGAAGAGCTGCGCGAGCAGGCCGCGAAGGTCCTCGGCACCTTCGAATACAGTGTCAGGCCGTAATCGGCTCTCTCGACCGTACTGGAAGCCTGGTCCGCCCCCCGCAGGGGTGGCGGACCAGGCTTCACCCATTTCTCCTGCTCGACTTCCGGACTGGG
>NZ_JCAXEG010000038.1:0-19471 GCF_059758875.1 Streptomyces sp. GQ60 | reverse complement strand
GAAGGCGGCGGCGGAGAGGTCCAGCACCGGGCTGTCGGCACCCCACCCCACCCCACCCCACCCCCTACCCCGCCTGCAGCGCCAGCGTTGGTGACAGCCGCGCCGCGCGGACCGCCGGGTAGAGGCCTGCCACCGTGCCGATGGCCAGGGTTGCTGCGAAGCCGCCTGTGACGGCCCAGAGGGGGACGACCCAGGGGAGGTCGCCGGCTCGGGCGTACACCGCCGTGGCCGCGCCGCCCAGGACGATGCCTGCCAGGCCGCCCAGGCCCGACAGGAGCAGGGACTCCGTGACGAACTGGATGCGGATCTGGCCCTTGGTGGCGCCCAGGGAGCGGCGCAGGCCTATCTCGTGGCGGCGTTCCAGTACCGAGATGATCATGGTGTTGGCCACCCCGACACCGCCCACCAGCAGGGCGATGCCGCCCAGGCCGAGGAGGAGGGTGCTGAAGGCGCCCTCGGTGGCGGCCTTCGCCTGGAGAGCCGCCGACGGGTCCGTGACCGAGACCGTGCTCGGGCTCTCGGGGTTGGCCGTCTTGGCGATGAGGTCCCGGACCTCCCGGACCCGGTCGTCGGCGGAGCGCTCGTAGACGGACGTGGGATGGCCGTCGAAGCCCAGGAGGCTCTGGGCGACTTCCCAGCCGATCAGTGCCGAGCGTTCGATCTCCGGCGCGAGGGGGATCGGGTCGAGGATGCCGATGACGGTGAAGTACTGCCCGCCGATGAAGACCTGTCCCCCCGGCCCCGTGATGCCCAGGCGTTCGGCGGTGACGTGCCCGAGGACCACGGACGGGTAGCGGCCCGTCGCGTCGTTGAGCCAACTGCCGCTGCGCATCCGGGCCCGGAGCGTCGTCAGGAGGTCGCCCTGCGCCGCCTTGAGGGCGATGCCGTTCGTCTCCTCCTTCGGGATGTTCTCGCTGCGGCGGACGGACTCCTTCACGTCGCCCGTCGAACCGACCGATTCGACCCCGTCGATCCGGGCGATCATGCCGGGGGCGTCCTTCGGCAGCTTGGTGTCCTGTCCCGAGAACATCGACGGGCCTGGCGTCGCGACCATCATGTTCGTGCCGAGCTTGTCGAGTTCCTGGAGCAGCTTGGCCTGGCTCGACGAGGAGATGCCGACGACCGCGATCATCGTCGCGATGCCGATCGCGATGCCGAGCGCGGACAGGAACACGCGCATCGGCCGAGAGCGCAGCCCCGCCGATCCCACGTGGAACACGTCCCGCGGGCCGAGGCGCGGCGGTGACAGCTTGCGGGACTTCGTAGGGGACTTCGTAGGGGACTTCGTAGGGGACTTCGTATGGAACCTCGTAGGGGACTTCGTACGGGCACCCATTACGCGCCCACCCCCAGCGCGTCCGCGTTCCACACGTCCGCCACGATCTCGCCGTCGCGGATGCGGACCTGCCGGGGCAGGCTCGCCGCGATCTCGTTGTCGTGGGTGATCACGGCGATGGTGGCCCCGTCCTCGTTGAGCTCGTGCAGCAGTTCCATCACCGACTCGCCGGACGCCGTGTCCAGGGCGCCCGTCGGCTCGTCGGCGAGCAGCAGGTCCGGTTCGCCCGCCACCGCGCGGGCGATCGCCACGCGCTGCTTCTGGCCGCCGGACAGCTCGTGCGGCCGGTGGTCCATGCGGTCGCCGAGGCCGACGCGCTCCAGGGCGCGTTCCGCCCGCCGTCCGCGTTCGGCGTGGGAGAGGCCGGAGTAGAGGAGGCCCTCGGCGACGTTGGCCCGGGCGCTGATGCCCGGTACCAGGTGGAAGGACTGGAACACGAAGCCGACGTGGCGGGAGCGCAGGGCCGACAGGGAGCGGTCGGAGAGGGTCGCGATGTCGTACCCGGCGATGGCGACGCGGCCGGCGGTCGGCCGGTCGAGGGTTCCGACGATGTGCAGGAGCGTGGACTTTCCGGAGCCCGACGGTCCCACGATGGCGAGGAGTTCGCCGTTCAGGACGGTGAGGTCGACTCCGCGCAGGGCCGCGACCCCGCCGGGGTACTCCTTGGTGACTCCGGTCAGTTCGACGACCGCGTGGGCGTGTTTGTCCATGACGTGTTCGTCCATGACGTGTTCGTTCATGACGCGGGCACCCCTACGGGCATGCCCTCCTTGAGGGCGTCCCCCGTCACCTCCACCCGGCCCTGGCCGAACATGCCGAGCTCGACCTTGACCTCGCGGACCGTGCCGTCCTCGACGACCTGGACTCCGAAGCCGCCGTGGGCGAGGGCGAGGAGCGAGTTGACCGGTACGGAGAGGACTCCCTTGCGGACTTCGCCCGTCAGGTTCACCGAGACCGGGGACTGGTCGGGGCCCGTGGCCTCGGCGGGGTTGTCGAGGGCGATCTCGACGTCGACCTTCGGCTTCTTGTCCCCGCCGGCGCCCCCGCCCCCGCCCGCGCCGCCCGAGGAGGGGTCGTCGCCGTTGGCGGTGGTGCCGATCGAGCTGATCTTTCCCTTGGCGGTGCCCCCGCCGGGCAGGCTCACGGTCACCGGCTCCCCGGCCTTGACCTTGCCCGCCTTGGCCACGTCGAGCTGCAGGCGGACCATCCGCTCGGTGCCGGTCAGGGTCATGACGGGCTTGCCCGCGGCCGCCTCGTCGCCGACCGCCATGTCGTTCTTCTGGATCCGCTGGGGTCCGGAGGCGAAGGCGATGTCGTCCTTGCCGACCTCGCCGGTCTCCTTCGCCTTGTGGGACTTCTGCCAGCGCTTGACGGCGGTGGCCGTCCCGGCGGTGAAATTGCCGTCCGAGGCGTCCAGGCCGGTGCCGAAGCCGAGGGCCTGGAGGTTCTGCTTCAGCTGCTTGACGTCCTCGCCCTTGTCCCCGGACTTCAGCGACCGGTACACGGGGGTGGTTCCGTACATCAGGCGGACCGGCTTGCCGTTGACCTCGTAGAGCTTGCCGTCGCGCTCGACGGAGGAGCCGGCGGGGGCCACCCAGGTCAGGGTCGCGGACCCGGACCCGGACCCGGACCCGGACCCGGACCCGGACCCGGACCCGGACCCGGACCCGGACCCGGACCCGGACCCGGACCCGGAGCCGGAGCCCGCCCCGTCCGCGCCCACCGCGTTGAGCTTGCGCTCCTTCGCGAAGCCGAGCGTCCCGTCGACCTTGAACCCGGAGCTGAGGTCGCCGCGGGTGACCGGCGAGGTGGCCCCGGGCAGCCCGTCCGCCCGGTCCTGCTTCGAGCCGCCGCCGCTGCTGCCGCTGCTGCCGCCGCCGGGGCCGGCCGTCCCGGCCTGGGCGACGACCGCGTACCCGCCGCCCGTGACGGCGAGTACGACGGCCAGCGAGCCCAGGAGCCACTTCCCGCGCTTCCTCACTGGTCCGCGCCGCACTTGTTCAGCTGGGCCATGAAGGCGTCCTTGTCGGCGCCCTCGGGTATGGAGAATCCGGTCCGCGCGTTCCCGTTGAACTCCGGGTCGGGCATGTCGAAGCCGTTGTCCCGCATGCACTTGGCCTGCTTGAGCGCCTTGTCCTTCTCCGCCTGCGGGACCTCGCCGCCGGAGCCGGGGCCCTTCATCCCGCACTTGTCCATGGCCTTCTTCAGGACCTCCTGGTCCATGCCCGCGCCCAGCGTCATCCCGCGCGGGTCCTCGCCGGGCTTCGGGTCGGGCATGTCGACGCCGTTCTCGCGCAGGCACTTGCGCATCTTGAGGGCGTTGTCGGCGTCCGCACCGCTGCCGCCACCGCCACCGCTGCCGCCCGTGCCGCTCGAATTCGAGGAGTCCTTCTTCTCGTCCTTCTTCCCGTCCGAGCCGTCCGAGCCGCCGGCGCCGCCCGTGCAGGCGGTGACGAAGAGGGTGAGGCCGGTGAGGAGCGCGGCCGTGGTCATGGTCGTGGATCGCTTCATGGCCCCGAGACTGCGCGAACAGCGGGTTTCGCTTCTCTAACGGCTCGTGCTTACAACGGCGAAATGTCGCTCTCCGGTAAAGAGGACGCCATGCGAGTTCTGGTGGTGGAGGACGAGGAGTTCCTGCGGGAGATGATCGCCGAGGGGCTGCGCGGCGACGCGCTGGCCGTCGACGAGGCGAGCGACGGCCTGGAGGCCCTGCGCCGCCTGCGGCTGGGCGCCTACGACGTCCTCGTCCTCGACCGAGACCTGCCCGGCCTGCACGGCGACGAGGTCTGCCGCCAGGTGGTGCGCGAGCGGCTGCTGACCCGCGTCCTGATGCTGACGGCTTCGGGGACCGTACGGGACCGGGTGGAGGGCCTCGGCCTCGGCGCGGACGACTACCTCACCAAGCCCTTCGCCTACGACGAGCTGCTCGCCCGGGTCCTGGCGCTGGGGCGGCGCGCCCAGCCGGCCCTGCCGCCGGTACTGGAGCGGGCGGGGGTCGCCGTGGACGTGGCGCGGCGCACCGCCACCCGCGAGGGGCGCAGGCTGGCGCTCTCCCGCAAGGAGTTCGCCGTACTGGAGTCGCTGCTGCGCGCCGAGGGTGCGGTCCTCAGCAGCGACGACCTGATCGAGCAGGTGTGGGAGGAGGACACCTCGTACAGCACCAACGCGGTACGGGTGACCCTGAGCAAGCTGCGCGCCAAGCTGGGGGAGCCGCCCCTGATCGAGACCGTCCCGGGTGCCGGGTACCGGATCGGTGATCCACGATGAGAGCAGTGCTCCATTCCGAGCGCGCCCGTCTCACCGTCCTCTACGGCTCCCTGCTGCTCCTCGCGGGCGGCGGCCTCATCGCACTGATCAACATCCTGCTCCGCAACGGCCTCTACAGCCGCATCAGCGGCGCCGTCACCACCACGACCAGCATCGTCCCGGCCATCCGGGGCACCCTGCCGCCCGCGGTCCCGGGCCAGCGCGTGCCGGTCCCCGCCGAGAAGCTCGACTCCGGCGCCACCCCCTCCCCCGAACAGCTCGAACAGTGGCGGGCCACCCGCAACCTGACCTCGGCCGTCGAGCAGGCCACCCTCCACGAGCTGCTCGTCGTCTCGCTCCTGGCCCTCGCGGTCTTCGCCGTGCTGTCCATCTGGCTCGCCTGGTGGATGGCCGGCCGCGTCCTGCGCCCCGTCGGCGTCATCACCGAGACGGCCCGGCGCCTGTCCGGCGCCAACCTCCACGAGCGGATCGGCCTCCGGGCCCCGCCCGGCGAACTCAAGCGGCTGGCGGACACCTTCGACGGGATGCTCGACCGGATGGAGGACCTGGTCGGAGCCCAGCGCCGGTTCGCCGCGAACGCCGCCCACGAGCTGCGCACCCCGCTCGCCGTCCAGCGGGCGGCCGCCGAGATCGGGCTGGCGGGGGACCCGCCGCCGGAGAAGGTGGCCCGGATCCGGTCCAAGCTCATCGAGGTCGCGGACTCCAGTCAGCACCTCGTCGAGTCGCTGCTCCTGCTCGCCGTCTCGGAGGAGGGCCTGGAGGCGGTGGAGCCGGTGGACCTGGCGGTCCTCGCGGAGGCGGAGCTGTCGGGCATCGAGGGGACGGCCCCTCAGGACCTGGACGTCGTACGGGATCTCGCGCCGCTGACCGTCGCGGGCGACCGGACCCTTCTGGGCCACCTCGTACGGAACCTGCTGGCCAATGCCGTACGCCACAACCGCGCGGGCGGCCGCCTGGAGGTGGCGACCTCCCCGGAGGGGGTGCTGACGGTCTCCAACACCGGCCCGGTGATCGAGCCGGGGGAGGTGCCGGGGCTGCTGGAACCCTTCCGGCGGCGGGCGGAGCGGCAGCATACGGCGGGTGAGGGCGCCGGGTTGGGCCTCTCGATCGTCGCCTCGATCGCGCGGGCGCACGGCGCGGAACTGACGGCGCGGGCCAACCCGGCGCCGGGCGGCGGGTTGATGGTCCGGGTCTGGTTCCCGGCCGCGACACCCGCGGAGCGACCCGCCGGGGAAACGCCGGGCGCTTGACCGGTCAACAAAAATGAAGATCGGCTGTGTACGGTCGGTCCAATGAGCAAGCACGCCCGAGCCGGCTCCCGCCCGCCCCGTCCGTCCCGCACCCCCGGTGCGTCCCGCCCGACCCGGCGCTCCGGCGGCGGCGGTGCGCGGCGAGCCGACGGTGGTTCCCGGGGTTTCCGGGGTGTCCGCGGCTCGCGCCCGCTCGCCTTCGCGGCCGCCCTGGGACTGCTCGGCTTCGGCGCGGGCTGGGTGTACCTGGCCCACGACCCGCCGGCCAACGCCTCCGTCCCGGCCGTCGCCGACGCCCGGCCGCCGTCCGAGCAGCGGGCCGCGCGCGCCGCCGAGCGCGACCCCTTCCAGGGCCTGCCCGAGGTCAGCGAGCGGACCCGGGCGAAGATCCCCGCGGACGCCCGCCAGCTCATCCTGGTCACCGGCAAGGCCAAGGACTCCTCGGAGTCCACCGCGGCCCTGTACACCCGCCCGGCGGCCGGTGCCGACTGGCTGAAGAGCGACAGCTGGCCCGCGCGCAACGGAGCCAAGGGCTGGTCCACGGAGCGCACGTACGGGGACCTGACCTCCCCCGAGGGCGTGTTCGCGCTCACGGACGCGGGCGGGCTGCTGGCGAAGCCGCCGGGCACGAAGTTCCCGTACGACCAGGACGGCTCCTTCGTGGCGACCGGCCGCGGGGTCAACGGGGAGTCGCTGCGCGGTTCCTTCGACTACGTCGTCGCCATCGACTTCAACCGCAAGACGGGTGTGAGTCCGCTCGACCCGACGAAGCCGGAGGGCGAGGGGAAGGGCGGCAACATCTGGCTCCACGTGGACCACGACGGCCCCTCGCAGGGGTGCGTGGGCATCCCGAAGGCGGCGATGCGGAAGGTCCTGGAGACCCTGGACCCGGCGGCGAAGCCGGTCATCGTGATGGGACCGCAGGGCTTCTGAGCGCCCGCCGGGCCGCCGGGCCACCTGCACCGGCGGTCCGCCGGCTCAGGCCCTCCGGTCCGCAGGCTCAGGGCCGCCGGCCCGCCCGGCTCAGGCCGCGGCGCCCGTGGCGGCCGCGGCCGCGGTGCCGTCCGGCGCCGGTCCGCCGGCCCCGGACCCGGCCGCCTTCCGGCCCGCCGAGTTCCGGGCCAGCAGGGCGACGTACGCGAGGTCGAAGACGGCGCAGAGCAGCCCCAGGCCGAGGATGAACGGGGCGTCCTCGATGACACCGAAGAGGACGGTCGGCGCGAGCGTGCCGATCCATTTGGCGACCGCGATGACGAGGGACTGTCCGAGCGGGCCGCGCCGGCTCGCGTAGAAGGCGATGAACAGTCCGGACATCAGCAGGTTCTGCAGGAACGCCGAGTACCGGCTCGCGTCGTGCGCGCCGAAGTGGGCGAGGAAGAGCCACTGCACGGTGAAGGCGCTCGCGAAGAGGAGCACGGTCCAGACGGCGAACAGCGGCCGGGTCACGAAGCCGGGCAACTCGGCCCGCCCGTAGCGCAGATACGTGTACACGATGACGATGTCGGCGACCGCCCACACCACGTTGACGATGCCCTGGGCGGAGACTCCCACGGTGAACTCGCGTACGGCGTAGGTCGATTCCCACGCGAAGTTCAGCGCGAGCGCCGCGACCGGCATTGCGTACGTCCGGTCCCGCAGGCCCACCCGGATCGCCTCGACGTACACGACGGTCCACGCCACCCCGCTGACCAGGGTCAGAAACAGATCCACGCGCGGCACCCTAGCGGGCGGCTTGGACCTGGCACATCCCCCCGGAGGTCATGTCGTCAGATCCGGACGATCCGGATGGCTTCCCGCACAACACGGTCAGGTCCTCGGGGTCCGAGGTCGGCAGGGTGACGGGGCCGGGCTGGTCGAGGGCGGTCACCGCGACGATGGCGTCCAGTGCGTACGTGTGCCCGTGCAGCCCGGCAGCGGCGAGCAGCCTGCTCGCATGCCGCACGACGGCTTCGCCCGGCGGGACGACGTCCCTCAGGTTATTCGGCGCGAGGTACCGCCGCGGGGTCCGCTCGCCGCCCCGGGCTTCGTCCACCCCCTTGCCTGACGACCCGTCAGCTACGACGATGGCCCGGCACCGGTATGACGAATCGGCAGTCGAGGACGAGGCGGGTACGGCTCATGGCGCGCGTGTTTCCGGAAGGTCGGCTGGTCTACGGGATGCAGCTCCCGATCCAGTCGCAGAGCACCATCTACGCAGAGCCCTGGGAGGCCACGGCCGGCGCGGCCGATCTCGCCGCTGTCGCCCGGGCGGCCGACCGGGCCGGCTTCGGCTACGTCGCCACCTGCGACCACGTGGCCATACCGCGGCACATGGCCGGCCCCATGAGCACCATCTGGTACGACCCGGTGGCCACGCTCTCCTTCCTGGCCGGGATCACCGAGAACGTGCGGCTGCTGAGCCACGTCGCGATCCTCGGCCTGCGCCACCCGCTGCTCAGCGCCAAGCAGTACGCCACCGTCGACCACCTCTCGGGCGGCCGGCTGATCCTCGGCGTCGGCGCCGGGCACGTGAAGGAGGAGTTCGAGGTGCTCGGCGTGGACTTCGCGCGCCGCGGGGCCGTCCTCGACGAGACCCTCGACGCGCTGCGCGCCGCCCTCGGCCCCGAGGAGTACCCCGAGTTCGAGGGCGACCTGTTCTCCTTCAAGGACCTCGGGCAGCTGCCCCGCCCCGTCCAGCCCCGGATCCCCGTCTGGGTGGGCGGCTCCTCGCCCGCTGCGGTCCGCCGGGCCGCCGTGCGCGGCGACGGCTGGCTCCCGCAGGGCGACCCGCTCGACAAGCTCCCGGCGCAGATCGCCCGGATCAAGGAGCTCCGCGCCGAGGCCGGGGTCACCGGCCCCGTGGAGTTCGGCGCGATCACCGCGCCGCTGTACGTCGGCGAACCCGGCTGGGACACCGGCCGGCGGACCCTCACCGGCAAGGCGGAGGCGATCGCCGAGTCGCTGCGCGCGTACAAGGTGATCGGCATCGACCAGATCCAGGTCCGCTTCCGCAATCGCGACCGCGCCGAACTCATCGATCAGATCACGGCTTTCGGCTCCGAAGTGGGCCCCCTCCTCAACGACTAGCGGCAGAGCCGGCTGCTGGGCGGGCGACAAGTCCGGCGACAGCGACGGCGACAGGGCCGGCGGCAGGGCCGGCGACAGCGACGAGACACTCGGGAGCGCACTCATGGGCAAGCCAGGCAAGCTGGACGGACGCGTCGTCATCATCACGGGTGCCGCGCGCGGCCAGGGAGAGCAGGAGGCCCGGCTGTTCGCCGCGGAGGGCGCCAAGGTGCTCCTGGGCGACGTGCTGGACGAGCAGGGCGCGGCGGTCGCCAAGGAGATCGGCGAGGACCGGGCCCGGTACGTACGGATGGACGTGAGCCGGGAGGAGGACTGGGCGGGCGCCATCGCGGCGGCGAAGGAGGCCTTCGGCCCGGTGAACGGCCTGGTCAACAACGCGGGCATCCTGCGCTTCAACGAGCTGACCGCGACCCCGCTGGAGGAGTTCCAACAGGTGGTGCAGGTCAACCAGGTCGGCGCCTTCCTCGGCATCAAGTCGGTGGCCCCGGAGATCGAGGCGGCCGGCGGCGGCACGATCGTCAACACCTCCTCGTACACCGGCCTGACGGGCATGGCGTACGTGGGTACGTACGCGGCGACCAAGGCCGCGATCCTCGGCCTGACCCGGGTGGCCGCGCTGGAGCTGGCCGCGAAGAACATCCGGGTCAACGCGATGTGCCCGGGGGCCGTGGACACCCCCATGGCCAACCCGGGGCTGCTGGACCCGGCGAACATGACCGACGAGGCCCGGGACGCCATGGCGGAGCTCTACAAGCGCGTGGTGCCGATGGGCCGGGTGGGGCAGCCCGAGGAGATAGCCAAGCTGGCCCTGTTTCTGACCAGCGAGGACTCCTCGTACATCACCGGCCAGCCGTTCGTGATCGACGGCGGCTGGATGGCGGGCGTCAGCATCCTCTAGCGCCCCTCCGGCGCCCCTGCGGCGAGATCTGATGGAGCGTCAGGTATTGACGCTCCCGCCCCCGCGATGGAACAGTCGTGACATCGAATCTGACGCAACGTCAGAAACAGAAGGACGGTGAATCCCCTTGGAATTCGGGCTCTTTGTGCAGGGATACGTGCCTGAGGCGCGGTCCAAGGTCGACCCCGAGGCAGAGCACAAGGCGCTGATCGAGGAGACCGAGTACGTCATCCAGGCGGACAAGTCCGGGTTCAAGTACGCCTGGGCCTCCGAGCACCACTTCCTGGAGGAGTACTCGCACCTTTCGGCGAACGAGGTGTTCCTCGGGTACCTCGCTCACGCCACCGAGCGCATCCACCTCGGCTCCGGCATCTTCAACCCGCTCGCCCCGGTCAACCACCCGGTCAAGGTGGCCGAGAAGGTCACCATGCTCGACCACCTCTCCAAGGGGCGCTTCGAGTTCGGCACCGGCCGCGGCGCCGGCAGCCACGAGATCCTCGGCTTCCTGCCCGGCATCGAGAGCATGGACGGGACCAAGGAGATCTGGGAGGAGACCATCGCCGAGTTCCCCAAGATGTTCCTCCAGGAGGAGTACGAGGGGTTCCAGGGCAAGCACTGGTCGCTGCCGCCGCGCAAGATCTTCCCCAAGCCGTACGGCAAGGCCCACCCGGCCATGTGGTACGCCGCCGGCTCCCCCTCCTCGTACGCCATGGCGGCCAAGAAGGGCCTCGGAGTCCTCGGCTTCAGCGTCCAGAAGGTCTCCGACATGGAGTGGGTGCTGGACCAGTACAAGACCGCGATCCGGGAGGCGAAGGCCATCGGCGCCTTCGTCAACGACAACGTCATGGTCACCTCGACCGCGATCTGCGCCGAGACCCACGACAAGGCGATCGAGATCGCCGTCAACGCCAACATGAACCGCTTCCAGTCGCTGGTCTTCCGCTACCACGACACCTTCCCGCGCCCCGAGATGATCCCCGAGTGGCCCGAGATCCTCCCCGAGTACAACGCGGAGATCATCGAGCTGCTGATCGCCGAGGAACTGCTCATCTGCGGCGACCCCTCCGAGGTCCGCGCGCAGTGCAAGCGCTGGGAGCAGGCCGGCGCCGACCAGCTCTCCTTCGGTCTGCCGACCGGCGTCTCGCCCGAGGACACGATGACCACCATCAAGCTCATCGGCGAGCACGTCATCCCGCACATCGACACCGACCCGGTGCACCGCACCACGCGCTTCCGCGAAGGCGCGTAGCCCGCGGGAGAACGGGGGCGGCGTCTTCCCGGACCGCCGCCCCGCAACCGGCCCCGGCCGGAGGTCGTACGGAGGCCGCGGCCGGCCGAAGACCTCCGACCGGGGCCCTCGGCGGCCCGGAACGCGCGGCGCCGTCGCCGGGGGGCCGGCCCCCCGGACCCCCGCTCCTCAAACGCCGGAGGGGCTGGTTGCCTCCGGCGGCGCCTCAAACGCCGGCGGGGCTGGATGTGGCCCGCGTAGGCGTCTCTGTGCGCGCAGCGCACCGTGTTGCCCCGCAGGGTGCGCGGAGGGCCGACGCCAGCCAAAATCCAGCCCCGCCGGCGTTTGAGGCGCGGGGTCCGGGGCGGAGCCCCGGGAGACGGCGCGCAACGCGAACACCGGCAGAGAGGACGTCATGCTCGACCATCTGATCAAGGGCGCCACCGTCGTGGACGGCACCGGCGCACCCGCCCGCGTGGCCGACGTAGGGATACGCGACGGCCGCATCGCCGTCATCGCCGAGCCCGGCACCGTGACCGAAGAGGCCGCCACCACCGAGGACGCCACCGGCCTCGTCCTCACCCCCGGGTTCATCGACCCCCACACGCACTACGACGCCCAGCTCTTCTGGGACCCGTACGCGACCCCCTCCATGAACCACGGAGTGACCACCGTCGCGGGCGGCAACTGCGGATTCACGCTGGCCCCCCTCAACCCCGCCCGTCCCGAGGACGCCGACTACACCCGCCGCATGATGAGCAAGGTCGAGGGCATGGCTCTGGCCGCACTCGAAGAGGGCGTCGACTGGACCTGGTCCACCTTCGGCGAGTACCTCGACGCGCTCGACGGCCGCATCGCCGTCAACGCCGGCTTCATGGTCGGCCACTGCGCACTGCGCCGGCACGTCATGGGCGAGGACGCCGTCGGCGGCCGGCCCACCGAAGAGCAGATGCGGGCGATGCTCGACCTGTTCCACGACGCCATGAACGCCGGCGCCTGGGGCCTGTCGACCACCCAGTCCTCCACCCACTCCGACGGCTCCGGAGCCCCCGTGGCCTCCCGGCACGCGGGGCCCGAAGAGCTCCTCGCGCTCTCCCGCGCGGTCTCCGAACACGAGGGCACCCAGCTCGAAGCGATCGTCGCGGGCTGCCTCGACCAGTTCGCCGACGAGGAGATCGACCTCTTCGTCGAGATGAGCGCCGCCGCCGGACGGCCCCTGAACTGGAACGTGCTCACCATCGACGCCTCCGTCCCCGAGCGCGTGCCGCGCCAGCTCATCCCCAGCGAGCGCGCCCGCAAGGCCGGCGGCCGGATCGTCGCGCTGACGATGCCGATCCTGACCCCCATGAACATGTCGCTCGGCACCTTCTGCGCCCTCAACCTCATCCCCGGCTGGGGCGAGGTCCTGGGCCTGCCCGTCCCCGAGCGCATCGCGAAGCTGCGCGACGCCGACGTGCGCGCCGAGATGCTGCGCCGCGCCGACAGCAAGGAGGCCGGGGTCTTCCGGCGCCTGGCCAACTTCGGGCGCTACGTCATCGGCGACACCTACAGCGAGGCGAACGAGGGCCTGTCGGGCCGCGTCGTCAACGACATCGCGGCCGAGCGCGGCCAGGACGCCTTCCACTGCCTGGTGGAGATCTGCGCCAACGACGACCTGCGTACGGTGCTCTGGCCCATGCCGACCGACAACGACCCGGCGAGCTGGGCCCTGCGCGCCGAGACCTGGCAGCACGAGGACGTCATGCTCGGCGGCTCCGACGCCGGCGCCCACCTGGACCGCATGTGCGGGGCCCCGTACACGACCCGGTTCCTCGGGGACTGCCTGCGCGGCCGCAAGCTGGTGCCGCTGGAGCAGGCGGTACAGATGCTCACCGACGACCCGGCCCAGCTGTTCGGGCTGCGCGAGCGCGGCCGGATCACCGAGGGCTTCCACGCGGACCTGGTGCTCTTCGACCCCGAGCGGATCGAGGCCGGACCCGCCACGCTCGTGCACGATCTGCCCGGGGACAGCCCCCGGCTGGACGCGCGGGCGATCGGCATGGTGTCCGTACGCGTCAACGGCGTGGAGACCATCCGCGACGACCAGGTCACGGGGGCGATCCCGGGGATCGTCCTCCGTTCGGGCCGTGACACGAGGACGGTGAGCACCCGATGAGTGCGCAGGAGAACCCCCGGTACGACCCGCAGAAGCTCTACATCGGCGGCGAGTGGGTCGAGCCGGCCGGCGGGCACTACGAGGTGGTCAACCCGGCCGACGAATCCGTCGTGGGCCTGGCCCCCGAGGCCTCGCGCGGCCAGGTCGAGGACGCGGCGCGCGCCGCGGCCGCGGCCTTCGAGGGCTGGTCCCGGACGAGGCCGGAGGAGCGGGCCGCGATCCTGGACCGGGCCGCGGACATCATCCAGCGGGAGTACGAGCCCTGGGCGGCCCTCGCCCGGGCCGAGACGGGCGCCCCGACCGGGATCGCACGCGGCATGCAGGTCGGGGTGGGCGTGGCCCGCTTCCGCCGGTACGCGAAGGGCGCGCTGGAACCGGTCGAGCGCGGGCTGCCGCCGCAGGTCACCGAGGCGGGCCCGATGGGCGCGGCGAGCATCCTCGGCGCGCTGGAGGTGCGCCAGCCGGTCGGGGTCGTCACCTGCATCACCTCGTACAACAACCCGTGGGCCAACCCGGCGGGCAAGGTGGCCCCGGCGCTGGCCATGGGCAACACGGTGGTCGTGAAGCCGGCCCCGCAGGACCCGCTGTCGGTGTTCCGGATGGCCGAGGCCCTGCACGAGGCCGGGGTCCCGGCGGGCGTGGTGAACGTGGTCTCCGGCACCTCGGTGGAGGTCGGCGAGGCGGCCGTGGACTCCCCGGACGTGGACATGGTGTCCTTCACCGGCTCCACGGGCGTCGGGCAGCGCATCGCCGAGGTCTGCGGCCGCACGATGAAGCGGCAGCTGATGGAGCTGGGCGGCAAGGGCGCGGCGATCGTCCTCGCGGACGCCGACCTGGACGCGGCGGTGATGGGGATCGGCACCACCTTCTCCTTCTACTCCGGGCAGATCTGCACGGCTCCGACCCGGGTGATCGTCCACCGGTCGGTGTACGAGCAGCTGGTGGAGAAGCTCCAGGGCTACCTGGCCTTCATGAAGGTCGGTGATCCGGCGGTGCGCGGCACCGTGGTGGGCCCGGTCATCTCGGCGGCGCACCGGGACCGGGTGGAGTCGTACGTGGAGCTGGGCAGGAAGGAGGGCGCCCGGATCGCCTTCGGCGGCGAGCGCCCGGTGGTGGGTGAGGGTGCCGCGTCGGGCAAGGGCTTCTACGTGGCCCCGACGCTGCTCGTCGACTGCACGAACGACATGCGCGTGGTCCGGGAGGAGATCTTCGGGCCGGTCGTCGTGGTGGTCCCCTTCGATGGAGCCGCCGGCGATGACGACGAGGCGGTGGCGCTGGCCAACGACAGCGATTTCGGCCTGATCAGCTACGTGTGGTCCGCGGACGCGGCGCGCGCCTTCCGGGTGGCGCGGCGGCTGCGGGCGGGCGGGGTCGGCGTGAACACCATCGGGCGGAACATGGAGGCGCCGTTCGGCGGCTTCAAACGGTCCGGGGTGGGGCGGGACGTGGGCTCGTACGCACTGCACGCGTACAGCGAGGTGCAGTCGATCGTGTGGGCGTGACCAGAAATCGTGTGGGCGTGACCAAAAATTGACCTGGAAAGTTTGAAACCGCCCAAAACGGACAGTGCTGCGGTTTCCGCATGGCGAAACAAAAGGTCCGGGCCTGTCGAAACAATGATCGGCGGGCCCGGGAGCCTTCTATTACATCCTCGTGAAGTCTGTCGATCTCAGGATTCCAAGGCCTTTGGGTGCGTGGCGGACTGGACTTTGGTCCTCCGGATGTGGAAAACGCAGCATCTAACGTCCTTACCCATGACACAGACGGATGTTCGGCCCCCGGCCGGAGACACGGTAGACGGAGCCGCCGAGGGCGTGCGCGGCAAGGGGCTCGGAGGTAACTCCGTCGGTCTCATCGGCAACGCGGTCATCGGAGTCTCCACGGTCGCCCCGGTCTACTGCCTGACGGCGACCCTGGGCCCCACGGTCAGCGAAGTCGGCGTCCAGATGCCGGCCATCTTCCTGGCCGGATTCATTCCGATGCTGCTCGTGGCCTTCGCCTACCGCGCCCTGAACAAGGCGATCCCCGACTGCGGCACCTCCTTCACCTGGACGGTCAAGGCCTTCGGCCCCCGCGTCGGCTGGATGTGCGGCTGGGGCCTCCTCGTCGCCACCGTCGTGGTGCTCTCCAACCTCGCCGGCGTGGCCACCAACTACTTCTACCTCCTGCTGGGCAGGGTGAGCGGCAGCGAGGAACTCGCCGCACTGGACGGCAACAAGGCCGTCCACATCGCCACCACCCTGGCCTTCATCGCGATCGCGACCGCCATCAGCTACCGCGGCATCACCGCCACCAAGTGGGTCCAGTACGTCCTGGTCGGGCTGCAGCTCACGGTGCTGGCGATCTTCGCCTTCATGGCCATCAGCAAGGCCGACGAGGTCGCGGGCTCCCTGGACTTCGCCTGGTCCTGGATGAACCCCTTCGCCGTCGACTCCCTCGCCGCCTTCACGGCCGGCCTCTCCCTGTCGATCTTCATCTACTGGGGCTGGGACGCCTGCCTGTCGGTCAACGAGGAGAGCGTCGGCAGCGCCAAGACGCCCGGCCGCGCCGCGATGCTCGCCATGGTCGTCATCGTCGCCTCCTACATGGTCGTCGCCATCGCCTCGCAGATGTACTCCGGCGTCGGCACCGAGGGCAACGGCCTCGGCAACGAGGAGACCGCGGACAACGTCTTCGCGACCCTGGCCGAGCCGATCATGGGCTCGGGCCTCGACGTCCTGCTCTTCCTGGCCGTCGTCGCCTCCGCCGCAGCGAGCCTGCAGACCACCTTCATCCCGGTGGCGCGCACCGTCCTGTCGATGAGCACCTACGAAGCGCTGCCGTCCTCCTTCGCCAAGGTCCACCCCCGCTTCAAGACCCCGGGCCGCGCCACCGTCGCGGCGGGCATCGCCACCGGCGCCTTCTACTCGGTGATGACCGTGATCAGCGAGAACGTACTGATCGACACGATCTACGCCCTCGGCCTGATGATCTGCTTCTACTACTCGATCACGGCGTTCGCCTGCGTCTGGTTCTTCCGATCCGAACTGCGCTCCTCGGTGCGCACCCTGTTCGTCAAGGGCGTCTTCCCGGCCGTCGGCGGCCTGATGCTCGCCGCCGTCTTCTTCCAGACGCTGTTCGACATGTGGGACCCGGCCTACGGCTCCGGCTCCTCGCTCTTCGGCATCGGCAGCGTCTTCATCATCGGCGTCGGCCTGCTGCTCCTGGGCGTGGTCGTCATGCTGATCACCGAACGCCGCAGCCCGGCCTTCTTCCGCGGCGAGGTCCTCACGAAGTCCACCCCGGCCCTGGTGATCCAGGACTGACCTGCCCCCACCCCCACCCCCGCCCCCTCTCGCTGTGTCATGCCCGCCCGTGGCCCCGGATCGATCCGCTGATCCGGGGCCACGGGCATGGTCGGGCGGGGGTGTACCGCTCGTCGGCGAGCTTGGTGACGGGTTTCGGGTTTCGGGTTGCCGGTTGCCGGTTGCCGGTTGGTGTCTACCGGTTGCCGCTTGCCGTGCCGCGCTCCGCTCGCCGCTCCCCGCTTGCCGCCCGCCCGCTCCCCGATACGGGAGACGCGCCCCCCGGGCGGTGACCCGGGGGCGGGCGGGTCGTTCTGGTCGGTATGAACGCCATCAAGCGCAGCCTCGCCGCCCTCGTCCTGTCCGGGGGAGCGGCCCTCGCCCTCTGCCCCGCCGTCGCGCACGCCGCCGACGAGCCCGCCATCCAGGGGCCCCCGATCACCCAGCGCGTCGGCGAGATCGTCGACCACCCCGGGGGCGCCGTCAAGGACGCGAAGACGGCGGTGGAGATCACCGCAGGGGCCGCCGGCTCCGCGTCGAAGGCGACCGACGCCTCCCTCGGCGGAGCCGGCACCGCACTGTCCGCCGGGCTGCCGAAGCCGCCGAAGGTGCGTGCCTGAGGTTCGGCCGAAGTCCGCGTGCGGGGTCCGGGCTCTTCGTCCGGGGTCGAAGCCGCCGGACGGGCTCGGCACCGCCCGGTCCGGGCCCGCCCCGCCCGGCCACGCCCCGCCCCGCCGCATGGGGGTGGGGCGCGCTGATTTCTGGGCGGGCCCTCCCGACGGGGTGGTCGTTGGGCAGGGCATGATCCTCTGGTTGCTCAACCACCTCAGCACATTCGTCCTCGGAGTCCTCCTCGTCGGCGGCTTCGTCGCCCTCGCCATCGGCGGCAGCCTGGCCGCGCGCCGCCGCTTCCCGCACCTCGCGGGCGGCGATCACAACGAGATGGTCGGGGTGGCCCTCGGGATGTTCGGCGCGATCTACGGCATCATCCTCGCCTTCGTCGTCGTCACCCTGTGGACGCAACTGGAGAACACCCAGACCATCGTCGCGACCGAGGCCACCGACCTGGCCCTGGTCGTCCGCAGCGCGGAGGTCTTCCCGTCGGCCGAACGCGCCCGCGTGGACCGGGCGGTGGGGGAGTACGTCCACGCCGTCGTCGAGATCCAGTGGCCCCTCATGCGCGAGGGCCGGCCCAGCTACGCGGCCACCGCCGGCCAGACGCACGCCCTGTACACGGCGCTCCAGGCCTACGAGCCCGCCGGCCCCCGGAGCGAGACCTTCTACGGGGAGGCCGTCGGCCGCCTCAACGACGTCGCCGCGCAGCGCCGGGCGCGCGTGACGATGGCCGAGACCTCGCTGCCGCCGCTGCTCCAAGTGCTGGTGTACGGGGGCGCGTTCGTGATCCTCCCGCTCACCTTCCTCTTCGGGCTGCGGAGCCTGAAGATGCAGTTGCTGTTCGTCTCGGCGGTGGCGGGGCTGATCGGCTTCAGCCTGCTGCTGGTGCTGGCCCTCGACCGCCCCTTCGCCGGTGAACTGAGCGTGAGTCCCGCACCGTTCAAGGAGGGGGCGCTGGCGCAGTTCTGGGACTAGGCGGCCGCGCCGACCGGAGGTTGATCGGCGGTGGCGGGTGCGTCCGAGCCGTCCGGCGCACCGGGTTCGCGAAGCAGCCGCTGCCGCTCAGCCCCAGGTGCGGGAGGACAGTACGAGCTGGTAGCCGTCGGGGTCGGTGACGGTGACCCCGTAGGTGTCCCAGTACGGGTTGTGGGCGGGCGTACGGGTCCCGCCGTGCTCGACGAGCCGGGCCACGAGGGCCTCGTCGGGCTCCTGGCCCAGGTAGACGACGAAGAGGTCATCGGCGGTCGGGGAGGGAGCAACCGGGTTCTCGGGGTCGTGGGTCAGCTCGAAGTGCCAGCCGCCCCCGAGAGGTCCGACCATCAGCAGGTCGTGCTCCCCGGAGACCCGCTCGGTGGAGCGCCACTGCACGTCGAGCCCCAGCCCTCCCACGTAGAACCGCTCGGCGGCGGCGAGATCGAGGGAGGGGCGGGCGATCCGGATGTGCGCGCGTGAGTCGATCATGGGGGAGAGGGTACGGGCGCCTTGGGCGAGGGCCCGGGCCCTTGGGACCACGAGGTTCTCCACGTCACGGACATCGGTGTGGCTGGGGCGCAGCCAGGCCTCGTGGACCGCGTCCTCGGCCTCGGCGATCGCACTGGCTCGGACCCGGGTCAGTCCTTGCGCCCGGTCGCGGCGACGGTCACACCCAGGCCGATCATCGCGAGCCCGCCGGCCCCGCCTACGGCGGAGAGCCGTTGTGGAGACCGCGAGAACCAGCTGCGGGCGGTCGCGGCGACCATGCCCCAGGTGCTGTCGCAGACCACGGCGATGACGTTGAACACGAGCCCGAGCAGCAGCATCTGGGCGGTGACGTGCCCCTGATCGCGGTCGACGAACTGCGGCAGGACGGCGGCGAAGAACACGATGGTCTTCGGATTGGCCACCCCGACGGCGAACCCTTCCCACAGAGACCGCCAGTTCCCGTACTCGGGTGCGTCCGCCCCGAACTCCGCACGGAGCGAATGCCGCTGCCGGAAGGCCTTGACCCCCAGGTAGACGAGGTACGCGGCCCCCACGAGCTTGAGCGCGGTGAACACGAGCAAGGACCGCTCCACCACGGACCCCACACCGAGGGCCACCGCGACGACGAGTACGTATGCCCCCAGCGTGTTCCCCGCCACCGTGATCAGCGCGGCCCGCCACCCCTGGGACAGTGCCCGCCCGATGACGAAGAGCACGCTCGGCCCGGGGATGAGGATCAACAGCAACGACATCGCGGCGAACGCCAGCAGTCGGTCAGTGGACACCATGCGGCTCATCGTTGCCGAGGGGGGAGGGGGAGGGGAAGCGGTTTTCGGGTGGGTGGGGGGTGGGTGGGGGGTTGTGGGTTGTGCTGCGGGTTGGTCGGTGGCTGCGTGGGGTTCCGGGGGGCG
>NZ_JCAXEG010000037.1:0-20317 GCF_059758875.1 Streptomyces sp. GQ60 | reverse complement strand
GCTTCTGGGCGGCTACGCCCTTCTCTTCGGCCAGGCAGAACTGCGCCAACCCCAGCCCGCGGCCTGACCTCCTCGCGGAGCACGCGGATTCCTCATCGAGATGCACCCGGAAATCTACGCTGGCGGGAGTAGACATTGGTCCGTGGTCTGGTTATGGTTTCTCTCGTAGCCCAGAAAGACCGAAGGGCCTGGCAGAGACGAACTGCCGGGCAGCAGTACGTGAAGTACAAGTAGTCGCAGTTCAGCAGTGCGGTGCGGTAGTGGAGTGTCGAAGCCACAGCTTGTGCAGGACGGCGACGGGACTGACTACCGGACCGGGCGGCCCGCAGTGATCAGGGGCCGCCGCGAGCAGTGCCGCAGTAACGCAGGTGGAAGTAATCAGCAGTGAAGTTCAGCGAGAGCGGTACCTCGGTGAAGGCGTCGACTGCGGACGCGCGCACCGGGAAGTTCGGCAGTGGGGTTCCAAGCCAGAGCAGACGCACGATGGGCAACGGGGCTGGCTGCCGGAGAGCGGTGCTACGACAGGCCGCCGAGCAGTTCGCAGTGCGCATTACCCAGCAGTACCCGTAGGTGCAGTACGGCAGTACCCGTAAATGATTGATCCCAGAGGGAAGAACGGAGGAGCCGAGCACCATCAGGATCGCCCGGGCAGAGCGTTGAGCCCGGGTACCGCAGGACATCGATAGTGAGGTGGTCTCCGGTCAAGCAACCGCGATCCCCGCAGCCCCGACAGCACGCAGGTCGGGCACGCGGACACAGAAGGCCGGCGCACGATCAGGGCCGGCAGATGGTGTAGCAGTTCCTTCGGGGCCCTGGTGCCAATAGGCGCCAGGGCCCCTCCACGCGTTTCCACAGAGAGATACACATGACAGCAGAAGATCCGACCGGCCCCCTCGGCGGCCATCTGGACGACGACGACTTCCCCGCCTACACCATGGGCCGGGCCGCCGAAATGCTCGGCACCACCCAGGGCTTCCTCCGCGCCATCGGCGAAGCCCGACTCATCACTCCGCTCCGCTCGGCAGGCGGCCACCGCCGCTACTCCCGCTACCAACTGCGCATCGCCGCCCGCGCGCGGGAGCTCGTGGACCAGGGCACCCCGATCGAGTCCGCCTGCCGGATCGTGATCCTCGAAGACCAGCTCGAAGAGGCCCAGCGCCTCAACGCCGCATACCGGCGTGCCGCAGACGCGACCGACCGCTGACCGCGTTCCCGGGCCCTCGGTCTGGAGGAACGGTTCCGGGGCGCCGCTGATGCCGCCCCGTACGGCGGCGAACGCGTCCAGGTGTCGATCGTCGACGCGGGAAGGTCTTGCGTTAACCCTTTGCCGGGGAACCGATGGTCCGGCTAAGTTCGCCCGAGCCGTCCATGTCGTTCCGGGCCGGCACTGTCGACGAGGAGGTGTGGAGCACATGCGTACGAGTGCCCAGCAGGCGAGCCCGCGTACTGACCTTCGCCACCTCCTCACGACGGAGACACCTTGTCGCTTCGCATCACCCCACTGACCGACCCCGCACACGGGGCGAACAGCCGACGCCTCGCATGGCTGGCGTCCGACGCCGATTCCATCCCCGTGGGGACGGCCTTTCTGCGCCTGTTCGACGGCGGACAAGAGCACCTGGCCGAACTGACCCTCCAGGTCCATCCCACGGAGCGCCGCAAGGGCGTCGGCTCCAGACTCCTCGACACCGCCGTGGCCGCCGCCCGGGACAACGCCCGGCGCTGCGTCAGCGCGCAGGCCGAGGCCGGATCGCCCGGCAACCACTTCCTGCCGGCCCACGGCTTCCGCAAGGTGCTCACCTTGAGATTCGCCCGCTTGCCACTGGCCGACGTGGACCCCACCGCCCTCGCGGAGATCATCGAGCGTCCACACCCCGGCTACCGGCTGGCGTCATGGCGGGGAACCGTCCCCGACGACCTCGCCCACACGTTCGCCGCCTCACGCCGCGCCATGGACGACATGCCCATGGAAGACACCGACTACGGCACCGTGACCTGGGACGTGGACCGGGTCCGGGCCGCCGCGAAGGCCGTTGGAGACCGCGGAGACCAGCTGCACACGGTCGTCGCCATCGACACGACCGACGACTCGATCGCCGGGTTCACGGAACTCGTCGTCCCCGGCAGCGGCACGGGTGACGGCCAGCACTACGGCACCGGCGTCCTACCCGAGCACCGCGGACACGGCCTCGGCCGCTGGATGAAAGCCGAGTCGATCCGACAAGCCCACGGGCGCTATCCGAACCTCGGCGGCCTCCTGACCGACACCGCCGACAGCAACACGCACATGCGACACATCAGCGACAGCCTCGACTACGTGCCCACACACACGACGGTCCAGTACCAGCTCGACCTGTAGGGACGAGCGGACGGGGCCTATCGAGAGGCGATCCGCCCCCGTTCGAGCCCGTCTCCGCCACCGAGGGGATTCCCGTGCAACAGCTCGGGTAGCCGCCCATGCAGAACGCGTCAGCGGCGTTGAGCGGACACGCGGTCGGGGCGTCAGCCGAATGGCGGCCTCCACCGAGCGAGGAGTCACTATGAAAGCCCTGACCTGGCACGGTAAGCGTGACGTCCGAGTGGACAGCGTCCCCGAGCCCGTGATCAAGGACGCGACCGACGTCATCGTGAAGATCACCACCACCGGGCTGTGCGGATCGGACCTGCACCTGTACGAGGTGCTCGGCCCCTTCCTGGACGCCGGGGACATCCTCGGCCACGAGCCCATGGGCACCGTGGCGGAGGTCGGCCCGGAGGTCACCCGGGTGAAGCCGGGCGACCGGGTCGTCATCCCGTTCAACGTCTCCTGCGGCACCTGCCACATGTGCGGCCACGGCCTGCAGTCGCAATGCGAGACGACCCAGGTGCACGAGTACGGCAGCGGGGCGTCCTTGTTCGGCTACACGAAGCTGTACGGGCAGGTGCCCGGCGGCCAGGCCGAGTACCTGCGGGTTCCCTTCGGCAACACCCTTCCCATCCCGGTGCCCGCCGACGGCCCCGACGACCGGTTCGTCTACCTCTCCGACGTCCTCCCCACGGCCTGGCAGGCCGTCGAGTACGCGGCAATCCCGCCGGGCGGATCGGTCGCCGTACTCGGTCTCGGACCGATCGGCGACATGGCCACCCGCATCGCCGCGCACCGGGGCGCGGGCCTGGTCATCGGCATCGACCTCGTCCCCGAACGCCTCGCCCGGGTCGCCGCCCGCGGGGTCCACGCCCTCGACCTGGGCACCTACGGCGAGGCCATCGCCGACGAGGTGCGGGCGCTGACCGGTGGACGGGGTCCGGACGCCGTCATCGACGCCGTGGGCATGGAAGCCCATGGGGCACCGCTCGCGAAGGGGGCCCAGAACCTCACCACCATGCTGCCGGACGCGCTGGCCGCCAGGATGATGCAGCGCTTCGGCGTGGACCGGCTCTCCGCGCTCCACCTCGCCATCGACCTCGTACGCCGCGGCGGCACCATCTCCCTCGCCGGGGTCTACGGCGGAACGGCCGACCCGCTGCCGCTGCTGACGATGTTCGACAAGCAGATCCAGCTCCGCATGGGCCAGGCCAACGTCTGGCGCTGGGTCGACGACCTCCTGCCCCTCCTCACGGACGCGGACCCCCTCGGAGTCGACGGCTTCGCAACGCACCGGCTGCCCCTCGCAGAGGCACCGGACGCGTACGAGATGTTCCAGAAGAAGCGGGACGGCGCCGTCAAGGTCCTCTTCACACCCTGACTCGCCGCGCGACGGCCGTTCGCTCCCGGGACGCGTGATCAAGGCGGGGCGGGGTAGTCGCAGGAGATGATCACGGTCGGCGTCGAAGAAGAGTACGTGCTGGTGGATCCGGTGACCGGGCTGCCGACAGCGCGGGTGGAGGACGTGAGGCGCACCGCGGGGCTCGGACGGATCACGGATCGCGGTGAGGTCCAGGACGAGCTGCTCCAAGCGCAGATCGAGGTGGCCACTCCCGTCTGTTCGAGCCTGGACGAGGTGGGGGGCCACCTGCTGCGCCTGCGCCATGCGGTGGCCGCCGCCGCGGAAGCGAACGGCTGCCGGATCGCCGCCACGGGTGCGGCCCCCTTGCGGGGGGCCCTGCCCGTGCCCGTGACCCCGACCCGCCGCTACCTGCGGATGGAGGGTGAGGCCCGGCAACTGGTCGACGAGCACCTGATCTGCGGGATGCACGTCCACGTGGCGGTCCCCGACCCCGGGACCGGCATCGCGGTGATGAACCGGATACGCGGCTGGCTGCCCGCGCTGCTCGCCATGTCCGGCAACTCACCCCTGTGGGAGGGGCGCGACACCGGGTTCGCCAGCTGGCGAACCATCGTCTTCGGACGCTGGCCGGTGAGCGGCCCGCCGCCCGTCTTCGACGGCGTCGCCGACTACGAACGGCGCCTGGAGGCCCTGGTGGAGTCCGGGATGATCGCCGACCGCGGTCAGGTGTACTGGCAGGCCCGGCTCTCCGACCGCTATCCCACCATCGAGGTGCGCTGCCTGGACGTCCAGCTCCGGGCCGACGACGCCGTCATGCTCGCCGGCATCGTACGGGCGCTGGTCGTCACGGCGATCGCGGAGGAGAAGGCGGGCGCACCCCTGGCCGTGAGCGACCAGGAGCTCCTGCAAGCCGGAAACTGGCACGCGGCCCGGCACGGTCTCAACCGGACCCTGCTGGATCCGTACGGCCACCCGCACAGCAGCGGAGACGTCCTCTGCTCCCTCCTGCGCCACGTCACCCCGGCCCTGGAGGAAGCCGGTGACCTCCGGGAGGTCAGCGCCCTGGTCCACCGGCTCCTGCGGGAAGGCACCCCCGCCGACCGCCAGCGCCGCGCCTGGGCGGAAGGGGGACTGCCCGGACTGCTCGCCCTGATCACCGGTGCGACATCCGTGGCCTGATCCCCCTCGCCCACGGGCGGCGGGCAGGACCGGGACGCCGACCGTGCGGTGTGCGTGCGTCCGTCGGGGTAGGCGCACGGTATGGACACGTACGGAACGCGACAGCCCGACGGCGAGGACTTGCTGGAGGGACTGAGCGTGGACGATCGCCGCCCCGAGCAACCCGTACTGCTGGACGCCGACGGCCACCCGATCCGCACGTGGCAGGAGAACTATCCCTACGACCGCAAGGTCCGGCGCGGTGAGTACGAGCGGACCAAGCGCGTCCTGCAGATCGAACTCCTGAAGCTCCAGCACTGGGTCAAGGAGACCGGAGCCCGGCTGGTGGTGATCTGCGAGGGGCGGGACGCCGCCGGCAAGGGCGGCACCATCCAGCGGTTCACCGAACGCCTCAACCCGCGTGGTGCCCGGATCGTCGCCCTGGACAAGCCCACCGAGCGGGAATCCGGCCAGTGGTACTTCCAGCGGTACATCGCCCATCTGCCGACCGCCGGCGAGATCGTCTTCTTCGACCGCTCCTGGTACAACCGTGCCGGAGTCGAGCGCGTGATGGGCTTCTGCTCCCCCGCGGAGAACGAGCTGTTCCTGCACCAGTGCCCCGCCTTCGAGGCCATGCTGGTGGCCGACGGGATCCTCCTGGTGAAATTCTGGTTCTCGGTGTCCCGCGCCGAGCAGCGCACCAGGTTCGCGATCAGGCAGGTCGACCCCGTACGGCAGTGGAAGCTCTCGGCCACGGACCTCGCATCCCTCGGGCTGTGGGACGCGTACACGACCGCCAAGGTCGACATGTTCCGGGCCACCGACACCGAGCACGCCCCCTGGACCGTCGTCAAAACCAACGACAAGCGGCGGGCCCGGCTGGAGGCGATCCGCAGCCTGCTGTGGCGCATCGACTACGACCGGAAGGACACCGAGGCCGTCGGGCAGCCCGACACGCTGATCGTCGGCGCCGCCGACACCCTCCTGGAACCCGGCGAAGAACCCACCACCCTCTCCCCCACCACGCTCGCCGGCCCCGCCCTGGGCCCCGGCCTGCACCCTCGCGGCGAATCCGGGGCACGGCCGGACGCGACCGGCGCGGATTCGTCCGGTGGCACGCGGAACCCTCGATGACGGGACGAAGCACGCCTCCTCAGGAGGTGCCTACCGGGCCAGGAACTCGTCGAGGAGCTTGTCGAGGTCGAGGAACTCTTCTCCGGCGCCGATGACTGCGTAGGTCTGCTCCAGGAAGGCCGTGAGCGCGGCGGCATCCACGAAGAGGACGGCCTTCTCTTCCCGCTCACCCTCCTGGCCGCGCAGGTCGATCCGGAGTTCGCCGACGCCGGCTCGCGTGTGGGGACGGAAAGCGACGTCGCCCTCGCCCACCGGGCGGCGCAGTCCCTCGGCCAGCATCTGCCGGTCGAAGCGCCAACGTGCCAGGAGGCAGGGGCCGTCGGAGAACTCCGCCTGCACCGCGTACGGGTCACCGCCGTCGTACGAGAAGCGAACGCGGAGAAGGACGCGGCCCGCCGCCGCATCGAGGCGCACGGGTACCAGAGTGGATTCGCAGAACATCGACAGGCCTCCTGGGTGGGCTGCACGGCTGCATGCGTCTGCCCCGCCTCGCCGCCTGCCACACTGCCGCGTCGAAAACCGCGTGCGGGGGGAGCTGGAGGCTTACCGGCCGGGCTCGGCGAGCGGGCGCCGACCGGATGCGTGTGAGATCCGGTCGGTGGGGCACACGCCTGTTCGGAGGTTGATAGTCATGGTTCCCCTGCTACTGGTTCTCCTGCTCGTTCTCGTTCTCGCCGGCGCCGGATTCGCGATGGAGATCCTCTGGTGGATCGCCCTCGCGGTGCTGGTCCTCTGGCTGATCGGGTTCGTAGCCCGCCCCAAGACGGGTGGCGGACGCTGGTACCGCTGGTAGACGGGTTTCACCCGCCGAGACCCCGAGATTGAGCAGAAGTCTTTACCGGAGGAGTTGTTTCTACGTGACGGAGCATGTGTGGAGTTACACGTCCACCTCCGGCCATCTGGCCGGTACCGATCTGACGGGCTACAAGGTCGAGGCGACCGACGGCGACATCGGCAAGGTGGACAAGCACTCCGACGAGGTCGGTGACGCCTATCTGGTCGTGGACACCGGAGTCTGGATCTTCGGCAAGGAAGTTCTGCTGCCGGCGAGCACGGTGGTCCGGATCGACCCGCAGGAGCGGAAGCTCTACGTCGACCGGTCGAAGGAGCAGATCAAGAGCGCGCCCGAGTTCCACCGGGACAAGCACCTCGGTGACGCCGGCTATCACGAGGAACTGGGCACGTACTACGGGTCCGGCGCCCCGTTCGGCGGTCGCCCTGCTTGATGCTCGCGTGTCTGCTTGATGCTCCGCGTGGGGGGCCCGAACTGCGAGTTCGGGCCCCTCACGCGTCCGTGCGTCCCGTCCGGTGCGCGCCCGTCGTGCTGGAGCGGCGGAGGAACGCGGTGATGGTCTTGCCCTCGTGGCCGTATCGGATCTCGGTGCGCTGCGCGATCTTCTTGACCAGCAGCCAGCCGAACCCTCCTGGCGCTGCTGCCGGCGTGCCCGGCGTGCGGGGAGCGAGCGGAGAGGCGTCTGACACTTCGACGGCCACCGAATCCGGCAGGTACAGGACCCTCAGAGCGGTCACCCCGCCCGCGTGGCGAACCGCGTTGGAGACGAGTTCCGTGACCACCAGCAGGACGTCGTCCATCAGGCGCTCCCTCACGGAATGGCCCGAGAGGACCTCCCGGGCCATGCGCCTGGCGTCTTCGCCCTTCAGCCCGCCCACGCGGCCTGCCTCGGTGTGGCCATGAGGGGCGCCCGCCTCCGGGCGCCTTGCGTCCGCTGTTCCCTCATGACTCGGCCTCATCGGCGTCGGGGAGGACGTGTACGGCCGCTTCCTCGGCGGAAGCCGCTCCCCCGTCGATGCCGACGTCGTGCGCGATGATGTCGTTCCGGTGGGGGGAGGCCGTGGCCGGGGCCAGCCGCCCTGCTCGGTCGGCACCTGCCTCCGGGTCGACGGGCTCGCCCTCGCCGCCTGCCACGTCCCCTATCCCGTCTCCCCACGGGGGCTCCGGCTCGGGCTGTTCCCGGGCAAGGCGGCCGTCGAGGCTCTCGCCGCTGTGCTGCCCCGCGGCCGTGGTGTCGTCCCGGTCGCTCGCGTAGGGGCGCTCGGGCGGCGAGTAGCCGGTGTCGAGCTGTTCGTCCGTGTCGGGCGTACCGAGACCGTCGTCCATATCGGGCTGGAGCTCGGAGGGCTCGGCCTCGGGCTGAGGCTGGTAGACCTCGTCTCCCCGTGCCTCTTTCTCGCTCATGGGTTCGTCCTCTCGTCGTCGCGGAACGGGTGCGGCGCGACTTCAGCCGACACGACTTCAGCCGGCGCGTCCGAGTGCCGTCAGGACGCGGTCGGGTGTCAGGGGGAGTTCGCGCAGACGTCGTCCGGTGGCGTGGCAGACGGCGTTGCCGATCGCGGCCGCCGTACCCACGATGCCGATCTCGCCGATCCCCTTGCTGCCCATGGGATTGAGGTGCTTGTCGTGCTCATCGATCCAGTGGACCTCGATGGCGGGCACGTCGGCGTGCGACGGTACGTGGTAGGTGGCGAGGTCGCTCTCGGTGAAGTCGCCGAACGCCGCGTCCATCGTGCTGTGTTCGGTCAATGCCATGCCGAGTCCCATCACCATGGCCCCCTTGAACTGCGAGCGCGCGGTGAGCGGGTTGAGGATGCGGCCGGCGGCGAAGACGCCCAGCATGCGGCGTACGCGGACCTCGCCGCTGACCGTGTCGACCCGCACCTCGGCGAAGTGCGCGCCGAAGGCGTGCCGGGCGTACGGGGACTTCTGCTTGGCCGACTGCGTGGTGTCGGCGGACGCGGACAGGCCCTCGGCCGGCAGCGGCCCGTGGTGGCGTTCCCGTCGAGCGACCAGGGCGTCGCAGGCGTCGTGGACGGCCCATCCCCAGGAGGCGGTGCCCGAGGATCCTCCGGCGAGCGGGCCGGCGGGCAGGCCGGTGTGCCCGATGGCGACGGACACGGAGTCGAGCGGGACCCGCAGGGCGTCGGCGGCCACCTGGGCCAGGACGGTGCGGGCGCCCGTGCCGATGTCGGTGGCGTCGACCTCCACGAGGTAGTGGCCGTCGGGCCGGGCCCGTACTCGGGCGGTGGAGGGCGCGACGAGCACGGGGTAGGTCGCCGCGGCCACCCCGCTGCCGATGAGGTACGGACCCTCGCGGCGCGCTCCGCTGCGGCCGGTCCCGCCGAACCGCTCGGCGCCCTCGCGCAGGCACTCGACGAGGTGGCGGCTGCTGAAGGGGCGGCCGCTGTCGGGCTCGGTGCGGGGTTCGTTGCGCACGCGCAGCTCGACCGGGTCGATGCCGAGGGCGTCGGCCAGCTCGTCCATCGCGGATTCCAGGGCGTACATGCCCGGCGTCTCACCGGGAGCACGCATCCAGGACGGCGTGGGCACGTCGAGGGCCACGACGCGGTGGGTGGTGCGGATGGCGGGCACGGCGTACATGACGCGGGCGGGTACGGCCGCCTGCTCGACGAACTCGCGCACGCGTGACGTGTGCGTGGTGACCTCGTGCGTCAGTGCGGTGAGGGTGCCGTCGGCGCGGGCGCCGAGCCGGACGCGGTGCAGGGTGGGCGCGCGGTGCCCGACCGTGGCGGGCAGGTGGGCGCGGGGCAGGGCGAGTTTCACGGGCCTGCCGTAGTGGCGCGAGGCCATCACCGCCAGGACCACGTGGGGACGCGGCGTTCCCTTGGAGCCGAACCCGCCGCCGACGTGCTCGGACACGACGGTGATGTCCTCCTCGGTCAGCTTGAAGAGTGCGGCCAGGGCGTCACGGACGGGGCCCGCGCCCTGGCTGGAGTCGTACACCGTGAGGTGGTGGCTCGCCTCGTCCCAGTCGGCGGTGGCGGCGTGCGGTTCCATGGGGTGGTTGTGCAGGGGCGCGACCGCGTAGGCGCAGTCGACCCGTACGGGGGCGGCGGCGAGAGCCGCGTCCGGGTCGCCCCGCTCGCGGTGTGCGGGATGGCCCCCGTTGACTTCCTCCGGGGTGTAGGCGTCCTGATGGCCGACGGTGAGGGTGGCGTCGTGGGGGTCGCTCTCGTAGGCGACGCGTACCGCGGAGGCGGCGGCCCGGGCACCCTCCAGGGTGTCGGCCACGGCGAGGGCCACGTACCAGCCGCGGTGCGGGACCCGGAGGTCCTGGAGGAGGCGCAGCGTGGGGTCGTCCGCCTCGCCCAGCCGGGGCGCGTCGTACGGGGTCAGTACGCCGATCACGCCGGGCAGGGTGGTTGCGGCCGTGGTGTCGACGGAGGTGACGCGTCCGCGGGCGATCGTGGCGGGTAGGGGCCAGGCGTAGGCGCAGCCGGGCGGTGTGTGCTCTGCGGCGTAGCGGGCGGCCCCGGTCACCTTTTCGCGGCCCTCCCGGCGCAGGGCGGGGCTGCCGAGCGCGCGCACGGGCCGGTCGTCGGGGGTGGGGCGCATCGAGGTTCCCTTCCTGAGGGGGAGCGGTCACCGCTGGGAGGGGGCGGGAGGCCCCCCGCCGACGGAGCGGATCAGCGTGCCGAGGGCGTCGTGGGCGAGGTTGCGGGCGAGGTCCACCTTGAAGGCGTTGTCGCGCAGGGGCCTGGCCGCGGCCAGCTCGGCGTCGACGGCGTCGCGTACCGCCTGGGGCGTGGGTTCGGCCCCCGTGAGCCGTTCCTCGGCGGTGCCGGCGCGCCAGGGCCGGTGGGCGAGGCCGCCGAAGGCGAGGGCGACGTGGCGTACGCGGCCGTCGTCGAGTTCGAGCACGGCCGCCACCGAGGCGAGGGCGAAGGCGAAGGAGGCTCGGTCGCGGGCCTTGCGGTAGAGGGAGACGGATCCGGGGGCGGCGGGAGGCAGGAGCACGGCGGTGACGATCTCGCCCGGACGGATGACGGTGTCGCGTTCGGGGTGCTCGCCGGGGAGCCGGTGGAAGGCGGTCGCCGCCACCTCCCGGGTGCCGTGCTCGCCGCCGTACAGCTCTATCCCGGCGTCCAGAGCGGCGAGGGCCACCGCCATGTCCGAGGGGTGGGTGGCGATGCAGTGCTCCGAGTGCCCCAGGACGGCGTGGTCGCGGTGCACGCCGTCCCGGGCGCTGCACCCGGTGCCCGGTTCCCGCTTGTTGCAGGGCTTGGACACGTCCTGGAAGTACGGGCACCGGGTGCGTTGCAGCAGGTTCCCGCCGGTGGTGGCGACGTTGCGCAGTTGCCCGGAGGCGCCGGCCAGGAGGGCCTGGGACAGCGCCGGGTAGCGGGTCCGGATCAGGGGATGCGCGGCCAGATCCGTGTTGGCGACGCCGGCGCCGACCCGGAGCGCTCCCGTGGGCAGTTCCTCGATGCCGTGGAGGGGCAGTCGGGTGAGGTCGATGAGGGTGCCCGGGGTTTCGACGCCCTGTTTCATGAGGTCGACGAGGTTGGTGCCGCCACCGAGGTAGCGGGCGCCGGGGTGGCTCGCGCAGGCGGCCGCCGCTTCCTGGAGGCTGGTGGCCCGCACGTAGGCGAAGGGCTTCACGCGATCACGTCCGGGTCCCGGGTGGACGCCGCGGCCGGGCTGCGGGTCCGCGCGACGTCCGCGACCGCGTCGGCGATCCCGTTGTAGGCGCCGCAGCGGCAGAGGTTGCCGCTGAGCCGCTCGCCGATTTCCTCGGCGGTCAGGACGGCTGGCCGGCTCGGGTCGGTCGCGGCCTCGGCGCGGGTCACGTGCGAGGGGTGCCCGGCGGCGGCCTCGCGCAGGGCACCGACGGCGGAGCAGAGCTGGCCGGGGGTGCAGTAGCCGCACTGGAAGGCGTCGTGGTCGAGGAAGGCCTGCTGGAGCGGGTGGAGGGTGCCATCGGCGCCGGCCAGTCCCTCGACGGTGGTGATCTCGGATCCGTCCTGGGCCACGGCGAGCAGCAGGCAGCTGTTGGCACGACGGCCGTCGACGAGAACGGTGCAGGCTCCGCACTGTCCGTGGTCGCAGCCCTTCTTGGACCCGGTCAGGTCCAGCCGCTCGCGCAGGACGTCGAGGAGGGTGACGCGGTTGTCCACGTCGAGGACGTGGTCCCGGCCGTTGACACGGAGCGCGAGACGCGAGCGGTGGGCCCTCGCCGTCGGCGTGCCGCGCACGGACGGTGGTCCGGCCGTGGCCGGTGGGGCGTCCTGTTGCATGGGATTGCTCGCGCGCGTGGCCACGATCACCCTCCATGTCGGTTTACGGTGATATCTCCCGTCGGCTGCCCCGCCGCGGCCGTTCCATACGTCCGGGAGTGTCGCCTTCTCGCGCGAGGGGGCCGTCAGTCGGTCGGCTCCTGCGGCTCGGCGTTGCCGGGGCCGGCGACCGGCCGCTGGCCCTCCGCACGGGTGCTCCCCTCGCCGGCGGTCTCCTCGCCGCTGCCCTCCCCGCGGTCGTCCTCGCTGCCGCGGCCCTCCCGGGAGCCTTCCCGAGCCGCTGCGTGCCCCGCGGCCGGGAGGTCGGGTGCTACCGGGCCCAAAGGCGGCAGGTCGGGGGTGACGGCGTCACGCTTCTCCGGCACACGGTCCGGAAGCTCGGGCTCCGACGGGGCGCTTCGCATGACAGGTCTCCTCGTGGTCGGGTGCGTACGGGACACCCCCGCGCCTGCCCCACCGCGTCCTCCTGAACCGGGCGCGCACGCCCGTCTGGCCTAGGCGGTGGTGTCGCGGCCGGGCAGAGGCGTGCGCAGGGCGCTGGATCCTTGCTTCCACGCGGTACGGATGTGGGTCGCGAGGCGGTCTTCCAGGAGGACGGTCGCCGCGCAGCCGAAGGCGACATCGGGTTCCAGCCCCGGCTCGTCGGCCAGGAGTCCCCCGATGACCTCGTGGCGCACGACCTGCTCGTGGACGGCGTCGGCCTCGACGTGCTCCGTGTAGAAGTGCTCGGCGGCCGGGCCGGCCCCGCAGCGCCGCATGGCGTTGGCCAGGCGGCGGGAGCCGGGGGAAGAGGTGACTTCGACGCACGCGAAGTGCCCGACGAGCGCGCCGCGCAGGGCCCGGTGCAGGCCGAAGAGGGACATCAGGTTCACGGTCGCGAGCAGGGGCGCCGGCGCCTGTTCCACGTAGCGGCCGTACGCGGGATCGAGGTCGAGGTCGGCCATGAGGTCCGCGAAGAGCCGCGCGTGGACGCGCTCCGCGCGCCCGGCCCCGAACTCGTCGTACTCGATCGCCACCATCGCGGCCTTCGCCCGGCCGGTGAGCCGGGGGACGACCCAGACGTGCGGGTCCGCCTCCTTGAGGTGGTAGAGGGAGCGCAGCGCCGCGTACTCGCGCAGTTGCCACAGCTCGCCCTCGGTTTCGAGGAGGTGGCTGAGACTGCCGGAGAGGTCCACGGGCTCGACGAGCAGCGGGGCGAAGGCCTCCCCCACCGATCGGGGCCCGGCGGACAGCTCCGTTCTCAGGGCGTGCAGGAAGCGGTCCTCCAGGGCCCGGCGCAGCCGCAGCAGGTCCGGGTCCCATTCCCGCGCGTCGTCCACTCCCTCGAAGCCCCGGTAGTGCGGTTCGTACAGCAGGTACAGGGCGAGCTGCAGGTCCTCGCCCCACGGATCCGCCTTCAGTACCGTGCCGGGGGCGTACACGGGCGGGGCCCCCGACCTCAGGGCCGCGACCACGGCGTCGGACAGCTCGCCCCGCCCGGCTGCGAGGCGGGGACCGGGGGCGCCCGTCGTGGCACTCGTGCCGGGCGCGGGCGCGGTCGTGCCTGCGGGCGTGGTCGCGGGCGCGGGCGTCAGGGTCATCACGGGCTCCTGTCGTCGGGTGGCGCCGGTCGTTCGCGGCGACGGTGGCTGGTGTCGCACCAGGGGTAGGTGCGGCTCCGGCGGCAGGTGCACACCGCGACGACGAACCGGTCGGACCGGGCCACCGTCCCGTCCTCGAGGGCGATCTCCACGGGGCCCTCCACCAATACCGGGCCGCGAGGCTCGACCGTCACCCGGCGGGCACTCGCCTCCCTGAGCGCGGCGGGGCACGGACGGTCGCCGGTGGTGTCGTCAGTGGAGTCGGGCACGGATGACCACCAACTCTTCCCGTTCCTCGGCCGCGGCGACCAGGCCCCTGCGCTCCAGCCAGGCCCGGCGTGAGCGCAGGACGGGCCCCCAGGGCACCTCGGCCTTGGCGGCGACCTCCGCGGTCATCCCCACCCGGGTCAGCCGGGCGAGGGTCTCTCCCGCCCCGCACATGCCCGAGTGGACCATGAGCAGGACCCCACCGGGCCGCAGCAGGGCAGGGGCGTCCGCGCAGATGCGGTCGATGACCGTCCGTCCGTCGAGGCCGGCGTCCCAGGCCCGCGCCGGCCCGCGTGTCGGCAGCCGGCCCTCTGGAGCCGGGACGTAGGGGGGATTCGAGACGACCACGTCGAATCGGCGTCCCGCCGTGCGCGCCTCGAAGTCCCCGTGCAGCACCGTGAGGGGAAGCCGGAGCTTCCGGGCGTTCAGCCGGGCCGTGGCCACCGCCCGCCAGGACACGTCGACCGCCGTGACGCGGGCACCCCTCTTCGCGGCGTGCAGGGCCAGGGCGCCGGTACCCGTTCCGATCTCCAGGAGGTCGGTACGGGGTCCGATGTCCTCGAGCGCGAGGGCATCGGCGAGGAGCCGGGTGTCCGCCTGGGGACGATAGACGCCGTGCAGGGCCACGAGGCTGCCGGGCAACGCGGCCGAGGACAGAGCTGTACTGGGCACACTTACCTCCGGTTTCACCGCGGCCCTCGGAGCGGGCCGGAACGTGATCAGGTACTGCGCCTGCCCGGTCCGGAGCGCCCCATCCGGGAAGGCGTCGATCTTCGGAGGATCAGACGGAAGGCCTCAGGCTCGGTTCGAACGGTCCGGCGGCCTCCGGCGGCCCGCGCCGGACCGGCGCACCGCCGCGACACGGACCGGCGCGCGCCCGGGCGGCGGGCGCCGGGGGCTACGGTGGAGGCATCCCCTGCGAGGTGAGCGCCATGTTGCGGCCCGGAGCTGTGTCCACGTCAAGCCATGAGGTCCTCGGCGCGCCGTGCTGGGTGAGTCTGATGACCCGGGATCTCGATTCCGCCCAGCGGTTCTACGGAGCCGTGCTGGGCTGGACCTTCCGCGGCACCCGGCTCGGGGAGCGGTTCGCCTTCGCCTATCGCGACGGCGCTCCGGTGGCCGGCTTCGGGATGCTCGCCGACGATCTGTCCCTGCCCGCCGCCTGGACTCCGTACTTCGCCGCCGACGACGCCGAAGTCGCGGCCGCCCGCATCCGCGAGCGCGGTGCGACCGTGGCCGTCGGCCCGCTGGCCTTCGGCGCGGGCCGGGCCGTGCTGGCCGCCGACCCCGCCGGGGCGGTCTTCGGGCTCTGGCAGGGCCGGGTGCTCAGGGACTGGCGAGTGGGCCACGGCCCCGCTCCGGCCTGGCTGGAACTCCGTACGCGTGACGCCTTCGCGGCCGCCATCTTCTACGGGGAGGTGCTCGACTGGGCCGGCGAAGCACCCGGATCCTGCGTGGCGGCATACGAACAGGACCACGTCGTCCTGCGCCACGGCAACGACACGGTCGCACGGATCAGCGGCGGCGCCGTGGACGCGGACCCCGACCCGCACGTGCGGCCCCGTTGGCACGTCCACTTCCGGGTGCCCGACCTGGAGACCGCGGTCACAGCCGCGACCACCGCGGGCGGGAGGTCCGTCTCCCCGGTGGAAACCTCCGCGGCCGACCGGTCGATCACCCTGCGAGATCCCGAGGGAGGCCTGTTCACCATCCTGGCACCGCGGGGGTGAAGGTGGAGGCCTTCCCGCGGCCGTCCGCCCTCGGCGGCCGCTCCGCGTGAGGAACGGGGTGCCGGTCGATAAACTGGCCGTCCCGAGTTCTGCCGGAGGGGCCGGCTTCCGCGTGAGGGGCAGACGTGAACCGCTTCGCACGCCTGGCCACCCGCCTTCTGGCCGCGCCCAGGGCTCTCGTATGGGTGACGGGCGACGGGTCCGAGGTGGTCGAGAGCTGGCCGGCCGGCTCCGCCGACGCCGAAACCGCGAGGCTGTGCCGTTGCGTGGCGGAGCTCGGTGGGCCCTTGGCCCTGACGGGGGGCGGTGACGATCGGCTCGCCTTCGCGGGCGTCCCCCTGGTCGGCCCCGAGGGGGAACTCCTCGGTGTGCTGGCGGCCACCGACACCGGGCCGCGCACGTGGACCGGGGACGACCTGCGGGACCTCGGCGATCTCGGCGCGGCGTGCAGCGCGCAGATGCGGCTGCGCCTGCGCTCCGACGAGGTGCTGCGCGCCGGAGAAGCTGCCGGGGAGGCCGCTTCGCTCGCGGAGGCCCAGGCCGACCGGATGGAGACCCTGCTGAACCGGGCACAACTGTTGCTGCGGGCCGCGGAGGATCTGGGGGACACCAGTGGGCTGGGCGAGGTCTGGGCACGGGTGAGCGACCTCGCGGGCAGTGACCTCAAGCCCTCCCACGTGGGCCTGGTGTTGTCGGGTGAGGACGGATCGCTCCGGCAGGTGGCCGGGGCCGAGGCGGGGCAAGCCCCCTGGAAGGGGACGGACGCGGGGTACGGGGCCGATGCGGGCCGACCCGGCGCGCGGGCGGTACGAGAGCGCCGGACGGTCGTCGTCCCCGACCGGGAGACGCTCGCGAGCGGGTACGCGCCCGAGGCCGTGGCCGACTTCGACGCGCTGGGCCTGCACACGTTGGCGTGCGTACCGCTGCCGGGCTCAGAAGGCGTTCTCGGCGTGCTGGAACTGGGCTGGGACATCCCGCACGTGGTCGATCCGGCCGAGCGGGCGGTGCTCGTCGTACTGGCCGACTACACGGCCCGGGCCGTGGAGCGGGCCGCGTACCTGGACGAACGCGTCTCCATCGCGCTGCGGCTGCAGGAAGCCATGCTCACCGATCTCGTGGAGGTTCCGGGACTGCAGACCGCCGCCCTGTACCGGCCGGCGGCCCAGCAGGACATGGTCGGCGGCGACTGGTACGACCTCTATCCGCTGCCCGGCCCGAACGGCGCATGGGCCCTGACGGTGGGGGACATCACCGGCCACGACGTGCACGCCGCGGCTCTCATGGGGCAGGTCCGCAGCATGCTCCGGCAAGCGGACGTCGACCACCCGGAGCGGCCCCCGCACCAGGCCGTCGAGGCGCTCGTCCAAGCCTGCCAGACGCTGGATCTCCCGGCCGGCGGCACCCTCGTCCACGCCCATCTGACCCCCCGCTCCGGCGGCCACTGGCAGCTCTCCTGGACCAACGCGGGGCACCCGCCCCCGCTCCTCGCCCATCCGGACGCACCCGGCGAGCCGGCCGAACAGCTCCGGGCGCACGACGTCCTGCTGCACCCCGCGCTGCCGCCGGTGCCCCGTACGACCCGTACCCGGCTCCTGGCCCCGGGCAGCACCCTGCTCCTCTACACCGACGGGCTCGTCGAACACCGCGGCCAGGACCTCGGCACCGCCACGGACGAGGCCGCACGCTTCCTCGCCGCGGCCCGCCCCGACGCCCCCTTGGCCGATGTCCTGCGGCATCTGGCCGACACCGTCGCTCCCTCCCGCTCCGAGGACGACACCGTGCTCTTCGCCGTGCGCATCGCTCCGGCCGCCTCAGGGGAGCAGGGCCCGCCGCCGGCCGCCCGGTCGGCGGTCCGTTAAACGAAGAAGGCGTTCTCGTCGTTTGCGGGGCTGTAGATCCCGCCTGCCGCGGCTACGGTCGGGGCACGCAGACGAGCGGAGCCGGACCCGTCGCACCCGCTGCCGCGGACGGTTCCGTGACCGCATCCGAAGCAAGGAATGGCGTGAACCCGACTGACACCCCAGGTCCGCAGAACGTCACGGTCCTCACTCGCCCCGATGTCACCCTCATCACGCTCACCGGTGCCATGGACCTCGAACACGTCGACGGCCTCCGCACGGCACTGTCGGCGGCCTGCACCGGCGTCGACGCCCCCGCGCGCGTCGTCGTCGACCTCGCCGGGCTCACGTTCTGCGACTCCACCGGGCTCAACGCGCTGCTGCGGGCCCGCTTGATGTGCACGGAGAGCGGGCGCACGCTGACCCTCGCCGGCCCGAGCGCGCAGTTCTCGCGCCTGCTGAGCATCACGGGCGCCGACACGGTCTTCGACATCACCGAGTCGGTGGGCGACGGCCCGGACCGGTCCGCGACCGCGTTCTGACACTGCCCGTCGGGATCACCGCAGGCCGAGGGTGACCGACGGCGCCACCTCGTACACCTGCCGGTACGCGGCGGCGAAGCGGCCCTGATGGGCGAAGCCCCAGCGGGCGGCCACCCCGGAAACGGTCGTCCCGGTCGCAGGGTCCGCCGCGACGAGTTCCGCATGCGCACGGGCCAGCCGGACGCGGCGCAGATGACCGAGCGGCGTGGTGCCGGCGTGGCGGGTGAAGGCGTACTGGACCGCGCGCGGCGTGACGGGGATCGATGCCGCGATGTCGGCGAGGGTGATGTCGCGATGTGCGTTGGCCTCGATGAACTCGACGGCCCGGCGCAAGGTGCCGCTGCCGGCGTCGCGGGTGTCCCTCAGGTCCCTTCGCTCCGCGCACGTGGTGTTCGGCAGTGTCGCCAGGACCGTCGCCGCCAGGTGCTGGGCAGCTGTGGAGACCACCAGCCGGTTGCCGTCGCCGGACGCTGAGGCCTCGTCCAGCACGTGGTCGCGCACATAGGCGACGGCCGCGCCCAGCTGCCGGTTCGCGGCCGGTGCGATCGGCCGGGCTCCGGTGATCCGCACCCCTCGGCCCGCCGGCAGGGAGGAGACCCGGCCCAGGAGCCGGGGATCGAACATCGTGATCGTGTACCGGGCCTCGCGGACCTGCCCCGCGTACGGCCGGTCGGGGGGTGCCACGAGGAAGGTCTCGCCCGGGCCGAACACTTCCTCCCGGCCTCCCGTGGTGTTCACGATCGTCCCGGCGTGCATCGTCACCAGGCACACCTTGCCGAGACAGCCCGCGTCGTAGGACATGGTGTATCCGAACGCCAGCCGGTCCACGCTCAGCTCGCCCACCGCTCTGCGGGAGATCCGCGCCCGCGTGTCCGCGGGGCGGCCGCCGATCCGCATGGGGGTGTAGGCCGAGGACAAGAACTCCTGCGTGGCCTCCAGGTCTCCGCTGTCGAAAAGCAGGCTCTCCACCCGTCCGCTCCCTCTCCCCGACGACTCGGCGTGCTCCTCCGGGATGTCGCGCCCAGTATGACCGCAAGACGAGCACGGTTCGGCTGCGGCGCCCTCGCGGCACAAGGGGCACAAGGGTCACAAGCCCGTAGGCGAAGGGCCGAAGGTCCCGGGCGAAGGGGGCTGACGACTCCCGGGCAGCCGGGACCTGGCGGGCAGGCTCCCTGTCTCACCCCTGAGGCCGAAGGAGGGCCGTCCCGTGCCCGGTTTCACCGCCCCGTTCAACGCCACGACCGGATCGCCCGCCGCAGGCATGCCCTTCACGCAAGGAGTGCGCCGCGGCGCGCCGCAGGCCGGTACGGAACTGCCCGTGGTCACCCAGCCCCACCGGGTCGACCCCCTCCACGCGAAAGAGCTCACCAAGGTGTTCTTCGAGCGGCTGAACAGCCTCACCGAAGGCACTCCACAGCACCAGTACGTCCGCGGCACGCTCATCGAGATGAACATGTCCCTCGTTCGCTTCGCCTCCAAGGCGTTCCGCAGCCGGACGGGCAGTGCGGCGGGGGCGGGCGCCGAGATGGAGGACATCATCCAAGCCGGGACCATCGGCCTCATCAAGGCCATCGACCGGTTCGAACCCGAGCGCGGGGTCGAATTCTCCTCCCTGGCCCTCCCCTACATCACCGGGGAAATCAAGCGGCACTTCCGGGACACCACCTGGGCGGTCCGCGTCCCGCGGCGACTGCAGGAACTGCGTGTCGAACTCGCCAAGGCGCGGGACGAACTCGGCTCCACCCTGCGGCGGGCGCCGACCGTCAAGGAGCTGGCCCGCCACCTGGACCTGGGGGAGGAAGAAGTCATCGACGGGCTCGTGGCCGCCAACGGCTATTCGACTCAGAGCCTGGAAACTCCACCCGCCGGGGAAGAGGACCAGGGCTCCTCCTTGCGGAGCGGTCACCGGCAACCCGTCGCCGAAGAGACCCCCAAGGCGATCGAGCTCTTCGAGGATCTCCACGCCCTCGGCCCGTTGCTGAAGCGGCTCCCCGAAAGGGACCGCGAGATCTTGTACCTTCGATTCGCGCAGGAGAGGACCCAGTCCGAGATCGGCGCCGAACTCGGGATCAGCCAAATGCAGGTCTCGCGCATCTTGGCCCGCGTGCTCGCCGGCCTGCGTACGGCCATGCTCGACGCGTAGCCGCAGTTGCGGCCCCCTGCCGCCGAAGCCGAGGACTGACGATGCCCTTCACCCCGCGGGATCCCCAGACCCTGAAGCAACTGATCGCCCGTGAGGTGGAGAGCCTGCGCGTTGCCGCGAGTCGGCACGCGGGTGTCAGGACCGAACAAAAGGCACCACCGCCC
>NZ_JCAXEG010000036.1:0-21331 GCF_059758875.1 Streptomyces sp. GQ60 | reverse complement strand
GGGTGTCGGTGTCGGGGTCGACGTGGGCGTGGGCGTGGGGGTCGACGTGGGGGTGGGCGTGGGCGTGGGTGTCGGCGTGCCGCCGCAGCCCGGAGTGGCCTCCGGGGGCAGCGGGACGCGCCAGATCTGGGTGTCGTTCTCCGAGCCGACGAGCAGGCTGGTGCAGTCGAGGTACGTCACCGTCTCGCCCTGTGACTGCGCGGGCAGGGCCACGTCCGCGAGCTTGGTGCCCGCGGTGTCGTACACGGAGGCCGTGTTGGCCCCCATCGGGCCGCCGCTGCGCAGGGTGTACGAGACCCCCGACGGGGAGAACGCACCGTCGGTGGCGAAGACCGGGCCCGGCCGGACGGCGGTCAGGGTGCCCAGTTGCCCGGGCGTCGGAGGCAGCGGGGCCTGGTACAACTGGCCTGCCGTTCCGATGAGTTTGCTCGCGACGTGGATCCGGCCGGTGACGGGATCGGCGAGCAGGGATTCGGCGTCGTGCTTCCCGTCGGCGTAGGCGAACCGGTACGTCACGGGGGTCACCGAGGCGTTGGCGAGCTGGTCGGGCTCGGCGAAGGAGTGCACGGTGATCTCGGCGCGGCTGCTGAAGTTGTCGCCGATGTCGCCGACCAGGATCGCGGGGCGGCCCGCGGAGTCCTTGCCGACGGCCAGTCCCTCCCAGTCGGTGTTGGTGACCCCGGAGACCGTGTACGTGGCCTTGAGCAGGCCGGTGGCGCCGCTGCAGTCGATGGCGAAGACCTGGTTGGTGTTCCCGCTGTCGTTGACGGCGTAGAAGACGCCGGGGTGTTTGCGGCTCATGGCGAGCCCGCTGATCTCGGCCATGCCTCCGGGGAGGGTGCACTGGCGCTCGGGAGCCGCGGCGGCGCCGGCCAGGGCTGCGGTCGCGGGGAGCGCGGTGGCGGCGCCGGCGGGCCCGGCGGCGGGTCCGGTCAGCCAGGCCGCGGCCGGCAGGACCGTGGCGAGAGCCGCGGTGGCGAGGGCTGCTGCCCGCGGGGGTGTGAGGAGTAGTCGTGACATGCCCACCATGTGAGGGGGTGTCAGGTTCCGGCGCCAGGGTCAATCGCCGCCTGTTTGAGCATCGTTCAATGCCGCGCGGGCATGTCCGGCCGCCGGGCGGGACCCTTCGGCCGGCCCACCCGGGACGCACGGCCCACCCGGGACGCACGGCGCGCGCGGATCGGGCGGTCACCGGGAGGGCTCGCGCATGGGTGCCTTGTGCCGGGCGTGCGCGATGAAGGCGCGGGCCGCGCGGCTCAGTGGCCGCCGGGCGTGCGCGATGCCCACCGGGCGCAGCAGGGGCGGGGTGAAGGAACGTATCTCCGCCCTGCTGCCGAAGGCCCGCGCGACCACGTCGCGGTACCAGATGAGGGAGCCGCGACCGTCGGTCACCCCCGTCACCCAGCCGAGGCGTTCGTCCACCTCCAGGCAGGGCACCGGGCGCACGCCCAGGCAGCTGAACATGGCCTCCATCTCGGTACGCCGGCCGGTCCCGGGGGTGGGCAGCACCATGGGCAGCCCGTCGAGCGCGCGGAACGGCAACGGGTCGGGCAGCGCGGACCCGACGGGGGAGATGAGCACCACCTCGCGCTCCTGGATGTGGTGGGTGGAGAGCTCCTTGTCGAGGGGGAGATCCACGAGCGCCAACTCGGCCCGGCCCTGCGTCAGTTCCTGCACCACGGCCTCGCGGCTGTCGTACTGGTGGAGTCGGACGTCGAGACCGGGGTGCCGTTCCGTGAAGGTGTGTACCAGCTCGGAGGCCAGATCGAGGGCCAGGGTGGGGGTGGTGACCATGGACAGGGCGGCCCTGGCGCCCAGTCCGTGGGGAGTGCCGATGTCGTCGATGGCCTCCACCGCGTCGAGCACGGTACGGGCCAGCCGGACGACCCGGGCCCCTTCCGGTGTGAGGTCCACCCCCCTTCCCCGGCGGGCGAGGAGATCGACGCCGAGGTCGCGCTCCATGGCCTGGACGGCACGGGACAGGGCGGACTGGGCGACGAAGACGGCGGCCGCCGCGCCGGTGATGGAACGGCAGTCGGCGACGGCGACGAGGTAGCGGAGCTGGGCGAGGGTGGGGGTCATGACCGGACGGTAACCGGGCGAGCGTGTACCTGTAAGACTGCGTCGGGTGAACAACCGTCAAGCTTCGCAAAGGTGTTCATGCCGGACCGGTGACAACCCATACCCATGCGGCATGAGCCCGAGCGGCTGCGGTCCACTGACCGGTGGGCCGAGGGCGGGCCGCCCGGACGCAACGCCGCAGGCCATGGCCTCGTAGGGGACGCGCCGACGGTGTGGCCGGGGGGCCGTCCGGGTCGGTGGGGCCCGTCCTCGGTGCGAAGTGAACGGCTCCGGATGACCGTTGACAGTGCGGGGCCGCCACCGCACGATGCATCCCGGCACCAGGGAATTTGACCACCGCTCAACCCTGCCCCCGCCGGTTCGCCATCACCCGGCCGTTTCGCGCGCCGCCCGCCTCGAATTCACCAGGAGGAGGGCGGTTCGTCCACCGTCTTTCCCTTTCCCGCTTCTTCCCCCGTCTTCCGTCCCGCACTGCGCCATGTCACACAGCACTGGAAGAGGAGCGTCCGTGTCCCCCCAGCCCGAGCCGTCCCCCCAGCCCCCGCGTGCCCTACCGCCCCGGCAGCACCCGTCGGCTCCACGGACCGGGCGGCTCCGCGCCACCGACCGCGACCTCGTCGTCGCGGTCAGCCCGTTCGAGGAGCCCAACCCGCGGATCGTCACCGCGGCCGAGCGCGCCGGCGCCCTGGGTCTGCTCGACCTCGGCCGGGACGCCGGCTCCGCGCGGTGCGCGATGGCCGAGATCGCCCGCCGCCTGGGAGCCGGCCGCTACGGGATACGGGTGCCCGCGGGCTGCCCGATCGGTCCCGGGGAGCTGCCGGCCGCAGTGGACACGGTGCTGCTCGCCGACCCCGCGCGCCACACCCCGGACGAGGTGGCCGGCTGGGCGGCCGCCTCCGGGCGGCCGAGGGTGTGGGCCGAGATCACCGATCCGGCACAGGCCGTGGCCGCGGCGGCCGCCGGGGTGGAGGCGCTCGTGGCCAAGGGGCACGAGGCGGGCGGCCGGGTGGGCGGGACCACCACCTTCGTGCTCCTCCAACAGCTGCTCGCCGAGCCCGCGTTCGGGCTGCCCGTACGGGCGTACGGCGGAATCGGGCCGCACACGGCGGCCGCGGCCGTCGCGGGCGGAGCCGCAGGGGTGCTGGTCGACGTACAACTGGCCCTCACGCCCGAGGGAGAGGCCGGGCTGCCCGCCGAAGTGGCCGCGGCCGTACGGGCCATGGACGGATCCGAGACCAGGATCCTGCGGGACCACCGGGTCTACGCACGCCCCGACCTGACCCCGCCGCAGGGGCCGGTCGCCACCCTGCTGGGCGCCCGGGACCTGCGCACGCAGCTGCTCCCGATCGGGCAGGACGGGGCCTCGGCGGCCCGGCTGGCCGCCCGCTACCGGACGGCCGGAGGCATCCTCCGGGGCATCCGGTCGGCCGTCGCCGGGCATCTGGCGGCCGTCGTACGGGCCCGGCCGCTGGGGGGCGGCCACGGCCCGGGCCGACCGTTCCCGGTGGCGCAGGGGCCGATGACCCGGGTCAGCGACCAGGCGGCCTTCGCCGAGGCGGTGGCCGCCGGGGGCGGGGTCCCCTACCTGGCGCTCGCGGTCATGGCGGGGCCGCAGGTGCGCCGGCTCCTCGCCGAGACCGCCGAGCGGCTCGGGGAGCGGCCCTGGGGCGTGGGGATGCTCGGCTTCGCCCCGGCCGAACTGCGGGCCGAGCAGCTGGCGGCCGTCGCCGAGGTGCGTCCGCCGTACGCGATCATCGCGGGCGGCACCCCGGGGCAGGCGGCCCCGCTGGAGGCCGCCGGGACCCGGGCACATCTCCACGTGCCCTCGCCCGGCCTGCTGGAGCGGTATCTCGCCGACGGGGCGCGGCGGTTCGTGTTCGAGGGGCTGGAATGCGGGGGCCACGTGGGGCCGCGCGCCTCGTTCCCGCTGTGGGAGGAGCAGATCGAGCTGCTGCTGTCCTGCCCCGAACCGGCCGCGCTGGACGTGCTGTTCGCCGGCGGGATCCACGACGCCCGCTCCGCCGCGATGGCCGCCGCCGCGGCGGCTCCGCTCGCCGAACGCGGTGCGCGCATCGGGGTGCTCATGGGCACCGCGTACCTGTTCACCGAGGAGGCGGTGGCGGCGGGCGCGGTCCGGCCCCGCTTCCAGCGGGCGGCGCTGGAGTGCGCCGACACCGTACTGCTGCACACCGCGCCCGGGCACGCCACGCGCTGCGCGGTCACCCCGTACGTGGACACCTTCGAGGCCACCCGGCAACGGCTCGCGGAGGGTGGCGCCGAGCCGCGCGAGGTGTGGGAGGAGCTGGAGCGGCTCAACCTGGGAAGGCTCCGGATCGCCAGCAAGGGACTGCGACGCGGTGCCGCCGGCTCCGGTCTGGAGCCCGTGGACGAGGAACACCAGCTCGCCGAGGGGCTGTTCATGCTCGGCCAGGCCGCCACTCTGCGCTCCGGGACCACCACCATCGCCGCCCTGCACGCCGAGGTCACCGAGGGGGCGACCGAACTGCTCCGGCATCGGGCCCAGGAGCTCGCCGGTCCGGAGCCCGAGGGTGACGCTGCGGCCGCCGCGGGCGCCACCCGGCCCGAGCCGCTGGACGTGGCCGTCGTCGGCATGGCCTGCGCCTACCCCGGCGCGCCGGACCTCGCCGCCTACTGGGCCCGCATCCTGGCCGGGCTCGACGCCGTGACCGAGGTGCCGGCCGAACGCTGGGACCCGGCCCTCCACTTCGACCCCGACCCGGCGCGGGCCGGCGAACGCACCCCGTCCCGCTGGGGCGGCTTCCTCGGCCCGATGCCCTTCGACGCCCTCGCGTACGGCATCCCGCCCGCCTCCCTGGCCGGGATCGAACCGGTGCAACTGCTCGCCCTGGAGATCTCGGCACGGGCCCTGGCGGACGCCGGGTACGGCAAGGACCGGGAGTTCGACCGGTCCCGGACCTCGGTCGTGTTCGGCGCGGAAGCCGGGACCGAGCTGGCGGGCGCGTACGGGCTGCGCGCGCTGTACCCCGGATACCTGGGCGAACTCCCGCCCGAGCTGGACGAACACCTCCCGCGGCTCACCGAGGACTCGTTCCCCGGTGTACTCGCCAACGTCATCGCGGGCCGGGTCGCCAACCGGCTGGACCTCGGAGGCGCGAACTGCACGGTCGACGCCGCCTGCGCCTCCTCGCTGGCCGCACTCGACCTCGCCTGTCGCCAACTGCGGGACAACGACAGCGACATGGTGCTGTGCGGAGGCGCCGACGTCCACAACGGCATCAACGACTACCTGCTGTTCTCCTCCGTCCGCGCCCTCTCCCCGGGCGGCCGCTGCCGCCCCTTCGACGCGGCCGCCGACGGGATCGCCCTCGGGGAGGGGGTGGGGGCGCTCGTACTGAAGCGGCTCGCGGACGCGGAGCGGGACGGCGACCGGGTGTACGCCGTGATCAAGGCGGTCGGAGCCGCCAGCGACGGACGCTCCCTCGGCCTGACCGCGCCCCGGCCGGAGGGGCAGCGCAGGGCCCTGGACCGGGCCTACGCGCGGGCCGGGATCAGCCCCGGCGAGGTCGGCCTGATCGAGGCGCACGGCACCGGCACCATGGTCGGCGACACCACCGAACTGGCCGTACTGACCGAGCTGTTCACCGAGTCGGGCGCCGCTCCCGGAGCCTGCGCGCTGGGTTCGGTCAAATCGCAGATCGGGCACACCAAGTGCGCGGCCGGGCTGGCCGGACTGATCAAGGCGATCCGGGCGGTCCACTCGGGCGTGCGCCCGCCGACCCTGCACCTCGACGCACCGGTCCCGGCCTGGAACGCGGAGACCAGCCCCTTCTCCTTCGACACCGCAGCCCGGCCGTGGCCGGCGCCCGCGGAGCGGCGGATCGCGGGGGTGAGCGCCTTCGGGTTCGGCGGCACGAACTACCACGCGGTGCTGACCGGTTACGCCGGAGCCGAGGAGCCCCGGCACGGACTGGAGGAATGGCCGGCCGAGCTGTTCTGCTTCCGCGGCGAGGACCGGCGGGCGGCGGGGCGGGCGATGGCCCGGCTGGCGGCCAGGCTGGAGGAGAACGATGCGGCCGGGCGGCCGTGGGCGCTGCGGGACCTCGCCGCCGAGGCGGCCGCCGGGACGGGTGCGGTACGGGTCGCGGTCGTGGCCGCCGACCTGGACGAGCTGGCGGCCCGGCTGGAGCGGGCGCGGGCCTTCACCCCCGGCGCGGGGGTCCACGTACGGGAGGAATCGGCGACGCCCGGACAGGTGGCCTTCCTCTTCCCCGGTCAGGGTAGCCAACGCCCTGGCATGTTGGGCGAGTTGTTCACCGCCTTTCCCCTGATGCGGGAGCTGTTGGACCCTGCGCCGAGCGTGGTGGTCTCCGCGATGTTCCCCCCGGCCGCCTTCACCGCGCAGGGGCGGACCGCCCAGCGGGCCGCGGTCACCGACACCCGGGTGGCCCAGCCGGCCCTCGGGCTGGCGGGCTCGGCGGCGCACCTGCTGCTGGGAGAGCTGGGCGTACGGCCGGACTGCGTGGCCGGGCACTCGTACGGCGAGCTCACCGCACTGTGGGCGGCGGGGGTGTGGGACCAGGAGAGCCTGCTGCGGCTGAGCGCGCGCCGGGCCGAGGCCATCCTCGCGGCCGCCGGCACGGACCCGGGGTCGATGGCGGCGGTGACCGCCGCACCGGAGGAGGTGCGGGAGATCGCCGCACGGGCCGGGTGCGTGGTCGCGAACCACAACGCACCCCGCCAGTGCGTGATTTCGGGGCCTTCCGCCGCCGTGTCCGAGGCGGTGGCCGCCCTACGGGAGGCGGGCCTGACGGCGACCCCGCTCCCCGTGGCCTGCGCGTTCCACAGCGAGGTCGTCGCGGGTGCGGCCACGTCCCTGGCCGAGGAGCTCGCCGGGACGGAACTGGCCGACGCCACCGTCCCGGTGTGGTCGAACACGACGGCCGGCCCGTACCCGGCGACCGCCGATGCGGTACGAGACCTGGTGGCGCGTCAGGTCGCCGAGCCGGTCCGGTTCGTGGAGCAGGTCGAGCACATGTACGCGGCCGGCGTGCGGACCTTCGTGGAAGCCGGGCCGGGCCGCGTCCTCTCCGGCCTGGTCGGCCGCATCCTGCGCGACCGGCCGCACACGGTGGTGCCGCTGGACGTACCGGGAGAGCACGGGCTGCTCCGCCTGGTCACGGCCCTGGCCGAACTGGCCGCGGCGGGCGTGCCGGTGGCGCCGGAAGCCCTGTTCCGCGGCCGCACCTCCCGGCTCCCCGAGCGCGCTCCGCGCCGCCCGGGCTGGCTGGTGGACGGCCACCTGGTCCGCACCCGGGACGGCAGCCCCGTCCCCGGCGGCCTCCGCCCGGCCCGCCGGGTCCACGTCGCGGTATCCGAAGGAAAGGGAGCCCATCACATGACGCAGCCGACGAACGGCACCGGCACGGCGGGGGGTCGCACCCCTCTGACGGCCCGTGCGAACGGGGGCTCCGACCCGCTGGGGATCCACGCGAACGGCGGCGGCGACCGGCTGGGGGCCCACCCGAACGGCGGCCCCGGCCCCGGCAGCCTGCCGACTCCTGCCGCGGGCGGGCACTGGCTGCCGGCCGGCAGCCCGGCCGGAACCGACCCGGCCGGGCGCCCCGCCCGGCAGGAGGCCCCGGCGAGCGGCCGCGAGGACGGTCGCCTCGCGAGCAACGGGCACGGCACCGCCCCTGCCCCGGCCCCGGCCGACCGTCGCGAGGAAGTCGTCCTGGAGTACCTGCGTGGCTCGCGCGAACTGGTACAGGCGCAGCGGGACGTCATGACCGGCTACCTGGCGTCGGCGGCGACGTCCGCGGCGACGGCGGCGACGGCACCGACCTGGGCCGGCCCGGACCCGGCCCCGCCCAGGGGCCTCGCCGTCACCGGGCCGGCCCTCGCGATCCCGGAAGGCGCGGCGGGCGCCCCGGGGATGCTCCGGAACGCAGTTCCGGTTGCGCTCCGGGCCGAGTACCGGCCGGACGGCCGAAGCCCGTCCGGGGGCGCCGATGGCGCCTGGTCCGGGGCATACGGCGAGGCCCCGGGGGGTGCGGAACACGGTGTCGGAGGGGCCGGCTCGTGGCCGACGGCCCCCAGTGTGGAGGCGCTGGACGGTGCGGCCCCGGGCAACGGGATGCCCGGCGGCGTGACCGCGGGCTACGGGATGCCCGGCGGTGTGGCCGCGGGGGCCGGGTTCTCCGGCGGCGCCGCCCTGGGGGGTGGGATGCCCGGTGGTCTGATTTCCGGTTCGGGGATGCCCGGCGGCAGCGAGGCTCCGGGATCCGGGATGCCCGGCGATGTGGCCCCGGGGGGCGGCCTGACCGGGGGGAGCGGCAGCGGGGGCGTCGCCGGCGGCGGGGACGCGGCTCGTGGGGGGCCGCGGTCCGCCGAGGAGGTGATGGACGTGATCGTGGAGATCGTCCACACCCGGACCGGGTACCCGCGGGACATGCTCGCTCCCGAGCTGGACCTGGAGGCGGACCTGTCCATCGACTCCATCAAGCGGGTGGAGATCATCGGCGCCCTCGCCGACCGCATCGGCCTGCCCCAGGATCCCGGCGGCTCCGCCGAGTCCGCGATCGAGGAGCTGTCCCGGATCAAGACCCTGCGCGGCATCGTCGACTGGGTCGCCGGCCACACCGCCCACCCCGAGCCGCCGGCCGCGGCACCGGTGGCCACGGCAGCGGTCACGGCTCCGCCCGCCCTCGACCGCCTCCGGGTGGAACTGCACGCGCTGCCGCCCGCGCCCGGGGACCCCGAGGTCCTACGGGGTCAGAGGGTCGGGGTCGTCGGAGACGGTCAGGGGGTCGGGGCCGCGCTCACCGGCGCCCTGCGGGCACGCGGGGCGGACGTACTGCAACTGGCGGAAGGTGACGCCGGGTTCGACGCCGTCATCGATCTGTCCGCCCTGCGGCCGGGCGCGGTGCCCGTCCTGCCCGAAAGCTTTCCCGGGCTGCGGCGGGCCCTCACCGGCGGGGTGCACCGGCTCCTCCTGGTCACCGCCCGCGGCGAGTCCGCCGGCGCGGGAGTGCACGGCTTCGCCCGCAGCGCCTCCCTCGAATACCCCGGCAGGCTGGTCCGCGCCGTGGAAGTCCACTCCAAGGAGGATCCCGAGCGGATCGCGGAGCAACTCCTCGCCGAGCTGAGCTGCGAACCGGCCCGGCGGGAAGAGCCGACCGCCGCCTCCGCGTCGATCGAGACCCCCGCCGCCCCCGCCTCCGTCGCCTACACCGCCGAGGGCCTACGGGTCACACCCCGGCCGGTACCCGCACCGCTCGTCCCCGGCAACGGGACACCGCCCCTCGACGCGGGCTCGGTGGTCCTGCTCACCGGCGGGGCCCGCGGGATCACCGCCCGGACCGCCCTGGCGCTGGCCCGGGCCACCGGATGCCACGTAGAGCTGATGGGGCGCACGCCTCGACCAGCTGCCGAGGCGGACGAGTTCGGTCACGCCACCGACCGGGTCGCCCTGCGCGCCGCACTGATCGCCACCGGCCTGCGCACCCCCGCGGAGATCGAGGCCGCGGCCTCCCGGATCCTCGCGGAGCGCGAGGTACGGGCCACTCTGGCGGCGCTCGCGACCGTGGCCGCATCCGTCGGCTACCACTGCGCGGACGTCACGGACGAGCGGGCGGTACGAGCCGTCGTGGCCGCCGTACGGGCCCGCCACGGCCGACTCGACGGGATCGTGCACGGAGCCGGAACCCTGAACGACGGCCTGCTCCGCGACAAGCAGCCGGCCGCCTTCGCCGAGGTGTTCACCACGAAGGTGACCGGCGCACGCCACCTCGCGGCCGCGGCGGCCGAGCACGGCGCGGCGCCCGCGCCCCGCTTCCTCGCCCTGTTCGGCAGCGTGGCGGGCGTGTACGGAAATCGGGGGCAGACCGACTACGCCGCCGCCAACGACGCCCTCGACGGGCTCGCGCACGGCTGGGCGGAGAGCTTCCCGGGCCGGGTGCTGTCCGTCGACTGGGGCCCATGGGCCGCGGAGGCGGGCGGGATGGTCAGCCCCGAACTGGCGCGCGCGTACGCCCGCCGGGGCATTCCCCTCATCGACCCGGAGGCGGGCGGCGCCGCGTTCCTCGCCGAACTCGCGCACGGGACCGACGTACAGGTGGTCCTGATGGCGGCCGAAGGAGACGAGGGCGGTGAGCGGCGTGGCTGACCGCCCCCGACAGGGACAGGGACAGGACCGGGGCCAAGGCCGGGGATCCGGGCAGCGGCGGCATCATCGGGGCCCCCGGCCCACCGATGCGGCGATCGTCGGGATGGGCGCCGTGTTCCCGGGTGCCGCGGACCTCGCCGCGTACCGCCGCAACCTCCTGGCGGGTACCGACTGCATAGGCGACGTACCGCCCGGGCGGTGGGACCCCGAGGTGTACTACGACCCGGCCGCCGCGACCGGACCGGTCTCCGGCGACCGGTTCTACTGCCGGCGCGGGGGCTTCGTGGACGGGCTCGCCGCTTTCGACCCGACCCGGTTCGGCATCATGCCGGCCACCGTGGAAGGTGCCGAACCGGACCAGATGCTGGCCCTGCACGCCACGGCCGAGGCCATCGCCGACGCGGGTGGCGAGAGCCGCCTGCCCGCCGACCGCTCGCGGATCGGCGTGGTGCTGGGCCGCGGCGGCTTCATGGGGGTGGCCACCGCCCGGCTCGACCAACGGGTGCGCACCGCACACCAGTTGGCGCAGACCCTGCGGGAACTCGCACCCGAACTCGGAGAGCGGCGGATCGCGGCGGTGCGCTCCGCCTTCCAGGAGGCCCTGGGTCCCGAACGGCCCGACGCCTCGATCGGACTCGTGCCGAGCTTCACGGCAGCCCGGACCGCCAACCGGCTCGACTTCCACGGACCGGCCTACACCCTGGACGCGGCCTGCGCCTCCTCGCTGCTGGCGGTCGACCAGGCGGTGGGACTGCTGGCGGGCGGGCGCTGCGACGTGGTGGTCGCCGGTGCCGTCCACCACTGCCACATCGCCACGCTGTGGAGCGTGTTCACGCAGCTCCGCGCCCTGAGCCCCAGTGAGCGGATCCGGCCGTTCGACCGGCGCGCCGACGGAACCCTGCTGTCCGAGGGCACCGGGGTGGTGCTGCTGAAGCGGCTGGCCGACGCGGAGCGGGACGGCGACCGGATCTACGCGGTGATCCGCGGCACCGGCGTGGCCGGGGACGGCAGGGCGGCGAGCCTGATGAGCCCGCTGGTCGCGGGCCAGGTGCGGGCACTGGAACGGGCCTGGCGGGAGGCGGGTCTCGACCCGCGGGCACCCGGCGCGCTGGGTCTGCTGGAAGCGCACGGCACGGGGACCCCGGTGGGGGACGCCGCCGAACTGGACACCTTGGCGCAGGTGTTCGGCCCGTACGATGCCGGGGACGCTATCGGCTTCGGCTCGGTGAAGTCGATGCTCGGCCACACCATGCAGGCCTCCGGCATGGCCGGGCTGATCAAGGCCGCACTCGCGGTGCACGAGGGAGTGCTGCCGCCGACCCTGCACCTCGAGGAGCCGCACCCCGGCCTGGCCCGGACCCGGATGCGGCCGGTGACCGAGGCCCTGCCGTGGGAACGCGGGCCGGCGCCGCGCCGGGCCGGGGTGAACGCCTTCGGCTTCGGCGGCATCAACGCCCACGTGGTGCTGGAGGAGGCACCCGGCGCCGCACGGCGGCCCGCCCCCTCGGGACGGGTCGCCTCCTCGGGACGGGGCGTGCCCGCGCGACCGGCCCCGCCCGTACGCCGGTTCCTGCCCCTGGGCGCTCCGGCCGGGCCCGTGGGGACGCCCGCGCGGGAGGAGGTGCTCCTGCTGGCGGCCGCCGAAGCGGCCGAGCTGTCGGACCTCCTGGCATCCGGCTCCCCGGTATCCGGCGGTGACGGGCCCTGCCGGCTCGCCGTCGTCGGTCCCACGCCCCAGCGGCTGGCGCTGGCCGCGAAGGTGGTGGCGCGCGGCCGGGCGTGGCGTGGGCGCGGGGAGGTGTGGTTCACGCCCGAGCCGCTGGGCGGCCGACTGGCCTTCCTCTTCCCGGGTCTGGAACCGGAGTTCGCCCCGGTGCTGGACGACGTGGCGGACCGGCTCGGGCTGGAACGGCCCGGGCTGACCAGGGGCGAGGAGCTGACGGAACGGGCCCTCGACGCCATCGCGACGGGCCGCTTCCTCGCCCGGGCGCTGCCCGAACTCGGCATCCAGGCCGACGTACTGGCGGGCCACAGCCTGGGGGAATGGGCGGCGATGGTGACCGCCGGGATGTACCGGCAGGACGCGGCCGACACCTTCCTGAACTCGCTGCGGCCCGGTTCGGTGAAGGTGCCGGACCTGGTCTACGCGGCGCTGGGATGCGGGACCCGACGGGCGGAGGCCGCGCTGCACGGCCTGGACGGGGTGGTCGTCAGCCACGACAACTGCCCCCACCAGTCCGTCGTCTGCGGGACTCCCGCCGACGTGGCCACCGCCCTCGAACGGCTGAAGGCCGAGGGCGTCCTCGGCCAGGAACTCCCCTTCCGCTCGGGCTTCCACACCCCCATGTGGGAGCCCTACCTCGGACAGGTCCGCGCCGTCTTCGCTCAACTGCCGCTCCAGTCAGGGAACGTACCCATCTGGTCGGCGACCACCTGCGCACCGTTCCCCCCGGAGCCCGAGGAGGTGCGCGCGCTGGTCGTCCGCCATCTGCTGGAACCGGTCCGGTTCCGCGAGCTGACGCTCCGGCTGTACGAGGACGAGGGCGTCCGCGGCTTCGTCACGCTCGGCCCGGGCAGCCTCCCGGGCTTCGTGGAGGACACCCTGCGCGACCGTCCCCACCTTTCGGTGGCGGCCTCCTCGCCCCGGCTCTCCGGCCTGGCCGCCCTGCGGCGCACCTGCGCCGCCCTGTGGACCGAGGGCCACGCCCCGCGCTGGGACCTCCTGGCCCCCGAGGGAACGGAAGCCCCGGACGGGGCCGCAGCCGAACCCCCGGCAGCGCCGGCAGCGCCGGCGGCCCGGCGCGGAGTGCTCCTGGACCTGGGTTCGCCGCTGGTCCGCCTCGGCGAGGCCGCACGCGCCACCCTGACCGGCCTCCTCCCACAGGCCACCGCTCCGACGGCCGCTCCCGTCACCCCGGCCGCCCCCGGCCCACCGACCCCGCCCGCGCCGGTGGCCGCGGAAGCCCGCCCGTTCCTGCTCTCCGCCCTGGACGCGGCCCCCGCCGACGGACGGACCGAGGCACAGACCGAGGCAGAGACCGGGTCGCGTACCGAGGCGCAGACCGAGACCCAGTCCCAGAGCCACACCCTGCGCCTCTCCCTCGCCACGCTGCCCTACGTACGGGACCACTGCGTCTACCTTCAGCCCGACGGCTGGACGGAGGACTCCGACCGGTTCCCCGTCGTCCCCATGACGACGATGCTGGAACTCGCGGCCGAGGCCGCGCTGCGGGACGCACCGCCCGGCCTGGCCGTCATCGGCTACGAGCGGGTACGGGCCCTGCGCTGGCTCCCCGTGGAGCCGGCCCTCGACCTGGAAGTCACCGTACGGCCCGCCGGGCCGGGCCGTGTGCGCGTCGTACTCGGGGAGTACGCCGACGTGTTCGTGCTGCTCGGTGCGCGGTACGAGCCCCTGCCCGGCCCCGATCCCACCCCGCTGCGCGAGCCGCGGCCGGCCCCCGTCAGCGCGGAGGCCCTCTACCGCGACCGGTGGATGTTCCACGGACCCCGCTTCGCCGGGGTCCACGAGGTGCGGTCTATCGGCTCGGACGGCATCCGCGGCGTGCTGCGGGCGCTGCCCGACCCGGGGGCGCTGCTCGACGCGGCCGGGCAGCTCTTCGGGCACTGGATGCAGTTGCGGCTCCCCGTGGACCGGCTGGTGTTCCCGGCCACCGTGGACGGCATCCGCTTCTCCGGCCCCCCGCCCGCCCCGTACGAACTCGTCGGCGCCACGGCCCGGATCCGGGAGGTGCGCGACGTCACCGTGCGCGGCGATGTCGAGCTGCTCCGGGCCGACGGCCGGGTATGGGCCCGGATCGACGGCTGGACGTACCGCCGCTTCGGCGCCGACGAGCGGGTCTGGCCGATGAAGTTCACCCCGGAGGTCTGCGGCATCGGCGAACCGCGCCCCGAGGGCTGGTGCCTGGCCCGTCGCCGCTGGACCGACCCCGCCTCGCAGGAGCTGGTCATGCGCCGCTACCTCGGCGCCGCCGAGCGCGCGGCCTACGAGCGGCTGGCGCCGCGCGCCCGGGCGCCCTGGCTGCTGGGCCGGATCGCCGCCAAGGACGCACTGCGCCACCTCCTCTGGGACGGCGGAGCCGGGCCGGTCTTCCCGGCCGAGGTGCCGATCGGCAACGACGCGGCCGGGCGGCCCCTCGCCGGGGGAGCCCTGGCCGGGGGAGTCCGCCTGACGATCGCCCACAAGGACCGGATCGCGGTCGCGCTCGCCCACCCCGACCGGCCGGTCGGCATCGACGTGGAACAGGTGACCACCGACCCGGACGCGCTCATCCGCGTCGCCCTGGCGCCGGGCGAACTCGCCCTCGCCGAGCGGCTGGCGGCCCGGGAGGGCACCGGACTCCCGGCCGCGCTCACCGCGCTGTGGTGCGCCAAGGAGGCGGCCGCCAAGGCCGCCGGGACCGGACTCGCAGGCCGCCCGCGCGACTGGCGGACCACCGGCGACCCGGGCTCCGGCGAGCTGCGGGTGCTCGCCCCGGACGGGCATCCGTACCCGGTCCGCACCACCCTGCTCGCGGACGCGCCGTTCGACCACCCCGGCCACGTCGTCGCCTGGACCGACCGTCCCGCGACTCCGTCCCCCGTCCCCTCCCACCTCACGGAGACCAGTCATGGCAGCTGACATCCTCGCCGAGATCACCGGCATGCTCGTGGAGATCGTCGGTGACGAGCACCTCCTCGCGGACGAGGTCACGATGAAGACGACGTTCAACGAGGACCTCGCTCTGGAGAGCATCGAGTTCGTCGCCCTCGCCGAACTCCTCCACCACCGCTACGGCGCCGGTGTCGACCTGATGGGCTTCCTGTCCGACAAGGACATGGACGGCATCCTCGCCATGTCCGTGGGCGAACTCGTCACGCACATCGGCCGGATCACCCACGCGTCCCTCACCCGCGCCGCCGCCTCGACCGGATCGGACGGCTGATCCCCGCCATGGCCTTCGTCCCCGCGGGCACCGTCCGCTTCCACGTCCAACAGCTCCCGGCCACCCCGGACACGGCCGGCCCCGACCCCGCCGACCGCCCCGTGGTGGTGTTCCTGCACGGGCTGGTCGTGGACAACCTGTCCTCCTTCTACTGCCCCCTGGCCGTCCCGGTGGCCCGGGCCGGGCACGAGGTGCTCCTCTACGATCTGCGCGGCCACGGCCGTACCGAGCGGCCGGCCACCGGCTACGACAGCCGCACCGCCGTACGGGACCTCTTCGCCCTGCTCGGCGCGCTCGGTCTCGGGCACCGCACGGTGCACCTGGTCGGCAACAGCTACGGCGGCACCCTGGCGCTGCACGCCGCCCTGGCCCGCCCCGACCTGGTCGCCGGACTCACCCTGCTCGAACCCCCGCTCAGCGGGGCCTGGGTGGACAACATGGTGGACACCCTGTCGGCGGCCGCCCTCAGCCTGGAGGACAGCGCGGTGCCCGCCGAGCTGCTCACCCTGCGGCTGCGCAAGGCGGCCAACCTCACGGCCATCGCCGACGAGCTGCTCAACCGCACCACCCTCATCGACGACATCGCGGCGAGCCGCACCTTCACCCCGGCCGACTACGCCGGACTGCGCTGCCCCGTCCTGATCGTCTGCGGCGAGCACTCCGAACTGGTGCCGGGCGCCCTGGAGCTGGCCCGCCACGCCCCGCGCGTCACCGCGGTCGAGATCCTCCCGGGCCTCGGCCACGACGTGCTGAAGGAGAGCAGCGGATCGCTGCGAGCGGCCGTACTCGCCCACCTCGACGCCACGGCCACAGCCACGGCCAAAGCCACAGCCACGGCCACGGCCACGAGCCCGGCCACGGCCACGGCCAGGGCAGGGGCGCTCGCGGCTGCGGCGCCACTGCGGGCGGGAGCGCTGGTCCGATGAGGGTGCTCTTCACGGTGCCGCCGCTCGCGGGGCACGTCAATCCGACGGTGGCGGTCGGCGCCGAACTCGCCGCCCGCGGCCACGAGGTCGCCTGGACCGGCCCGCCCGGGCCGCTGTCCCGGCTGCTGCCCGAGCACGCCAGGATCCTCTCCGCGGGCGCGGAAGCGGGCGGGGACTACGCGTTGCTGCACGCCCGCTGGCGCGATCTGCGCGGGGTCGCAGCGCTGCGGTTCCTCTGGGAAGAGGCGCTGATCCCGCTGGCCAAGGCGATGCTCCCGGGCGTGGTCCGGGCGGTCGGCGCCTTCGAGCCGGACGTGCTGGTCGCCGATCAGCAGGCCCTGGCCGGTCCGGTGGCCGCGCGGCGCCTCGGGATGCCCTGGGTGACCTCCGCCAGCACCTCCGCCGAACTCACCCTCCCCTTCGCGGACTTCCCGAAGGTGGGGGAGTGGGTGGCCGCACAGATCGCCGGACTGCTGGCGGAGTGCGGGTCAGACCCCGATCCGGCCGGAGCGCCGTGGGATCCGCGGTTCTCGGAGCGGCTGGTCCTGGTGTTCTCCAGCCGCGAACTCGTCGGAGGGGACGGTGAGTTCCCGCCGCACTACGCTTTCGTGGGCCCGGCCTTCGGAGCCCGTCCGCCCGCGCCCGGATTCCCCTGGGAGCGCCTGGACCCGGACCGCCGACGGGTGCTCGTGTCGCTGGGCACCCTCAACCAGGAGGCCGGGGGCCGGTTCTACGGGGCGGTGCTGGGCGCCGCCGAACGGCTCGGCCCGGACGTCCAGTTGGTTCTGGCGGCCCCCGCCCCGCTGGTCGGGGCGGTCCCGGGGAACGTCCTGCTGCGCGACCGGGTACCACAGCTCGAGTTGCTGCCGCACCTGGACGCGGTCGTCTGCCACGGCGGCCACAACACCGTCTGCGAGGCCCTCGCGCACGGGCTGCCGCTGGTCGTCGCCCCGATCCGCGACGACCAGCCGATCGTCGCCCGGCAGGTCGTGGAGGCCGGGGCCGGGGTGCGGGTGCGGTTCGGCAGGACCCGGGCCGAGGAACTGCGCGACGCGCTGACGGCCGTACTGGACGAACCCGGCCACCGCCGGGGCGCCCGGCGGATCCAGGCCTCATTCGCCGCGGCGGGCGGGGCCGCCGCCGCGGCCGACCGGTTGGAGGAACTCCTGTGACGCGCTCCCCGCTCCCTTCCCCCGTCCGGATCACCCTGTCCGCCCCCCTGCTCCTGTCCCGCGTCCGGTGGACCTCCGCCCTCCTGCTCGCCGCCCTCGGCGCGGGCACCGTGCGCGCGGCCCGCCGGCTGCGCGCGGTCCCGGTGCTGCCCATGGCCGCGTACGCGGACGCCGGGGTGCCACGCGCCGCCGGCTGGCGGCTGCTCACCGCCCGCGGGGTCGAGGCCGACGCGGCCACCTTCCTCGCCGCCTGCGCGCACGCCGACCGGGAGGGACTGCGGGTCCTGGACCTGCTGCCCGGGGACCTGCCCACCGAGCGGGTGCTCGGCCTGCTGCGCCTGGTCGACCCGGCCGGCTACCGGCAGGACCGGCTCGGCGAAGGACGCGGGGCCGGGTTCGCCGTGCTCGTCGCCGAGGAGGTGCTCGCGCGGGCCGGGATCGACCCGGCGGGCCCGGCCGCCACTCCGGCGGAACTCATGGCGGTGACCCGGCGCGTGAAGGAGTACGCCGCCGATGCCGCGGGACTGGCCATCGCACCCGCTCTGAGCTGCGGACCACCCGCCGACGCGCGCGGACCGGCGCGGGCGGCCGAACTGCGGGCCCAAGGACTCCCGGCCGGGCCGCTCGCCGCCGCACAGCTCGCCGGGCTGGCCCTGCTGGCCGTCGCCGCCGTACGCCAGGGCCGGTGGGGCGCCGCCGCGGCGGGACTGTACTGGCTCCAGCCCTACCTCGCCCTGGGCCTGCCCGGCGCACCCCTGCGCCCGGGCGACCTGGCCCGGGCCACGGTCGCCCGGCCGGTGCGCTCCCTCGGCGCGGCCCTGCGTACGGCCGCCGCGACGACCCGTACGCCGCGACCCGGGGCCGCCGTAGCCACGAACGGCCGGGCCGCCGCAGGGGACGCGGAGCGGGCCGCCGTGCGGGCCGAGACCGTGCGTGCCCAGGCCGTGCAGGCAGAGGCCGTCCGTGCCGAGGCCGCCCAGGCGTACCGGGCCGACCTGGCCGCCGGTACCGACCGCTTCCTCGAACCGCGCCGGCCGGACTGCCCCTGGTGCGGTTCCCTCCAGCTCACCGTCCGGGTCCGGGTACCGGACCTGCTCCAGGGCAAGCCCGGCCGCTTCACCCTGGAACAGTGCGGAGCCTGCCGGCACGTCTTCCAGAACCCCCGACTGTCGCCGGAGGGACTGGAGTTCTACTACCGCGACTTCTACGACGGCCGCGGCGGCGAGGGCGCGGCCACCGTCTTCGGCCGGCTCGGCGCCGCCTACCGGGGCCGCGCCGAAATGCTCCGCCCGCACACCGACCCGGTGTCCTGGCTCGATGTCGGCACCGGTCACGGCCACTTCTGCAACGCGGCCCGCGCCGTCTGGCCCGACACCCGGTTCGACGGCCTGGACATGGGCGACGGGGTCCGCGGGGCCGAGCGGCGCGGCTGGGTGGAGACCGGGCACCAGGGCCAGTTCCCGGAATTCGCGGTGAAACTGGCGGGCCAGTACGACGTGGTCAGCATGTACCACTACCTGGAGCACACCAGGGACCCGCTCACGGAACTGGACACGGCGGCCGCCGTCCTCGCCCCCGGCGGCTACCTCGCCATCGAACTCCCCGACCCCGAGTCCCGGATGGCCCGGCTGCTCGGCCCGGCCTGGCTGCCCTGGTTCCAGCCGCAGCACCAGCACCTGATCCCCTCCTCGAACCTGCGCGAGGCACTCGCCGACCGCGGCTTCACCGTCCTCGCCGAGGAACACGGCCCGGCCCACCAGGGCAACGACTTCTTCGGCGCGGTGGCCCTGACCGCGACCCGGCTGGCCCCCGACCCGGACCGGCCGTGGGCACCCCCGGCCGGCACCGGCCGACGTGCCCTCACCGGCGCGGTACGGCTGGCCTCGCTGCCCTGCTTCGCCGCAGCGGCCGTGCTCGACGGGCTGCGCACCGCCGCGGCCCGGCGCACGGACGGCGGCAACGCCTACCGGATGCTGGCCCGCAAGGACGAACGATGACGGCCCCCGGCGCGCGGACCGGCCGGGGCCCGGCCGCCGCCCAGGCCCTCACCGGAGGCGACCTCGCCCGCCGGGCCACCGCCGACCCGCTCTTCCGCCTGGTCGCCTACGCCCTGGAGGCCGCGCACGGCCGGCCCCCGGCGGCCGTCTGGAGCGTCCCGTACACCTTCCACCTGGGCTCCCCGGGCCTCGTGGCGGCGGCCGGCTGGCCGGTGGCGGCCGCAGCGGCCCCGCGCACGGACGGCCTGGTGCGGCTCAGCTCCCTGGCCCACCCGGCGGACGGCTGCGACCTGCCGCTGGCCCTGTCCGGGCCGCCGCCCGCCACTCCGGCCTGGGCCGCCCGCCCGTACGCGCTGCTGCGCGCACTGGCCAGGGCCGGGTACGGCCGGGGCGGGACCGACCTGCACGTGCAGGGCTCCCTCACTCCGGCCGCCGGGCTGGCCACGGAGGAGGCCGCCGACTGCGCGGTGGCCCTCGCGGTGGCCGACGTCCACACTCCGGCGGGCGAGGACCCGGACCGGGTACGGCTGGCCCGGCTGATGGCGGAGGCGCTGCCGGACGGCGACGACGCCCTGCGCCGGGGCGCCCTCTTCGCCCGGCCGGGCCGGGCCCTGCTGCTCGGCCACGGCCCGCCCCGGCCGGAGCCCCGGCGGCAACGGCAGCGGTACGTGGTCTTCGACCCGGCCGGTTCGGGAGCCCGACTGGTGCTGCTGGCCCTGCGGCCGGACCCCGACGGCACGCGGGACCGTACGGCCGAACTCGCCCGGGCCGTCGGGTGCGCCCGCCGGGCCGGGGCCCTGAGCGCCTGGCCGCCGGGGAGGCGGCCGGGGCGGAGCGTACTGGTCCTGCTGCCCGAGGCCCGGCCGGCGGCGGTGCGGGCGGCGGTCGCGGAGGACTTCCGCGACCGGGGGCTGCCCGTGCCCCGGTTCCTGAACATCACCGTCGCCGGCCCGGCCCGCCGCGAGTCCTGACGCCGGGCCCGGCACCCGGCCGCCCCCGGGCTCGACGCCCGTGGCCTGCCACCGAGCACCACACCACCCGTCACGAGGAGGAACCACCCATGCCCCTCCGTCCCCCGACAACGGCGAGTACGAGCACGAGCGCGACCGCTCGCGCGAGACACCGGGTCCACCGGTCCGCCCTGGTCGCCGGCATCGGCGCCCTCGCCCTGCTGGGCGCCTTCACCATCGCCAACTCCCAGGCCGCCGAGAACATTTCGGCGCCGCCCTCGGCCGCGGCCGCGCTGCCCGCTTACGACCACGTGGTCGTCGTCGTGTACGAGAACAAGCAGTACGGCGAGATCATCGGCAGCGCCAACGCCCCGTACATCAACCAGCTCGCGAGCGGCGGCGCCAGCCTGACCGGCATGAAGGCGCTGACCCACCCCAGCCAGCCGAACTACTTCAACCTCTTCTCCGGCGCCACCCAGGGCATCACCGGGGACGGCTGCTACACCCCCCAGTCGATGACCGCGCCCAACCTCGGCCAGGAGCTGATCGCGGCCGGCAAGACCTTCGCGACGTACAACGAGGACCTGCCGAGCGAGGGTTCCACGGTCTGCACCAACGGCCAGTACGCCCAGAAGCACAACCCGTGGTTCGCCTTCAAGAACGTGCCGCTGAACACCGGGAAGACCTGGGCCCAGTTCCCGCAGGGCAATTTCGCGGCGCTGCCGAACCTTTCGTTCATCGTCCCCAACCAGTGCAACGACATGCACTCCTGCTCGGTCGGCACGGGTGACACCTGGACGAAGAACAACATCGACGCCTACGCGCAGTGGGCGAAGGCCAACAACAGCCTGCTGGTGCTGACCTGGGACGAGGACAACTTCCTCGGCTCCAACCAGATCGCCACCGTGTTCTACGGGGCGAACGTCAAGACGGGCACGTATCCCACGGCCTTCAACCACCACAACCTGCTGCGCACCTTCGAGGACCTGTTCGGCACGACGCACGCCGGGAACGCCGCCAACGTCCAGCCGATCAGCGAGGTGTTCGCCTCCACGAACCCCACGCCGACGCCCACGTCGACGCCCACGTCGACCCCGACCCCGACCCCGACCCCG